>NZ_JBVING010000009.1:0-328604 GCF_055579465.1 Streptomyces sp. NPDC032745 | reverse complement strand
TTCGGGCTGGGGGTCGTGGGAACAGGACCTGTTCAGCAGGCACCTCGCCGACGGCCCACCAGTACTCTGTGGCAGGGCCTCGGCCGAGCCGTGGAAACCTGCGTCGCCGCCCACCGCGACTGCCTGCGCAACCCATCGCCCAGCGGCATGCTGCCGGGGGCCACTGGACTTGTTTCCGGTCGACCGCAGGACGACTCGGAGCCCGTCGGCCAGCGCGCCGAGCGGAAGAAGGCGGCACACGCCCTGGTTCACGAGCTCCTGGCCCGAGGCCACTCACGCCGGGCGATCGCCCGACACCTGGGCTGGGGCCTCAACACCGTCCTCCGGTACGCGAACGCCGCACGCTGGCAGGACACCTTCCGCGAAAACCGGCCCCAGCCCAGCAGACTGGACCCCTACAAGCCCTACCTGGAGCGATGCTTCGCCGCGGGATGCACCAGCGTCACCCACCTCCACAGTGAACTGGTTGCCGACAACGCGCCCGTCACGTACCAGATGGTCCGCGCCCACATCTCCACCCTGCGCAGGGCTCCGGCCGGCGCGCCGCCGCGACCGCCGACAGTGCGGCAGGTGACCGGCTGGCTCACCCGACACCCCACGACCCTGAACGAGGAGGACCGGGCCGGCCTGAAGGAGGCCCTGGCCCGGTGCCCGGAACTGGACAAGGCCGCCGGACACGTCCGCGACTTCGGCGGGATCCTGCCTCACCGGCTTCGCGCTCCACCTGCTCCGAGATCTCGACGCCGTGACAGCAGGACTCACTCTCGACTGGAGCTCCGGCAGCATCGAGGGCGCCGTCAACCGCATCAAGAAGATCAAGCGGCAGCTCTACGGTCGCGCCGGATTCGCACTACTCCGCAAGATGATCCTTCTCCAGTAACGCTTCGTGGTGTTCCCCAAGAGCTGTGCGAGAACCGGATAGTAGGAACCCCTGCTGCGGTCGGCATATAGCCAGTGCATGCAGGCGCCCAGCCGTGGCAGGATGGCCTCATGTTGATCCGAAAGGGCGATGCCGCGTAGGCGTCCCAAGGCCGTCCGTGCAGAGCGGTGGCGGCCACGATGGCAGTATCCGGTTCTGCGGGTCCCCGGTGTCTCCGCGCGGACTCGTGCAGCGATCCGCCGGATCGAAGACCAGGAGATGTGGCCCAACGCGGTCGCCAAGGCACTCTCGTGTTTCGAGTGGGCTTTAAGGAGCCCGGACGCTACCTGGACGCCTCCGCGTTTGATTCGCCCGGGGTGGCAGATGCCCGTGATGACCTGGAGTGGGCGATGCTGTACCTTCCGCCCGGAGCCAAACGGGACTTGGGCCGATTGATCACGCGTATCGATGAGGAACTCGAGCGCCGCACCTTGCCGGAGCCCAACTACAACGAGTGGGCGGCGACGCGCTGGTGGTGGACCAGAATGCGTGAACGCTGACGGTCCCCGAGGTCGCCGCCCCTCCCTGCAATCGAACGAAGCTGTCACCCTCCGCGACCGCTCCCCAAGATCTGTGCCAGAACCGAGTTTTGACGGCAGCCGAGAGTGAGTGAGTCGGCCCGCCCTGTAGTCCGACTCCGTGTAGTCGCTAGGTTCGGATCATGACGATCACGTATGAGTGGCGAGGCGACGTCGACAACTCAGCTCTCAACAAGCTGCATGCCGAAGGGTTCGATCATCCGGTCGGGCAGACGGACTGGCGCGCAAGGCTTCAACGTCACAGCCTCGGCTGGGTCTGCGCCTGGGAGGATGATCGTATGGTCGGCTTCGTTAACGTCGCCTGGGACGGCGGCGTCCATGCGTTCGTCCTGGACACGGTCGTAGCTCAGCGCAATCGTTCGAACGGGGTGGGAGCCGCGCTGGTCAAGGCGGCTGCTGAGGGATGCCGTGCTGCAGGGTGTGAGTGGCTGCATGTCGACTTCGAAGAGCACTTGCGATCGTTCTACTTCGATGCCTGCGGCTTCAGAGAGACGGCGGCAGGGCTGATCGCCTTGTGACCTTGGGCCTCCCGGCCCTGGGGATGTGTCCGGAGGGCGGGAGGGAAGATCTTCAGCTGGTGATGTGCTCTTCGACTCGAGCCCGGGTGCTGGCGAGGCGGTAGGAGTCGGTGCCGGTCTCGATGATCGTGCCGTTGAAGGTGAGACGGTCGACGATGGCCGCGCAGAGGGGGGATCGGTGAAGGTCTTGGTCCAGCCGTCTGGTCCTCGTCACAGACCCACAGGTCGAAGGAGACCAGGTAGAGCCATCCGCCGGGCAGCTGCCGTCGTTCCCACAGCAACCCTGTGACCTTGCCTTGGGGAGCAGGATCTGCACGGGGGGCGGGGTGAAGTCGGCGGGCTGGTCGTTCCGGGGGGCCGGTATCGAGGTTCCTGGGCGAGGGGCTGCCACGGGGAATCGCTCCCCTACGCGGCCGGCACCCACAGGCGGGCGCGGGCCTGGCGGCGGAGCTCGACCATGCCCGTCGGGGATGTGCGGGGCGTAGTCCAAAACGGGTGGCCGTACAGGCTGCGGAGGGCCTCGACGAGCTCGTGCGGCAGTCGGTGACGGACAGGACGACCGTCCTCCGCCCCGGCCCCGGACGCCGTGCGGTCGGCCGGGTACGGGGCCCTGGAGCACTGGTTGCCAAGGGCACCCGTGCCGGGTCCCCGCATGGGCCTCGCTTGACTGGTGGACGGCGCGACGGGTAGGGAGAGGCTGTTCATTGCGCAAGGTGTGAAACGGGGGACATATGAAGCCGCTCGAAACGGGCGATCCCACCTCGCTCGGCGAGGGCCGCTACCGGCTGGTGGGACGGCTCGGCCAGGGGGGCATGGGCGTGGTCTACCTGGGCCGTTCCCAGTCCGGCCGTGCGGTCGCCGTCAAGGTCGTACGTCCCGAGTTGAGCACCGAGCCCGGGTTCAAGCGCAGGTTCGCCGACGAGGTCGCGGCCGCGCGGCGGGTCGGCGGCTTCCACACCGCGCCGGTGGTCGACGCCGACCCAGACGGGGAGCCGGCCTGGCTGGTGACGGCCTTCGTGCCCGGTCCCACCCTGCAAGCGGTACTCGCGCGCGTCGGATCGCTGCCTCTGGACACGCTCACCGTCCTGGCGGCCGGCCTGGCCGAGGCACTCGAGGCGATCCACCGAGCGGGGGTCATCCACCGCGACCTCAAGCCCGCGAACATCATCGTCGCGGAGGACGGGCCGCGTGTCATCGATTTCGGCATCGCGCGCGCCCTGGACGGAACGTCCCTGACACAGACCGGGCTGCAGGTCGGCACGCCGGGATTCCTGGCACCCGAGCAGCTCACCGGTGGTGGCGCGGTCACCCCTGCGGTCGACATGTTCGCTCTAGGGGTGGTGCTCACCCAGGCGGCGGGCGGCGCCCCCTTCGGTGACGGCCCCTCCGCGGCGAGGCACTTCAAGGTGGTCTACGAGGAGCCGGACCTGACCGCGGTGCCCGGTGAACTCCGCGAAGCCATCGGCGCCTGCCTGTCCAAGGACCCGGCGGCGCGGCCCACCCCGGCCGCCTTCCTCGACACTCTCACCGTCCGCCACCCGGACGGTGGCTCCTGGCTGCCGGAGGCGGCAACGCAGCTGCTCCCGCCCCCGGAACCGGCGGCGCGTCCCACCGTGCCGGACGGCCCGTCGGACACGGCGCAGGACCTCGCGGTACCGGACGCCGTCCCGCCCGTCGTCGCGGAGCCCCGTACGGAACAGCCGCGCACCGTGACGGGACCCGCGGCGCGGCTCTCCCCCGCCCCTGCGCAGGTGCCGCAGGCGGTTACAGAGAGGCCCCGACGGCGCCGCGCGGTGGTGGCGGCGGTGCTCGTGGCTTCTCTCGCGGTCGTCGGCCTGTACGTGTGGCAACCCTGGACCGACTCCACCAAGGACAATTCCAAGCCCGGCGCCGCCACGCCCACCGGATCCGCCCCTGCCCCGTTCCCGGCCGATCCCTTGCTGATCCGGCAGGACACCGCCCCGGGCTGGCCCGGGACGTGCCACAGCGTCATCGCCCGCCGGGACGCCGCGACAGAGAAGCCCGTGTTGCTCATCGCAGGGGGCGCAGGCGCATGCGACACCCTGCCCCAGTGGTCCCCTGACCGCAGGTCGTTCGCGTTCACCCGCAGCACACCCGAGGGCACGGCCGTCTGGACCGCCAATGCCGACGGTTCGAACGCTCGGCGGATCACCTCCATCGCCGGCGGCAGGGTGTCCTGGTCGCCGGACGGCAGCCAGCTCGCCGTGCTCCGCACGAAGGACGGTGTCCAGCAGCTGTTCGTGGTCGGCGTCGCCGACGGCACGGCCCGCCAGCTCACCTCGGGCGGGAGCCAGGTCGAGGATCCAGCGTGGTCGCCGGACGGCAAGAGCATCGCGGTCTCTCTGCAGACGGCGCCCGAGAACTGGCAGATCCACCTGGTCGACCCCGCCGCTCCGAGCCGCGCCCCACAGCAGGTGACCCGGCTGCCCCATCCGGCACTCGACCCGGTGTGGTCACCCGACGGCTCCACCTTCGCCTACACGGCGGGGATCTACGGCACGGGCACTCAGGGCGACATCCGCCTCGTGGACGCCGACGGCAGTAACGATCGTGAACTGGTCGCCACCAGCGCCCACGAGATGGACCCCGCCTGGTCCGTCGACGGCACATGGGTGGCCTTCGTCCGCGGCCCGTACGAGAAGCCCGTGATCTGGGCCGTGCGCGCGGACAAGACCGGCGAGCGTACGCTCACCACCGGCGACGGCGCCGAGGGGCATCCCTCCTGGCACTGAGAGCGGAAGAGGCCACCGGCGCGAGACCTGGACGACCTCCGGAGCCGGGACATCGGCGGCTAATTGCGCCATTCCGGCCATCACCATCTGGCCCGAACGACAGACAAACAGCGGCGAACTGCACACGAACCGCTCCGCGCGTGCCAGCAAGTCTTCGGCAGAACGTTCCTGCTCTCCCCCGGTCTCGCGGCCACCATCGTCACCAAGGACAAGCCGAGGACGCTCCGCGCGTACGGGAAGTGCCCCTGCTTCTCCAGCCAGGGGAAGGAATGGCCGGAGGTGCCGGAGAAGTCGAACCCGACCAGGGTCCGCCCGCTCCCGTGTGACCCTCCGCGTCAACGGTGTCCACCACGACCTCGACCTGGACCTGGACCACCGGGTCACGCTGCTCGACGCCCTGCGCGAGCACCTGGACCTGACCGGCGCCAAGAAGGGCTGCGACCACGGGCAGTGCGGTGCCTGCACCGTCCTGGTGGACGGCCGGCGCGCCAACAGCTGCCTGCTCCTCGCCGTGGCCCTCGACGGCGGTGAGATCACCACCGTCGAGGGCCTGGCCGGCCCCGAAGGCGCCCTCCACCCGCTCCAGCACGCCTTCATGGAGCACGACGCCTTCCAGTGCGGCTACTGCACCCCCGGCCAGCTCTGCTCCGCGGTCGGCGCGCTCCGAGAAGCCGCCGCCGGCCTCCTCACGAGCCTGTGATTCACGGCGGTGCGGCGCCGCGCCCGCCGCACCGGCGGTGCGTCAGCGGCCCTGGAGCGCTTTCACGTTGTTGCCGAGGGTCCAGTTCTTCGAGCCGTCCCAGTTGACCAACCAGGTCACCAGGCCCTTCAGCCCGCCCCCGTAGCGGTTCCAGACCTGCGCGACCAGGACGGGGCTCATGTGACCGCCGCCCGCGCCAGGCTGGGCGGGCAGGCCCGGGACCTGCTTGTCGTACGGGACCCGGATGGTCGTGCCCTGGATGACCAGGCCCCTGTTCAGGCAGTCGGTCTGCGCGGTGAAGCCGTGGACACTACCGGCGGAGCAGGAGTCGCCGGAGCAGCCGTACATACTGCCGTTGTAGTACTGCATGTTCAGCCACCACAGGCGTCCGTTGTCCCCGTACTTCTTGATGACCAGCAGGTACGCGCCCCAGATCGAGCCGTACGTCACGCTGCCGCCGGTGACGTAGGCCGTCTCCGGGGCCATCGTCAGGCCGAAGCCCGCCGGCATCTGCGCGAGGATGCCGTCGATGATGCGGATCAGGCTGGTCTGTGAGGGCGAGAGGCGGATGATGGAGCCGCTGCCGACGAGTCCGGTCTCGATGTCGATGTTGATGCCGTCGAAGTTGTACTTCTTCAGGATCGGCACGATGGTCGCCACGAACCGGTCCGCGGCTGCCTGTGAGCCGAGGTCGATCCCGGCCGCGGCGCCGCCGATGTACATCAGGATCGTCGCTCCAGCCTCTTTGGCCTGGCACATCTCAGCCGGGGTCGCGACCTTGACGCCAGCGTCCATGCCGTCCTGCCACAGGGCGATGCCTCGGAGAGGATGACGGGGAACGCGGCGTTGATGACGTTGTAGCCGTGGTCCCTGATGCCGCTGTCGGTGATGGGGGTAGCCCTGGAGCACCTTGCGCGCCGTCCTCGGCTTGGCCGGGCAGGTCTCGACGGCGGGGCCCTGTGGCGCGGTGGTCGCGCCGGCGGACTACTGGAGGGCGAGTGCCAGGAAGAGCCCGGCTGCGGCGACGCGTAGGGCGGCTCGACGCGAATCCGCGGGGTGCGTGTTGGGCATCACCCGCAGCGCACGGTGGTGAAGAACCGGGTCAGCGCGGGCGCGAGGACGCGTGGGTCGATGGCGTGGTCTGCCCGGGGAAGGTGTGCAGGGCGCAGTTGTCCCCGAGCGAGGCGAGCTGCCTGGCTACCTTTCCGGCCGGAGAGACAGGCCCGCTTCCGTTTACGCTGACCCGAGCGGAAGCCGTCCGCGACGGGGTTCCGGACGCGCCAAGGGCGCAGCGGTAGGCCGGAGCCGAGGAGATGCGGATCCGTCGGTCCTGCCGGCTTCCGCCGACGCAGGCACCGCGGTGCACGGGAGGAGCCGGGCTCGGCCTCAGGCCGGCCGAGCCCAGGGCTCCCTGGGCTCCCTGGGCTCCCTGGGCTACGACATCAGGTCGTCAGCGTGGCCGTGGCGAGAGCCCCCTGAAGGATCCGGCCTCGAGGCAGGGAGAGGTCGAACAGGCTGCCCAGGATTCCCAGCAGTGTGCGCCGCATCTGCTCTTCGTCCTCTACGCCTGTGTAGCCTTCTCGGCCGGCAACGGGCAGGCCGGCCTCTGCTAGGGCCGCAGTCACCCGCGTCGCCACCGCCGGATCCCCGTCGATTCCGTCGTATCCCCATGACCCGTCCAGGTGCAGATTGAACGAGCAGGCGAGAACCTCGTCGTGGTAGTACTCGAAGAACGGCGGCACGGGCTTGCCGTTGTCCTCTTCGAACTTCACCTGGAAGACGTGCGCGCCGCCTGCCGAAACCCGCGCCAGCTCGTCGAACTCGCCCCACCACGCGCCGTACATGACCGCGAACGACAGGCCGGCGTGCTCGCCGTACCGCAGGTGCACGTCTTCGTCGACATCGAAGAGGTCAGGGTTTGCCACCTCCTCGGCGGTGTGCTCGCCGGACGCCCGGCGGACAACGGCGGGCACCTCCTCGAAGGCCGTCACCGCGAGCCGCTCTACCAGCTCGTCCGGGGTCATCCCTCGGGCCATCACCACGTTGTATCCGCCGAAAGGAATCCAGCGGGGCGCCGCGAGCCAGGCAATCCCGGTCTCGGGTCCGAGGGGAGCAGTGTCAGTGTCCTGCGTTCGATGAGTCATCCAAACATGATCTATGACACCACCGACAACCCGGAGCAGCCGACTTCCCCGGTGCCGGACCCCTTCCCCAGCGGCCGAGCCGCCCGGGACGGGAGCTCGAGGATAACGCCAGCCCACCGCAGGACCAGGACAACAGCCATCGCAACGGACCTGCCTGTCCGGACGCAGGGTGCCGAGGGCTACCCGCGTACGTGAGAGGGCACCCGCGGCCACACCTCCTACGCACCGCTGGTCCGCTGCCGAGCCGCACTTTCGGGCACCGCGCGTGGCCCAGTACCCAGTGCCAGACGCGCGGTCCGCCAGACAGCGCCTCGCCCAGCCTCCCCTGTGGCGGCCGCCTGGGCCGCACGTCTGCCTTGGCTGGTCCGCACCGCACGGATCTTGGAGAGCGGCAGCGTCTCGCCGCCGGCGTCCGCGCCGCCGGTCAGCAGCACGGACGCCGATCACCGGCCGACGAATGACGGCATCGCGGCGCGGCCACCGTGGTAACACGTGGGCCGCGCCGCCCCGCCCGGCCGGGGAGATCAGCCCCCGATGGGCCGGAAGATCCCGCCCGGAATGACCACCGGACGGTCGATCGCCTTGAGGCGGTACTCCATGCTCACGTCGTCGATCAGGAACGGCATCCGGTTCGCCGCGTCCTCGATCGCCATGAAGCTGATGTTCACCTTCTGCGGAGACGAACTGTAGAAGGCGTCGGGCAATGTGACCGTCACCTTCTCGTAAGAACCGTTGGTCCCGGCCTTGTTCATGCGGTCGTGCAGCTCATAGGGCGTGCCGTCCTCCGCCGTGGCCTCCACGATCAGCTGGCGGAAGCCGAAGCCGCTCGCCCCGCCGGAAACCACATCGCTGCGCACCCAGAACGACAGCACCGGAACCCGGTACGCCGGGACCGTGACCTGCTGCGAGATACGGCTTATGCCGGTCAGGCCCTGGCCGCCCAGCTCCGCCTTGCCAGCACCCGTGTGGGCCGGCCACCCGGAGGAGTTGTTGATGGGGTGCCCTGCGAAGGGGGTCACCTTCTCGTTCCAGGACGCGTTGCCGCTCTCGAAGCCGGCGTTCACGATTTCGGACGTGCCCGCGCTGGCGTTCGGTGCGGCCATGAACATGCTCGTGGCCGCGACGGCGGTGGCGGCGGCGAGAATGCTCGCTCTCCGCGCTCTCTTTCTCATGGATCTCCTGGCTGTTTCTCGGTTACTGAACGGGGACGCGCCGCAACAGCCGACGGCCGGCCCCCGTATGCCCCTGACGTCATGTCAAGAGAGTGCTGCGGTGGGCCCTGCCCGAGGAGTCGGTGGTCAGCCGTCTCAACCGCGGCGCACACTGTAGCGCCTCGGTGTGACAAATCCGACCTTGGGGCTGGCGAGCACTGCTGTTGCGGGCCGCCATCCAAGGTTCACGGGCGAGGTCCGGCCCGCTCCCCACGCAGCAAGGCCGGCCCGCCAACGCACGCCAACACATCTGTAACGGGAGTGGGGCCGTCAGACTCGGTGCCCAGCTGGTGCCACGTGCTCATGACGGCAGTCTCGCGCACGTGATGGGGCCGGCGAACGGCCAGACGCTCGAGACCGAAGCTGGAGCAGGAACCGCTCACCCCGGCCGCCCGTCATCTCCAAGGGAATCGCCACAGATTCAACACCCCTTTCGCTCTTCACCGCCGGGGTCCAAGGAGATCAATGGTCGACACCGTTACCTCCCTGGCCGCCCGGGTTCACGAACTGCTGGTGGCTCTCCTGACCCACGGTGCCGCCGCGGTGGTACCGGGGCACGATGCTTCCTCCTCGCCCGCGCGTGAATTCCTCGGCGGCCTGGCCATCGCACGCGGACAGGCGGACAGGCGGACCAGGGCATCTTCCACCTCGACGCCACGGTGGCAGCTGGCTTCAACGACTGCGTGGCGCTCCACATCGCCCCCATACGTCCGCTGCACCACGATCCCCACTTCTGCGCCCTGTATCAGCGGATGCGCTCCACCGCGGCCGACCTCGACGAGTTCTTCTGGCTGTACCAGGAAATGCAGACCATGTCGAGGGACGCCGAGCGAGCGACCATCGACAACGCCGGCCGCCTCGACACCGGGGTGTCGCTGCTCTCGCAGGCCCCCATAGGAGCGCGTCGCAGTACGGTATAGGCAACGATGGGCGTGCCGCCCCTGCTCCTCCAGCGAAAGTGGCTGGTTCTGGAGCGGATCAGCACAGTCGGCGCGCGAGTCGGTGGCTCCGGTGATCGGCACGATGCTGCTCGGGGCCCGCCGTCACACTTGTTGTCGCAATGTTCGCGAAGGTGGAGGCACAGGTTCGCCCCAGCCTGGAGTGCCGCCGTCAGGCGTCGCCGTCCGGGTGGGGTGCCCGCCATGTGATCATCTTGTGGACCACGTGGTCGAACTCGTTGCCGTCCAGATATTTCCACTCGCCCAGGTAGACCGGGTCTACCCCGGCGCGTTGGAGGCCGGCGACGATCTGATGGAGCGTGTACTCGGGAATCTCCCGCCCACCCGTGGGATGTCCGACGCGGAAGATGCGGGTATCGGTGTTCTCGGGGGCCGTGGTATGGGTGCGCGTGATGTCGATGTCGATGCCCGTGAGGTCGGCTATGACCCACTCCCAGTAGTTCTCCTCGTCGGCCGTGCGAACCGACGCGTCAAGTGCTGCCGCGATGTCTTCGAGCGGCAGGTAGGTGCGGAACCAGACGTCCGTGTATTCCTGGCTGTTCATATGTGTTGCGCCTCTCCTCGGCCGGAGCTCCGGCCTGTGCGTTGGTGTCGGCGGCACGCTCCTCCAGCCGGGCAGAGGTGGCCACCGCGTGGTCATCGGTGTCGGTGGGCTGGTCAGTAATCACGTAGCGGACTTCATTGATTGCCGTCCGCCCACCAGGAAGATGGTCGCGCGATAGCAACCGGCCGACGAGCGATGCGTCGAGACCTACCTGCCGGTGCGTCTTCGCGGCTGGACGCGGTCAGCTGTCCGCAATGCGGTCTCGGCAGCGCCACAGGCGCCGGCCTCATGCCCAACCCGGTGTGGAGCGTACCTGTACGGTCCGAGTCCTCGCCAGGCATTTCGATCAGGCTGACGCCGAGGGTGCCTGACGGCACATGCGCCGGCGCCGCCTCGGAGATGAAGTCCCAGCACCAGGAGCTCACTTCACCTCCCGGGCCAAATGGGCGACAGGCCCGGCGCAGTGTCCCGCGCTCCAGCTGCCACGCGCTGGCCTTCGACCTCCCAGTGATCACCGAACTGGCCGAGGAGTTGGCCCTCTTGAGCTTTTTGTTGCCGCGTTTCGAGGGGTGCTCGCCGCGGATGGATGAGCCGGAGTTCCGGGTCACGGGTGCCAGGCCGGCGTAGGCGGCGAGGTGTCCGGCGGTGGCGAAGCCACTGCCGTCACCGACGTCGATGAGGATGTGGGCCGCGGTCCTGACCCCGGTGCCGGGCATCGAGATCAGGACCTGGGAAAGAGGGTGGGCGTCCAGGAGTTCCTCGATCCGGGCCGCGAGGAGTTTGCACTGGTCAAGCACTGCCTGGAGTGAACTCGCGAGACTGGGGACGATCAGTGCGGCTGCGTCGGTGCCGGGGACGACGACGGTCTGCTCGTCGAGTGCGGTGAAGATGTCGTCGACCAGCCGCTCGGCCATCCGCCGTGCCTTCGGCCGTATCAGTGTGACCAGCCGCCGTTTTCCGGCTTTGCGGATCTGGGCGGGTGAGCCGAACTGGTCCAGAAGCCTGAGCACTGCCGGATGCTGGATCCGCGGGCCCAGGACCCGCTCGAGCGACGGATGGATCTGTGTGAGCAGGCAGCGGAGCCGGTTGGCGATCCGGGTGGACTCGCCTGACAGGTCGTCGTCGAAGCCCGCAATCATCGCAAGTTCGGCGACCGTCTCATCGGCGGGATCGATCGTCCGCAGGGTGTGGGGAATTGCTCTGGCGGCGTCCGCGATGATGAACGCGTCACTGGCGTCGGTCTTGGCCTCACCAGGGTAGAGATCGGCGATCCGCCGCATCGTCAGTCCGGGCAGGTAGGCGACCTGGCATCCCGCATCCCGCATCCCGGGCGACTGCCAGGGGCAGAGCGCCGACGGAAGCCGGCTGGTCGACGACCATCAGCACCGTCCCGTGCTTGGCCTGGAGCTTGTCGAACAGCTCCCGCAGATTCGGTTCGCTGTTGGGCAGCGGCTTGTCGAAGACCTTCTTCCCAACGCGATTGACGGTGGTGGCATGATGTTCGCCCTTGCCGACATCCAGCCCCAGATAGACGCCGACGTCAGTTTCGTCCGTCACGACTGTTGCTCCCGCCCTCGCCTGTTCCCCAGCCTCACCTGCGGCATCAGCGTGCCGGCATCCACGTGACGAAGAGACTGCCTCGCCCATCCACGGGTCCGGCGCTCGTGCCTCTAATCAGCGGTCTGCCAATGCCTCCGACAGCGGCGACACCACCTTTTCGATCATCTCGACTGGGGGCTCAAGTCATACCGGGGCCGAAGGCCGGGAGCCCCATTGCGAGGCCACGAAGACGGTAACGGGGCGCCGACACCGGTCCGTCGCCGGTCCGTCGCCGGTCGACCGGCGGAAGACGGGCAGCAAACACCACCTGATCTGCGACGGACGCGGCACTCCGCTCAAAGTCATCACGACCGTGGCGAACGTCAACGACGTCACCCAGACCCTCGCCCTGGTCGACGGCATCCCACCTGTGGCGGGCCGACCCGGCCGTCCGCGCCGTGGTCCCGAGGCCCTGCTCGGAGACGAGGGCTACGACTCCAACCCCAACCGCGAGGAGCTGCGTAAACGCCGGATCCTGCCGGTTATCTCCCGCAAGGGAGCCCCGAACATCAAGGGTATGGGCAAGCTCCGCTACGTCGTGGAACGGACCTTCGCCCTGCTCCACCACTTCAAACGACTCGCCGTCCGATGGGAACGCCGCACCGAACTCCACGACGCGCCCGTCTCCCTCGCCTGCAGCCTCATCTGCTGGCGACGCCTCAACAAGCCCTACTCATGATCGTGTTACGAGCTCTACGGTCGCAGCCATGTAGCTCGCAGGCCGACACGACTCCCGAACCGTCGCACCCGTTCACGGGCGTGTGACCAGGGAAAGGCCGTACAGAAACCCGCCGCAACCCATACGAAGACCATCCGACCGGGTGATCAGTAGACGAGCCTCCAAGCGTCAGATCGCGCTCGCCGCAGCGCTATTTCCTGTTTCTGGCGTACTCCGGCTGCTCTCCAAGAGAAATAGGCTTAGGCCGACAGGCGGAATGCGGATAGTGACCACGTGGATCAGATTGGGGCATAATGATCGAATTCCGGCGTATCGCCAGGAGGTGATAATGTGACGAATTCATTAGAGCGCGACTCGGGGTCCCACTCCGGCTCGCACGTGATGGTACGACGGGGCCTTACAAAATCCAAATACTCACGGGCGGAAATGGCCTGGGTTGTACTGGTCCTGCTCCTGACGGCGCTACCGGTGGGTTGGTGCGGCTTCAAGGACTTCAGGGATACTCTGACTTTCCCGGGTTACGTCACCGGAGCGGCCCTCATGCTGGCGGCCCTCACCATGGTCGTGGGTGTTGCCGCAGTCGTGGACTGTTGGGTCCGAGGGCCGGTATCCAACTTTGGAGTGGTCGCGCTGATCAGTACCGGCGTGGCGTTGTTGACGAACGTCTTGCTCGCGTTTCAGACATGGAATGACGGCGAGAGGGTCGGCTACATGGTCCTGTCCATTGCGCTCAGCGTGGGTTCGCTATTGGCTGTCATCCAGGTGTGGCGAAGACTGGATGAGATCCCCACTCCGAAGCGGGTGGCTGCGGCACTCATCGTCTCCACGATCGTGGCGGTCGCCAATTTCAGCTACCAGTACCTCTTTCAGCCGTACCGGCGAGATGTCGCCCCTCTCGTGCAGCTGAACGTGGGCAAGGGGGTGCTCAGTGTGGACCGCAAGGCGTTCTCCGTGCCGGTCGACATCAAGCTCGTGAACCACAGCGATGTGAGTTTCTATGTGCTGGGCACCGAGTTCCATGCCATGGGAGAGGACGTGACGGTGACCCCGACGGACCTGGCCCCCTCGAAGTGGCGGGAAGGTGCTGAGCAATGGGCCATATACCGGGAGAAGCACCCGCTCACCCGCAGGGAGGTCTACCAGCCCGGCAAGCTGGTAGCGGCCCAGCCATGGATCCCCGCCGGAAACTGGGTCGAGGCGAGAGGCGAGTCGCTCACGCGAACCGTTGTTCAACTTCCCATCGACACGAATTTCGACAAGCTGACCTTCTACGCAACCCTGAGTCTGGCGCGTAAAGACAAGCTCGTTATGGGAAATTTCGGAACGCCTGGATACTCGTGGCGGGGCGTCGAGCTGCCCCATTGGGTGAAGGAAGGACATGAAGAGAATGACGTCATCGTCCAAACGGCTCCGATGCAAGAAAACAATGCGATCGATAATTATACGAGAGAACGGCGCCGTGTCACTACCTATTGGCGCTTTGGGCCACACGGTGCAGACGTGGCGCCGGTCATCGCGCCGGTGGGTGAGGAAGGTCGCACATTCTCCGAACGGACGATCCGCGAGATGCGGAACCGCTACGGCCTGTTCGACGTCTTGGCGGGCCCGGTCGAACAGACGCTGGGCGAGATCAAGAGCCAGCGCTGACCAGCCCCTTCAGCCACATCATCGGGGCGAGAGAGCTGTTCACGCGATCCCAGGAGTAACACGTGCCCCATGCCGAGCCGCGCCACCATCCCCGAGATCGCCCGCAAAGAACAAGGGTGATCACCCCTCGGTCGCCACCGTCTACCGCATCCTCGCCGGGGTCGACCCCACGGCCTGAGCATCGCACTCAGCTACATGTCGGTTGATTCGCCGTTCGTTAACGGCACCCCTAGACCCCCGCGAGTTCGTGAAAACTGCAGGGCATCAAGCCGCCCGAATCCATCCCCGTCAACCTCCCCGGTCAGCGCAAGGAGATGGTGGACCCGGATACCGGAGAGGTGAAGACGGTGTTCGTCGTCGACGACCCAGTCACCGCGAAGCCGGCGGAGGACGCACTGGCGGTGGCCCTGAATGCCGCGGGAACCGACCTCTACGAGCGGGACACCCGGCTCCGCCACGAGGAATATTCGCTGTCCTCGGCGTCGATGTCCGAGGAACTGGCCGCTGTCGAACGGCGGCACGCGGAGAATCGAGAACGGGCAACCGAAATCAAGCGCCAGCGCAAGCAGCTTGTTGGGTACTCGGCCCTCATCGACAAGCTCAAGCAGGTGCGTTCCGACTGCGGCCGCCACGGGCCTCGAGCCACGACCCGAGCACCGTCCCTCCGATGGTCCCACCGACCGTCACGGCGCCTATCAGCGCGGTCGTTCGCCGCAGGTCGCGCTGAGTGATGCCACAGATTATAGGGCGTTATCTGTGGGACGACTTCAGACCGGTCCCGCCGCCGGCGACCCCTCAGCCACGTAGCAGGGAGGATGAGGGCTTAGTACTGCAACGGTGCTTGTCGTGATGGTTGGGTAGTTTCTGGTGGTGTGTGGCCGCGTCGTTTGTAGTGGCTGACGCGGGCTTGGTGTTGTCGTCTGCGACGCCAGTGTGACCAGTGCAGGATGTGGTCGATGGTCGGGCGGGGCCGGGTGAGGCGGCTGATCAGGCGTCGGAGTTCGGGGAGGGTGAGGGGTACGAGCTGTGGGGATCCGTTTCTGCTTTACCCGTCTCGAGTTCGCGGGCTCGCAGGAGGGTGAGGCAGGCGTGTGCGGCCATGGCCAGGGTCATGTGGCGGTGCCAGCCGTCGTAGCGGCGGACCTGGTAGTCGTCCAGGCCGCACTCCTGTTTCGCAGTCTGGAAGCATTCCTCGACCGCCCACCGGCTTCCCGCGACGCGGATCAGCTCATCCAGTGTGGTCTCGGCCGGGCAGTAGGCGATGTAGTAGGAGATCTCCTCGGGCCTGCGGACACTTCGGCGGGCGATCACCCAGTGCCGGCGGTCCTCGCGGTGCCAGGGCCTCACCTCGACCCTCGCCCAGTCATAGAGCCGCGGGCCATGGGCACCATCGCCGCAGGAACGGCGCTTCCACTTCTGCCGGGGCAGGGCGGGGAACAGGTCGTGGACGGGGTGGTCGATGGCCCAGCGGGTGACGACGGTGTCGTGCCGGGTGGTGGCCATGACGTGGAAGACATCCGCCCGCTCGAGCTCGGTGCGCCAGCCCTTGGAGAAGCCGTAAGCGGCATCCGCGGTCACCCACCGGAACGGAATCCGGCCTGTGATCGCCCGGTGGACCATGGCCTTGGCCATCACCACCTTCGTCTCGAAGGCGACCGTGTCCTCAATGCCGGCAGCCCGGCACCGTTCCCGGTCTTCCGTCCATGAGGTAGGCAGATACAGGCGGCGGTCGATCAACGTGCGGCCCCGGCCGCCGGCATAGGCGAGGAACACTCCGATCTGGGAGTTTTCTGTCCGCCCGGCGGTTCCGGAGTACTGGCGTTGGACCCCGGCCGAGCGGACACCCTTCTTCAGGAATCCGGTGTCGTCCACGATCAGCACCGCTTCCGCGTCGCCGAGATGCTCAACCACGTAGTCCCGCATGTCGTCCAGGACCTCATCGGCGTTCCAGTCGATCCGGTTCAGCAACCGATGGATCCGGTCCGGACCCTCATGCCCAGCCTCCTCGGCAAGCGTCCACCCGTTCTTCCGCTCCAACGGAGCCACCAGCCCCCGCATATAGGCAAGAGCCGACTCCCGCGGCTCCGACCTGGAGAAACGATGCACGAACCGCTCGTGCAAAGCCTTCAGTTCACCAGCCCACAACCGGGCATCAACAAGTTCCCCACCCATGAACTGAACAACGACCGAACTGCCCAACCGTCACGGCAAACACCGTTGCAGTACTAGTTCGCCGCGGTCGATGCCTCGCTGGACGAGGATTTCGGCGCGCTCCAGGCGAGCCTGCCAGTACGCGCGCCGCCTCTCTTCCAGGGCGCCTTCCTCCCGGATTGCTCGCACAGGTCCTGTCGGACCGCCCCGGTGTTGGCTGTGGGCAGCGCCTGCTCGGTGTGCGTGGCGAGTGCGTCGAAGATGAGGTTTTCGCGGGTCTTCCAGCGCTGGTACACGGAGGTCTTGTCTGGGCAGCCTTGCTGGCAGCTGCCGCGACGCCTTCCATGTCATCCGCGAACTTGCGCCAGGCGCTCGCGATGTTGCGCAGTTTTCCGACGTCGCCGGCAGGCCACTCGATTCCGGTGACCTCGGTGACGACCTTCCGAACCTTGTCGCCGGTGCTCACTGCCGACGGTCCGGGCCGCCAGGATCCCCGTGGGGCACAGTGGCGATCTTGCGGAACATTGACCCGACCAGGGCATCGTTTTCTATGTGGCCGTCTGCCATGTCGGTCATGGCCGTATGGATGCTCGCCAAGCCTTCTTTGATGATGCCTGCCGACTTCTCGATCTGTGCGACGATCGGCCGTTCTTGTCGTGGAACTTTTTGCCCGGGTCGTCGTCTCCCCAGGCAGCGCCCGCTTTCTCCAGCGACGCGCGAAGCGTGCCCAGAGCAGTGCTGAGTGCCCCGATCTGTTCGTGGAACGTCGGTGCAGTCGTCTTCAGGCCAGCCGTTGGTCAGGAGCGTGACGACTGCTCAGTTTCCCTGACCAGCGACAGCTTGTCAGGGGCCAGTCGTAGGGTTCACCGGGTGAGTGACATTTATGAGCTGATGATTGCCGTCGACCTGAGGGACGAGATGTCCGAGCAGGAACTCGCCGAGCTGAGCTGGCATCTGGGGATCGGGCCCCAGCCGGAGCGCCTGTCCATCGTCACCGAGTTCCCAGTCGTGGTGGAAGACGGCTCGGGAATCCCGGTGATTGAGGACGACCCCAATCCGCTGCTGGCCGGGCGGGGCGCGGCATGGCGGGTGGGTGGTGTGCTCTGCTCGGCACTGGCCCCCCGCGCGGACCTGCCGTGGAAGGGCTGGTCGCTGACGTCCCGCCAGGAGATCCACCCCGACGAGTTCGAGAAGGTCGGCGAGCTGCTCTGCTGGCTGGCCGCAAGGGCTCACGAAACGCACCAACTCAGGGATAGCTCAGTCGGGATCGGATCCCTCAGGTTCTATGAAGCCGAGGTTCCAGATGCACTTCAGGTCAAGAGCGGGCAGGTCAACTGGCCCACCTGAGAGACGCAGCGAGTAACCTCGGGCCCCCACCGGACCGAAAAGAACGGCCCCTCTTGCCCGAGCCCCCGCGCGCCTCAGAAGCGGTGCACCGGCGCCGCCCCCGCCACCCAGTGCCAGTTCACCGGGGCGTACTGCCGCTTGAGCGCGTTGCGCGCAGGACCGTAGCCCTTCAGGGCGGCCCGCACCGCGTCCTCCAGGTCGCCGAGGTCCTCCGGCACCGGCACGCGCAGCAGCAGGTGCTGCTTGTGGTGGACCAGCAGCAGCTCGCCGGCGGGGGTGCAGTCCATCAGGGCGAAGTGGGTGAGCGCCTTGAAGGGCGCGTCCCCGGTGGGGATCCGGGCCCGCATCCGCCCCTCGGCGTCCCACGCGTACAGGCCGTAGCGGTTGAGGTGGAAGGCCCGCGCCCGGTACGCGTCGCCCGCCACGGTGTAGCAGAGCCCGGTGAACGGACTGTCCTCGTAGCGGTGCATTCCCTCCAGCTTCCCCCGCGCCGCGCCCTGCCCGTCGAGCAGCAGGAACGAGAACACCTGCCCGCGGCTGCCCGACCGGTACGTCCGGCCGAAGACGGGGACGACGAACAGGTCGTCGCCCATCGCCGCCGGGCGGCCCATCCGGCAGTCCGCGTAGTCGTAGCGGGCTCGGTCGTCCGTGGAGACCATCTCGGTCAGCGAGGGGGAGGGCCGGTTCGCGCCGCCGACGGGGGCGCCGTCGAAGACGACGTGCGGGTTCCGGTCGGCCGCGGTCTGCCGGTCGGTGCGCGCGTCGTGCGTCGCGATGGCCCGCAGGGTGGCCTTGGCTCCGGGGCCGAGCGTGCTGCCCGGCTCGGAGAGCGAGACCAGGTTGGTGACCCTCCCGGCCCGGTTGGACACCCCGTACTCGGTCGTCGCGCACAGCAGCCGGCCGGAGGGCGTGACGTCCACCGAGACGGCGAACGGATCACCCGTGCGCTCCGTTTCCTCCTCCCATCCCCATGGCGAGCGCCAGGACTCCACGAGGCGGTCCAGACTGGCCGAGAAGAGGTGGGTGTTCCCCGGCTTGGAGCTGACCGCTACCGTCCCGTCCGGGAGGACGGCCAGGTCGAAGTCCGAGCCCTCGGTGAGCCCCGTCGGGACGTTGCCGGGCGTCGGACCGCCGAGCAGGGCCGTGGCGGTGGGCGTCCCGTCGACGTCATACCGGATGATCAGGTGGTACGTGAAGTTCTGCCCGAAGGGGTCGTGGGAGGCGACTTCCTGCGGCCGATAGCGGACCGCCGCGCACAGCGCGTACGTCTCACCGGCCGCGTTCGCGACAGCGTCGTATGCCCTGAACCCCCACCCGTCGGAGGGCCGGGCGGTCAGATCGACACGGTGCCCGTCGACGACGGACGCGGGCAGGGTCAGGGGCAGGATCGAAACCATGATCACCATCATGCCCCCGGCCACTGACACGACCCACGCCGCCGTCCTCCCAGCCTCCCCCAACACCCGCCCGACCAGGCATCGACCGCGCCCCACCCACACAAGGAAGTCGGGGCATCCTTCACCCGCGCCTTCATCAGCGAAGCGATTCGGCGCGCGCGACGAATCGGGCGATTTCCTCGGTGGCGCCGCGGGGCAAGCCTGCAACCACTGCCTCCGGCAATGCAGTGATCACGGCACTCAGTCGCGCGGCGATGTCCGGCAACAGGGACCAGGCCGAAACGGGGACATTGACGGTGGCAAGCAGGAGGTCACCCTCGTAGAAGTAGGCGTCGAGCAGCGGCTCCTCAAGCACCAAGCGCACCGCGATCGGAAGCACGTACGGGAGCGCCACCTGCTGCGAGATGAGGGTCCGTAGATCCGCCGGCTCGAGTTCGCCCAGCGGAACACGCCGCAACTCATGGACCTTGCGGACCAGATGGGTCGCGTCGCAGGCAGGAGGCGTCCAGCGCGGTGGGTCCAGCTCATCGAGCGTGCGGTCGAGGTGCAAGAGATGGTTCATGGTTCATTCTCGCCAGAACAGGCAGGGAGTCTCCGGCTCAGGTCACCGGGCCAGTTCGGCATGGTGTCACGGCACGCCCGTCTTGGCCTGCCCGATCATGCAGCGGACGCCCTGGAACCACGCCCCGCACGGCCGTGCACCGGGCCGGTACTGCCTCTCTCCCGCCTGCCCGAGCCCGCCCCACCGCCGCGGCCGACACCGTTCCCGAGGCGGACCGTGCAGCTGGCGCCGACCGACCCGCCCCCGCCGCCCGCGAGGCATCAGGCCAGGACCGGCACGCCGAGCCGGCACCCCGTCGGACGGCCGCAGCGCAGCCGCGCAAGGCCACCCCGCCGAGGCGCGTCGTGCGCCCCGTCGCCAAGCCCAAGGCAAAGGCCCGGCGGCAGTACCCCCGAGGAATGCGCGATGGCGAAGTCCGGCAGTCCGGCGATGGTGAGGACGGTCGCCTGGAGCATGATGAGCAGCCTTCGCCCCCCTCAGTCGGTTGAGTGACCTGCAGCGTCGAGCGTCCGGTTGAGTTGGTGGAGGTGGTCGGCGGCTTCGGATGTGCGGGGGTTGTTGAGCCGGACGAGCGATTGGCGTGCGGCGGTCAGGGCTGCGTGGGCTTCGTGGTGGCGCGCGAGATGGCGCAGGACGATGCCGAGGTCGAGGCGGGCCGGTTCGCTCCAGGCGGGCATCTGCGCTGCCTGGAAGTGGGTGAGTGCGTAGCTCAGGGGGTGTTCTGCTTCGTTCCATCGGTGGAGGGCGGCGAGGTCGTTGCCGATGTGCTGGCGGGTTACGGCGAGGTAGAGGCCGATCAGTTCCTGGGGCTTTCCGGGGACGCCGGCTTGGCAGATGGCTTCGCTGCGGTGGTGGATGGTCAGGGCTTCCTCGGCGCGGCCGGTCTGGCGCAGGTACTGGCCGAGGGTGTTGAGGACGGTGAGTTCGGCGAGGCGGCTCTGTGGGCCGGTCTGCCTGCTGAGGTGGGAGGCGGCTGCTTGGAGCCAGGTGATGGATTCGCTGGTTCGTCCGAGCCGGTGGAGCACGCCGGCGGCGTAGCCCAGGGCCCAGCCGACCTGGAGCTGGTCGCCGCTTTCGCGCGCTGCGGCCAGGGCCGCCTGTGCGGTGGTCAGGGCGGCGGTGTGGTCGTAGAGACACATGTTGTAGACCCAGACCAGGTAGTTGAGGTGGACGGCCTCGTCGCGTTTGCTGCCCAGGGCGCGGGCAGAGTCGGCGGCCCACTGGAAGAACCTGTGCCCACGCTTCCCAGTGCGGGGTGCGGTCGGATAACCAGTGCATCGCCTCGGCGGTATCGATGACCTGTTGGTGCAGGCCGCGGGCTTGGGCGCGGCCCAGGGCGGCGAGCCACTGGGCCTTCTCGGCCTCCAGCCAGACCCGTGCCTGTTCGTGGTCGACGGGTGCGGTGGCGGGATCGGGGTCGGGGGTGGGGCTGGTGTCCGGGTGGGGTGCGGTGTCAAAGAGGTGGGCTGGGCTGCGGCCGTCGCGCGGTGCAGTGTCCAGAGGTCGGCCCGGTTCTGGGCGGCGATGGTCTGTGCAGGCTCGCCCTCTTCGGCGAGTTGTTCGGCGGCGAGGAGGTGGAGGAGGTCGTGGAAGCGGTAGCGGTCGGTGGTGGGGTGGGGCTGGAGCAGTCCGGCGTCGGTGAGGTCGTGTGCGCATTTGGCGGCTTCGCGCAGGGGCAGTCCTGCCAGGAGGGCGGCGCTCTGAGGGCTGAAGTCGGGGCCGGCGGCGAGCGAGGCGCGGCGGAAGACGGTGCGGGTGGATGGGGGGGCAGTTGCCGATAGGACAGGGCGAAGGCTGCGCGGACCTGCAGTGAGCCGGCTTGCAGGGTGTCCAGGCGTGTGGTGTTTTCGGCGAGCTGGGTTGCGAGTTTGGTGAGGTGTTCGCCGGGGCGGGCGGCGAGGCGTTGTGCGGCGATGCGGACGGCGAGAGGGAGGTGGCCGCACAGGTCGGGGAGGGCGCGGGCGGCCTGGCTCTCGCGGCGCACCCGTTCGGGGCCGATGACGCGGGTGAGGAGTTCGACGGCTTCCTCGCGGCGCAGCAGCGTGAGTTCGGGGCGGTGGACTGCTTCGAGGCGGGCCAGGGTGTTGCGGCTGGTGATGACGGTGAGGGTGGCGCTGTGGCCGGGCAGCAGGGGGCGGACTTGGTTCTCGTCGGCGGCGTTGTCCAGGAGGAGGATCCGGCGGTCGCGCAGCAGGGAGCGCAGGAGGCCGCTGCGGTCCTCGGTGGTGGTGGGGATGGCGCTGTCGGCGGTGCCGAGGGCGCGCAGGAGCCGGGCGAGCGCGTCGCGCGGCGGGGTGAGGTGGGGGTCCATGCCGCGCAGGTCGATGGCGTACTGGCCGTGCGGGAAGTGGGGGCGAGGGTGTGGGCGGCGTGGACGGCGAAGGCGGTCTTGCCAAGGCCGGGCTGTCCGCTGACCACGGCAACGGGTGGGTGAGCGGGGTCGAGGTGTTCGGCCAGGGCACGGAGCCGGTCCAGGGCAAGGCCGCTGGCAGTGAAGTCGCCGAGGTCGCACGGCAGTTGGAGGGTTGAGGGACGGGCTGTGTCTCTGACTGGGTGGCGGGCCCGGCTCCGGAGCGGGGGCGGCCGAGGCTGGCGGCGTGTTCCAGTTCGGCGGCGGCCGCATCGTCCAGGTCCAGGGCGGTGGCCAGGGCTTGGACGGTGCGGCGCTGCGGCCCCCCGGGAGCGTCCGCGTTCCAGGTCCGAAAGGGCCCGCACGCTCAACCCCGCGGTCTGCGCCAGCTCCTCCTGGCTGAGCCCTGCACCCGTTCGCAGAGCATGCAGGCGCGCGGCGAACCCTCGTTACTCATGACTCGGATCCCCTGGTCGGCGTGGTCGAGGCAGCTCAGCGCGCTCGCGCATCAACGCAATGGCCTGCACGTTCCGCTCGGCGGCAATGAGGCGGTCCACCTCTACCCGGACGTCGACCGAGAGTCTGTCCCACAAGGCTTTCTCCATACCCGCATTGAACCCCTCAGCCGATCCGAGCCACACCACGACCCTGAGTCGCCGCCTTACCAAACACCATCTACGGGATAGAGCGCTCTTTTAGGCCACCGAGGACGGTCTCATCGCGATCTTCAGGCCGGCCCGCGTCCGCACAAGCCAGGAGTCTTCAAGGCAGGCCCCTGCGCCTGACGCAATGCGCCTGCCTGGAGGCGACTGACAACTGACCGGCATCGCTGCTCTTGACCGGTGCACGTGATGCCGCGGACGGCTCACGGAACCTGGACCGGGGGGACGACCTCCGCTCAGTGAACCCTTCTCGGTAACATCTCGTTACGGTTCGTGATCTTTCTTCAGGTGGTGCGGCCGCGCTCCAGCTGGGGCAGGACGAGGGCGGCTCGGGCGATCCGGGTGATGCCGCTTGGGTCGAGGCTGACACGGAGCGCAGAGCCTTGAAGGTGACCTTGAGCAAGGCGTTGGCCCGCTCGACGACCGCATCAACGCCTCCAATGACCGAGTTGAACGTCCCCTGCGCGTCGTCGAGTTCGCCGCCATTGGGCTTCGTGACCGGGTGGCGGAAGCCGTCGCCGACATTCTCGTAGCCGAGGTCGGTCAGGGTGGGAATGTCCAGCGTGGAGGCGAGCCGGTTGAGGGCGTCGACCAGGCCGAGGGTGCGGGCGCAGGTGGTGTCATGCTCGCGGCCGGGGCGGACCGGGGAGACCCAGATCGGCCAGCCGTCGGGGGCGGAGATGACCTGGACGTTGCCGCCGTGGTGCTTGTGCTTCCCGGACCACCAGAGGTCCGGCGCTGTTGGGGCCGGGGGCGGCGATGCGGTCGGTACGGATGACGGTGCCGTCCAGATTGAGATGGTGTGGCCGGCGGCCACCGCCCGTTCCAGCGCGGTGGACAGATCCGGGGCGTGGTCGGCGAGTACGGTCAGCCCCTCGTGCACGTAGCGGTACGCGGTGGGTACCGATACCCCGTTGTCCCGGGCGAGTTGGGTCAGCCGGGTTCCATCGACGGACCACCGCAGCATCAGGACACCCTGCTTGAAGGCGCCCAGGGACCGCGTGTCCTTGCGGGTGCCGAGCCGTTTGCGATGCTCGCGCAAGAGCCGGGCGAGCGTCTCGGCGGTCTCCCTTCCGGTGTCGAGTGTTGCGGTGCAGGTGATGCTGGTCAACGCGTGAAGCCTCTGGGTTCCGGAACGTGATCTTCGCAGACCTGTTCCCGCCAGGGGCTTCTCGCGTATCTGATGCCGGGTCAAGCCCGTCTGATCACCCCAGTCGGTCAAGAAGATCGCGGATCTGTCGGACGGGCGGCCCAGCCAATACTCTGAGCTCCGTCCGCACTATCTGGGAGAGTCATGACAAGTAGGTTCACCGAGTTGGCCGTTGACTGCCACGATCCGGAGAGGCTCGCGGCCTTCTGGTGCGAGGTCCTGGACTTCAAGGTGATCGACCGGAGCGAGGGCAAGGTCGAGATCGGCTCCTGGGTGCCGACCGTCGAGGATGTCCGGGCCCGCCAGATGCCGCCCACCCTGCTGTTCATCCAGGTGCCCGAGGGCAAGACCGTGAAGAACCGGCTTCACCTCGATGTCAGCCCGATCGACGGCAGCACCGAGGACGAGGTGACCAGATTGCTCGGCCTCGGCGCCACCAAGACGGATGCGGGCCAGGGCTCAGACGGAAACTGGGTAGTCATGGCAGACCCCGAGGGCAACGAGTTCGACGTCCTACGCACCCTGGCACCGCAGAACTAGGCCGCCAGCGGGCACCCGCACCCTGTCACACACCGCAACCGTCACGTTGCCGAGAAGACCTCAGTTGCTCCGCGCGCCGGCGTAGCAACGGAGCCAGTTCCAGGCATCAGCCGCGGCCGACCGCCTGGAGCATCTCGGCGAGGGCGATCTGCTGACCTCAGCCATGCTCCCGTGGGGAGCATCGCTGAGGTCAGCGGCCCCAGCGCAGCGCTGCCGTCTGCACCGGCGCGTCCCACAGCCGCAGCATTTCCTCGTCGGCCCGGCACAGCGTCACCGAGCACCCCGCCATGTCCAACGAGGTGACGTAGTTCCCCACGAGGGTCCGGGCCACCGGGACGCCCCGAGCCGCCAGCACCCGGGCCACCTCCGCGTGGAAGCCGTACAGCTCCAGCAGCGGCGTTGCGCCCATCCCGTTCACCAGGGCCAGTACCGGCCCGTCGGCGGCCGGGGTCGCGTTCGCCATGTCGTCCAGCACGGAGCCCACCGCGACCTCCGCGATCTCCCCCGCCGGCATCATCGGGCGCCGCTCCCGGCCCGGCTCGCCGTGGATCCCGATGCCCAGCTCCAGCTCGCCGTCCGGCAGGTCGAAGGTGGGACTGCCCTTGGCAGGAGTGGTGCAGGCGCTCAGCGCCACGCCGAAGCTGCCCGAGGCCTCGTTGACCCGTCGGGCGACCGCGGCGACCTGCTCCAGCGGCGCACCCTCCTCCGCCGCTGCCCCGGCGATCTTCTCAACGAAGAGCGTGGCCCCGGTGCCGCGACGCCCGGCGGTGTAGAGGCTGTCGGTCACGGCGACGTCGTCGTTGACCAGCACCCGCTCGACCCGGATGCCGTCCTCCTCGGCGAGCTCGGCGGCCATGTCGAAGTTCAATACGTCCCCGGTGTAATTCTTGACGACGAACAGCACCCCCTGGCCGGAATCCACGGCCTTGGCCGCCCGCACCATCTGGTCGGGCACGGGGGAAGTGAACACCTCGCCCGGACAGGCGGCGGACAACATTCCGTATCCGACGAAGCCGGCGTGCAAGGGCTCGTGTCCGGAGCCGCCACCGGAGACGAGACCGACCCGCCCGCCCTGCCGCGCGTCCCGCCGTACGACGACCCGGGCGTCGGCGTCCACGTCCAGTTCCGGGTGGGCCGCGGCCAGCCCGCGCAGGGCGTCCGCGACCACGGTCTGCGGACTGTTGATCAACATCTTCATCGTGTGCCTCCCGGTCGGAGCCGGCGGCTGAGCGGCCCGGCGCCGTCACGGAGCACCGAGCGCCGCGCGCCGGGCAGGCGCGTCAGCGAGGGCACGCCTTACAAACAGTGTGCTGCCATGCCGCGGACATCCGCGAGAACTCGGGCGACCGCCTCGCGGAAGGATCGGGGAAACCGAAGCGGGCACCGGCCTCCGCGGGACGGGGACCGCCCTCGCCTTTCCGGTACGGGCGACCCGTCTTACGCTGAACCGGGGGGCTCGGGGCAGTCGAATGCCGGTCTTCGGGCCGGCGGGAAGCGGGCACCCATGAAGGAGCGCCTCAAAGCACATGGGCTGGTCGGCGAGCTCTCGGCCGAATTCGCCGGCACCATGATCCTCATTCTCTTCGGCTGTGGTGTCGTGGCCCAGGTGGTCGCCGGCGGAGCCCTGACAGACCCCGCGGGCGGCCTCGGAAACCACGACAGCATCGCCTGGGCCTGGGGTCTCGGCGTGACCCTGGGCGTCTACGTCGCGGCAAGGCTGAGCGGCGCCCACCTCAATCCCGCGGTGACGGTCGCCCTGGCCACTTTCAAGGGCTTCCCGTGGAGCAGGGTGGCCCCGTACGCGCTGGCCCAGATCGCCGGAGCCTTCGTTGCCGCGCTGATCGTCCGCTGGAATTACACCGAGGCTCTGGCCAAGGCCGACCCCGGCCACACCATCAAGACGCAGGGCGTCTTCTCCACGCTCCCGGCCAACGGAAACCCGAACCTGCCGGTGACCGAGTGGGGCGCACTGCGCGACCAGATCATCGGCACCGCGATCCTGCTCCTGCTGATCTTCGCGGTCACGGACCTGCTGGGCACGCCTCCCGGCGCCAACCTGGCCCCGTTCATCGTCGGCCTGATCGTCGTGGCGATCGGCATGGCATGGGGCACCAACGCCGGGTACGCGATCAATCCGGCCCGTGACCTCGGCCCCCGCCTGGCCAGCTTCCTCACCGGGTACGGCGGGGCATGGAGAGATCAGTACGGCAACTTCTACTTCTGGGTGCCGATCATCGGCCCGTTCATCGGCGGTGTGCTGGGAGCGGGTATCTACAAGTTGCTCATCGGCAGGTTCCTGCCGACCGCCGAACCGGAGCCGCCCGGACGCGTACCGGCACCGGAAGAGAGCTGACCGGGTCCGCGGCGGGCGGGACACGGCACGGCCCGTCCCGTCCCGTCGCGGACGACAGCCCCCACACACGGCATCCCCAAGAGGAGGCGGCACCCATGGCTGACTTCGTCGGCGCAGTGGACCAGGGAACCACGAGCACCCGTTTCATGATCTTCGACCACGCCGGCAGCGAGGTGGCGCGGCACCAGCTGGAGCACTCCCAGATCCTCCCGCGCTCGGGGTGGGTCGAACACGATCCGGTGGAGATCTGGGAACGCACCAATTCGGTGATCCAGAACGCCCTCCGGCACGGAAACCTCGGCGCCTCCGACCTGGCGGCCGTCGGCATCACCAACCAGCGCGAGACGACCGTCGTCTGGGACCCCCGCACCGGCCGCCCTTACTACAACGCCATCGTCTGGCAGGACACCCGTACCGACTCCATCGCCGCGGCACTGGAGCGTGGCGGCCAGGGCGACGTCATCCGACGTAAAGCGGGACTGCCACCGGCCACCTACTTCTCCGGCGGAAAGATCCAGTGGATCCTGGAGAACGTCGACGGCGTGCGGGAGGCCGCCGAACAGGGCCACGCCCTCTTCGGCAACACCGACTGCTGGGTGCTGTGGAACCTCACCGGCGGACCCGACGGCGGCGTCCACGCCACCGACGTCACCAACGCCAGCCGCACCATGCTCATGGACCTGGAGACCCTCGACTGGGACGACGAACTGCTCGGCTTCTTCGGCGTACCCCGGGCCATGCTGCCCACCATCAACCCCTCCTCCCACCCGGAGGCGTACGGACGGACCCGCACCTCCCGGCCGCTGCGCGAGGCCATTCCCATCACCGGCGTCCTCGGCGACCAGCAGGCGGCCACCGTCGGGCAGGTCTGCTACGCGCCCGGCGAGGCGAAGAACACGTACGGAACCGGCAACTTCCTGGTGCTCAACACCGGGACGGAACTGGTCCGCTCGCAGCACGGCCTCCTGACCACCGTGGCGTACCAGTTCGGCGACAGCCCCGCGATCTATGCCCTCGAGGGATCCATCGCGGTCACCGGATCCGCCGTGCAATGGCTGCGCGACCAGTTGAAGATCATCGGTGACGCCGCCGAGAGCGAACGCCTGGCCCGCACCGTCGAGGACAGCGGCGGCATCTACTTCGTGCCCGCCTTCTCCGGCCTGTTCGCCCCGTACTGGCGCTCCGACGCCCGCGGCGCGATCGTCGGTCTGGCTCGCTACCACGACAACGGACACCTGGCGCGGGCCACCCTGGAGGCCATCTGCTACCAGAGCCGCGACGTGGTGGAAGCCATGGAGCAGGACTCCGGCGTCCACCTCGACGTGCTCAAGGTCGACGGCGGAGTCACGGCCAACGACCTGTGCATGCAGACCCAGGCCGATGTCCTCGGCGTACCGGTCAGCCGTCCCGTCGTCGCCGAGACGACCGCGCTCGGCGCCGCCTACGCGGCCGGGCTCGCCACCGGCTTCTGGCGCGACACGGACGAACTGCGCACCCACTGGCAGGAGTCCAAGCGCTGGGCGCCCGAGTGGTCGGAGGAACGGCGCGCGGAAGGGTACGAGGGCTGGAAGCGGGCGGTGGAGCGCACGCTCGACTGGGCCAAGGTCGAATAAGTTCCGGCCGATCCGGCCGCGCGCGCCCGCAGCACTGAGGAGGAGACCATGGTCGATCCGGTGGCCCTCTCACCGCAAGCCCGCACACAGGCCCTCGCCGACATGGGACAGGGCGAACTCGACGTCCTCGTCGTCGGAGGCGGCGTCGTCGGCAGCGGGTCCGCCCTGGACGCCGCCACCCGCGGCCTGAGCGTCGGACTCGTCGAAGCCCGCGACTGGGCCTCGGGTACGTCCAGCCGCTCCAGCAAGCTCATCCACGGCGGCCTGCGCTACCTGGAGATGCTCGACTTCCGCCTCGTCGCCGAGGCACTCAAGGAACGGGGCCTCCTGCTCCGGTTCCTCGCCCCCCACCTGGTACGTCCGGTGCCGTTCCTCTACCCCCTGCAACACCGCGTCACGGAGCGCCCGTACGTCGGCAGCGGCGTGCTGCTGTACGACGCGATGGCCCGGGCCTCCGGCACCTCCGGAGGTCTGCCCCACCACCGCCACCTGAGCAGGCACGGGGCCCTGCGCGAGGCACCTGCCCTGCGCTCCGACGCCCTGGTGGGCGCCATCCAGTACTGGGACGCCCAGGTCGACGACGCCCGGCACACCCTCTTCCTCGCCCGTACGGCCGCCTCGTACGGGGCGCTGACCGCCAACCGCACCCGCGTCAGCCGCTTCCTGCGACAGGGCGAGCGGGTCGTCGGCGCCGTCGTCACGGACCTGGAGAGCGGCAACGAGACGGAGGTGCGGGCCAAACAGGTCATCAACGCGACCGGGGTGTGGACGGACGACACCCAAGCCATGGCCGGGACGCGCGGCCAGTTCCACGTCCGCGCCTCCAAGGGCGTCCACCTGCTCGTCCCGCGCGACCGGATCAACTCCCGGACCGGGCTGATCCTGCGCACCGAGAAGAGCGTGCTGTTCGTCATCCCCTGGGGCCGGCACTGGATCATCGGAACCACAGACACCGACTGGACACTCGACAAGGCCCACCCCGCCCTCAGCTCCAAGGACGTCACCTACCTGCTGGAACACGTCAACAGCGTCCTGACCACCCCCCTGGCCCCCGAAGACGTCGAGGGCGTCTACGCCGGCCTACGCCCCCTGCTGTCCGGCGAGGCGGCGGAGACCAGCAAGCTGTCCCGGGAGCACCTCGTCGCCCATCCTGTGCCCGGACTCGTCGTGGTGGCGGGCGGCAAGTACACCACGTACCGGGTGATGGCCAAGGACGCGGTCGACGAGGCCGTCCGAGGCCTGGACGAGAAGGTTCCCGACTGCGTCACACACCGCGTTCCGCTGCTGGGCGCCGACGGCTACCTGGCGCTGTGGAACTCGCGGCAACGGCTTGCCAAGCGCTCCGGGCTCCATGTCGCCCGCATCGAACACCTCCTGAACCGCTACGGCTCCCTGGCGCCCGAACTGCTCGCCCTGGTGGCGGCCGAGCCCGCGCTCGGCGAGGCACTGCCGAGCTCCGACGACTATCTGAGGGTCGAGGCCGTGTACGCGGTAACGCACGAGGGAGCCCGCCACCTGGAGGACGTCCTCGCCCGGCGCACCCGGATCTCCATCGAGTCCTGGGACCGCGGGGTGGACGCGGCGCCGACCGTGGCCCAGCTGATGGCGCCCCACCTGGGATGGGACCGGGCGCACCAGGACCGCGAGGTCGACCACTACCTCAAGCGCGTCGCCGCCGAACGTGAGGCCCAGCAGCAGCCGGACGACCTGACCGCCGACGCTGTGCGGCTCGGCGCCCCCGACATCATCCCGGTGAACTGAACGGCCCACGGGGGTAAGTAGAAGGTGCCCGACCCGCTGGCAGACGCGCCCAGGGCAAGCAGGCGCAGCTGGTACTGCAACGGTGCCTGCCATGACGGTTGGGCAGGTCGGTCGTTGGTCAGGTCATGGGTGGGGAACTTGCTGATGCCCGGTCGTGGGCTGGTGAACTGAAGGCTTTGCACGAGCGTTTCCTGCACCGTTTCTCCAGGTCGGAGCCGCGAGAGTCGGCCACCAGCACTTTCCGCCGCGCCGGGGCAGGCGTGTGCTGGATGTCCGAACGCACAGCGGTCACCTTTGCCGAAGTCTGCGGTGGTTCCGCAGACGAGGCGCGGAGGTGGTGGGCACAAGCGCGAAAGGACCGGGCTCTTGGGGTCCTGCACGCCCCAAGAGGGCGCGGCCGAAGGCTGTCCGTACAAGAGGGCAGTTCGCCGCTGAGCTACGGCGGATGCATGCCCGAGCCGGCGCTCCGACGCTGCGCCAGCTCGAAACACTCGGCGGCAGAGACCACCTCGGCAGACACAGATAGCCGCGCACCGGAGTGTCGCTTGCATTGCGGAAACGAGGCACGCGTCTGCCTTCGGTCTCCATGCTGTGGGCGTTCCTTGAGGCATGCGGCGTACATGAATCTCAGGCGAGGAAGTGGTTGGTCGCTCGTCAGCGTTTGACACTGGCGAAAGAGCCACCGGACACCACACCCAGATAGTGCGGTCAACAGGTCAGCCCTGCTGCCGCAACGGCGGCGGCGCGAACTCACTCTGCGTCCCGTACGGCGCACAGCTGCGGAGTCACAGCAAGGGTCTCCCCCAGGCTCGTCGTCGCCTCGACCGCTGAACGCTCTGCGGCAGTCTGGGGCCAGCCTTGGGCACTGCGGAACCCGGTCTGCAGGCGGAATCGGCGAGTGCTGCTCAAACCTGGCCTCGCCGCTGGTTCTTCCAGCCCATCGCTTCCCGCTACGAACAGGGCTCCGTGATGGTGTAGGGGTCGCCACGGCACCGACCGGACCACACATGTCCTGCCCGCGGCTGGACGACGCCACCCCGGGCCCATCAGAGATCCAAAGCCTCTAATTACTAACGAATTAGAGGTGTCGTCGTCCGCGAGGGGCTTGCCCACCAGGCTCCGCGACCACTCCCCAAGATCTGTGCCAGACCTCAAAACTCGTCGACATGTTGAGGCACAGTGATCACCGATGGCCGCCCAAAGTCATCGACAAACGCTGTCCGCCTTCATGAACGAAACCACCGACTAAAAGCGCTGCCCGCCGTTCTCCGTGTCGAACGTGTAGAAGCGGTGATGGTCGAGCAGGTCGGCCGGGGTCACGTTGTTCCACGGGCTCAGGACGGACCGCAGGTCGACCACGTTCGCCGTCGGGACGGCGGGCAGGTAGCCCGACTTCGGGTGCTTCGCCTGCCACTCGGCCCACAGCTTGTCGATGAAGGCGTGGTGCAGCCAGAACACCGGGTCGTTGGGAGAGGCAGCGGAGGTCATCTGGCCGCCGACCCACACGTGCACCCGGTTGTGCAGGTTGACGCCCCGCCAGCCCTCCAGGGCGTTGCGGAACCCGTTCGAGGCGCTGTTCCAGGGGGCGAAGTCGTACACCGGCAGGGCGATAACGGAGTCCACGTCGGCCCGCGTCGGTAGCTGCGGGGTCCCGGAGCCGAGGCCGCGTCGCAGGTATGTGCGCCGGTCGACGCCCACCGTCAGGGCCCACTTGCCGCCTTGGAAGGCGAACGGCCCATCGAGTACTTGGCCGTCGCGCGCCCGGCGGGTGCCGCCCATGAAGTCGGAAGCCCATAGCGAGGAGTTGGCCGTACGGTCGGCCGTCCAGTCCCAGTAGGGAAGGGAGACGTTCTTGTCGATCCGCTGGAGCGCCGCCTCGAAGTCCAACAGGAACCGGCGGTGCCAGGGCAGGAAGGAGGGTGAGCGGTGGCCTGTCCGGTCGCCGAAGTCCGAGTCGTTCAGCAGGTACCAGTTGTGGGCGTTGACGTACCGGTCGTAGATGCCCGTCCGCTTGAGTTCGAGGACCGCGTTGACGAAGGCGCTCTTCTCATCCGGCGTGAGGGTGGCCTGATTCTTGCGGACGGTCACAGCTTGGCCTCTTTGGCAGTGAAGGGGACGAGGTCGGCGCCCTGGAGCTCGCGGACGGCGGCCCGGGCGGCCGAGACCGGGTCCGGGAAGGTCTCGTAGTGGTTGACGACGGTGACCCAGCTGCCATCGGCGTTGGGCATGATGTGCAGGTCGTTGCCGTCGACCTTGACCGTGGGCATCACCATGCCGTGGTGGCCGCCTGGGCCCACGGTGATCTGGATGCGGTGGCCCTCGTAGGTCTCGTCGATGGTGCCGGTGGGCAGGGAGACGGGCGCTCCGGACGGGCCGGCTACTCCCGAGGCGCCGGAGGCCCCGGCCGCCGGCGCCTCGGAGGTCGACTTGGACGAGCAGGCGGCCAGTCCGGCGGCCGCGGCAACGGCGGAGCCGAGCCCCAGCGCCTGTCGGCGAGTGATCATGTTCATGGCTTGAATATGTATCAGAAGTCTTCGAACATTCGATCGATGACTCGCACATTTACGGCCCGGCCGGGATGAAATGCCGGCGGGTGCGTGCCGGCGCCGAGGTCATCTTACGTGGCCATGACATCAGCCGCAGGCCAGGCCGGCCCTGCGGCTTCTCCCGGCTTGTCGCTACCGTCTTATCTGGATCGTCACGGATCCCAACTGGCGCAGGCACTCCTCGCGTAGCGACGGGGTCACGTGTCAGCGTCCCCACCACTCACGGGAAGGGGGCCGCGCTCGGGTGAGGGAAACCGGAAGAAGGCCGGGACCAGCAGCACACGTCCGAGGATGTGGGCGTACATGCCGGACGGGGACCAGATGCCCCAGGTTCCCGTCGTGCAGGTCCGCGGAAGGTCTGCGGATCTCGTCCAGGGCGTGGTCGTACTGGGTCCCGTCGCCCTTCTCGACGGGCAGGACGAGCACGATGCCGCGCACGGGCGGGATGACGGGACCGATTAGGTCATCCACCAGCTCCTGCGCTGCCAGGTCCGCGAGCGGGCCCGCCGATTACAGGACCCGACCCTGGTGGTGCTGGACACCCAGAGTGTCCGCGCGGCTGCCGGGGTCCCCGCCTCCACGACCGGCCGAGACGCCGCGAAACGAGTCCCGGTCGATGCCCTCGGGATCCAGGAAGACGCCGCCCGGGCCCTGGCGGACGATCTCCGCGGTCAGATCACCGAACTGCAGCTGCTGCCGAAGAACATCGAGGGCACCCGCGCAAAGCTGAACGCCTGGTCAAGCTCGACATCCTCACCGAGGCCGACGTCGGCAGCTTCACCAGGAAGCGGTAGCCCGCACCAGCCTCGCCTGCAACGGATATCACCCCACGAACCGCCCTCTTAAGGCGGGTCACAGCGTGGCGCCGGACGGTACCGGGCCCTGCCGGGTGTCATGGCGAGGTGAGGAGGAGCAACCCTGGCAGCGGACGGCTAAAAGAGCGTTTCATCCCGTAGATGGTGTTTGGTAAGGCGGCTGCTCAGGGTCGTGGTGTGGCTCGGATCGGCTGAGGGGTTCAATGCGGGTATGGAGAAAGCAGGGATGAGCCCTGCGCTGCGCGTGATCGTCGACCGGACGCCCGGGGCGAGCGCCGCGTCCGATGCGACGGCGAAATCCTCGGCCGCGCCGCCCAGGGGACCCGCCGATCTACTCGAGTTCCACTGCGGCGAGCCGGGCTGGACCCGGACGACTCCTGTTGCAGTTCTCCTGCGAGAGCGAACAGAGCTGTGGAAGCGGTCGGGGCGGGGCACAGGCCGACCAGTGCTGCACTTCCCCTACCAGTGCCAGAAGGATGCACCCGGCTCAACCCGCCGCTCACCGCGCAGACAGGCGGCGAGCTGTGAGCCTACCGTCGGAGGTGAGGGTAAAGACGGTGGGCTCCATCCTGCTGGTCACACGGGCCGTCTTCCCATAGGCCCGCAGGGCAAGATCCTCGGCCTTGCCGAAGTGGATGTCGGCCTCGGCCGCGTCGCCCCAGCTGTTGACACGCACGTGCGTCGACCAGCCCTCGATGCCCCCGTCGGTCCAGGGCCCCCAGCTGCGCTCCGGCATGAGCCCGGGCGCGCGGCCCTCCCGGACAGCGACCACGGCCCCGGCTGACAGCACCACCACGATGGCGGCGGCGCAGATCCCGACGAGGCGGGATGCGCGGGCAGGAGTACGGGGGCGGGTGCGACGGAACGAGAGCGGCACGGCGGTTCTCCTGTCGGACGGCCGGTCGAAACGGCCGGGGGCGGTCTTCGCCCGGGAAGAGGCAGACCACAGCGGAGGCGTTCCCTCCGCTGCCTCCCTTCCCGCTGCCGGGGCCCGGAGCAGGCCACTCCCGTCATCGATAGCCCCGCCAAATCGCCTTCAGCAGCGGTATCGACCGCTCGTGGTCCGCCTACTCCCGAGCCGGTGGGGCGGCCGGAGCGGGGTGGCCCGTACCAGAGGAGACGCGTGCCCGTACGCCGGACATCGGTCCGCGGGGTGGTTGGGCGGCCCGGTGCTACGGCCGCCAGAGCGCTCTGGTCACCGGGCCTCGCCCGCGCACGCCCTATCGACGCGGACTGACCCCCACCCTAAGGGCTGTCCCGTAATCCCCGGCGGGCGCGCGACGACAGCTGCGGCACCTCGCCGCGTTGTCGGAACGCCCGGATACGCCCAGTATGAGGACGCTCCTCCGCCTTGCGATGCACCGCATCTGACGCCGCGCGCTCATCCACCGGGGATTACGGGACAGCCCTTAGCCACGCCCAAGCACCGATCAGCAGCACAAGCACAGCATTCGACATCCCGCGTGAGACACACGGGCGAGGGTTGACGCCCGAACCCGCTAGACCAGTAACACATCCAGGACCTTGCGTCGGCGACCTCGACCGCATCCCGCCGCCGGACACAGCGCCGCGTTGGCCCCGCTCGTGCGGTGCGCCGGGAAGCACGGTGACCTGCGAGCCTGTGCGCCGTTGTGCCCGGCATGGACGAGACACTGGACCAGCTGGACACCCTCCTCGACGGCATGACCGAACCCCGCCTGAAACTGATCAGCGAAGACGAGGCACGGGCTCTGATGGTGCTCCTCGGGCTCCTGGATGACACCGCGCAGAGCGAGGAGATTCGTCGGGCCGCGGGCGAGATGCGGTTCCGGATCGGCTCACTCCTCGCCTGACCCTCCCCCGGCACCAGGCCGTGCTTGTCTACGGCGCTTCCTCGTCTTGAAGGCGCAGGTGGTCGGTCTGCTTCGCGAAGTCCGTGTCGGATCTGCGCCGGTCGTAGACCATCTCGGGCCGGATCCCGGCGGCGAGGGCTGCCTGGCGGAGCACGCCGTGGGCGGCGAGGTGCTCGTAGAAGGCGGTCCACTGTGCGTCGGTGACAGCGGCTCCTGGTTCCGGGGTGCTGCGGGTGGCGGTTGCCTGGTCCATGGCTTCGGCGAAGTCGGGATCGCGGCGGCGCCGCTGGTAGACCGTCGCGGTCGTGATGCCGACCTCAGCCGCGGCCTTCGTCGGCGCCATCCCGGCCCGCAGATACTCCAGGAACTGCCGGCGGCGCTCGGGCGTGAACCGGCAGGGCCGGCGCTCCGCCCGCTGCACGGTCGCGGCGGCCACTGCGTCGCATGCGGCGGCGAACGCCGGCTGCTCGCCGCGCCACGTGTTGGCCTGCCCGGCACCGTCGAACAGGATCTGGGACGCCAAGCTGGCAGACGCGCCCAGGGCCAGCAGGCGCAGCTAGGGCCTGTCTTTGGGAGTGCGGTGCGCATGGTGCTGCATGCCGGATCGAAATCCTGTGGCAGCAGCGCGCTCGCCCCGCAGCGGCTGATCGAGCGGGTCGTGGGCCTCGACGAGGCGGCAGCGCTGCTACCTGGCTTCGACCGGGCTTCCCCCGCCGGGATGACGATGATCGATCCGCTCCACGGCTGAGTCCACGGCGGACGCGGCCGGGGCGTGGCGGGCGTGGCGTCGGGATTTGTGCGGGTTGTCGGGTGATGATGGCGCAGTGCGACTTGATCACGTGTCCTATGCGGTGGCCCGCGACAGCTTCGTCTCGACGGTTCAGTGGATCGGATCGGCCCTCGGCGCCGGGTTCGTCGACGGGGGCGTGCACCCGCGATTCGGCACCCGCAATTTTATTCTCCCGCTGAGCGGCGGCACCTACGTCGAGGTCGTCACCACACTCGACCACCCCGCCGCCGACCGCGCACCCTTCGGCCAGGCGGTCGCGCGCCGCGCCGCCGAGGGCGGCGGCTGGCTCGGTTGGGTGGTCTCCGTCGACGACATCGCCCCGGTCGAGGCCCGCCTCGGCCGCACCTCGGCCGAGGGCCACCGTGTCCGCCCCGACGGGTTCGACCTGAGGTGGAAGCAGATCGGCCTGCTGGAACTGCTGGAGGACCCGCAACTGCCCTACTTCCTCGAGTGGTTGGTCCCCATCGAGGAGCGCCCGAGCTCCGACCCGCGCACCTCCACCACCATCCACGGGGTCTCCATCGCCGGCGACGCCGCCTCCATCGCCGAATTCCTCGGCGAACCGGCCGACCACCCCCTCGACCAGATCGACGTCACCTGGGTCGAGGATGAGGAACCGGGCCTGGTCTCGGTCGAGTTCGCCACCGCCCACGGCCCGGTCACGATCTGACCAGGGCCCGACTGCCCCGCGGGAGCAGCCGGCTGGGGTCTCCTGGCTAGCGCGTGTCTCATTGATGGGTTGGTCAGTTGATCGGATGTGTCTGCCCGATTAGTGATCACGGATGCGATGTGGGGCCGGATCGAGCCGCTGATGCCAGCCGATCCGGTCCGTGGACGGCGGTGGGCTGATCACCGCCGTCCGCTCGAGGCCATCGCGTGGAAGTACCGCACCAACTCGCCCTGGCGGGACCTGCCCGACGAGCTCGGCCCGTTCCAGACCGCCCACAAACGGCTGATCAGATGGGCCGTCGACGGAACCTGGCAGAACATCCTGACCGCCGTGCCGGCGGCCGCGGACGCCGGTGACGACATCGGCTGACCGTCTCGGTCGACTCCACCGTCGTCCGCGGCCACCAGCATTCCGCCGGAGCACGCAAAAGGGGCTAAGGCCGCAGCGAGCCCGCCGACCACGCCCTCGGACGCTCACGCGGCGGCCTGAGCACCAACGTCCACCTGGCCGCCGACGACCGTGCACGGCCCCTGGCCCTGACCGTCACCGCGGGCCAGGTCGGCGACGCACCCGCCTTCGAAGCGGTCATGGCCCCCATCCGCGTGCCACGAAGCGGGCCCGGCAGGCCCCGAACCCGGCCGTTGGCCGTGCTCGCAGACCAGGCCTACTCCTCCCGTGCCATCCGGACCCACCTGCGACGACGCGGGATCCGCGCGGTCATCCCGCAGCCGTCCGACCAGATCGGCCACCGCCTGCGGCGAGGACGCCGAGGCGGCCGCCCGCCCGGCTTCGACGCCGAGATCTACAAGCAGCGGAACAGCGTCGAACGCTGCATCAACCGCCTCAAGCAGTGGCTCGGCCTGGCCACACGATGCAACAAGCTCGCCATCGCCTACCAGGCAGCACTCCACCTCGCCGCCATCCTCATCTGGGCACGACGCTGGCCAAAGAGACAGAACCTAAGGGCTGTCCCGTAAACCCCGGCGGGCGCACGACGACAGCTACGGCGCCTCGCCGCGTTGTCGGAACGCCCGGATACGCCCGGTATGAGGACGCTCCTCCGCCTTGCGATGCACCGCATCTGACACCGCGCGCTGATCCACCGGGGATTACGGGACAGCACTTAGACCACGAAGTAGCCAAGTACGACGCTAAGTCACACCGCCGAGCGGCCGGTGACCTGCACACACTCGCTGGAGTGGCAAAAGAGGCGTCGGCCAGCTCGACAGTTCATCACGCCGGGCGGTCAGGCATTCGCAGAAGTCGTCCCGGAAGAGCGACGCCACAACGAACGCATCCCGCTGGCCATCGTGATGCAGCAGACTCATTCCCTCACGGCCTCCGTGCTGGTCAGGTGCATCCTTGGTCGGAGCACAGGATCAGGCGAAGGCCGTGGTACCAGCCGCCACTCCTGATTTGTGCCGTTCACGCAGTCCCACTGACCACAGCGGCGTTGTTCTGGACGCTTGCGCCACTGACCGACAGACACTTGCCGCTGTTCACGGCAGCCACCGTGTAGTAACCAGCGCTGGAAGCCACCAGCTTCCACTGCTGATTCGGGGCGTCCAGGCAGTCCCACTGGACCGCGGCGGCGCCATTGGCGGTGCTCACACCTGCTACCGATACGCACTTCTGGCTGTTGCAGGCCACCAACTGGGCGGTGAACGTGGCGGCTGACGCGGTGGACGCCTGCGCACAGGTGAGCAGACCCACAGCCACAAGGGTGGTCGCGGTGGCTGCCAGGTAGGGAACTTCACAGTGCCTCCAGGTGCAGAACGAACTGACAGTCACCATTGGTAGCGATTTCGGCTACATAATGTATGCAGTCGAGTTCATGCGGCACCTGAAGGTATGAAATATGGATGGGATGGGACCGGAATAGCCGGTCCGATCCGCTAGCTGCAGGCGAAAGATCGATCCTCCAGGGCATAGGCAACTTCGATCAGGACAATGCAGCCTTCGGTGTGATCGCTCGACCTTCGGTGTGACGGGACACCAGACCATAAAGCACAAGCTAAGCGGCTGAACCGCCCATGCGCGGACTGCTTCGAGGTGCCCAGGGCACCCGCGATCTCCTCCCACGAGTAGTCGCTACGCGCCGTCTGAACGTCCTCGGCCTGCCAGATGTCCGCCATCGACTTCAGCAGCGTCGCGGCGTGGACGACGGCCAGCGGGCGGACCTCGCCACCCTCGTACTGCGCCGGCCCCATCAAACCCGTCACCGCGTCGTGCAACGCGACCACCAAGCGATGCACGTCCTCAGGCATGGTGTCGGCCAGGGCCACCGGGTTCACCCTCCCGGAGCGCCTGATTCACCGGCGAAACGCCACTGCACACCCGCAGTCCATCCCCAGGTCCGGAGCAAACCCCGCCCGTGGAAGCCCCCGCCACACGCGCCGAAGGCGCGCCTCGGTCCGGGACGAGCACCTCCCGCGCCCCCTCAACCGGTGGTTTCACCGCGTGAGGACCATGAAGGCCGTGGCGGCGCCCCTAGCTTCGGGTGTGCCGACGGCCCGGGGAGGCCGCCGGCACCATCACAGAGGGGAAGAAACTGCACATGCCCATGAGCAAGAAGACCCGCGCAGCCGTGTGGACCAGCGTCGCCCTCGGACTCCTCGCCGGCGGAACATGGGCGGGGACAGCGGTGGCCGCACCCCCCGGCTCCGCGAAGGTGACCGCCCCCTACGCGCAGGCCGCGGCCGTGGTCAACGCCAACGGCAGCGTCAACCGGTCCAAGGGCATCGAAGCCGTCACCAAGCCCGCGGCGGGCCACTACTGCGTCGAGCTGGAGGACAAGGACCTCGACATCCGCAAGCTCGTCCCCACCGCCACCCTGCAGTACATCAGCTTCGAATACGACATCCGGATCTCCATGTGGCCGCACCCCTCGTGCGGGACCCGCACCGACACCTTCCTCGTCATCACCGGAAAGCCCGGCGTCTACGAAGACGCCTCCTTCTCCATCGTCGTCCCCTAACCCCCTCCCCAGGGCTGCGGACGGGGACGGCAGGTACCCCTGCCCAATGCCCCAGCCCGCGGCCCGTCCCCGCATCGAAACGAAGGTCAGGGGCTGCATCCAGCCGCCAGCCCCACCCGGTACCGCGGCCGCTCAGCCGGCGGCCGCGGCCGGACCCTCACCAAACCCGGGAACGTCCCCCACGCTCACGTCCAGGCGCAGCCACTGGAAGCACAGCGGGTGGCGGAAGACGCCGCCGTGGTCGATGGCCCGGTCGGCGCTGATCTCGGCGACCAGGCCGGGTGGACTAGGGCGGTGTCCAGGACGTCGCGGCTCCCCCACGTCGCGGAGAAGCGCACGCCCTCCCACAGGTGTCCGGGAGCGGCCGGGGTGAGGTGCTCGGCGACCTGCCGGGCGGTATACGGGCGCAGCGGTACGGTGTGGCCGACGCAGCCGGCCGTCCCGGGCGTGGCGGCCGAGGACGAGGAGCTGCGGGCGGGTCGGGCTGCGCGGCCGGCGTGCCAGCGACTGCAGTTCTGCGGCAGATCGTCATCGGCGTGGGCCGCCGCCACCGGAAGCTGCGCACCCCCGGCCATCAGAGCCGCGACCGCCACGGCCCGCCCTCCCGCCAGCGCCGCCCGCACCGTCGCTCTCCCACAGCAGCAACCCCTTCACCAAGCGGAGCACAACACGCACGTCGCGAACGCACCACTGCTGCCACCCGCACCGCCGGCACCACCACCGCCTCCACCACCGCCGGCACCCTTGAAGTTGCTGTTGTGCCCGCCGCCTCCACCACCCCCGCAACCCCCCGAACCGCCGCCACCACCCCACAGGGAGAACGTGACGCGCTTCGTCCCCACCGGCGCGGTCCAGTACACCGGTTCACCGGACTTACTGAACACCTCGGTACCCGACACCGCCTGCGCAGCGGCCGTCGCGGACATCGCCTGAGGAACCACCGCCGCCGGTGAGGCCGATGCTCCAGGTGCTGCCCTCCAGGAATCCTGCTGCTGATCAAGAACACGCGACATGACCACTCCCTCCGAACACCCCAACCCCGAACCCGGCGAACCGCGACCGAGCCGCCAGCCGGCCGGGCTTACACCCGGCCAACACCGCAAGCCCTCCAGAGGTGCCGCCAAGCCACCCACACGAGAATGGCTGCGTAGGTGAGAGCGGAGAGCGAATGTCGGTGAGTCCTGGCATCGGTTCGCCCTCAAGAGGCCTCGGAATGTCGGTGAGAAGTAGCAGCACACGGCAGCGGTAGGGCCGTCGGCCAAGTGGGTCAGCACTCGATTCGGCGCTTCCACCACGGAAGATCGGGGGCCTCGAAGGGGTTATTGACCGTGCGTCGGAGAATCTGGTCATCCACGGGCGCGATGACTGCACGCAGTTCGCGTCGTGCCTTCGTGCGGAGAAGCCGGAGCGTGAGCTCAAGCAGGGTGCGGACGTGGTAATAGCCGCTCCGCAGGTCGGTGTCGTCGTATCCGTAGAAGGGAGTGACATCCCTTCGTGGCCTTCGGGCAGTGGAACTCCATCGGCGAAGCGCGTGTGCGACCTCGCCGGCTGGGAGCCCATGGATGCGTTCGAAGTGTGCGATCTGCCTGTTCGCGGATGCGGACAGCCCTCGGATCACGGGAGCCCGACGATGCCTGACTCGGTTGGCCCGGCGTGGGAGCTGAGCCCTGATCTCGCCCGGTGACCGGCGAGGCATGAACACTTCCAGATAGGAAGACGGTAGGTCCGCCGACGGTAGACCGCTTCAGTGCCCAAGATCAAGGCTGAGGGAAGTTCCGGCGGTCAGATGCTCAGCCAGCGACGGCTTGCTGTTCGGCGCGAGCGCGGGTGGTGGCGAGGCGGTAGGAGTCGGTGCCGGTCTCGATGATGTTGCCGCCGAAGGTGAGGCGATCGACGATGGCCGCGCAAAGACGCGGGTCGGTGAACGTCTTTGTCCAGCCAGAGAAGGACTCGTTCGAGGCGATCGCCACGCTGTTCTTTTCCTCCCGCTCGGTCAAAACCTGGAAGAGGAGCTCGGCGCCACGCCGGTCGAGTTCCATGTAGCCGAGCTCGTCGATGCACAAAAGATCAACGCGGCCGTAGCGGGCGATGGTCTTGGTCAGCTGCTTCTCGTCTGCAGCCTCGACGAGCTCGTTGACCAGCTTCGTCGCCAGCACGTACTTGACCCGGTAGCCAGCCATCGCGGCTTCGGTCCCGAGGGCGATCAGCAGGTGGGACTTGCCGGTGCCGGAGTCGCCGATCAGGCAGAGCGGCAGGCTCTTCTTGATCCATTCACACTTGGCGAGGGTATGGATCATGGCCGCGTCGATGCTGGGGTTCGCGTCGAAGTCGAACTTTCGCAGGGACTTGTCGCGGGGGAACCCGGCGGCCTTGATGCGGCGTTCGGAGCGGCGGCGGGCCCGGTCGTCGCACTCGGCAAGGAGGAGTTCGGCGAGGAAGCCGAGGTAGGACATCTGCTCGCGTTCGGCTGTCGCGACGAGCTCGGGGAACTGGGACCGGATGGTGGGCAGCCGCAGCATCCTGCATGCCTGGTCGACCGCGGCAGTGGCGGCCTGCTCGGTGAGTCCTCGCTGGCGGGGGAAGGTCACAGTCGTTCTCCTTCAGGTGGTGGGGCGATCCGGCCGGCGCAGTCGCAGCAGTTGGTCGTAGTGGGCGACCGAAGGAAGCGGCCGCTTGTCGGGTGGCAGGTGAGCCAGGCGGCGTGAGGCCAAGGACGTCACATTCGAGCGACCAGCCGCAGGGGACGCGGGTTCCGCCGGGGCATGGCCGTCCTCCTCCGCTGCCTTGCGGGCTTCGAGTGCTACGGCGTCCGCGGTCAGCGCGCCCGTCTTCAGGGCCGCTGCGAGGCCGGTGACCAGGTGTTCGTGGGGCAGGTGGCGGCTGAGAAGAAGGACCTCAATCAGTGCGCGGGTGCCGTCGCGTTCTCCGTGGGCCTTGACGGCCGCCGCCCACCAGGCGTCATGGACCGGGGTGAATCTGCCCGCGGAGCGGGCCTGATCAAGCGCGGTGGCTCCCGGCAGGGCACCGGGCTTGCGCACGAGTGCCTCCAGGTAGTGGTCCAGGTCGAGGCGGCATCCGCCCTTGGCGATGAGCCGTTCATGCCGGGCGACTTCCTCGCGGCCGTCGTGGACCACCAGCTCGGAGGCGTGCAGCAGCGCTCGGACCGTCCTGCCGATCAGCCGTACCGGCACCGAGTAGCGGTTGGTGCGGACGCTGATCTGGCTGTAGCGGTCGACCCGCAGGGTGAAGAGCCGGCCCGTCTCGAACGGCTCGTCCGGCAACGGGCCCAGCAGCGGCCGCTCGGCTGTGAAGTACTCGCCGATCGTGCGGGGCCGCGACCGGATCCGCCGGGCATCGTCCGCTTCGTCCCACCGCTCGATCATCTCGTTGAGCTCGGCGAGCGTGGCGACTTCCGGAACAGGGACGAGGTGGTTTCGGCGGAACCAGCCGATCTGGCCCTCGACTCCACCTTTCTCGTGGGCGCCATGGATTCCAGGCTGGCAGTAAAGAGCCTCCAGGCCGTAGTGCGAGCGGAACGCTGTCCACCGCTCGGCCTCCACCCGCTGCCGGGAGAAGCCCAGCACCTGGGCGACCGCGGCCCTAAGGTTGTCGTAGCGGACCTTCGAGGTCGGCACTCCGCCCAGCACGTTGAGAGCGTGAACGTGGCCCTCGAAGAACGCCTCCTGCCCAGCCGACGCGAAGATCCGATGCACTGCCTTGCCCGAGTAGGACAGGCGGAACGCGAACAGGTAGCAGGTCACCAACTCGCCAGCCAACCGCACCGTCACGTCCCCGAAGTCGACCTCCGCCTCGGCTCCGGGCTTGTGGGTCTGCGGGATGAACGCCTCCACCACACCCCGGCCGGCCTGGACCCGGATCTCCTCACGGCGCGTCGCCACATACCCGCGGACCATCTGATACGAGACCTCGTCCGCGCCGTGCTCATCCAGCAGCCGCTCGAAGATCCGCTTCACCGTGTGCCGCTGCTTGCGCGGCGCGTCCAGATCCGCCCGCAGCATCTCATCGATCAACGGCTTGAACGGATCCAGCCGGGTCGCCCTCGGCGGAAGCTGCTTCCTCGGCTCCGGCCAGGCCGACGACAAGGCCTTCTGCACCGTCAAGAACCCGACGCCGTACTTCCGTTGAAGAGCGCGGTTCGACAGCCCCTGGCGCGAGTCACGGCGGATCGCCGCGTACAGATCGACCTTGGACTTCGGCAGCACCCGGGCCCCCTCATCGTGCAGAGCACAACCATGGTCCCGAAGCAAGCATCCAGGTGCTCTCAAATCTCAGCGACATCACTCTTCCGTGGAAGAGGGTGCTCTCGAGGCTGAGCTACAGACGCTCTCGTAACTCGCTGACAGAGCCACGAGAACCCCGCACACGCCCGCAACACCCCGCTCCCACAGCGTTGAGGCGTGCTGCGCTGCCTCCGCCGTCCCGTCCCAGGTCCTGACAGGACAGCGGAAAGAAGCCGCGCAGCCTGGCTGGACACCCCGGTTGGCGCGCCGCGATGCCAGATCGGCTTCCTCCCCAGGGCGACGGCCGACTGCTGTCACTGGGGCAGCCTTCTGCATCATCTGGCGTACCAACAGATTCCATGCCCACCCCACGGTTGCAGTCGATGCAACATCGCGGCGTCAGATGCCACCAGCCGAGGCGCGAGACGTTGTCGCCACCAAAGCATGCGACGGCGGCACATCACTGACCAGGTCGGGAACAGTCAGGAGCTCGAGCGGAATGATGCGCGTGCCCCAACTCCGGCTACTTGACCGGCCGGCGGCGGTCATGTGCCGAGTTCGAGTGCTCGAGCTAACCGCACAGGCGTCCCTGTACTTCATGAACTTGTTAAATGATCAAGGCGCCTCGTAGCCTTACCCGCAGGTACGGGGAGTTTCGCTCGCTGTGTCCCGTACCGGGCGTCTTCAGCGGGCAGCATTGGGGAGAAGAATGAAGCACGCAGTACGCCGCATCGGCGCTGCCGTGGCCACGGCGGCGCTCGCTGGCGGGATGGTCGTCGCACTTCCGGGAATGGCAAGCGCCGCAGGGCCCGGGTACCACTGCAAGAACTGGCAGTCGAACAGCCACAAGTGGACTGCCTCCTGCACCGTCACTTCCGGCCAGGCGCGCGCCACGACCGAGTGCGGCAACGGCAAGGTCATCTATGGCAAGTGGGTCGGCCGCGGGCACTGGGCATTCGGCGGCGAGTGCGGCCAGTACGCGCTCATGGCTACCTCGGTCGACTGGAAGAAGTAGCCGTCGGACCCGGGCTCAGCGAGTCCTCCGATTGACTGCAGACCGGGGGCGATCGCGGTCCGTGCACTCGTGACGCGTGCGCGTGCGACCTTCGGCTGGACTCGGTATCGCGCTGGATGGCGCCCGGGCTCGCGGGGCCGCGCACGCCTGCTCCGGGTCGCCGACGTTCCACCGCGGCCAGCCCCACGGGAAGCGCACCGCGATGTCGAGGACGTCTCGGACCCTCTTCCGGGCGGGTAGAACGCCCGGGCTCCAGTCGGGATGGGGCCCATACATCGGCCGAAACGACGCTGCTGCTGCGGGGCTCGGTGGCAACGATGAGGACGTCCTCTTCACCATCGGCCGGCATCGAGGCCTGGCGGATGAGTGCCTCCCAGTCTTCGGGCCACAGCGTGGCGGCATCCCAGCGGACCCCCCTGCGCGGTACACGATCCAGGATGGCCTGGCTGAGGTCTTCCACGGCACTGTCACCACCGCCGCCATCCGACTCTGGCTCCTTGAATGAGTGCGGACGCTCTGCGTGTGCCCTCTCCATCCACAGACAGGGGGCACACGTCACAGGCGTGAAGCCTCAGCTGCTGGTGCAGGCAGCAGCTGGAGCCAGTACCCCAGCCACACCGGTGCAGAGGTTGCCGTTGTTGGCGAGGTTGAGGAGGCCGTTCTGATTCTGCATGTTGCTCTTCCAACTCCAAGTCCATTCGCCCGGAGCGGGACCTTCGTCTGCCATGGCTGGCGTGGCGAGGGAGACGGCGGCTCCGACGAGGAGGACGGCAGTGAAAGCGCGCTTCGCGATGTTCATGTTGTGATCAACGACGCCGACTCTACGAAGACACCTTGATCCATTGGACAGGCCCTAACCGGCCACCCCGCACAAGGGCACGCCACCACACGAAGATCCGCTCCGCCGAGCGCGGCAGCCCTGACACACCTCCCCTGACTGCTCACGGTTTCCGACAGCCCTCGCAGGCCCGACCGGGCAGCGCCGGGCGGCATGGCTCCGACACGGCGGTTCCCTGGACGATGTCGAGCTGCCCGGCCGCGACCAGGCCGGAAGCGAGACTCGGCCCGCCCGCATCGGCCTCGAAGGCAATCAGTACGGGAGGTGCCTCGCCGACCTGCCGGGCAATGAGCCGGAACCTCGGCAGGCGTCGGCGCACGAAACACAGGATCCTGGAAGGCGGCCGGACACGTGACAAAGACCGGGTCGCTGAACACCAGCTCCAGGCCGTGGGCATACGAGATGTCGTGCCCGGCGCCCAGACGCAACCGCCCGGGGTCCCAGGCGACAATGTCCCAGTCCCACCATGACCCTTCGGGAAGCTCGATCACGGCTCGTTGCCCGCCCTGGACCGCGCCGTCAGTCGGGAATCACCAAACCAAGCTCCCGCAGCCGCGGAAGGCAGACCTCCAGGCACGCCTCCAGAGAGACGGCGTCCGTACGAACCAGGAGATCATCCCGAAGCGGAGCCCCGCTCGCGACGAAGGTCCAAGGCTTCGTCGCATCGCGCATGCGCTCGGCGTCGACCTTGAACAACACCGTCACACCCTGCTCTGCCAACGACTCCATGACCCGCACCACGTCCATCGCATCCCCACCCCCTGCCTGAAATCGAACAGCCAGAAGGCTACACCGGTCTCTCACGCCCGCGGGCTTGACCACTTGGCACCGTGAGGTGTCTACCGCCTCGCCACCACCCGCGCCCGCGCAGAGCAGCAAGCCGTTGCTGGCTGATCACCGCGGTGGGGCTGTTCGCTGGTGCCAGCCTTCCAGCTCTACCTCTTGCCAAGGTTTCCCGAAGACGTGCGGCACCCACTGATCGAGCTGGGTGCCGAAGGCCGCTGCCGAGTTGATGCCGAACGCCGGTATCGCTCCGCCGTCGTCGCGGCCGTCGAAGTAGTCCACGTCGGCCCAGCCACCCCGGAACAGCACCACGGACAGCCCAGCGTCCCCCGGGCCGGAGATGAGCACGCCGACGGAATCGGGATCACGCACGAGAGTTCTGTCAGTCTCAAGCCGCTGAGGCCACGGCGCAGCTTCGTCCCGCCACGTCACCTGCCCAACCTGAAGACCGGCCGCCAGCCATCGCAAAGCCTGCTCATCAAAACGGACTTCAAGCGCCTCGAGCCCCATCTCCCGACGGTAATCCTTTTCCGCTGCGGTGATCGGCAACAGCCACAGGATTTGGGCATGGGCTCCGCCTTCCCACTTGCAGACCTCGAAGTCGGGTCCGAAGGGATACGGCAGGCTCACCAGGTAGTGGTCGCAGTCGGAGTCATCGAGCCACGGTCGGCCAATGGGGACGGTGTGTCCGACGTCGAGTCGCTGGTGTACCGGTCCGCAGTGGTAGTACGCGTTGACTGTGACGCTCTCCAGGTTGATCCATTCGTCGCGCGGTGCCGCGAGAAAGAACTCCGTGCCATGGCCGTCGTGCTGAGTTGCCTCCCAACAGCCCGACGTCACATACAGCCACCAGTCGCCTGGATACGCGGGATGGATCCGGAACACCCGGAATCCGGGCACGCGATCCTCGATAGGCCCATTCACGCCTGGGACCTCATCGATGACGCGACCCGGGAGCGTCCGACGGAGGTGACCGAGAAGAGCAGGGCATGCTGCGGTGTCCGGCATCCGATCATGATGCCCGAGGCCGCCGCAGCCCATCCGCCGGGGTCAGCGCCAGCCTGAGCACAAGATCTCCGTCAGAGCCGAACTACCTGACGCCGAACTGGCCGAGGTGGGGAATGGGGCGACCGTCGCCGTCCCACGTCAGCCAGCCCCGGGCGGCGCCCTGCCGGCCTGCCTCCTGCCTGCCGCCGGCCCGCCTGGGCACGAGGCCTCCAACCGCGGAGCATCTCCCCCGTGAACCGGAATGCAGACGCAAGCACGTGGCGCGCTCTCACGGAGCGCAAGCCTCGGCGATTGACAGGCTGTTCTCGTAGAGGTGGTGCCGGGTGATCCGGCCGTCCTCGACGGTGAGGCGCAACGCGAACGGGCCTTCGAAGGACTTTGCCGTCACGCGTACGGTCCCCGCCAAGTGCCCCATCAAGACCGCGTCGGTGCCGTCAACGAGGAAAGTGTCGACGGAGGCGCGCGCGTCCTCCGGCACGGTGTGCTCCATCAACTCCGTGAACTGGGCGGCGCATTCTTCGGCGGTGGATCGCGGGCGGATCCACGGGGCGGCGGGGTTCTCGGCCAGCAACCAGTCGACCTCGTCGGCGAAAAGCGCGACAAGCCGCCTGGTGTCCCCGGCCACCCGGGCGGCAAGGAACTCCTGTACGACGGCCCGGGTGGTCTCGGCGACGGAACTCGCCATGGTGCCTGAACTCGCCGTGGACTTGGCTGACATAGGACTCTCCTCGCGGCTGCGGCCGGATCCCGGCGGGGGTACCCGTCGGCGTGCTTGATCCTGCCGGTAGAGCGCAGGGCGGTCGATTACCCCGGGGGTAATAGGAAGCCATCTTTCACGCCCACGTCGGGATGCGACGGTGACGTCGGCTTGGCAGGACGATGCCCCGCCGTTGCAAGCAGAACCTAGAGTGGGGCCCGAACACGGGCGCTGAATGGGTAGGGATGATGGACGTATTCGATGAGCTAGACGACGCTGCGCTCACAGATCGGTGCACTGCCATGACCACCGTCCAGCGCCGCCACGCGGCCACGCTGGCGCTCTGGCGGCTGCGTGCGCCGCTGCTGATGCTCAGGCTCGACCCCGAGTGGGGCCTTCACCGCACGGTTGTGGAGCGCGTATTCCGCGCGATGATCCTCACCCCGGGCGAGGAAGAGTCCCACCGCGCCTACACGGAGGCGGTGGCCGAAATGGTCAGCACCTCGTTCTTCACCGACCCGGAGGAAGGGGAACTGGACAACGTCATCGCCGAAGTCCAGGTAGAGGCTCTTGCGGAGTTGGAGATGTGGAACGTACTGGACGAACTGAGCGCGGAGGAGGCCGAGCGGATCATTCGCCGACCCCGCGAGGTGTCCGGATGGCTCGACAGCAGCACGCAAGATTCACTGTGGGACCATCCGGCTCACCGCGCCCATGAGCGGTACCTCGTGACCGCGCCCGGCCAGGGCCGCGGCTCCGACTTCGGCTACCACAGCACCTGTAACCTCGCCGCCGAGGCCGCTTGTCACGACATCGTTCTGGCACTGCCGCCGGCTGCGGGTCTCCTGGGCACTGCAGCCGGTCGAGAGGCTCTCGCGCTCTGCGAGGCTTTCAGCGCCGAGCTTGTCTCGACCCTGGCCTGGCAGCACAACATGGGCCACTAGGCAGCACCCTCAAATGATCTTTTTAGTGGATCACGGGGTGGTGATACGTCGTACATGAACTGACTCATACCGAGTGGGAGTTCGTCCGGCCGTTGCTGCCTGAGTCGTTGCGGCGGCGGAAGCGGCTGGACGACCGCAGGGTCCTGAACGGGGTCGTGTGGAAGTTCCGTACCGGGACGGCCTGGCGGGATGTGCCCGAGCGTACGGACCGCGGGCCACGCTCCACACGCGTTTCCGCAGGTGGGCTGCGGACGGGACGTTCGACGGATGCTGCGGGCCGCGCAGGCGCTGTTGCCGCAGCTCATCCAGAAGCCAGGGCCAGCGTGGAGTCTCAGTGGCAGCATTTCCCGCCAGCGCCAGCACGATCGCCGGGGCAACGCCAAGCTGGCGAGTGCCACCACTGCCGCCGCCCACACCCGCACGCGCACGCGCACGCGCCCATCCGCCGCTCTGGCCACCACCGGCTTCACGACCACGTCGCCCGCTTCGCGCTCGAGCACGACGTCCTGGTGGCCTCCGACGCCGCCTACTCCGAGATCTGCTACGACACCCCTCCCCCGTCCTTCCTCCAGTCACCCGGAGCGATGAACTGCGGCATCGAGTTCCAGTCCCTGTCCAAGACCTACAACATGCCCGGCTGGCGCGTCGGATACGCGGTCGGCAACGAGCAGGCCATCGCCGCCCTGCGGACCGTCAAGACACACACCGAATCCGGTACCTTCGCCGCGATCCAGCACGCCGGCGTCGCCGCCCTCAACGACGCCACCGGCCATCCCGAGCAGCTTCGCGCCACCTACCGCGAACGCATGACCGTGCTGTGCGACGGCCTGGAAGAGGCTGGGCTGGAAGTCCTGCGCCCCGGGCCACCTTCTACTGCCTCGTCCGCAACCCACCGAGTCTCGCCGGGAACGCCTTCGCCGAACGCCTCCTGACCAAGGCGGACGTCCTGAGCATCCCCGGCACCGGCTTCGGGCCCGGCGGCCAGGGCTACCCCCGCCTCGACCAGATCCGCGAAGCCGTACGCCGCATCAACGCCATCCCCTGGTAGCCGTCGCAGACAGCAAGCGACAGGCCGTCTCGTCCTGGCCGGCCAGGACGACACCGCCCGGTGGCTTGTTCGGCGTTCCTGATTTCTTGTGGCAGGCCCGGCTACCGTCACTCTCAGTACCTCTGCGCCGGTTGTGGCGGCGGAGCCCGACCGACCGAGGGCAGCAGCGATGAGTCTTGACAGTGCGGCCAGGGCCTCTGAGGCAGCGGCCCGCTACTACGGCATGAGTGACGTCGACGCTTTCTACGACACGGTGTGGGGTGGCGAGGACATCCACACCGGCATCTACACCGACCCCCGGGAGCCGGTCGCGGCCGCCTCCCGCCGGACCGTGGAAATCGCAGCGGCCAAGATCGCCGACCGTCTCGGGCCGGGCTGCACGGTGCTGGACCTGGGCTCGGGATACGGCGGCCCGGCCCGCTACCTGGCCGAGAGGTTCGGCTGCCAGGTCGTCGCCTTGAACATCAGCGAAGCACAGAACGAGCGCCATCGCAGGACCAACGCCGAGCGCGGCCTGGACGGACTCATCGACGTCGTCACCGGATCCTTCCAGAACATTCCCTACCCGGCCGGGCACTTCGACGTCGTCTGGTCGCAGGAGGCCTTCTGCCACAGCGGAAACCGGCCGGGCCTCCTCGCCGAAGCCGTCCGCGTCCTGCACCCCCGCGGTGACCTGGTCTTCACCGACCTGATGGCAGCCGACACCACCCCCGCGGAAGCTCTGCGGGCGGTCATCGGCCGCCTCGGAGTGAACGAATTCGCCACCCCGGCCTTCTACCGGCAACAGCTCACCGACCTCGGGCTGACCTCCATCGACTTCGACGACCGCAGCAGGCAGATGCTCACCCATTACCTTCGCCTCACCGAAGAAACACGGCAGCGAGCAAAAGAACTCCAGGACCTCATCAGTCCCGCCTACCTGGAAGCTCTTCTGGAGAACCTGCCGCTCTGGGTAGACGCCTGTCGCAACAACCTGACCAGCTGGGGAATCTTCCACTCCCACCGTCCCTGACCACACCACCAGAGCCCCCACCGCAAAACCCCGACGCCACACTGTGCTCCGGCCGCAGTGGTCGTGGCCGCCGACGACGAGGAGCCGGGGCCGGCCGACGCCTGCCGACCACGGCTTGGGACGGAACGCGCCTGGCTGCGGTCATGGCTCCGCCCCCGGCGCGGGTTTTGCACGGCTCGCGCCGGAGCGGTGGCCGGTAGGGCTACTACTGGGTGAAGTGCCATTGCTGGGAGGCTGTCGCCGCGTTCAGGTTCGGTAGTTCCCGCAGCGGCGCTCGCGCTGCACGCCAATCGAGCCCGCTTCCCGGCAATACATCCGCAACGTCAGGCAGTTCAGCCGGTTTCTCAGCTGGCCAAGCCCGAGAGCGCCGAAGTCCTGGCTTGGCCGGCGAAGCTGGTTGAGGAACATGACTAGGTCCTGTCCGATGGGTCGTGGGTCGCGTGACACTCCGCCTGGGAACTCGTTCCGTGAGACATGGGGCGGGGGGATCTCTCGGATGAAGAGTGGGCTCGGCTGGAGCCGCACTTGCCGGCGAATCGCGGGCGGGGTGGACACTGGCAATGCCACCGTCGTGTGATCAACGGAATTCTGTTCCGGCAGCGCATGAGCCTCCCATGGCGTGATCTGCCGTCCCGCTTCGGCAGGTGGAAGACGGTTCACGACCGTCATCGCAGGTGGTCGGCGGACGGCACGTGGGAGAAGATCCTGCGGACTGTCCAGGCCGACGCCGATGCCGGAGGCCGGATCGACTGGAGCATGGTCAGCGTCGGCTCCACGACCTGCCGCGCTCATCAGCACGCGGCCGGTGCCTCCACTCACACCCCGAAGATCCCCGGTCAGCGAAGGGAACCGACGCGTCACCGCTCTGATGAGGCTCTGGGACGCTCGCGAGGCGGGCTGACTTGCAAGATCCACCTTGCTGATGACGGTGGGCGCGCCGCCCACTCGGGTTTGTTATCACGCCTGGCCAGTGGTGTCCTTGTTGCGCGAGCTCGGTGATCCCGAGTGGCTGGAGCGGCTCCGGGGCTACGACCGTGGCGAGATTGGCGCGCTGTTTATCGTCCTGGTGGCGCGGCTCGAGGAACGACTTCGCCGCGGCATGTGTCAGCGAGCGGGTTACGCAGGACTCCAGTGAGTACGGGCGGGTCACCGTGCCGGCTGATGCGACTGTGTGCGGAACCCGGATCGTTGTCTGCGTGAGCAAGTTCGGCTCCCTGGCACTGGTCTGCGCCGACAACCCGGCACCTCCCTGGGCATTGGGGAAGCACAAGCCGCGGGCGAGTTGGACGCTGCGGACCTGGACAAGGTCAAGGGGACGTTGGCCAACCTCGGGAACGCAACCGTTCCCGAGGAGCTACTGGAGAGCGACTACGTCGGGCCGAGCCAGCTGTCCTGGCATGTTCAGCGACCTACCTGGTGGCACCGCTTCTTCGGCAGCCTTTGACGATTGCGCAGCCAAGGCCAAGCCGGTGCCTGCGAGACAGCCGTCAATGGCATAGCCGTGACCTTCAGCGCCGTGGTCGCTTCATGTCTGGACGGCATGGAGGGCGTTGGAACTATCGGAGAGGTACACGACGCCGTCGGCGACCACCGGCGACGTGTACGCGCTCATAGAAAGAACCCAATGCTGCAGCCCAGTATCCGCCTGCAACGCCCAGAGCCCTACACGGGTCGCGGCGTAGACGATGCCACCGGCCACCGCAGGCGAGAGTACCTCTCCGCCGTGAGAAGGGCTGGGAACGTAGGACCAGCGTTCACGTCCCGTGGCCGCATCGATGGCGTACAGCTTGGGCGGCACATCCACATCGAAGATCTTCGGCACACTGTCGGCGCCGACGTAGACGATGCCGGCGGCTACTGCTGGCGATGAGCGCAACCGGGCCTTGGTGTGGAAGGACCAGAGCTGTCGTCCGGTGGTCGTGTCCAGCGCGTGAAGCTTGCCGTTGTCGCTGCCTACGTAGACAACGCCGCCGACCACCGTTGGCGACGAGCGCACCTTCCTGCCTGTAGAGAACGACCAGCGCTTCTCACCGCTCTTCGCGTCCACCGCGTACAGGCTGCCGTCGTCACTGCCGAAATAGACGACGCCGTCGACCAGCGTCGGAGACGAGCGCACATCGAAGCCGGCTTCGAAGGACCAGCGCGGCTCCCCGGTGTCCGCGTTCACGGTGTGGAGTCCGTGGTCGTCGCTGCCTACGTAGACTACGCCGTCGGCCACGGTCGGCGACGAGCGCACCTTTCCCGCGGTCAAGAAGGACCAGCGCTTCGCACCGCTCCTCGCGTCCACCGCATGCAGCCTGCCGTCGTCACAGCCGAAGTAGACGGCCCCGCCGGCCACAGCAGGTGACGACCAAACCCTTCCTTCCGGAGTGTGTGCCCAGCGCAGGTCCCCGCTCGTCGAATCCACCGCATACAGAGCCCCGCCGCTGTAGAACACGAGACCGTCAGCCACGGCTGAGCCGCGGTACCTGGCTTGAGGGGTGATCCAGAAGCCCGTGGGCGTACAGGCGTAGGACCAATTCTTCGTACCCCGTTTGCCTCCCCTAGTCGCCGTGGCTTGCGTGCCAGGCGCAGGTGAGGAGGGAGCGCTCTCCTGAACGAGCTGGGCGACCCGGTCAGGCATCCAGCTCGGCTTTGTCATGAGAAGTGTTGGGTTGAGGACCTGCCCGTTTTCTTCAGTGACGCGTGAGCTGGTCAGCTGGTCGAGCAGTGTGTCGACGGTCGGGCGCTGACCTGGATCCTTTGCCAGGCAGGCAGCAACGACATCACGAAGCTCGCCCGGGAGGGCACCGAGGTCTGGCTCCTCATGGACGGTGCGCAAACACAGCGCGCTCGAGCTGCCGGGCCCGAAGGCACTGACGCCGGTGGCCGTGTAGGTCAGGACCGCCCCGAGGGCGAAGACATCGCTGGCCGGGCTCACCCGCTGACCGAGGATCTGCTCGGGAGACATATAGCCAGGAGTGCCGACCAGCACGCCAGGCCGGGTCAACGTACTAGCCTCCAAAGCCACCGAGATGCCGAAGTCAATGATCTTCGGCCCGTCTGCAGCAAGGAGTACGTTGGACGGCTTGAGGTCACGGTGGATGACCCCGGCCGCGTGGATGACCCCGAGCGCCTCAACCAGTCCTGAGGCAAGGGCGAGTACCGAGTGAAGCGGCCACGGCCCGTGAGCAGCGAGTACCTCACCCAGGGAGGGACCCGGTACGTAGACGGTGGCCAGCCAGGCCGGCGAACCGTCCGGGTCAGCGTCGACCACGCCAGCGGTAAAAGCCCCGTTGACCTGCTGAGCTGCCGTCACCTCTCGCCTGAAGCGCCGCCGGAACTCGTCATCCCTCGCCAGCTCGGGACGCACCACTTTCACGGCGACCGGGCGTCCGCCGGGCGAGCGCCCGAGGTACACCTGGCCCATGCCTCCAGCCCCTAGCCGAGCCACGATCTTGTAGCGCCCCACCTGCTGCGGGTCTCCCGGCCTCAATGCCTCCAACGCTGCCACCCCATACCCCCTTTGCAGCCCGTCACGGGCTGCTGTCCGGCACTGCCTCATTCACCTTCAGGGACGCCGTCCGCCAAATGATGGATCCCCCAGCCGCGCGCGCATCAAGCGACGGGAAGGGAGGGACCTCACGTGGGTGAGGACGAGGCAATCGCCTAACCGATGGTTTCAAGATGAGATCCGGAGGAGGGGCGACATGCCGGAGGCGGTGGCAGGGCCACAGCAGACGACGGTACTTGTCGAAGTCGTAGCCCCGATCGGCATACAGACGCCGGGGCTTGCGGCGGGGGCGTCCTCGCAGGCCCCGAATCGCTGGGACGGCGTCCAGCAGCGGCAGCAACTGGGTGACGTCATGTCGGTTCCCACCGGTGAGCGTGACAGCAAGCGGTGTGCCGTGGCGGTCGACGATCAGATGGTGTTTGGAGCCGCGACGGGCACGGTCGACGGGCGAGGGACCGACGTGATCCCCCCTTTCAGGGCCCGGACATGCGACCCGTCCAGCAGTCGTCCAGGCCTAGAAGGTCAGCGCGGCGCAGTTCGGCCAGCAGGGCGGGATGCAGGCGTGGCCAGACGCCGGTCTCGGTCCAGTCCCGCAGCCGGCGCCAGGCCGTCACCCCGGAGCAGCCCACGGTCTCGGCCGGAACATCGCGCCAGGCGACACCGGTCCGCAGCACGTACATGACGCCCGCGAGGGCCGCCCGGTCCGGAACCCGAAGTCGACCCGGGTAGCGACGGCGCCGTTCGGGAGCGGACGGCAGCAGCGGAGCCACCCGCTCCCACAGGTCATCCGGAACAAGATCAGCATGAACTCGGAACACCCTGCCGACCAAGATCACCGAGCGCAAGACCCACAGCTCAACTCATTCTGAAACGATCAGTGAGGCCACGGGAAAGCGGGAGACGGGAGGAGCCTTGACCCATTTGGCTCGGATTCCGTTGGCGAATGGAGGCTCCCTGCTGGTGGAGGCTCCGGCGGCGGCAGACGGGCCAGTGAAGGCCGGCCTCGTCGGCGACCGCATCCACGAAATCCCCGGCAACCTGCAAGCGGCCCTTGGTCCGGTGACGGAGGCCGCGAGTGCCATGCTCGACCAGCTACGCAAGGCAGGCCCCGACGCGATCACGGTCGAGTTCGCGTCGACCTCGCGTTCGAGGCCGGGGCCGTGATTACCAAGAGCAGTGCCAACTGGCACCGCCGCGTGACGATGGCGTGGAGGAAGAGCAGCCACCCTGATGCGGATTCGCACGCGGACTGATCCCATGGACATCACCGGCACGCCCCCGGACGGAGACCGCGGCGACCAGAGTTGCTGGTTGGGCCAGGGTGCTGGTGAAAATCCCGGCCTCCAGGCCTCCGCGCGGCTACTGTACTGCGGGTAGATCGTCCGACCGACGAGGGGGCTGAGTCGTGCTGACCACTACGCACCCCCCGTAGGTACCTCTGGAAAGCCCAGAGGGCCCTACGGAGGCTCTCGATGTCCCGAACCGTCCGCACGACTCCCAGGCAACTCCGCGTCCAAGACGGCTCTTCGGAGTCCATGTCCCTGTACGACCTGCGCTACACGCACGCCGAACTGGCCCAGGCCGCCCGCGAAGGCCGTCGTCCTGTCCCGACGAAGACGCTGCGCCAGATCACCTCCTGGCAGTGGATGGTGCTCGACTGCAGAGATGCCTCGCTCTCGACCGAGATCGCTACGGCTGAAGGCCGGGCTCGGCTCCAGGGTCGACTCGAAGCTCAGCGAATCCGCGGACTGCACCACGCCGGCCACGACCTTGACGGCGCAGATATCCCTCCGGTGCGCCACCGTCACGGCGGGCTCTGGAACGCGTGGTAGACACGAAGACTGACCGGCATGGGCGAGCACAGGAAGTGTCTGCGGCAGGTCGACCAAGAGGCTTGCGCCTTCCTGTCCTCGTACGTGATTGCTCACCGCCGTCAGACTGCTCACGAAACCACGGTCAGAGCCAGAATTCGAGATCGGCATCAGGGCATCCTCGCCGGGTTCGAGATCGACGTCCTCGAGTTCCGCGACTCCTCACCCGTGCTCGGGCTGTCGGAGGAGGCGTTGCGGAGCCGGCGCCTCGCGCTGCTGCAGACAGCACTCCTGGAGCACGCCGCCGCGCGCACCGTGCGTACCGTCATGACCTTCCACCAGAAGGCTGAGGAGGCCCGCGCGTTCGCGGACCAGCTGCCGCACCACCGCCGAGCTGTATCTGACCGACGCCTCCGACTCGGAGCTGGCGAAGGCGGAGACGCTGCCGAAGTCGTCAATCGACGCCGAGTTCTACAAGCTGGAAGCGGGCCGCCACGTCCCGCCCAACCGCGTCTGGTCCGCGTGGCTGTCTGGCAACCACCTCGTCACCGAGCGGCGCGAGGTCCTCCGCCAGTTCGCCAACGGCCTCGACGCGACCGGACACCTCGTGCACCGGGCGTTCCTCGCCTCCGTGCGCATCCTCGGGGAAGGCGTCGACATCTCCGGCGAGCGCGGAGTCGAAGCCGTCGTTCGCCGACACGCCGTCATCTGGGTGAGGACGGCGAGCAACTCGCGATCGGACAGCTGATGGCGAACCTACGGCGTACCGGCGGCCTCGGCATAAGCGAAGAGACTGCGACCACCTGGGCCGCGCAGCTCGCTGCAACCGACAAGGACTGGAAATGCCCCTGGCCGCTGGACTGGCAGCGGCACTACCGGATCCTCGCCGCCCTGGCCGATACCGAAGCCAGCGGAGTGCTCCCCGACATCCAGCCCGGCGTCCTCTTCGAGCGCGACGACCTCGGACGCCGGCTCCAGCGACAGGCGAACCCCTGGGCCGGGTGTCGAAGGAGCAGCAGACGCAGCGACTGACGGCGCTGGGCATCAAGCCCGCTGAAAGGCCCGCTGCGGCCACGACGTCCGGAGGCGGAGGGAAGACGTCAGCAGCCTTCCAGCGAGGCCTGACTGCCCTCGCGCAGTACATCGCCCGCGAAGGCCACCACCGCATCCCCCGCAGCCACACAGAACAGATCATGGTCGAAGGCGAGGACACCCCGGCGCTCGTGAAGCTGGGCGTGTGGACCACCAACACCCAAACCCGCCGCGACAAACTCACTCCCGAGCAGCGCACCTCGCTCCTTGAACTCGGGGTGGAATGGGCGGGATAGCGCTTCTCCACCTCGTCGAAGGGCTGGGCACAAGATCACCACGCTCGCGCGCGTAAACGGTGCAGGCCAGCCTGAGTTGCGCGGGCTGGGCGCGGGCGTCCTATCCTGCCCGGACCGCGGGCCTTCCGGTCCGTGGAGGGGAGGGAACCGTGGAAAGCAGAAGCGCCGCAGAGGCGACGTCCGTTCGGGAGTGCCCGGAGTGCCGGGCACCGGTTCCGGTGGACGAGAGGTACGTCGACTGGTGCGCCGCGGGCGACTGGAACGTGGATCCGGGCGCACAGGACCCCGAGCCGGGCCGGATCCCGGCCGCGCGGCGCAGACTGGCACACGAGTACGGGGAGCAGCTCGCGGCCGAGATGGAGCAGGGCGGGGGCCGGAGCGCGCCCGTGGGGCGCGATGCCGCGACCCTGGCGGCGTTCGGGCTCTCCCTGGTGGTGCACGGGGTGACTGTGGTGCTGGCAGTGGCGGGGATACTGCTGGTGGTACTGGGCTGGGACACCGGCGTGCAGCCCGTGGTGGGCGCGCTGCTGCTCGGGCTCGCGGCGGTGCTGCGGCCGCGCCCCGCACGGCTCCCGAAGGACGCGCCGGTGCTGTACCGCGCCGACGCGCCACGGCTGTTCGAGCTGATCGACGAGGTGGGGACCGCCGTCGGGACGGCCGGGGTGCACGCTGTGGTGGTGACCCCCGAGGCCAACGCGGCGGTGACCACGTACGGCCTGCGGGCGCGGCGCATGATGATCCTGGGCCTCGGACTGTGGGAGATCCTCCCGCCACAGGAACGGGTGGCGCTGCTGGGCCACGAGCTGGGGCACTTCGCCCACGGGGACACCCGGCGCGGCATCGTCACGGGCGGAGCGCTGCACGCGCTGTCCACCTGGTTCTACATGCTGGCGCCGAGCCGGCCGAAGAGGCTGATGGACCGGTTCGTGAACGCGGTGACGTTCCTGCCCCGGTGGACAACGTACGGACTGCTCATACTCCTCGACCACCTGACGCTGCGCGCCTCGCAGCGCGCCGAGTACCTGGCCGACGTCAGCGCGGCCAGGGCCGGGTCCACGGAAGCAGCCGTCGGTTTGCTGGACCGCGTGCTGGTCAGTCAGGCGGTAGGCCCCGAGCTGCGCCGGGAGTCGGTGGCCGCCCAGATGCAGGGCGGCTCGGCCGGCCGCGAGGCACGCGACGCGGCGGAACGCGGGCTGTGGGAGCGGCTGGCCGCGCGCATGGCCGCCGTGCCGGAGCACGAGTACGAGCGGCTGCGCCGGGTCGCGGCCCGGCGCGGGCACAGCGTGGACAGCACGCACCCGCCGACCCACCTGCGCCGCCGGTGTGCCGCGGCGGGCGGCCCGTACACGGCGCAGGTCACGCACGACGAGGACCGTGCCGCGGCGGTGGCGCAGGAACTGGCCCCGGCCCGCGCCGCCCTGGCCCGCCGCGTCATTCGCGACTACGCAGGCTGACCCTGCCGACCGCGTCCCAACCACCGGCGGGTCGGGCACCGGCAGCGAGGACGACGTCGAAGAGGACGCGCCAGCTGGCATCGAGGGGCGCGTGAGGTGGGCAAGCCGCCGTTCGCGGGTGGCTTGCCCAGGCTCACCTTAGGCTTGCCCGGCCTTCAGCGCCCCACAGAGGGCGGGCCTCCCCACTCCCGCCGCAATGCGCGCAGTGTCCCGAGCGGGCTATCCCGGACGTGCCGATGATCTCGCCGACGTCCAGCAGGAGCCGGGTCAGGCCGGTCAGGTGGTCATCGTGCAGGGCCAGGTCTCGGCGCTTGCCGACCATGACCTCCAGGGCGATGTCGGGGCCGATAATTCGGGCGTCGAAGTCGATGCCGCGTGTGGTGGTGGCGATCAGGTCGTGCAGTTCGCTCATCGTCTGCGCCGCGGTCAGCTGGACCCGCGACGCGAGGATCAGGGTGGGGTACTCCTCCAGCGGGGGGGTGTGCAGGGTGTAGCGGGTGGGTCCGGAGGTCAGGAGCAGGCGGGCGCCGTCGAATTCAAGGTCGACCGGGTGGGTGCCCTTGATCGTGCGGGTGATGTCGGCGAGGAGGTGGCCGGAGACCAGGACGGTACCCGGCGTGGTGATCTCGGCGTCCACAGTGGCATGGGCGCTGGTCTCGTAGTCGAAGGCGGCGACGGTCAGGACGCTGGTGGTGGCGTCCAGCCGGATCGCGGCGAGGGCGGGGACGGGGGCCGGGCGGGCAGGGCGCGGGCGGCGTCGGTGACGGCGGCCGCGAGCGGGGCGAGATCCGTACGGAGCCTCATCGGTGCTCCCTTCCGAGCGTGCGGGCGGACTGCCGGCCGGGGCCGGGTGTGCCCGGGTGTGCGGGAGAGGTTGGGTGCCGTCCGTCCGGTACGGGGAGAGGCCCTGTACCGGACGGTGAGCGGGGGGTGCTGGCCGTTAGGCCGTGGCGGCGGCGCGGCGCTCGGCGCGCAGCCGGCGGCGGTCGCTGAGGGTCGTGCCGGCCCAGATCCCGGATCCGGCGCGGCTCGGGTGGTCCAGGGCCCAGGCCAGGCACTGCTTGCGGGTGGCCTCGGGGCATGCACTGAGGCAGGCCATCTGGCCGTTCAGTCGCTGCTTCGGGGTCCCGGTCCAGTCCTCGGGGTCAGCCGGCGGCGCCCGGTACGGTTCGCTGCCGGTCAACCGCGGCCACGGGGCGAGGTCGGCGGCGGTCACTCCCCCACCCCCCTGGCGCCGGCGGCCGGGATGGCGGCGGCGGGCAGCAGGTGCTCGAAGGGCTCCCACGCCGTGAGGTCGTACAGGTTCAGCAGGTCGACGTCGACCACGGCGCCCTGCTCTTCGTCGCCGAGGCCCAGGTGGTCGCGCTGCAGGCCGTCGTTGGTGCAGGCGCCGGGGTCGTCGTCGAGGTCGAGGTCGGCGACCACGACGGTGGCGCCGATGCGCTGGAGGACGTACAGGCGCCGGATGGGGATGTCGTCCTCGTCGGTGTCAGGGCGGCGGACCCAGGTCGGCCGCGGAAACCCCGGCCCCTCGGCAGACTTCTGCCGCAGCCTCCGCGCAGCAGCCCGGCCGGCATCCGCCGACCGCTCACCCGGCGACCGCAGCCGGACCGGCCCCGAAACCCGGCACGTCCTCCATCGTCACGTCCAGGCGCAGCCGCTTGAACCGCAGCGGGTGGCGGAAGACCCCGCTGTGGTCGACGGCCCGGTCGGCACTGATCTCTGCCACTAGGTCCGGGTCGGACCAAGACCGCGTCCGGGACGTCACGACTGCCCCACGCCGCGGCGAAGCGGACCCCCGTCCACGGATGCCCGGGGCCGCCCGGGGCCAAGTGCTCGGCAACCTGCAGGGACGAGTCCGGGCGCAGCGGTACCGTCCAGCCGACCGCGCGCAGCCGGCCCGCGGGGTCGTGGCGGCCGAGGACGAGGAGCTGGGGGCGGGTCAGGACGCCCGTGATGGCGCCGATGATCGCTTCGGTGGTGTCGCGGCGGCGGATCTTGTACCAGCCGCGCACCGAGGGCCGGTAGGGCTGGTCCGCGCCCTTGACCACAATGCCTTGTGCACACCCGGCCACTGACCACTATGCGCATCGCGGTCACCTTCTTCTGGTAGACGCCCACGGCTGACCAGAATCACGATATGCCCGTAATGCCGTGGGGCGCTCGAAGCCGTCTCTCAGCCGTGCTTCACGCCCGGCCGAATGCTCCCGGGCCACGGGCCCGCATCATCGTTTCTTCCCTGTCAGCCCTGTGACCTGCACGGAAAGGGCGTCGGGTCGAAAGAGTGAAGTGGTGTGGATTCGCTGGTAGCGGGATCTCAGCCTCGCAATTATAGGTTCCGCTTTCGCCTGAAAGCGGCGGCCTCACGGGTGGCGCAGCCCGGCCGCACCACGAGAGGAAGGAGCTGGATTCATGTCCATGCCTGTTGTGAGCATCTGGGACAACGCCATGCCTGGCGCTCAGCCCGCGTACCCGAGGACTTCCCCGTGGGACGCCACGTGGCCACTCGAAGGGGGAACCGCCTGGGTGTTCTACAGCACGCCGGGCCAGAGCCGGGTCAGGAAGCCGGTGATCCTCTCCGACGGCTTCTCCGCCGGGAAGAGCGATCCCGACGCCCTGTGGTACGCCCTGGAGAACGGCGAGTACCCCTTCGTCTCCTCGCTGCGGGAGGCCGGCTTCGACCTGGTTCTTCTCGGCTTCGAGGAGCGGTCCGCGTCCATCATCGACAACGCCGGCGTGGCGATCCAGTGCATCAAGAAGGCGATCGACGACCGCGAAGGGACCGCCAAGCTGACGGTCGGCGGTTTCAGTATGGGTGGGCTGGTCACGCGTTACGCCCTCGCGAAGATGCATCACGACGGTGACGACCACCAGACCTCGACCTATCTCTCCTACGACACCCCTCACCGCGGCGCCTGGCTGCCCATCGGGGTACAGGCGTTCGCGCACTGGGTGAAGGACAACTGGGGCTCGATCCCGGGGTTCGGCGAACTCCTCGGCAGCTTCTCCGTGCTGGTCAACAGCCCGGCCGCCCGAGAACTGCTGCGCTGGCACATCGGTACCGTCGGCGCCGAGGCCCGCCAGGACCAGGCCCGCATCGACTTCCTCAACGAACTCGAACGGGTCGGCAGCTGGCCCGAGGGCGTACGTCGGCTCGGTGTCGGAAACGGGGCGGGCACCGGCGCCGGAAACAACATCCCGGCCGGCGTGACGGCGATGCGCACCACCGGTCAGGAGCTGACGGACACCCGTCTGGACACGCAGAACATGGGAGAACAGGTCGTCGCCGTCCTGAAGAAGGCCGGAACCACCGAGATCCAGATCACCACCAGCGGCCTGCCCGACATCGACGGCGCTCCCGGCGGCCTGTTCCCCGAAGCGCACAACCTCCCGGGCCACCCCGGAAACTTCGGAACCGCCGCCTTCCTGGCCGGGCTTCTCGAAGGTCAGCCGGCCGAACTCACCTACAACACGAGCACGTTCGTCCCGAGCGTCAGCGCAGTGGCGGCCGGCGACATCGACGACCACGACACGCTTTACAGCAAGATCGACCCCGCCGACAGCGAACTCGACGCCTTCATGTGCGCCAGTGACAACGAGGGACACACACTGATGACCGAGGAACTCGGCGAGTGGATCCTGACCAAGCTCCAGGGCGAATAGCCCCCTGCCACGACGATGACCGGCTCCCGGTCCTGGCACGACCGATGGGACCCGGGATCCGGTCACCGAGCCGTCCGGCCGCCGTCACAGCTACGTGGCCGTGCGCACCGGTCCGGCGAGTGCAAGGGAGCGACCGCATACACATTGCCGTCCTCAGCGCCGAAGTAGACGACGCCGCTCGAAGACACCTGCCGTCCGGGTGCCACGTCCCCCATCCAATCCGTGGCCGATACCAGCTGACACCCGGTTTCACTGACTGGTCACTCTTACGCAGGACAGGACAACACCGGTCATGGTGCTCGAAGAAGCCGACGTCGTGCTTTCGGCGTGACCGGAGCAGCCGGCACCCCTCGCGCCCGACGACCCGAGGCTGCCCAGCCCCCAGCAGTGACCGGTGCCTAGTGCCGTTTCAGGCTGCGTTTGGGGACTGCAAAAGGAACGGCTCTGTCTCACATTCGGTGGTGACGGAGGGTGAGGCGACCCCCGTGGTGTGCTCCGACAATGGATCTTGCTGATCCACGGGAAGGTGTCCTGGTGGGACGTAGGTCTCCGTATCCGGCGGAGTTCAGGAACGACGCTGTCGCGCTGTATCGCGCAGCGGGCGGGAAGCGCACATATGCGGCGGTCGCGGCGGATGTCGGGGTGACCGGTGAGACGCTGCGGAGCTGGGTGCGCCAAGCCGACGACCACGCGGGCCGCGATCACAGCCCGCCCAAGCAGAGCGTGGGGAGCCGTGACGAGGAACTGGCCCGGCTGCGCGCGGAGAACGGCCGACTGCGCAAGGCGGAGAAGGAGAGGAACTCGAGCGGGAGATCCTACGCCGGGCAGCGGCCTATTTCGCCAAGGAGATGAAGTGGAGGCCCACCGCTGGGACTTCGTCTCCGCCCGCGCCGAGACCTTCGGCGTCCAGCGGATATGCCGGGTCGTCCGGGTGTCTCACACACTCCGGGGACGCCTCATTCGGCGAGCGGTCACGGCCCATGGACACTCCCCGAACGAGACCGCCGCCCTGGATTCGCCGTTCGATTGACAGACCTAGCCCGGAACGCATTCGACGCGGCGCCCGCTCCCCAGGTACGGTCGTATTGTCATGTACAGCCCCTGAGCGGAAGTGACAGCTGCTGAGGAGCATTACCGCAGCGAGGCGGCACGGCCCGCGCCCGCGTGGTGAGCCCGGACGGGGCAGCGCCGGGGGGCGTGGGTGAGAGACGTCGAGGAGACCGAGAACGTGCACGAAACCGGGCCTATCCATTCCGTCGGACAGGGCCGTTACGTCCTGCGGGCTCCCTTGGGCGAGGGTGGGATGGCGTCCGTCCATCGTGCGCACGATACGGTGCTGGGGCGCACCGTCGCGGTCAAGACGCTGCACGCCGATCTGGCCCGCGATCCCTCCTTCCGTGAGCGCTTCCGCCGCGAGGCCCGCGCGGTGGCCGCGCTGAGCCACCCGAACATCGTCGGCGTGCACGACAGCGGCGAGGACAGCGGTCCGGACGGGCCGGTCCAGTACATGGTGATGGAGTACGTCCAGGGCCGCTCGCTGCGCGAGCTGATCCGAGATCACGCGCCCCACGGTGGCATCCCGTTGGACCGGGCCCTGACGGTGACCGCGGCCGTCCTGGACGCGCTGGCTTGCAGCCACCGGCAGGGGCTCGTCCACCGCGACATCAAGCCCGCCAACGTGATGACCACCGCCGACGGCACGATCAAGGTGATGGACTTCGGGATAGCCCGGGCGCTCCAGTCGGATGGCACCGCCATGACCCGGACCGGCACCGTCCTCGGCACACCGCAGTACCTCTCCCCCGAGCAGGCGCTCGGCCAGCCCGCCGACGCCCGCTCCGACCTGTACTCAGTAGGCTGCATGCTGTTCGAACTGGTCACCGGGCGTACGCCGTTCGAGGGCGAGTCGACGATGAGCATCCTCTACCAGCATGTGCAGCAGCCGGCGCCGGCGCCGTCCTCATTCAATCCGTCTCTTCCCGCCGCCGCGGACGCCATCGTCGCCCGCGCGCTGAGCAAGGACCCCGCCGACCGGTACGAGGGCGCCTCCGCCATGGCCGAGGACGTCCGCCGGATCGCCTCCGCCCCCGGCAGCCCGGCCACGCTCGCCGCCACTGCCACTGCCACTGCCACTACGGTCGATGCAACCGCGCCCACCGACACCACGGGCAGCACGCACAACGCACCCACCGTCACCGCCGACCTGGGCGGTTCCGACCGTACCGGCGGCCCAGCCGTCACGACGAACGGCGGCGCGGACGGGCCCACGACAACCACCCGCTGGACCGTTCACCCGCGTTCCGCCCACGACATCCTGACCCTCCGCAGGCTCCGGATCTTCGCCTGGGGCGCCTTCCCCGCAGTGGCGATGGTGGTCGCGGCGAGCACGCTCGGCGGCTGGTTCTCGTTTGGCGGCGGCGGGCACACGTCGGATCCGCGCGCCACCGGCCCGTACTCCTCGTGCGACCCGGTCGCATCCTGGAGCGGCCACTTCAATCCCCCGTCGTTCACCGGCATGTCAGCGGCCGAGGCCACGACCTGCGCCGAGATCGCCGGGCTGAAGCTCGACCAGAAGTCGACCACGGGGACGAAATACGACAAGGACACGGTCAACCGCCAGGAACCAGTGACCGCGAAGTCGGTCGAGCGGGGCAGCACCGTCACGGTCTGGGTGTCGACCGGCGGCGACCCGCGCGCCAAAGGCGACCTGGAGAACTGCGAGGTCGAAAAGCACCACGACAAAATCTCGATCCCCTGGCTGAAGCAGCGGACCGCCGCCGACGCGCGCGTCTGCGCGGAGATCGCCCACCTCCAGCTGCGCGAGGCCGGCACCGTTCAGGACCCGCTCACCCCGGCCGGCCAGGTCTCCAAGCAGGACCCGGTGTCCCAGGACGTGCTGATCGGCAGCACAGTCACCGTGTGGATTTCCTCCGGCGGCGACCCGAGGGCGGTGGGCGAGCTGGCCGGCTGCGACCTGTACACCACCAGCGAGCAGCCGAAGGTCCCCTCGCTGGAACTCCTCACGATCCAGAACGCCCGGGCCTGCGTGGAGATCGCCGGCCTGAAGCTGGAGGAGCACACCGGCCCCGACTCGCTCTGGCCCGCCGGGCAGGTCGTCCGGCAGGAGCCGTCGAGCCTCGCTCGGATCAGCCCCGGCGGCACGGTGAAGGTCTGGATCTCGTCCGGCCGGCCCTGACCCCGCCCCCCATTACCGTTTTGGCTGCCCCGCAATGGGGCGCCCGGCCTTCGGAGTTGCATGATTTTCTCCCCCTGTCGAAGTGATGGCAATGCCGTTGCGTTAGTGGTCGTGCCATCGGTGGCGCAGTGTGACCACGACTGGGGCTCGTCGGCTGCTGGCTGGCTCACCGGGCACTTTGCTGGCGAAGTGCGTGATGCACAACTTGATCCTTCGCGGGCAGTCATGTGAGCGTCGTGGTGGCAGCAGAGCTGCTGCGATCGCGGCGAGGCCGAGCCGGCGGTCACGTCGTTGGGCCGCGGGGGAAAAGCCGCACGGTGCGATCACCGAGCGGCGGACGACATGCAGGGCCCGGACGAATGACGTCCGCTCGGCAGGACTCTGGGTGAGGCGGGCCGCCTCACCCAGGAGCTCCCGGGTCGCGTGGTGGACGGTCAGGTGGGCGAAGATCTCCTGACGCACCCCGTCCGGGGTCTGCGACCTGAGGACCGGCCTGTCCCGCTGGTGGGTTTTGTCTCGTCGAAGACCAGCTCGATCTCCCACCGCCGCGCATAGAGCGCTGCAAGTTCCTCAGCCGGGTACGTCTGGTGGTCCAGCAGGCTTGTGATGAGCCGGGCCACTTCAGCCCGGCCGTCGATCCGGTACTCGAGGGTGTGCGGCCGGGCACGGACGTTCAGGCGATCCGCGCGGCGTACCGCGTGGGCCCGGGCGGTGAGCGCCCCGGCGGCAAGTCGGGCCCGCTCGTACGGGGACTTCGTGCGGGCGCGGGTCAGCGGGCGCAGCACGGCCTGGTCCTCGGTGTCGTCCGGGTACAGGGCGCGCAGGTCAGCGGTCATCATCCGGCCCCGGCCGGCAGGGCGGGTGTAGTCGTCGACGACGGTCTGCACGATCTGCTCGTCCAGGCCGGGCTGGTGGGGCCGGCCGCGCATGACATAGGCGAGGTGGCGGCGGGCTTCGACCAGGAGGTGGTGATGCTTGAACGCGCCGCGCATCACGTACACCACGGCGACGTCGACGGCGGCCAGCGCTATGTCGACGACCGGGCGAACCCGCGCCCACACCGCTGCGGCCGCCACCCGGGCCCGCTCCGCCAGCCGGTCAATAACGTCGGCGCCGTACGCCCGGATCGCCGGCTTCCGCCAGCCGCCGCGCAGCTCGGTCAGGGATCGCAGCTCCTTGCACTTCGGCGGCCGGGTCCGGTCGGCGGCCTGCCGGTTCAACGCGTACGCGGCGCGCTCCCCCGGCGGGTGCCCCTGCGTCTCTTCGTAGTCGGCGAGGATGACGGGCACCGCGTCCGCGATCTGCTGACGGCGGGTCGACTGCCAGCCGGTCAGCCCCCAGTCGATCCCGGCGATCTCCATGACCGGCCTTTTGCCTGCGGTCACCTCGCGCGGCTCCCACGCCCACCCGAGCCGGGCCGAGACCTCCTCCATGAAGTAGAGGGAGTACAGGGTGCCGGCCGCCACGATGTGCGCCTGCATCCGGTCCTGATACCGGTTCCCCCACTTCCCGTCCGGCCGCCGGGCCCGGATCGACACCACCGCATGGTCATGGAGGAACGGCCGTGATGCGCGGGATCGGGACTCGTAGTGGCGGAACACGGCGACGATCAGCCCGCCCTGGATCCGGGCGCTGTGCTTGCCGCCACTCCCCCAGCGGATCTCCGCTACCGCCTCCTCCAGCCACGCCAGCGTCTTGTCCCGGGCGATGTCCTGACACGGCTCCAGCACCATGCGGTGCTTGTCATCGCAGAGAGCCCACGCGATCTGTGCGGACGTACCACGGGATCCAGGACGGGCCGGAGTCCAGTACGGACCTCGACGCCGAGTGGCAGCCGGCCCGGCTTCTCGTCGAGAGGCCCGAGTTCGGGCCGACGCAGCGGGAGAACGTCCAGCTGCTCCGCGAGCTGCCCGAGCCGGACGACGGTGGATTTGGGTGGGGCTACAACGGGGGCGGCACCAGCCGGGCCGCCGCGCTGATCCTCGCGGACGCCCTGGAGCTGGGCGATCCCGACGGGTGCGGCATCGGGCTCAGCGCCTACCCGGAGAGCAAAGTCCTCGTCTCGGTGCGGGAGGACTTCTGGCAGCGACGTGCTGTCGCAGTTCTGCGACCGTTGGAGGCTGCGCCGCAACGTGGTCCTGCGCTGGGTATACGTCTGGTACCTGCAGAACGGGATCGTCGACCTCCCGGCGGCACTGCGGGAACTTCCCCCGTTCCGCGTCGGCTACGACCGCTGAGCGGGTCGTCGAACCACCATCGGCCGGGGTCGGACCTGTTGGGGCCAACAGGTCCGACCCCGGCTGATCTGTGTTTTCTCAGGTGCCTCGCTCGGGTCAGGCCGGCGGAGGCGTTGTCGTCCCATCCGTCCTCGCGCTGCATGTAGCCGAACATGGAGCGGGAGTGGCGGGCCCAGCCTCCCTGATCGGCGATGGCGATGGCGTCCTTGCCTTTCCTCCTGCCGGTGGAGGCAAGGCCGATGCGCAGGGAGTGGCAGGTCCAGGAGATCGCCACCCCGGCGCGGGCGGAGATGCGTTTGACGGCCCGGGTGACGCTGTCGGGGACCAGGCCGCCGGTGATGCGGCCGTGCCGGTCGATGCCGACGAAGGCCGGGGTGGAGGAGTCGGCCCACCGAAGACCGTGCTCGGCGACCAGTCGCTCGCGGTAGGCGGTGTAGGCGCGGAACGGGCAGATGACGACGGACGCTCTTATGTTTCACTTAGAACGTGCCCCTAGCGTCTCGTTCATGATGATGCAACGTGGTGCAGTCGGATCTGTTGTCCTCACGGCCGTGGCCTTGACGGCCACCGTCGGGGTGGCCGTCGCGGCTTCCGCCCCAGACAAGGCCGCCTCGGTGTCCCACGGCAAGATGACCGACAATCTGTACATGTCGCTCGGCGCATTCGAGGATGCCACGTCCGGCGAGGACCCTAAGGGCAAGGCCATGATTGACCGTACGGACATCGGCGGCGTACAGGTGGTGGTGCCCTGGAAGGCCCTTGAGGGGAAGAAGGGGGAGTACAAGTGGTCGCGGCTGGACAATGCCCTGAAGTATCTCCAGGAACGCCACAAGAAATTGTTCGTCCAGGTTCAGGATCGGTTCTTCGATCTAGCCATGAAGGACGCCAACGTTCCCCAATATGTGAAGGACGAGGGCGGGGTCGCGCCGACGGTCGATGAGAACCCTGACAACCCCACCACCCATGGGGCCATGGCCGCGCAGTGGAACAAAGACGTGCGAGCAGACTTCCAGGCCATGCTGAAGGCGATGGCGGAGAAGTTCGACGGCAAGCTCGCCGGGGTGAACCTTCCGGAGACCGCGGTCGAGGTGGACACCAAGAAAGATCAGACCAAGTACACCTCGAAGTCCTACATCGATGCCGAGATCGACAACATGCGCTACGGAAGGAAGGTCTTCACCAAGACGCAGTTCATCCAGTACATCAACTTCCTGCCGGATGACGACGACCACAAGCGCATGAAGGAGATGTTCGACCTCGCCAGGGACAAGAAGATCGGCATCGGAGGACCGGACACCCTGCCGGACCGGCAGTACCAGATGGAGAACTCCTACAAGTTCCTCCACGAATACAAGGATGCCCTTCCCCTCGTCGCGATGGCCGTCCAGGAACCCGACATCAACGCCAAAGACCCCAAGACCGGTAAGCCGTACACCCGCGAACGGTTCACGGAATTCGCCCACGACTACCTCGGTGCGCGCCAAATGTTCTGGACCACCGAAGCAGACTGGCTGCAGAAGCCCCCGGCATGACACGTGCACGAGTGCGGCCACTCAGACCCGTGTGAGTGACCGAGCGCTCCCAGGGGGCACCTCGCGATGTGATCAGCTCATGACCTACGGGAATTGCGCAGCAGAGTCTGAACGCCCTCAAAACAACCCCAGGGCCGGCCCCGCACGTCCGTCGTCAAACGATGGCGACATCAACCGGTCAAGGCACTCTCCCGCGGACGAAGGGCAGTTACGTGATGACCGGCTGGCTCCAGATCCACCGGCGGCCCTCGCCGCTGCCAGCGGTGGCCAAGGGTGCGTCCACAGGACGGCGGGGTCATCGCGGTGACGATCCGGGCCGCGTCCTGTCTGGGCAGGCCAGGCGCGAAATCGGTGGTCCCGCCCCGCGGCTGGGTTCCGCCGTCGTGGGCAGGCGATCGGTCCGTCAAGGAGCGCTTCTCGGCCATCCGCGCTCACGGCAGGGGCGATGCCGGCTGGGCCAAGCTCCCGCGTGTGCCGTTTCGTGCCGATGGAAATCAATCGGTTCGTGAGTGATGTTCATCTGAGGACGCCCGTCGCGGCCGATGGCCGGCTGGGCGCGGCCGTGGAGCACCCCGGGCTCAGCGATCCCCGCTACCTGCGGCGGCGCGGGGCCATCACCGCTCGGGCCCGCAGTCACCGGGTCGGTGATCCGTCACCGCCGGTGAACTACACGGAGGCCGAGGAGCGGACCTGGGGCATCGTCCATCAGGCGCTGTGGACCGCCCAGCGCGAGCACGCGTGCCGTGCCGTCCTCGACGCCAGGGGTCAGGCCCCTATCCCCGCGGACCACATCCCGCAGCATGGCGAAGTCGGCTCACATCTGCGGCGGTTGACGGGCTTCGACTTCACCCTCGCGGGAGGCGTGGTCGAGAACAAGCGTTTCCTGGGGTCGATGGCAGACGGATACTTCCACGCCGTGCAGTTCGTCCGCCACCCTGCCGTGCCGCTGTTCACGCCCGAGCCCGACGTCATCCATGACGTCTTCGGTCACGGGATCCACCTGGCCTCGCCGGATTTCGCCGACATCTACCGCCTCATCGGGCAGGCGGCTATTCGGGTCGAGGACGAAGACGTCCTCCAGATGATCAGCGACGTGTACTGGTTCACCCTGGAATACGGGATCCTCGACGAAGGCGGGGAACCCAAGGCGTACGGCGCGGCCCTGCTCTCGTCCTACGGGGAGATCCGCCGGCTGCGGCACTCCCGGATCCGTCCGCTGAACATCCCCGCCATACTCGCCACCGAGTACGACATCTGCGGCTACCAGCCAGTGCTCTTCAGCGCCCGCTGCCTGGACGAGGTCACCGACACCCTGGGCCGCTTCCTCGAACAGCTCGACGACGACAGCGCACCGCGCTTCGGACGCACACCGACCACCCGAGCGCAGCACGGCGGCTGATGCCGGGGTACCGACCGGCGCACAAGCCCCCGACGCCAGGCCACTGGGAGACGACAAAGCCAACTGGCGGCTGGCAGCATGCAGACGCGCTCGCCCTGTCCCTGCCCGCCGACCAGCTGCACCGCCTGGACAACGCCGCGAAGATCCTCTCCGACCAGTCCACCACCGTGTTGCTCTCACTCCTCCTGGCTGGGAACCCGCCCGTCGAACCCGCCAGCGCACCAGCGCACCAGATCGCTGTCGTCCCACCCCACGGCGTACTCCAACGCCAGCCCACGGTCCTTACTCCCCGCCTCAGCCCGTCACCCTGCTACCACCAACCCAGCCCGCACCACAGAAGCCAGCACCACAAGCAACGACCCACCACACCAACACCCCGACGCATACAGCGCCAGACACCCCACCCGCAGACTGGAATGACCTCGTCGCCGGCCCCGAAGACGACGTCGTCACCCTCGAACCCATCGCCGCCGACTACGCCACCGCCCCGTAAACCGCATCGAATGGCGCCCTCAGCGGCAGAACCCGCCGTTGAGGGCGCCATTCAACGCGCGCAACCCCCGGCCCCGCTGCGCCGCCAAACATCCGTCTCATGCACGGACCTCAGTCACACCTGTGCAGGCACTGACGGCGACACCGTCCACTTCGTAGAGGCCCTTCCAGGCGTGCCGTGCCTCCTTCCAGGACCAGCAGCCGGGAAGCCCGCTTCACGGACCGGCTCCTGCTCACCAGCCAAGCGAAGAGCACGTTCAGGGGCATCGACGACATCTGGAGCAGGCGCATCCGCTTCGCTGAGGGCCCTTACCGCCCATACGCTGCCCGCACCGGTGCACAACACCAATCGCCGCATCCCGGGGACTCCCGAGGGATGCTCCGTTGCCGATCGGCCACGGCACTTGTGACTGAGCGCTTCACTTGGCGGGTGAGCGGCTCACTTGGCGACGTGAGCAAAGGGCAACGCCCACGAGACGGCCGGTCTTCGCTGACGAACCGGCGGGCGGCAATGCGCGCCCGCTGCAAGGCCGCCGTTTACAGGCCAAGGGCCAGCAGGATCGTGACCGTCGGCGGGACCGGTGCGACCCACCCCGCCCAGCGGCCCGCCCTGGCCAGGGCGGGGTGGCGCCGGCACAGCCAGAAGGCCACCACGAGCAGTGGAGTAGCCGTCCAGGACCCAAACCAGCAGACCGTGACGACCGCCACGGTTTGAGGATGAACGTCCGCGGCCATCCCGGCAAAGGCCCCGAAGAGAAACGCCATCGGAATCAGGGCAAGCGCCAAGGTCGTGACCCACCGCAACACCACGTCGGTGACAGGGGTCGTGGCGGCGCGGTCGGTGGTCAGGAAGGGAGTCGTCTCGTGCATGGGTACAGCCAAGCGGCTCCGGCCGCCGGTTCGCTTGCGCGGGCGTACTCAGGGTCGGCAGGTCTTCGTACTCATCCTGCCCAGGCAGCCGTCCAGGCGTCAGCACCGGGCCGTCCCAGGGAGCTGCGGGCTGTGGCCAACCTTGAGTTGGAACCAGTCGAGATCCCGTTTCGCAGGACACTCGCCAACTCAAACGCTCACCCGCCAAGTGAAGCGCTCAGTCACAGCTGTGACTGAGCACCGTATTTGGCCCGACTGGCCAACTACGGTGCTCAAATACGGGATCCTCAGGCTGTGCCTGGCGGGACAAGGTCCTGTCTCTTGGCCAGCGTCGGGTCCAGATGAGGATGCCGACGATGTGGAGTGCGGCCTGGTAGGCGATGGCGAGTTTGCCCGTTCGTGTGGCCAGGCCGCGCCACTGTTTAAGACGTTTGATCCACCGCTCGATGGTGTTCCGCTGCCTGTAGGCCTCGCGGTCGAAGCCCGGCGGGCGCCCGCCGTGACGGCCTCGCTGTTGGCGGTGACCGATCTGGTCGGACGGCTGTGGGATGACCGCGCGGATTAAAGGCACTGCCCGACCTGAACGCCCGGATCTCCAACGTCTCGATCGCGATCCTCAACCTGTGGCTCGTCCGGGAAACCACTCGCGAGGAGGTCGTCGACCACCTCCGTGATATCTCGCTCTGAACTCGCCGCTCAAGTGACAGATCGGCTTCACCAGTGCACCCGACGTGGTCTCCAGCGACTTCATCGGCTCCCGCCACGCGTCGATCATCGACGCGGGCGCGCTCAAGGTCGACGGCGACGCCGCGATCCTCTACCGCCGGTATGACAACGATTTCGGCTACTCCTGCCAGGCCATCCGCGTGGTCCAGCACGTCTCGGGCCTCGAGTACCCGGCCTGCCCATCCCCGGTGGTCTGACCCGGGTCTCGCTGCGCCGTGCACCGCCCACGCGACTGCCCCGCCCTCGCTCCAGGGGGCGGGGCAGTTTCCGTCACCCCGCGTCGAGCCTCTACCTTGAACTCCGACGGAATTACAAGTGGACGCAAGGGCAGGGGAGTTGGGTTAGTGGCGACAGATCCGGCGGATACGGTGTCCGTCAGCGGGGTCGGGTTCGGGGACTACTACCGGGCGCATGCGGGGCCGCTCGTCGCCCTGTCGCTGCTGCGGGGCGCGGACCTGGTGGAGGCGGCGCGACTCGCCCAGGACTCGATGACAGTGGCGCGGCGGTGGATGGACCTGCTGGTCGCGAACGTGGTCGGGGCCGCGAAGGACTCCAGGACCCCCGTGGTCACCGCGCAGGCCCTGCGGTCCTGGACGTGCCGGATGACCGTCGGCGGCGGCTGCGGAGCGCTCCGCCCAGCGCACGGGACGCTGCCCGCCCTCCTGGGGAAGGGCAGCACCGACGCCCTGGTGCAGGTCCGGACGGTCGTGGCGCTCGCCCCGCTGAGAGAGTTGAACGAGCGCCAACTCAACGTCACTGCCTTTCGGTTGGCAGGCTGTGCGCCGGGAGCGATCGGGTACGAGCTGGGCCTGTCGATGCCGAAGGTGCACCGCACCCTGCGCCACGTCGGCAAGCTGCTCGAAGCGGAGACGGGGGCACGGCAGGCCAGAGGTGCCGAGGCGCTGGGGGAGGCCGAGGGGTCTGGGGCGGCCGAGGGGTCCGCGGAGGCAGACGTCAGGTTCGCGGATCTGCTGGGCGAGCTGGCCGCCGCGCTGGATCCCGTACTCGACCTGCGAGCCGGGCTGGACGAGGTGAGCGGCTCCATTGGTGCGGACGGGACCACCGCTCGCCGCGCCCCCGTACCGCCGCTGTGGAACTTCGGCCCCTCGCTCCCCGTGCCGCCCTTCGGCGCACCCGTGCTGCACTCGTTCGCCGAGCCCGCGCCATCCGGGGTACGGGCGTACGCGGCCGGCCTCGCCCGGTGCGACGCGCAGGGCCGCGAGGCTGCGCTCGGCGGGTTTCCCGCGGTCGAGCTGGCGGCCGTACGGCTCGGAGCGGTGCTCGCCCTTCAGGTGGAGCGATTCCGGCGGGAGGCCGAGAGGTCCGGGACACGGGCCACCAGGGACGAGTTCCGGAGGGAGGACGCCCGGGTGTTCGCGGTCGCACTGGCACAGGACGCCGCGCTCGCCGCGCCGATGTTCGACGCGGTGAAGGACCTCGACGTCCCGCGCCGCGTCGGCTTCCTGGCGGCGGGCCTCGCCCATGACGACCCCTGGACGAACGAGGTCTCCTACGACGGGATCGAAGCGTCCCTCGCCCTGGCGCAGTTCCGGCGCGCGGCGGTGCGGGCGGCGCTGCGCGCGTTGCACCGGCCCGGTGCGGACACCTCCCCTCAGTCCGGCGGCTCGCTCGCCGAGGCCCTCACGCAGTCCCTGAGCGACACCCACCGGATGATCCACCAGCTCGACGAACTGAACAGCGACCTCTCGCGTGCAGAGTCGACCCTGCCGGACGGCTACTACGTCGACATGACCCGGAACTTCGATCTCCACCAGAGCTTCCACGCGGACCTGGCCCTCGGCATCGACGCCGTCCGGGAGGCCCTGTTGCAGCCCTGTCTTGGGTGATCCATGACGACAGCCCTGTCCCTGTGTCATTCGAGGTGGTGCTGGAGGCCCTTGGTCGAGGATCGACAGCGGGCAGCTTGAGACGTGGCTGACCACTGCGTCCGAACGGTCGCTGGCCTTCGTGACGAACGCCGAACGCGCGATGGTGATGCTGCTCGAAGGGGAGGGCGATCCCGGCGAGCATGCCGTGGACTCCGGGGCTCAGGGGTCGAGCGACGGGTTCGTCCTCTCCAGCGGGCAGGACGACGAGTACCCGGATGGGGACACCGTCCCCATCCGTGAGGCGTTCAGGCTCGTGAAGCAGATCGCCGGCACGGGATCCTGGCCGACGGACGCGCGCTGGTGGAGAGCCTGACCCTGGAGTTCAAGACCGCCGTCGACATCAGCGTTGTCACGGAACTCGCCCGCATCACAGACATCGACACCGTCCTGGTGGCGCAGCCGCGTGAGCTCCACCTCGTCGCGAGCCGGCAGGTAGGGCACCTCCTCCACGAGCAGGGGCTCCAGGAAATTCCGGAGGGCGGTGCGTCGCACGGAGGCATTTTCCGTGCCAACCCCGCTCTGGACCTGCGTATCGCCGCCGAGCGCCAAGAGCAGGTGGACGACTCCGCCAGCTCGGTCCGGACGCTGGCTTGACCGGTATGGAGCGCTGCTGGAACGCTACCGAGCCAAGACCGCGGCGACGGCGTAGAGGCCGAGGCCCCTGCACTGTCACGCCGGCGGAGCGCGCGACCAGGGGAGCGACTGGTGGCACACAGGGGACGTCGCCAGGGCGTCAGAAGTCGCTCACGGAACTCCTGACCGTCCGCGCCCACGTCGCGGGCGCGGCGGCTTCGTTCCTGAAGTCCGCTGGATCTACTGGTCGCGGCCGCCCTGGGTGACGTGCGGCCGAGGAACCGTCGGTAGCGGTGGATCTTCTCGGCGAGGATCTGGGGGCTTTCGGTGCCGTTGTCGACCTCCACGAACGACAGCGGCAGCCCCGCCCCCGGCGCGAAGCGCACCATGTCGGCGCGGACACTGCACCGGCCGCCGGGCTAGCCGAAGGTACCAGTGAGGCTGGAGACTCCCGTGGTGAGGCCGTTTACGCCTATCGCTCTGTGACGCCGTGCACTGGCCACGGGGAGCGGTCGAAGACCACCAGATCCACCCAGGCCAGGTGGATGGCGACCGCCAGTATGCGGGCGGTTCTCTTCGGTACGCATGCACATCGGCTCTCGGGGAACCAAGCGCACCGATATCCACCAGGAGTCCATTGGGGAAGCGCCCCATCGCATCAGGGCGGTGCCGGAAAAGCACTGGCCGGGGTGCCGCCGGCGGCGGGTCCGGGCCCTCAGCTCGCGTGGGCCGGTAAACCGAGGTTTCGTGGTTCCAGGGCCCCTCGTCGTACCACGGCCGCGGCTGCGCGGTCGGCAGGACCCCGACGCAACGGAGGAGGGCCGACCATGCCCCTGTCCGGACCGGCAGGCGGCCGCCGCCACCGCGCGGCGGCGCTCGTCGCCGCGGCGGTCTGCTCGACCGTACTCAGCTGCCCCGGATCCGGCGCCGCCCAGGACACACCGTCGCCCTCGGCAGGCATCCCCCGACTGGACTGGCGCCCCTGCACGCCCGGCAGCCCGTACGACTGCGCCACCGCCCGCGTCCCCCTCGACCACTCCGCCCCCGCCGGCCGCACGATCGACCTGGCCGTGGTCCGCAGGAAGGCGACCGACGGCGCGCACCGCATCGGAACCCTCTTCGTGAACCCCGGCGGGCCCGGCGGCCCCGGGACGGTGCAGGTCCCGCAGAACTACGGCTCCTTCCCGAAGGAGCTGCGGGAGCGGTTCGACATCATCAGCTGGGATCCTCGCGGCATCGGCAACAGCACAGCGGTGAACTGCTTCGACAGCACCGACGGTGCCGAGGCGTGGGGGCGTTCCAAGCCGGCCGGCTTCCCGGTGGGGGAAAAGGAGCGCACCGCCTGGATAGACGCCTACGAGGACCTCGGCCAGCGCTGCGAGAAGCGCGACGCCGACCTCCTGCGCCACGTGTCGACCGCCGACACCGCCCGGGACCTCGACCTGCTCCGGCAGGCCGTGGGCGATTCACGGCTCAACTACTTCGGCGTCTCCTACGGCACGATCCTCGGCGCCACCTACGCCAACCTGTTCCCCGGCAAGGTCCGCGCCATGGTCCTGGACAGCAACATCGCGCCCTCCACATGGACGAACGGCGGCCGGGCGGACGCCCGGACCCCCACCTTCCTGCGCATGGGCTCCGACCGCAGCGCGGCGGCCACCCTGGACCGGTTCCTCGACCTGTGCGGATCCGCCACCACGGGCCGCTGCGCCTTCTCGGCCGGCAGCCCGAAGGCGACCCGCGCGAAGTTCGACCAGCTGATGCAGCGCCTCAGGGTCCACCCGGTGGACACGTGGACGTACGCCAGGACGGTCGCCGACACGGTCAACGGCCTCTACATCGTCGACCCGGGCTGGGCGGACCTCGCCCGCCGCCTCCAGGACCTGTGGGAGGGCCGGGTCCCGAAGCAGGCCACGGTCCCGCCCCCGCCGCCCGTCGCCAACCCCGATCCGTACCTCGGCGATGAACAGGCGATGGCCGTGTGGTGCGGCGACAGCCCCAACCCCCGCGATCCCGCCGCCTACCACGGTCTGGAGGAGAACAGCGCCAGACGGGCGGGCGACGCAGGCCGCTTCTGGACCTGGGCCGGAGAGCCGTGCGCCACCTGGCCGGCCCGGGCCGCCGACGGGTACGCCGGACCGTGGAACAAGCCGACCGCGCACCCCGTCCTCGTGGTCGGCACCAGGTACGACCCCTCCACCTCGTACGCGGACTCCCAGGCCATGGCGAGGGAACTGGCCAACGCCCGCCTGCTCACCCACGACGGGTACGGCCACACCGCCCTGTTCAACAACGCCAGCAACTGCGTTAAGACATACGAGAGCCGCTACTTCGTCAACGGCACACTGCCACCGCCCGGGACCACCTGCCGCCCGGACAAACAGCCCTTCTCCTGATCGTTCTGAATCCGGGCCGCCGCGCGATCCCATCACCCGCGCAGGGCACGTACGGGATGGACACGGACCACGCCCCCGTCCGACTTCCCCCAATCCGCCTCCGGCATAGCGACCGAGGACACGTGGACAAGCCAGACCACGTGGTCGAAATCCGTGCGGCGGACGCCGAGGCGTACCGCGGCCTGGTCCGGGCCGAGAGGGACGTGCCGGTCGAGCAGCGTCGGCAGACCCCGGCGGCGGCCGAGCCCGTCCACCTGGTCCGAGTGGACGCCGGGGAACTCGACATCGCCGCCGAGGTAGACCAGGAGGCCGACCCGGACGAGGCGTCCGACCGCCGAGGCGGTCACCCGCGGCCGGCAGCGCGGCAGCGGCACGCCGAGGCCTCCGTGAGGCGGTCCGCCGCCCACCCCGCCCCCGACCGGGCCACGCAGGGCCGCGCGGACCGCCTCCGGGTCGGCGGCCCCCACCACCACACGCGACCACTCCCCCGGCCCGCGTCCGCTGGCGGAACCAACCCGGAGCCGGCCGCCCACCGCCAGGCCGCCAGGCCGCCACCGGCACCGGCACCGGCACCGGCACCGGCACCCGACCCGTAGCCGCGTACTCGTCGTACACCACACGGACAGAACGCACCATGGAACACACCCTCCACGCTCACCCCGGGACCGGGCCCGGGCCCGGGACCGGGGCCGAGCAGGCCGGCGGCCTCGCGGGCGGCGTGCCGCTGCACCTCCTCCGACGGCCGCACCAACGGCCCACCCGGCGCCGCTCCGGCCGCCGGCCGGAACGCGAGCGCCCGATCCACGGCGACCACCGCGGCCAGCCTCTCCCTGGACGCGATACGCCACGCCGCGCGGTGACAAGCCACTCGGTCAGTCGGGCGGAGGAGGAGCGGGTCCCCCGCCGGGGGGACCCGGTCCCTACTCGCGGCGGAGGCCGCGACCGGCGGTGAGGTGGGAGGTTGGAGGCAGTCGGGATACAGCCCGACTCCCCTCTCCCCAGTGAGGATTGACCATGCGAAAGCTCACCACCGCCATCGCGCTCACGACTGCAGCCGTGGCCCTCGCGGCCGGGGTGGCCGGCACCGCCGCGGCCGCGCCCACGCCGGCCACCCCCGTACAGGCCCAGCACCTCGCACTGCACAGCTGGACCCTGCTCAACGAGCACGGCCCGGGCCCCAATCCAGGCGAGCGGCTCACCGCGTGGGTCAGCGCCCGTACGGTCGACGGCCACGCCCGGGGGCACGTCGTGGTGCAGCACGTGTTCGAGAAGACCGGCACTACCCGGGCCGAGTTCGACGTCGACTGCCTGACCGTCGACGGGAGCGGCGCCATCACCGTGACCGGGCCCATCTCGCAGATCGTGGTCACCCCGTTCGGGGGCGATCCGTACCTTTTCGAGGAGGGCCAGCACCCCGAGGCCGGCCTCACCTTCTATCCGACCGACGAGCAGAACCAGCGCCGGGTCGGCTGGAACCGGACCAACCCCCAGACGCACTCCGAAGTCGTCAAGTGCGGCGCGGTTCCGGCCAGCCTCTGGGTCATCGACGGCGGGACCTTCCTGCGACGCTAGAAGCTTGGACAACGTAGGCATCGTCCACGCAGACCTCCCGGACCACCCGCCGGACGGCAAAGACAAGACCATGCAGTCGACGCGTGGCCACCCGGGCGGCATCCTCGGCGTTCTTCAACGCCCTCTCGTGCCTGCCCGGCGCGGCTCCGGCCGCCCTCCTCGACGTCGGCCTGGACTGCGCCACCTACCGGCACCGGCTGGCCGACCGCGCGGCCGTCGGCTCGGCGCATTACAGACACGCCGCTATGCCTACCGTCCCCCGCACCCCTCAAAAGGCGCCGCGCCCGGGTCAAGTATGCGGCGAGGGCGCGCTGGTGGGGTACCGGTGCGCTGATCGCACTAGGGTCCGTCTTCGAATGGCACTGTTAGCCGTTTCACCTGCCCTGATGTGGCATCGCTCATGCTCATGGGCGAGGCTGGAACCCATGGAGATCAGAACGGGCCGCAGGAGCGATGCGGCCGAGGTTGCGGCGCTGCATGCCGAGAGCTGGCGTAAGGCGTATGCGGAAATCATGCCCAGCAGCTTCTTGGCTGGCCCTCTCCTCGAAAATCGCCTGGAGCTTTGGTTCGGCCGACTTGACGAGCCGCACCCAGGGGCGGCGCTGTTCGTGGTTGAGGAGGCGGCCAAAATAGTGGGTTTCGCGTATGTGATCCCTCAATCTGACGGTCGGCTCTTGTTGGACAACCTGCACGCCAGGCCGGGCCGCACCGGGTCCGGGATTGGCGGCCGGCTGCTGGCGCACGCCTTGGCATGGGCGGCCGATGAACACCCGGGCAGCTCGGTCTATCTGGAAGTGCTGCGCGCCAATACACGCGCCATCGCCTTCTACGAGCGGCACGGCGCTCTCCGTACTGACGAACGCGTCTGCCGGTTCGAGCAAGGATTTGAGCTGCCCGAGCTCGAGTACACCTGGCCTGTCGCCTCACCTGCGTAGGCCAGCACGGCGTGCACTGGAGGGGCAGGGAGCTGTCCCCATCACTTGACACTTCCGAGATCATGATCCCGTGTGCACCAGCGTCACGAACTTGCCGATCACGAGTGGAAGTTACTGGCACCGCTGCCGCCACAGGCTAGGGCAGGCCGTCCGCGAGTAAACGACCGCCAGGTCCTCAATGCGATGGTCTACAAGATCCGGACCGGGGTCCCCCGGCGTGACCTGCCGGAACGTTACGGCTCATGGAAGACGGTCTACACCCGCTTCCGCCGCTACGCGACTAAAGGCCAAGGCCGTGAAGTTACGGGCTGATTGGCTCTGTCAACAGGATGTCGATGCTGAAGGTGGCCTTGTAGGTGCGGCGGTCGACGCGCAGGCTCTTGTACGCGTAGCGGGATAGGGGGCGCTTGACCGCGCGGGGGCTGAGGCGGAGCCGGCGGGCGGGCATGGCCCGGTCCAGGACCGCGCATCCGATGGCGCCGACGAGGTCGATGACGGTGCCGGCGATCACGCCCGTGGCTTGTATGACCTGGTCACGGGCGGTCTGCAGGGCGATGCTGAAGCTGGCCCGGTCCGGGTCGGCGTCGGGGATCGTGTCGGTGGCGTCGGTGATCGCGATCCTGATCAGCTGGTAGACGGTCAGCAGGGCGTAGACCTCCTGGGCGATACCGGCCATGGTCCGAGCCCGCAGCACACGGCGGCCGAGCATGGATTTCTTGATCGCGAAGTAGGCGGATTCCACCTCCCAGCGCTCGTGGTAGAGCTTGACCAGCTCGAACGCGGGGTGGCGGCGGTGGTCCAGGAGCGTGGTGGCCAGCCGGTAGACCCCTGTGGTGCGTCCGGCCGTGGTGGCGATGGTGATCTCGCACTCGATGATGCGGACCTCCAGCGTGCCGATCCGCGACAGGAACGATCCGTCGGGCAAACGGCGCAGGACTGGTGGCTTGCGGGCTGCGGACAGGCGGGCCAGGAACGCCGCTCCGGTGCCGGCCACGGTTTCGAGGAAGGTATTGGAGGAGAAGCCGCGGTCCAGCAGCACGATCATCGAAGCCTGCAGGGAACGGGCGAGGCGCTTGCCGTAGGTGGTCTCGCCACGGGTACGGGGGGAAGACCGCGTCGATGACGGCGCGGGTTCCGCAGGCGACCAGAGCCACCAGCAGGATCTGGGGGTAGCCGGAGGCGGCGTACTGGTTGGAGGTCTTGCCCAGGCGAGCCCGGGTGGCCGGGTCGTCGGGGACATCGAGATAGGTGCCGTCGATGGCGACCACTAGCAGCCCGGTCCAGCGGGCGCCCGTGGTGCGGATCGCGGACGCCGGCCCACGCACCAGGTCGAACAGCGCGCGCATCGGGCGCACCCCGAGCCGGGCACGGGCGTGCCACAGCGCAGTGCCGGTGACCTTGGGTACCGGCAGGGACCCCAGCCCAGCGTTGAGCTTGGACCACACCGCGAGGTAGCCGCACTCCTCGAACAGCGCCGCGGCCAGCAGCAGGTAGACCACCACCCGGGCGGGCAGCTTCCGCAGCCGCTGCTGCACCGCCTCGCACTCGGCGAGGACCTCATCGACCATCTCGAACGGCACGATCTGCGTCAACTCACCCAGATGACCAGGAGCGAAGACACCTTCGGCTACCGCGATCTCGCGGCTGATGACACACTGACCGGACAGCGGAGCTCCCGTGGTGAACGACTCGTCTGAGCAGACAACGTCGTTCTACCGGGGCTCCGCTCTCCACGTCAGGTGGTCCGCCAGAACCACCTGGTGGAACGGCCGACCTATGACCAAGCCCCTCAAGCAGCACTGCCTAAACTTCTCATTGAGCCCGATCGGCCTTCCACTCCCGGGCAAGCGTCGCATAGACGTACTCGCTGCCCCAGCGCTCGTTGTCGAGGTCGTTCTCGACAAGGTGCGCCTCCCGGCGCATGCCGAGGCGCTCGCACACGCGCACCGACCCGGTGTTGAGTACGTCGAGGCGGGCGAAGAGCCGGTGGACGCCCAACTCGGCGAAAGCCAGCGCGGCGGTCGCACGCGCGGCCTCGGTCGCGTAACCCCGGCCGCCGTACGCTGGGTTGAAGATCCAGCCGATCTCCACCTGGCGTGCTCGCGCGCTCGTGAGCTTCAGGACAACCTCGCCGACGACCGTTGCTTCGCCGACCGGGCAGACGGCGACCACGAGGTCGTCGCCGTCCTCGGCCCACGCCGTGCCAGCGCGCGCCTCGTCAGGCTCTGCGCGCACCGTTCACGAGTGAGCGGCTCCCGGTAGAGGTAGCGAGCGACTTCGGGGAGGCCCTGGTACGCGTACAAGTCATCGAGGTCGTCCGGCGTGAACATACGCAAAAGGAGTCGTTCGGTGCTGAAGGGCAGCGAGAGTATGGTCATCGATCTGGTGTTTCTCCCCCCGGGGGCTACCGCGCCAGCCTGAGTGACCGGACCGCGGACCTCCCAACGACTCATCTTGGGCAACAACGCCGTTCTAACCCCCTTGCCACCAGCAGCGCAACCGTAATTTCACGGCCTTGGACTAAAGGCGTGTTCACTCAGGGCCCAGCAAGAGATCCAGGCTCAAGCGGATGCCGCCGCGACATCGACTGGCTCGTCCAGATCGACTTCACCATCGTCCGTGCCCACCAACACGCCGCCACCGGCCGAAAAGGGGGACCTACCGGGCGGACGAACCGGACGATCACGCTCTCGGTCGATCTCGAGGAGGCCTGACCACCAAGTCCACCTCGCCTGCGACGGGCGCGGCCGTCCCCTCGCCGCCCTGCTGACCCCGGGCCAACGTCACGACGGCATCTGTGCACGCCCCCTGCTCAAACGCATCCGAGTGCCCCAAGTCGGCCTGGGCCGGCCCCGCTGCCGCCCGGACCACGTCATCGCAGACAAGGCCTACAGCTCACGCGGATTCCGCGCCTACCTTCGACGCCGCGGCGTCGGACACACCATTCCAGAGAAGAGCGACCAGAAGAAGCACCGCCGGAACCCAGGCCGGCGAGGTGGTCGACCGGCAGGCTTCGACATCGAGATCTGCCGCCGCCGCAACACAGTCGAACGCTGCTTCAACCAGCTCAAAGGCTCCCGAGGCATCGCAACCCGCTACGAGAAGACCGCCGCCTCCTACGAAGCTGTCGTCACCCTCGCATCGCTCCTGCTCTGGGCTAGATCAATTTGAAGACGGACCCTAGTACTGCAACGGTGCTTGCAGTGACGGTTGGGTAGTTCGGTCGTTGTTCAGTTCATGGGTGGGGAACTTGTTGATGCCCGGTTGTGGGCTGGTGAACTGAAGGCTTTGCATGAGCGGTTCGTGCATCGTTTCTCCAGGTCGGAGCCGCGGGAGTCGGCTCTTGCCTATATGCGGGGGCTGGTGGCTCCGTTGGAGCGGAAGAACGGGTGGACGCTTGCCGAGGAGGCCGGGCATGCAGGTCCGGACCGGATCCACCGGCTGCTGAACCGGATCGACTGGAACGCCGATGAGGTCCTGGACGACGTGCGGGACTACGTCATCGAGCACCTCGGAGACCCGGAAGCGGTGCTGATCGTGGACGACACCGGATTCCTCAAGAAGGGCATCCGCTCTGCCGGGGTCCAACGCCAGTACTCCGGAACCGCCGGGCGGACAGAAAACTCCCAGATCGGAGTGTTCCTCGCCTATGCCGGCGGCCGGGGCCGCACGTTGATCGACCGCCGCCTGTATCTGCCCACCTCATGGACGGAAGACCGGGAACGGTGCCGGGCTGCCGGCATTGAGGACACGGTCGCCTTCGAGACGAAGGTGGTGATGGCCAAGGCCATGGTCCACCAGGCGATCACAGGCCGGATTCCGTTCCGGTGGGTGACCGCAGATGCCGCTTACGGCTTCTCCAAGGGCTGGCGCACCGAGCTCGAGCAAGCCGACGTCTTCCACGTCATGGCCACCACCCGGCACGACACCGTCGTCACCCGCTGGGCGATCGACCACCCCGTCCACGACCTCTTTCCCGGGCTGCCCCGGCAGAAATGGAAACGCCGTTCCTGCGGGAACGGTGCCCATGGCCCGCGGGTCTACGACTGGGCGAGGTCGAGGTGAGGCCCTGGCACCGCGAGGACCGCCGGCACTGGGTCATCGCCCGCCGAAGTGTCCGCAGGCCCGACGAGATCTCCTACTACATCGCCTACTGCCCGGCCGAAACCACACTCGACGAGCTGATCCGCGTCGCGGGAAGCCGGTGGGCGGTCGAGGAATGCTTCCAGACCGCGAAGCAGGAGTGCGGCCTGGACGACTACCAGGTCCGCCGCTACGACGGCTGGCACCGCCACATGACCCTGGCCATGGCCGCACACGCCTGCCTCACCGTCCTGCGAGCCCGCGAACTCGACACCGGGAAAGCAGAAACGGATCCCCCCAGCTCATACCCCTCACCCTCCCCGAACTCCGACGCCTGATCAGCCGGCTCACCCGGCCCCGCCCGACCATCGACCACATCCTGCACTGGTCACACTGGCGTCGGCGACGACAGTTCCAGGCCCGCGTCAGCCACTACAAACGACGCGGCCACACACCACCAGAAACTGCCCAACCATCACGGCAAACACCGTTGCAGTACTAGGCCGCGGGTGCGGGTCACAGAAGATCCGGAAGCCGTGGTACGTCTCCGCGTTCACGGATTGAGCGAAGGGGGGCGGCCCCGACAACCGAGCCGGGCGCCAATCCATCACACCCGTCGGCGGCGAGGCCTCGTCGCGGTCCGCTCTGTGGGCGTACCAGAACAGCATGAGCGCGATGCGGTCATGGCGCAGGACGGCGTGTTCTTGACTGGCCCTTCAGCCCTTTTGGGCACGGAACGTTGGCGAGGCCAACGAGGACTCGAAGGCTCCCGTCGCCGGTCAATTCCCGGTGAGCTGCTGGTGGACGCACTGCGTGTACTGCTGGAAACTGTCGGGCTGGTAGCACTCCTGCGTCTTGTTGGCGTACCAGACGAAGAAGACGGCGACCAGGACGGACACCACCATCGCGATGGTCGACATCACCACGCCGATGATGGCCTTGCCTCGGCCGATACCGGTCCGTTTGGCCGTCGTCAGGGCGACGATGCCCAGGATCAGGCCGATGCCGCCGAACAGGCCGCCGATGAAGACGACCGACGTGCTCAAGCCGATGACGCCCAGCACCATGGCGGCCCCGGCCAGGCCGTTGCTGCCGCCCGGAGGCCGCATGCCGTAGCCGCGGGCTTGAGAGCCGGGGGAATACGGGTCCGCCTCAGCGGCCCAAGCCGATGCCGTGTGATTCGGCGACATCTCCAGTCCTTGCGTGTTCATCAGACGTCCTCCGGTCAACTGTTCAGGGCACGATCCTGGCTTCCGGGGTCGCGGATGCGCATCGCGGGAAGGCGGGAGAAGGTGCTCCCTCGATCGGGGGAGGCCACCGGTGAGCTGCCCGGTCATACTGGGCCGATTACGATCAAGGGGCTCCGGCCGCTGCTGCGCGGCTCCACGTACTCGGGCATGCTGTCGCACCGACAGCTGACCCGGGGCGGCACCCAGCGTTGATCTCGGCGTGCTGCGCGGCGCTCATGCGCGCGGCCAGGCCGAGCCGGCGGGCGATCGGGAACAGCGGGCTCATCCGGCGGAACAGCTTGCGGATCTGGGCCCGGGCGGCGTCGCCCTGCCAGTTGTGCGCGGCATGGCGCCGTCCACGGACACCAGCCCCGCGGCGCGGTCCGGGTTCCGGGCGGCCCAGTGCACGGCGAGCATGGCGCCGTAGGACCAGCCCACCAGGACCGGCCGGTCCACGCCCCTGGCCGTCAGGACGGCGTCGACCTCGTGCGCCACATCAAGGCGGTGGTCACAACCGCCCCGGACGACGCCCGCGCAGCCCTGCGCTACCTGAACGACAAGGATCTCCTGTCCGTCTGTGCCGGCTTTCGCCCCGATACCGGACGGGTGGCAGAACTGGCTGTCGCGGCCTCCACACACTGTTCCACGGCGCGAGGCCGGCACCCGGAGAGGGTGCCGGCCTCGGCCGTGTCCGCGGTGCCGGTGGGTGGTCAGCCGCGACGGACCCGTACGAGCCGGAAGGCGGCGTAGAGGGCCGCGGCGGCCAAGGCCAGGACGATGGAGGTCTCGATGAGCTGCGTCGGCCAGTAGTGCGAGGCCGGGTGGTAATCCGTATACCGGGCGATGATGTTCATGTCCGCCGGGCAGTCGCCGCCGCCCTGGGTCCGCCCGAAACAGGCGTCATAGGGCAGGCGCTCGCCCGAGGCGGTGAGGTATCCCGTGTCCATCAGCAAGGCGGAGTTCGGCATCAGGTGCACGGGACTTCCGGGGTAGGGCACGGTGCCGGTCTCCGTGGGGAGGAACGACCACCGCAGGGCGCCCAGGGCCAGCAGGGTCAGGCCGGTGAGGAGACCGGTGACCGCCATGGCGGCGAGGGTACGCCGTACCAGCTGGCCGACGAGGACTCCGAGGGCCACGCCGAGCAGGCAGTATCCGACGAGGACGGGGCCGGTGGCCTCGTACGCTCCGCGGTCGGCCCAGTGGAACTGGTAGGTCATGGACACCCGGACCCAGCCGAGGCGGTAGACGCCGACCAGCGCAGCCGAGCCGAGCGCCACCGCCGTCGCGGCGACGAGGACCTTCGCGCCGAGCCAGGCCTTCGGGGTGAACGACTGGGTGAGGGCGAGCCGCCAGGTGCCGCTCTCCAGCTCCCGGGCGGTCATCGGGCCGGCCACGAAGGCCCCGACCAGCAGCGGCAGGAACACCAGGCCCTTGCCTGCGAACTCCATGAACAGGCGCAGGGCGCTGTAGGCGTGGTTCGAGTACAGGGCGCCGTCGTGGGGGTCGGAGGCCCACGCGCGCAGGGCGAGCACCGCGGCGAGGCCGGCCACCACGAGGGCGGGCACGGTCCACAGTGCGAGCCGGTGCTGGCGGACGGTGACCCAGTACGGGCCCTTCAGGGTGAGCGCGCTCATGCCCGCACCTCCGCGGTGGCCGGGGAGCCCTCGGCGTCGAACGGCGGGGCGTCGGGGGAACGCAGGTGGGCGAGCAAGAGCTCCTCCAGGGAGGGGTGCGTCGTCTGCCAGGTCCCGCTGTCGACGGGGCCCCGCAGACGCACGAGTGCGGTGAGCTGGCGGCCCGTCGTCCGGGACTCGACGACGGTGTGCGCGGCGAGTTCGGCGGAGGCGGTGACGGGGCCGGTGAGCAGCCGGTGGGCCGCACTGACCTCGTCGATGGGGCCGGAGAGGCGGATCCGGCCGCCGTCGGCGAGGAGGAGGTGGTCGCAGGCGCCCTCCAGCTCGGTGAGGATGTGCGAGGACATCACCACCGAGGTGCCGTTCTCGGCGGCGTCGGCCATCAGCGTGCCCATGAGCTGGTGCCGGGCGAGCGGGTCGAGATCGGCCATCGGCTCGTCGAGAAGGAGCACGTCGGGGCGCTTGCCGAGGGCCAGGGCCAGGGCGACGCGGGTGCGCTGGCCGCCGGATAGCGTACGGACCTTCGCGTGCGGGTCGAGTGCCCCGGCGTCGACGATCCGCTGCGCCGCCTCGGCGTCCCAGCGGCCGGGGTTGAGCTCCTGGCCCATGCGCAGGGTCTCGCCGATGGTGAGCTGCGGGTAGAGGGCCTTGTCCTGGCCCACGTAGGCCAGCGCCTCGCGCGACGCCGCCGTGCGCAGGGTGCCCTCCGTGGGGAGCACGAGCCCGGCCGCGAGCATCAGCAGGGTCGATTTTCCGGCACCGTTGGGGCCGACGAGGGCGCACACCCGGCCTTCGGGCAGCCGGAAGGAGCAGTCGCGCAGCGCCCAGCCTCCCCGGCGTCCGTAGCGCAGGCCGAGGCCTTCCGCCTCTATCACGGTTTGCGTCATGCGTCGCAGTCCCCCTTGAAGTGTCGTTCCAGTACGGATGTGAAGAGCGCGGCCACGTCGTCCCGTTCCAGCCCGGCGTCCCGTGCCCGCCGTGCCCAGTCGGCGAGTTCGTCGCGCAGCGGGGAGTCGGCCGGGGCGCTGCCCAGCGACTTCCGGATGAAGGTGCCCAGGCCCCGCTTCGCCTCGACGAGCCCTTCGCGTTCCAGCTCGCGATAGGCCTTGAGGACGGTGTTCGGGTTGATGGCGGTGGCCTCCACGACCTCGCGTGCGGTCGGCAGTTTGTCGCCGGGCTCCAACAGGCCGAGGCGCAGGGCCTGTTTGGTCTGCTGGACGATCTGCAGGTACGTGGCGATGCCGCTACGCCGGTCGATGCGGTATTCCAGCACGCCAACACCACCCTTTCACTAGGTAAGTAGTGAAAGGGTGGTGCAAGGGTGGGTCGCCTGTCAACTCGTCCCGCTCGGCCCGGCCGCTTCCACCGGTCGGTGGAAGCGGGGTTCGACCCGTCGAGCCTGTCGGCGCGCGGGTTCGGCCGGCCGCCGGGGTTCCGCCGGGAGCGGCGCCGAAGCGGCGGGTTCAGGGCCGGGTGCAGCGCCGCTCGCAGCCCGACCGCGTCGGTGAGTTGCTCCGGGAGCTGCGGCGAGAGGTGCGGTGGGATCGGCTGAACCATGCGGGGCCTCCGTACTCGGGGTTGGCCCCTGCACGCTCGCCCCTCCCCGTCACCTCCAGGACGTGCTCGTCGGCCGCGTCCCGACGGGTGGCCCGGCGACTTCGTGCCGTGTCCCGCCGGGCGGGCTAGGCTCTCGCCTGCCTCCGGCCGTCAGTGTTCGGCTGCCGCTAACGAGCCCACTTCCCGGACCAGGTAGACCCCGGCAGTCGCGAAACTCTGGGAACCCGGACGGTCCGCAGTTGCACTTGCTGCGGGAGACTCGGCAGCGCAGCAGTTCCTCGTCCCTGCCCAGGTCCCAGACGCCGCCGACAACGCGGGCGTGCCCAAGTTCGCCTTGGGCGTGCCCACGCTGTCGGAGGGGGCATTTCTCCCCGCCGGGACCTGGTGACGCTGCGGTGTCAGTCGTTCCAGACGTCGCCCTTGAAGTTGCCACCAGTGCCCCGCTCGTAGTAACGCTGCCCGAACAGGCCGCCCACGCAGGTCTGCTGGTAGCGGTACGGGTTGGTGGCGATGGAGCCGACCATCACGCCCGTGTCGGCGTCCCACAGCTCGGCGCGGCCCCAGTAGCCGAGGGCCTTGTGCGTGCCGCCGAAGCAGACCCGGTGGTTGCCGTTGGCCGGGATGCTGCCGCTGGTGCACACCGTGCCGCCCCAGCTCTCGCAGGTCGCACTCGCCGCGCTCGCGGGCGAGGCGACGACACCGATGGCCACGACAGCCATGGTCGTGGCCATCAGGCCGAGACGGGCGAATCGATTCCTCTTCATGTCCGTTCCTCCGTCCGGTGAGCCGACTGGAGCCGGCCTCCACGAACGCAAACCTATGGACGGGCACACACCCCTCGGTATCTCATCCGTGCACGGTTGCGGGGCAGTCGGCAGTCACGGCTGCACGGTCGGGCTCACCGCGAGGGACACCTGCTCGACAGGGCGCTGCGTCCCGTACAGCGCGAGGAAGGCCAGCACGACCTCGTACACGTCCGGCCCGCCAGCCGTCAGCTCCTTGCCCAGCAGCGCCTCGGCGCTCCGCAGGTGCTCGCGGACGGTCTGGGGGTGCAGGCCGAGCCGCTCCGCCGTCGCCTCGACCCCGCAGTTGGCGCAGATCCAGGTCCCCAGCGTGCGGTGCAGATCGCGGGCGTCGGCCGCGATCGGGCCCAGGAGTCCCGGGCCCCTGCCCGGCCGCCATCTGTGCCGATCAGGGCGGGCAAGTCCGCTCCCGGGTCGTGGCAGCCCGGTGCCGTGGGCCGGTCCCGCAGTTGCAGGGCGACGTACAGGGCGGTGCGTACACGTACGTCGTCCAGGTCCGCGCCCAGGAGTTGACCCGCCCGCGCCATCCGTGACCGTACGGTGTTGCGGCTGACCCCCATGATCTTCGCCGTCCTCACGGCGGTGAACCTCAGCGCCAGGCCCACCGTCGACAGAAACTGGTCCCTGGTCCGCTGCGGTAGCGCGTCCAGCGGCCGGAGCAGGTCCGATGTCCAGCGGGCTGCCTCGGCGGCGGGCAGCAGATCCGCAAAGGGCTGCCCGGCACAGCCCGCGTCCCGACCTGCACACACCAGCGCTCGACGAACTCCCGATCGTCATCGTTCAACGCACTCCCGACCAGGACGCGCGCCACCTCGCCCTCCTGCGAGCGGTCGCGAAGCGCCCGCTCCAGCGTCTCGGCCACCGCCTCATGCGGCAGGTGCGGCAGCGCGGGCGGGTTCTCGAAGGGCAGATGAGAGCGCATCCCGCGAGCGTACGTGCCCCGGCCACAGCGGGACCGGGGCGAACGTTGTCTGATGCGTACTAAGTAGTGGGGAGGAGGCCGGCGACGAGGACGGCGAATTCCTCGGGGTCGATGATGCGAATGCCGAGTTCTTCGGCCTTGGTGCGCTTGGAGCCGGCCTTCTCGCCCGCCACCACGAGGGTGGTGCGCTTGGACACCGACGACGATGCCTTTCCGCCGGCCCGCTCGACCAGCTCATTCATCTCGTTCCGGGACAACACCGCAAGGGGGCCGGTCATGGAGCCGGTTACCACGACGGCCTGTCCGGCCAGCGGGCCGCCGCCCGCCGGGTACTCGCCGTCGTCTCCGTCGGTCGCGGGCTTCTGCGGCTCGGTGACCTGCGTGCCGACCTGCTGGGCCTGGAGTCTGTCGAGGAGCGGGGCGAGTTCGAGGAGTTCGGCCGCAATGACGCGGGCCTTCTCGGTGCCGATGCCGTCGACCCCGGCCAGCATGTCTGCGTCGGCGGCCCGGATCGCGGCCATCGAGCCGAAGTGGGCGGCGATCCGGCGGGACATCGTGCGCCCGGTGCCGCGGACACCGAGGGCGCAGAACACGCGGCTCAATGCGGCCCCGCGGGCGGTCTCGATCGCGGCCAGGAGGTTGGCGGCGCTGGTCTCGCCCATCCGCTCCAGACCGAGGAGCTGCTCGCGGGTCAGCGTGAACAGGTCGGCGACGTCCTTGACCAGACCGGCCTCCACCAGCTGGATCGCGCGCGTGCCGCCGAGACCTTCGATGTCGAGCTGGTCCCGGCCGGCCGCGTAGATCACCGAGGCCACGGCCTGACAGCTCCGGCCGCGCACGCACCGCCACCGCTGCTCGGAGGTGTCGATCGCGTCGCCACAGCGGGGGCACGCTTCAGGGAAGACGATCGGGCTCTCGGCGCCGGTGCGCTGGTCGACCAGCGGTGCCTCGACCCGGGGGATCACGTCGCCGGCCCGGTACACGAACACCTGGTCGCCGATCATGAGCCCGCGGCGGGTGATGTCGGACGGATTGTGAAGCGTGGCGTAGGTGACCGTCACCCCGTCGATGACCACGGGCTCCAAGACGGCGCGCGGGGCGATGATTCCGGTCCGGCCGACGTTCCACTCCACTGCCAGCAGGCGCGTCACCTTGTGTTCGGCCGCCAGTTTCCGGGCCACCGCCCACCTCGGGGCGCGCGAGCCGTTGCCGGCCTGCCGCTGGTCCTCGGCCGTGTCGGCCTTGACGACGACACCGTCGATCCCGAACGGCAAGTCTGCGCGCAGGCCGGCGATCACGTCGATGCGTTCCTGTACCTGCTCCACGGTCTCGCACCGCATCGGGGCGGCGGCCGTGCTGGCGGCCGTGTTCGCGCCGAGCGCGGCCAGGTTCTCCAGCAGAGCGACGTGGTCGAGGTCGTCCATGCCGATCGCGCTGTAGGCGAAGAAGGTCAACTCGATCCGGTAGGGGCGGTCCTTGGCCCGCAGGGTGCCGGCCGCTCCGCTGCGCGGGTGCGCGAAGGGTGTGGCCGCGTGGGCGAGCCGGATCCGGTTGGCCTCCTCGAACTGCGCGGTCGTCAGCAGCACCTCGCCGCGCAGCTCGACATCGATCGGCTTGGTGAGTACCGGCGGCAGGCCGAGGACGGCGTCGGCGGCGTGGGTGATGTCTTCGCCGGCCAAGCCGTCGCCGCGGGTGAGGACCTGAACGAGCCGGCCACCCCGGTACCGGGCGGCCACCGCGAGACCGTCGAGCTTCGGCTCCACACACCACCCGGCCACAGGGTGCCCGAGACGCCGTTCCAGCCCTGCCGCCCACTCGGCGAGCTCGTCGGCGTCGAAGACGTTGTCGAGGGAGAGCATCGGCACCGAGTGCGGCACGTCACCCTGCACAGCCCCGCCCGCCACCTTCCCGGTCGGCGACTCGGCAAGCACCTCGTCGGGGTGGGCCTCCTCGTAGGCCGCGATTGCGCCCAGCAGCCCGTCGTACTCGTCGTCACCGAGCGGGGTGGTCCCGTCGCCGTAGTACGCGGCCGACGCCGCCACGGCGGTGGTCACGGCCTCCACGTAGGCGGCAGAAGAGAGCAGGGCACTGTTTTCGGTCATGAAGGTCATCATGCTGCCCCGCACTGACAACGCCACCGCCCGACCCCGCCCTGCCGCGGCACGCAACCGAACCGCCCCGGGGCAGCGGGTGGGAACAGCAACGGTCTGCTGATCAGCACCGCCCTCGCGGCCGATCGATCGCCCGGACCGAAGACGGCTCTCGGCGGGTCGCACAGCCGCACGCCGTGACCTGCGGAGATGCCGCCGTTCCGACATGTGGCGCGAATCCGGCCGGCTGGCCATGAGGGGGGTATGGTCGTCCGGTCACGGACAACCATCGGATCGTCCGCTCAACCCAGGGGAACCACCATGACTGACCTGAACTCGCTGCGGGCAAGCCTTGCGTCCGGCGAGCACGAGTTCGCCGACACCCTGGCCTTCGTCGCCGCGCATTACGAGTATCAGCCGCAGGCGTTCCGCAACGGGGAACTGGAAAATGCCGCAGGTGAGAACGAAGGTTCCTGCAAGTCGCTGGGACTGGCCCTGCTGGAAGGGCTGAGCGACCAAGAGGCGCTGCTGGCATTCGGTGAGCACTATCGCAGTGTGCTGGCGACGCCGAACGACACTGATCACGGCAACATTCGCAACCTCATGGCCCATGGCCTGGCAGGGGTGCGCTTCGCCGGGCAACCGCTGGCCCGCAAGAGCTGAAACAGCCAAATCCGGGCGAGCAGCAAAAGTCACCTCCACCACCCCGTCCTGAAGGCCCCGCCTCGTGCCGCAGTCGCAGGCAGCACTGCCTACAGCGGCGGCGCGGGTTCGGGCCGGGGCTTGTCAAGGCCAGCGCCGCGCACGGCCAGCATGTGCTCGCAGCGTCGGCCGGCGGTGTGACGGCAGCGCGGTTGGACTTCATCGTGGAGCTGAAGAACCGCTTCCCGTCGTGCGACTGGGGGGTGGCCCCAGGTAAAGGTCTCGTAGCCGCGCATCGCCCGCAGCATCATGCGGGCTGCGTAGCCCTAGCCTTGCCCAGAGCGCGAGCGGGTTCCCGGGCGGCAGTCGCTGGTGTGGACGCGGGTCGGCTGCCGCTGGACGCCGATCCCGTACTCGATCCACCACCGCGACGGTTCTGGGGGCGGCCGTCGGCGCGCGACTTCGGCCTCTGCTTCCCGCACCTCTTGGATCTTGGTGTCGACGCGTTCCAATCAGTGGAATGCGGACCAGACCCGCCAGGGCCAGCAGTCCCAGCACCGTGGTACTGCCGGCGGCGAGCACCACCGCACCCGCCGTCAGCAGCAGCGTGGCCGGACGCGGCTCCAGGTGATCCGCCAGCCTACGGGCCCCTGGAGCGGCGAACAGAGGCAAGAGCAGCGGGAGACAGACGGCCAGGTGCACGGCAGACCTCGCCCCTACCGACCCGTGTCCAGGTCGCCGCCCAGCAGTCGGCGCAGCAATGCCTCGTCTCCGCTGGACAGGTCGTCGACGAAGCGAGTGAGTACCCCCTCGCGATCCTGTGCCTCTTCCATCGCCCGGCGCATCTTCCGTGCGGCGAACCCCTGTTCGTCCGTAGTGGGGGCATAGGCGAAGGCCCGGCCGTGCGCCGCCCGGGTGAGCATGCCCTTGTCGTACGAGCGGGTCGGAATCGTCACCACCGTGCTGTACGCCAGGTCGCCGCCGATGCGATCCAACACCCCCCGGGGCGCGAGCGGTCCGGAGGCCGACCGGAGCACGGCAAGCGCCTCGGCCTCCCGCATCCCGTTGGCCAGGCGGCGGTCCCCTTCGTGCACGGGACCGGGGTGGTCATGCCCGTCCACTGTTGGCTGCCTCCTTGCTCATCCTCTACAGTCACCCTCGGCTTCTACACGCGTGTAGACGGTGAGGTCTTCCCCGAGTGTGCCATGGCCGCTCTCCCCCGACTCCCCCGACTCCCCCGCCTCCACCGCCTCCACCGCCTCCACCGCTGCGACCGGATCGTGCACCGGCCGGGGCCACGGCCCCGCCTGACGCTTCACCACCAACACATCGGACCAACCTCAGGGGCTGACGAATTGAGCACCATCGGCATCGGACAGGCGGCGATCCTCGGCGTCGTCGAAGGGGTCACCGAATTCCTGCCGGTCTCCTCCACCGGACACCTGAAGATCACCGAGGGGCTGATGGGCATTCCGGTGGACGACAAGGCCGTCGTCGCCTTTACCGCCGTCATCCAAGTCGGAGCCATCGCCGCGGTCCTGGTGTACTTCTTCAAGGACATCGTGCGGATCATGAGCGCGTGGGGGCGCGGCCTGGTCGACCGCGAGGAGCGGTACCACCACGACTACAAGTTCGCCTGGTGGGTCATCTACGCCACCATCCCCATCGTGGTCGTGGGACTGGCCGCCAAACCCCTCATCGAGAGCACGCTGGCCTCCCTGTGGGTGGTGGCCGGCTCCCTGATCGTCGGCAGCGGCCTCATGTGGGCCGCCGACCAGATGGGCCGCCACAAGCGCGGCGAGGACGACACCGGCCTCAAGGACGCCATGCTGGTGGGCAGTTCACAGATCCTCGCCCTGCTCTTCCCCGGCTTCTCCCGCTCCGGGGCCACCATGTCGACCGGCCTCATCCTCGACCTCGAACGCGTCGCCGCCACTCGCCTCTCCTTCTTCCTCGGCATCCCCGCCCTGACCGGCGCGGGCCTGTACGAGCTCAAGGACGCGGTCGGCGCAGGCGTGGACACCCTCCCGCTGGTCGTCGGCACCGTGGTGTCCTTCGCCGTCGCCTACGCCTCCATCGCCTGGCTGCTCAAGTTCGTCGCCAAGCACTCCTTCAACGCCTTCGTCATCTACCGGATCGCCATCGGAGTCCTGCTCTTCGGCCTTCTCGGTACTGGGGTCCTCACCGCCTGACAGCCGCCTCGGCTTCTGTGGGGTCCGGCCGCGGGCCGGACCCCACAGACTTCCACCCCTCGGAGCGGGGTCTGACCCCGATCACCGGCAACGTGTCCGGCCGAGCCCCCCGCCCGCGGCCGTCAGCCGTCAGGGTCGCCCTGCGTCCGGTCACTCTCGGGTGACGGCGCCCTTCGCGAAAGGGAGTGACGGTCGTCACCGTCGTGCGCGCGAGCTCCTCCGTCAGGCTCCGCTGCACCGGCCCTGTCGCCTGGGGCCCCGCCGCTCCCCACAGCGCCGCGAGTACGCATACCTCCAGTTCTGCGGCTGGTCTGCGGTCGGCTGGTGACCCGGCCATTGAGCTCACCCTTATCCCGCGATCGTCTACAGTGAAGTAGACCATCGCGGGATGGTGGTCGCCTAGATGTTCCGCCCGGTCGCCTTCCGCCTGGCTCCTGTGAGAGGCCCCACCTGCATGGCCGCTTCCGTCCACGCCGCAACCAACCTCGCGGTCAACCTGCTCGACGCCCATTCCCTCCTCGCCACCTTCGGGGTGAGCGGCATCGCGGTGGTGCTGTTCGCCGAGACCGGGCTGCTGGTCGGTTTCTTCCTGCCCGGGGACTCACTCCTGTTCACAGCGGGCCTCCTGTGCGCGGGTACGGCGGACAAGAGCGCCACGCTGTCGCTTCCTGCCGTGTTGGCCGCCTCGGTGGTCGGTGCGCTGGCCGGCGCTCAGTGCGGATACCTCATCGGGCGTCGCGCGGGCGGAGCCCTCCTCACCCGCAGCCGGTCGGAGCGTCTCCATGAGGGCGCCCAGCGTGCGGAGGAGCTGCTGGAGAAGTACGGGCACGCCAAGGCGATCATCCTGGCGCGCTTCGTCCCCGTGGTCCGTACGGTCCTCAACCCGCTCGCCGGCGCCCTGAACATCCCGGCCCCTGTCTTCACTCTCTGGCAGGTCGCCGGCGGTCTCGTTTGGACGGTCGGCCTGGTCCTGGCCGGATACGCGCTCGGCTCGTCCATCCCCAACGTCGACCGGTACCTGCTGCCGATCGTCGCCGTCATCGTCACCGTGTCCCTGGTGCCCCTGGCGATCGAACTGCTCCGTTCCCGACGGGCGGGCCAGCACCGGAACGGATCCGTTTGATGACCCCCGCGTACGACGGTTCGAGCGTCGACGGCTCCGCCTACACCGACGTGGTCGACCTCGCCCACCGGGCGCCGGGCTGGCTGGATACGCTGATCTCCACCTGGTCCAGCTACGGCCTGGCCCTGTTCGCCCTGCTGATGCTGGCGGGATGGTGGCGGGCCCGCCGCGCCGACACTCCGGCCGTGGTCACTGCCCTCGCGGTTCCGCTGATCACCCTCCTCGCCTTCGGCATCGACCTGCTGGTGAAGCTCGCCGTCCGCGAGGACCGGCCGTGCCAGACCCTGGGGGTGCCCACGCTGGAGGTGTGCCCCGCACCGGGCGACTGGTCCTTCCCCAGCAACCACGCGGCCCTCGCAGCCGCGGCCGCCGTCGCGCTGCTCTTCGTATCGCGTCGGCTCGGCGCTGTCGCCGTGGTGGCCGCCGTACTGATGGCCGCCTCCCGAGTCTGGGTCGGCGTCCACTACCCGCACGACGTGACGGCCGGCTTCCTCGTCGGCGCACTCGTGGCCGCCTCCTCGGCCTGGGCCGTCCGACGCAACCAGAACATGCTGGCCGACCGGCTGAAGAGCAGCCCTGTGCGTCCGCTGCTGGCCGCCACGTGACCCGCTCCCGACTCGGACGCCGAGCCGGGTGGCTGGCCTTGGCCGCCGCCGTGCTCTTCGCCCTGCTGGCGGTGTGGGTCGTACGCGCCCCGGATCATCTGCTGCCCGCCGACGTGGACCTGCACCGCTGGTCCGTGGAGCACCGGCCGGCCGTCGCATCGGCGCTGGCCCGCATCGTCACCGACACCGGTACCGGCTTCATCCCGTACGTCCTGCTCGTGCTGGCCGGCCTGTACGCAGGGCGCACCACCCGTCAACGCGCCATCACGGCCGCCGCGCTGCTCCTGTGCCTGGGTGCGGGGCAGACCCTGCGGTATGCGGTCATGACGTTGATCGCCCGCCCCCGCCCCGTAGTTGAGGACTGGGCGACGCCCGCCTCGGGCTGGTCCTTCCCCTCGGGGCATACGAGCACCGGCGCGATGACTGCGGGGCTCCTGATCGCCGCGTTGTTCCTGCGCGGTTCCAGGGTGCCCCGCACCGCGGTCGCCTTGATCGGGTTGTGGGGTGCGGTGGTCGGCCTCACGCGCGTCTACCTCGGAGTCCACTGGTTCACCGACGTCATCGGAGGCTGGCTCTTCGCCACCGCCTGGCTGTCCCTCCTCACCTTCGCGTACCTGTCACGCACCGGTGACCGGCCCGCGGCAGGCGGCTGACGTGCGGCAGCGCATCCTCGTCGTCGAGGACGATCATGCGCTGCGGGACGTGCTTCTGCGCGGTCTGCGCGACGAGGACTTCGACCCGGCGCCCGCACCGGACGGGGCCCGTGCCCTGCGGATGGCCGGGGACGGCTTCGACGCGGTCGTCCTGGACGTCGGCCTTCCCGATGCGGACGGGAGGGACGTCTGCCAGGCCCTCAGGGCGCGCGGGTTCCCGGGGCCCGTCGTTTTCCTGACGGCACACCACCACCTCACTGACCGGCTGACCGGGTTCGCCGCCGGAGCTGACGACTACCTCGCCAAGCCCTTCCACCTCGCCGAGCTCGCGGCCCGCCTGCGGGCGGCCCTCAGGAGGGCGAGCCCGCGGCCCCCCGCCACGACAGGGGACCTGCTGCTCGATCCGGTCCGCTACACCTGCGCCGTCTCGGGAGCCCCCGTGGATCTGACCCCGACCGAGTTCCGGCTGCTCGCGGTGCTCATCGCCGCTGCGGGCGGCCTCGTCACCCGCCGTGAACTCGTCCGGGCCGGCTGGCCCGAGGGAGCCCACGATGCTCGGCGGCCCGACGAACTCGCCCGGCTCGGCAGCTCGCTGGACGCCCTGCTCGACGGGTAGAGGCGGAGATCCGACCACGGCTCGAGGCCCGGCCGGAGTTCAGTCGGACAGGCGCTCCCCCTGAGCGATTTCGACCCCGCGGTGCAGCCAGATCGCCCCGGCCAGGGAGGAAGTGCCCGCCATGGTGCACAGCAGGGCCATCGCCAGCAGCGCAGGCGCCATGCGCCGGGCGGGCGCCTGGGCGAGCAAGGCCTTCACCCGCGCGGGCACGGGTCCGGTAACAGCGCCCGCCGCGAGCACGGACCCCTCGGGCCGCACGCCGCCACGGGTGGCGGCCAGCGCCGCACGCCCCACGGCCCGCGCGGTGAGGGTCCGGTCGCCGGTGGCACGGGCGGCCGATTCGTCCGCGGCGCGTTCGGCGGCGAACGACACCTGCGGGATGACGGCGGCCAGCGCCGGGTGGCACCATCCGGCGAGCTGCGCCGCGGCGAGGAAGAGGTGGTGGCGCGCGGCCAGGTGGGCGCGCTCGTGGGCCAGGAGCGCCTCACGCTCGTGCAGGTCCAGGGAGCGCAGCATGCCACTGGTCACCACGACCCGACCCGGGCCCGTCAGACCGGGCAGAACGTAGGCGTCCGGGCGGGAGTCGTCCAGGACGCACAACCCTCCGACGTGCGGCAGGTGGGCGACATCGCCGTGGGCGGTACGCAGGCGCTTCGCCTCGGACCATCCGCGCCGCAGCACGGTGAGGCCGGTGATCGCGACGATACCGGCGGACAGTACGGAGACCCCCAGGGTCAGAGGCGCCGGACCCGCCTGGAGCGGCTGGATCAGGTGAACGAGGGCGGCCACGGGCGGGATCGTCAGAGCCAGCGGCAGCAGCAGGACACCCAGGCACGCCACGACCCCGACGGCAAGCGCCACGGCGGCGGCGGTGATCGCCCACAGCGCGACGTCGGGCCTCACCCGGCCGGCCGCGCGCCGGGCGAGCGGCGGCAGGATCCAGGGAAGGAGGAGGGGGACGATCAGGAGCGCGATCACCGATCGCCTCCCTCCAGCAGGCGCCTGAGCTCCGCCTCGTCGTCGGAGCTGAGCCCTTCGACGAAGCGGGCAAGGACCACGCTGCGGTCGCCGTCCTGATCGAGCTCACGGTGCATCCGGCGAGCGGTGAGGCCGTGCGCGTCCTCCACCGCAAAGTACAGGAAGCCCCTCCCGCCCGGGTTCCGGTCGATGACGCCCTTCTCGTACAGCCGGGCGAGGAGCGTCGCCACCGTGGTCCGGGCCAGCGGCTGCGGTATCGCCTCCCTCACCTGCGCCGCAGACTGCGGTTTGCCCGCGGCCCACAGGGCTGCCAGGACGCTGGCCTCCAGCTCGCCCGCCGGGCGGCGTTCGCCCGCTCTGTCGGTCATGGAACCTTCCTCTCACGGAGATCGTCTACAGTGAGGTAGACCGACTACTGTCCCGTAGACAGAGAGTAGGCGGACCGCATCCGAGGCGGTCCCCAGTCTCTTGCCTGCGGCGGTGAGCCCCACCCCGACCACCATTATCGATGGGACCGTCCGATGCCCCTCACTCAGCTCGCCGCAGCACCGCCGGTACACCTCGCCGTGAACGTGCTCGACGCCCAGTCCCTGCTCGCCGCGTTCGGAACGATCGGCATCGCGGTCATCCTGTTCGCCGAGACCGGCCTGCTCCTCGGGTTCTTCCTCCCCGGCGACTCGCTGCTCTTCACCGCCGGACTGCTGTGCGCGGGCTCGGCCGCCTCTCCGGGGCACCTGTCACTGCCCTGGGTCCTCCTCGCCTCGGCGGCCGGCGCCCTCGTCGGCGCGCAGACCGGCTATCTGCTGGGCCGGAAGGCGGGGCCAGCGTTCCTGACCCGGACCAAGTCCCGCAAGATCAGCGAAGGCTCCGCCCGGGCCGCGGAGATCCTCCAGCGATACGGGTACGCGAAGGCGATCGTCCTGGCCCGCTTCCTGCCGATCGTGCGGACCGTGCTGAACCCCCTCGCCGGAATCCTGAACGTGCCGGCCCGCACCTTCGCCCTCTGGCAGGTCCTGGGCGGTCTGCTGTGGACCATCGGCCTGGTCCTGGCCGGGTACGCGCTCGGCGCCTCCGTACCCAACGTCGACCACTACCTGCTCCCGATCATCGCGGTCATCGTCGCCCTCTCCCTCATCCCGGTCGGCCTGGAGCTGCTGCGCTCCCGGCGCGGTGCCCGCGCCGACGGCAGCGCCTGACGCCCGCTCGCCGGCAGGGCGGCATGGGCGACGGGTCCATCGGGAGCCACGCCCGACCCGACCGGACCCGCACGGTGACATACGCTCCTCGACACCAGACCGACTGAGGAAGGAGCGGCGATGCGGATCGTCATCGAGGACATCCCAGATGACCTCGGCAGTGAAATCGCCCTCGGCGTCCTCGCGCTCGTCGCCCGCCACGCCCCCGTTGCACCCGGCACCGACGGCGCCACCGTGCTCATGGAGAGCGACTGGACCCCCGAGCGTGCGGCCCACCTGGTGCGTGACCTGCCGGCCCGCGCCGTCAACGTCCTGCGTCACGTCGTCGACGGCTCCGGCTGGGCCTGCGTGGAGACGCTACGCGGCCCCAACGGCGAAGAGGCCTGGAAGGGCGTCAACATCACGCTCGCGAACGCCGTTGCCCGCGGCGCCCGGCGCGGGCTGTGGCCGGCCGGTATCCACGTCCCCCTCACACCCACCGCCCACCCTGACGAAGACCGGCGCATCCGTGGCTACGCCATGCCCAGGGCACTGGTCACCGTCTTCACCGAGGCACTGAAAACCGTGGCCGGGGAGATCTCACGGCACCCCTGAGGTCAGCATGACCTCAGCCGCTCACGGGCTGGAGACGAGCTCGGCGGTGGACCCGCGAGCCGTCAGCCGACCGGCATCCAGCAGGTGCACGGTGTCGGTGTACGCGGCGATCAGGTGGAGCTCGTGGGAGACCACCACGGTGGTCAGACCGCGTTCGGTGCTCAGGCGGGCCAGCAGGTCCATGACCGTCACTGCGGTCTCGGGGTCGAGGGCGGAGGTGATCTCGTCGCAGAGCAGGTAGCCGGGATCGGTGGCGAGGGCGCGGGCGATGGAGACGCGCTGGCGCTGGCCACCCGAGAGCTCGCCGGGATAGCGGGCGGCAAAGTCAGTGGGGAGTTCCACCTGTTCCAGGAGTTCGCCGACCCTCCCTGCGATCTGCGGCCGGGATAGTCCGCTGTGCAGGCGCAGGGGCCTGGTGAGTGCGTCGCCGACGGTCCGCGAGGGGTTCAGGGCGTCCAGGGGGTTCTGCGGGACCAGCTGGATCCGCCGGTGGTGCTCGCGCCGGCGCTTGCGGGCGGTGAGGGCGAGCGGGTGACCGTCCAGCGTGAGGTCGCCGGAGTCGGCGGGGTGGAGTCCGGCCAGGATCCGCAGCAGGGTGGTCTTGCCCGAGCCGGAGGGTCCGACAATTCCGGTGGCGGTCCCGGGGGCGGCACTGAAGTCGACGGCGTCGAGAGCCTGGTGGCGGCCGGCACGGTGGATGAAGGCGACGCTGACGCCCTGTGCCCGCAGCCCTTCCCCGTCCGCCTTGGTGGCCGGCGCCGTGGGAACGGCGTCGGGCCCGGCGGCCCGCTGGGACGCCAGGTGCGCGGCCTGTGGTGCTGTGAGGCGAACGACATGGTCCGCGCAGGCTTCGACGAGTTCGGGGTCGTGGCAGGCCATGACGACGGCCAGGCCCCGGCTCGTGGCCAGGTCGCGGAGCAGTTCGGCGATCTCGTCGCGCAGGGCGGAGTCGAGTCCGGCGGTGGGCTCGTCGAGGAGGAGGATCTCGGGGGTGCGGGCCAGGGCCCGGGCCAGGGCCACGCGGCGCTGCTGGCCGCCGGATATTGCGGTGGGCCGCCGGTCGGGGAGGCCGTCGTCGACCGGGAGGCGGCACTCGCGCAGGAGGCCGAGCACGGCCTCGGCGCTCGGGTCGGTGGCGGTCTCGGCGACGATGTTGCGGATCTTCATGCGGGGGTTGAGGGCGGAGCCGGGGTCCTGGCCGACGTAGGCGATGCGGTGGCGGCGCAGGTTCCGCAGCTCCGCTGGTGCCAGTACGTCGGGCCGGTGGCCCAGCACGTCGAGGGTTCCGGCGGTGACGGCCGCGCCATCGGGGAAGTGGCCGATCAGTGCGCGGAGCAGGGTGGTTTTGCCGGAGCCGGAAGGTCCCGTCAGGGCCGTGATCTGCCCGGCCCGGACGGTCAGGGATGCCGGATGCAGCAGGACCGGTCCGCCGGGTATGGCGATTTCGAGGCCGGCGGCCGTTGCCACAGGGGGGTCCGTGGCCAGGGTGGATCGGGGGGCCGGGGCGGGTGCGGTGTCGCTCACGGGGTGGTGACCGCCTTGAGTGCGGAGCGGGAGGCGAGGGAGGCCGAGGCGAGGTTGAAGCTGATGGCGAGGACGGCGATGGCCAGGCTCGGGGCGAGGACGGCCCAGGGGTTGAGCAGGATGCCGGGGGCGTTCTCACGGATCATCAAGGCCCAGTCGGCGGCCGGGGGTTGGGGGCCGATCTGGAGGAAGCCGGCCATCGAGATCACGTAGACGGCTTCGACGAACCGCAGTCCGAACAGGACGAGCACGGTGGCGCGCAGGTTGGGCAGCAGTTCCCGCAGGGCGATGTACGTCGGGCTCTCCCCGCGGGCGGTGGCGGCTTCGACGTACCCCGCGGAGGCCAGGGGCGCGGCGGCGGAGGCGACGATCCGGACGGCGTACGGGGTGCCCAGGACGATGGCGGCGGCGGTGACGGCCCAGCGTCCGCCGCCGGGCCAGGCCAGGGCGATCAGCATGATGCCGAGGACCGGCGGCAGGAGGATGAAGACGTCGGCGGTGCGCTCGATGGCGCTTCCCAGCCGGGGCCGCAGGGCGGCGAGACAGCCCACCACGGTGGCAACGGCGGTGACGACCACGGCAATCAGCAGGGCACCTGCGATGAGCGCGGTGCCGCCGTGCAAGAGGCGGCTCAGCACATCACGCCCGAGCTGGTCCCCGCCCAACACCGCTCCGTCGCCGGCGGCCGCGTACGGCGCGGTGACGGGCTTGTCGAGCGGGTGAGCGGCGAGCCACGGACCGGTCAGGGCCAGGATGACCAGAAGCAGGCCGGGTCCGATGCGCCACAGTGTCCGAGCCCTGGTGCGGGCGGGTCGGGCGCTGTCGGCAGCGGCGGTGGCGGGGACGGCGGTCATGAGCGTGCTCCCAGGATGCGGGCGCGCAGCAGATCGGCGGCCAGCAGAACGAGGCTGATGGCGGCTCCGGCGCACGCGACGACTCCGGCGATCAGCGGGGTGTCGCGACTGCTGACCGCGGAGGCCAGGACCGCGCCGATGCCGGGGTAGTTGAAGAGGGTCTCCACGACGACGGCCCCGCCGAGCAGCATGCCGGTGGAGGTGGCGACGCCTGTGGCGATCGCGGGGACCGCTCCGGGCAGCGCGTGCCTGAGCACCACCTGGGCCAGGGGCAGTCCGTCGAGGTGGGCGGCTTCCACGTGCGGGGTGCGGGCCTGGTCGGCGAGGGCCCCGCGGACGATGCGGGTGTTCCAGCCGGTCTGTGGGATGACCAAGGCCAGGACCGGCATGATCAGCATCGTCCAGCTGGCCGGCGAACCGTCAGCGCCGGTGAGGGTGACGGCGGGAAGCCAGCCGGTCCACAGCGACAGCACGAGCAGCAGGGCCACCGAGACGACGAACTCCGGTATCGCGAACGCGGCGGTGGAGGTGTGGCCGATGACGCGGTCGGTGAGGCGGCCAGGACGGGTGGCTGCCCAGCAGCCCAGGGCGAGGGAGGCGATGACGGTGAGCACGAAGGCGGTGCCGCCGAGGATCAGGGTATTGGGCAGGGGATCGGCGAGCAGGTCGGTGACCTTCTGCCCACGGGCACTCGTGCCGAGATCCCCGGTCGGCAGGGCCGTCATCCAGTCGGCGAAGCGTTCCCAGACGGGCCGGTCGAGGCCTAGAAGGTGCCGGCGGGCCTCGACGTCCGCGACACTGTCGCCGCGTTCCGAGCTGGCGCTCGCGGCGTCACCGGGGAGCAGTTCGACGGCGGCGAACACCACGGCGAGCAGGATGACCAGCATGAGGGCGCGCCGGGCGACGGCGGCTGCGAGACGCAGCGGCAGGCGGGCGCGCCGCGGCGCTGTGGCCGCCCCCGTCACCACGGGGGCGCCCACAGCGCGCTGCTGGGCCGTGCGGCTCAAGCCAGCCACGCGTTCTCGAGCTGGACGCGGCCGTAACCGGGCAGCGTGGGAAGGCCCTTGACCTTGGCGGCGGCCAGGTCGATGCCGTCGGCCATGCCCCACAGCAGGTAGCCGGAGCGCTCGTACTCGATCTGCTGGAGCTCCTTGAGGGCGGCGGTGCGTTCCTTCTCGTCCGCGGTGGAGATGGCCTTGCGGTAGGCGGCGTCGAAGCCGGGGTCCGCCCAGCCGGCCTCGTTCTGGCCGGCCTCGCTGGCCATGGTCTTGGAAGCGAAGAAGATCACCGAGTCGTTGGTGCCCCAGTACGTGGTGTAGAAGTCGCCGGTCTTCCAGGTCTTGTCCCAGAACGCTCCGGACTCCTGCTTGACGACCTCGACCTTGATGCCGGCCTCGCGGGCCTGGTTGGCGAACAGGGTCGCGGACTCGGCGAGTCCGGAGATGTCCTCGGTGGTCACCAGGGAGTAGGTCTTGGACAGGTCGAAGTTGGCCTCGGCGAGCAGCTTCTTGGCCTTGTCCAGGTCGCGCTTGCGCTGGGGGATGTCCTTGGCGAAGGCGGGGTCGCCGGTGCCCAGGATGTCGTTGGCGACGGTGCCGTAGCCGGAGAGGACCTGCTTGACCATCGCGTCGCGGTCGACGACCAGGCGCATCGCCTCGCGCACCCGCGGGTCGGCGAACGGGCTGCCGGCGGCGGTGCGCATGACGATGGGCATCGCCATGTCGTTGGGACGGCGCAGGACCTGGATGTCCTTGCGGGTCTCTGCGGTACGGGCCGCGACGGCACCCACATTGGAGGCCACGTCGATCTGTCCGGCGAGCAGGGCGTTGGCCATCGCCTGCGGGGTCTCGAACATGGTGACCTCGATGGCGTCGAGGTGCACGGTGCCGCCGTACCACTTCTCGTTCTTGACCAGGCGGGCGTTGCCGCCCCGGTACCAGTCGAGCTTGAAGGGTCCCGTGCCGGGGGCCTTGTCGAGCGCGTCGTCGGCGGTGTCCTTCTTCATGACGAAGGTGGTGAGCCGCGTCAGGAGGGGGAAGTCGGCGTTGGCGTAGTCCGAGACGATGACGACGGTGTCGGCGCCCTCGGCCGTGATGCTCTCCGGGCCCTTGACTCCCGGCAGGCGGGAGGCTCCCGACTTGGTGTTGCGCAGGCGGCGCAGCGACCAGACGACGTCCTCGGCGGTGACCGGGGTCCCGTCGTGGAAGGTGGCACCCTGGGCGATCTTGAACTTCCAGGTCTTCAGGTCTGCCGAGTGCTCCCAGGAGGCCGCCAGGCGCGGCACGGTGTTGGACTTCGCCCCGGGCATGGCGAGGGTGTCGAAAACCAGGGCGATGACCAGATAGTCGCTCTCGTTGGCCTGCGTACCGTGCGGGTCACGGGTGATGGCGCCGGCGCGGCCCAGCGCACCGATACGCAGCGTGCCGCCGCTCTTCGGCTTTCCGTCCCCAGCGGCCGCCTTGTCGGTGCCTGCGTCACCGCTCCCCGAAGAGCAGGCGGCGAGCAGCGCTGCCGCGCCCATCGCTCCGCCGGCCCACAGTACTTGGCGCCTGTTGAAGTTCACTTACGTCCTCGATCCACTGAAGAAACAGGGGAGATGCTTAGGGTTGCCTACCCTAATGACAACCATTACCGCAAGTCGCTGACCGCAATGGGATGCACGTCCGAATATCGCCCTCGCATGACCGACGAGTAAGGTTTGCCTTACCTCAGTTTGATGTTACGGTTCGGGTCGTTCGCCGGTTCCGCAGATCCACGACAGGACCCCAACCACCCGTCGCATCTAGCTAGTTACGCACTTCCGCCGCCCAATCGCGGGAGACCGTACCGAGAACCGCGGATCCCCCTGCCATCCGACGAAACGGATCTCTTCGCCATGAGCACGGCAGCCGCACCCGTCCGTGAGCTCGACGCCCAGACCGTGGGTGAACTTCGCCAAGCCGCTGCGAACATCCTTGCCGAGTTCGGCACTTCCGCCACGAGTCCCCAGCTCCTGGCCCGCGTCGCCGAGGTCGCCCAAGGCTTCAGCGAGACCCTGCGCGAGCTCTGCCGCCCCGTCGACACCGCCGACGGCCTCTTCGTCCTGCGCGGCCTCGACGTCGACGACGAAGCCATCGGTGACACGCCCTCGAGCTGGGCCAGCGCCGGCGACAGCGGCGCCGTGTACGACATCGCCCTGCTTCTTCTCGCCACCGTGATGGGCAACCCCATCGCCTGGGAAGGCCAGCAGAACGGACGCTTCGTACACAACATCGTCCCCTCCCCCGGCCACGAGACCGAACAGACCGGCGCCAGCAGCACCGTGCTTCTCAGCCCTCACACCGAGGACGCCTTCCACCCCGGCCGCGCCCACCTCCTGATGCTCGGCTGCATGCGCAACCACGACAACATCGCCACCACCGCCGCCAGCATCCGAAAGACCCAACTCGCCGACGAGGACATCGATCTCCTCACCGGGCCCACGCTGCCGATCCTCCCCGACGACGCCTACGAGGAGGCCCAGGGCTACGCCGACCAGGCCCCGCCCGTGGTGCCGACCCTGTTCGCGACCGACGACGGCATGACGCTGCGCTTCGACCCCGCGTACACCCCGCTGGACGACGCCGACGAGGCCTACCGCTCCGCATACGGACGCCTCTCCGACGAACTGGCCCGTGTCTCGGTCGCCGTCAGCCTCAGCCCGGGCGAAATCCTGGTCGTCGACAACGACCTCGTCGTCCACGGCCGCGTGCCCTTCCGGGCCCGCTACGACGGCAGCGACCGCTGGCTCAAGCGCGCCTCCGTCCGCGTACCCGGCCGCCGCACCCGCCCCGAGGCCGAGGCCGACGAGCACGGCTACGGCCAGAGCGCCCTCGAAGCACACGCGAGCTGACCACCCGCCCCGCACCCGGAGGAAGACCACCATGACCGAGACCTCGGCCGCCCCCGCCAACGCCGCCGTATCCGGCGACGACAAGCACCTGCGCATCCTGTCCACCACCGACCTCGCCGGGATCGACATATCCCTGGCCGACGTGGTGGCCACCGTGGAGGGCGCCTACCGCACGCTCCAGGCCGGCCAGTCCGACAACCCCCGGAAACTGACCGTCAAGCCGCAGGACGGACACTCGGTCTCCTACGCGATGCTCGGCCGCGACGGCTCCCGCGAGGTCGTCGCGATCAAGACCTCCTACAAGCACGGCCTCGACAAGGGCCGCGAGGAGCAGCACTACTACACCGCGCTGACGATCTACGACGACGTCACCGGCCTGCCCGTCGCGATGATGGACTGCTCCCGCATAGGCTCCCTGCGCACCCCGGCCGTCTCTGCCCTACTGGCCCGCGAACTCGCCGCCCCCGGCGCCCGCAACGCCCTGGTCATCGGTACCGGAACCCAGGGGCGGCTCGCGCTGCCCTTCCTGCTCACCACCCTGCCGGACCTGGACCGGCTGATGCTGTCCGGGTCGCACCCCGAGGGCATCGCCGCGGTCCGGGAACAGCTGCGCACGTACTTCCCCGACCGGGACGTGGAGATCGTCACCGACCTGCGGGCCGCGGCCGCGGATGCCGACGTCATCGTCGCCACCGCCGGCGGGCACACCCAGGCCGCCGTGGAGGCCTCCTGGCTCAAGCCCGGCGCGCTGTCGATCCTCGTCGGCCATGGTCTGGCGCCCTCCACCCTGCACGAGGCCGACCGCGTCATCGCCACCAGCGAGGCGCAGATGAACGTGACGGGCACGGACATGGCCGACGCCGAGGGCAAACTCCCGGCCGTCGACTCCGAGTTCCCGCCCGTCCTCGCGGGCGAGAGCGCCGGACGCACCGGCTCGGCCGAGCGGATCTTCGCCTACAACAGCGGCCTCGTCGTCACCGACATCGCCCTCGGCCACCGCTTCGCACAGCTCGCCCTCGCGCAGGGCCTGGGCACCGAGGTCGCGCTGTGGCAGTGAACGGCCGCCCCCTGCCCACCCTCCCGGTGCTGCCCGACGCAGCCACCGATCAGGTCCTTGCCTGCGGCTTGCTTCCCGAGCTGGCCTACGCGTTCGGCGGCCCCTTCCACTTCCTGCTGCCCGACGCCTTCGACGCCAACCTGCGGGCCATGCAGGGCGCGCTCGCAGCGGCCGGGGTCGACGGCTTCGTGTACTTCGCGAAGAAGGCCAACAAGGCCGCGCTCTTCGTCGAGCGCGCTGCGGCGGGCGGGGCCGGTGTGGACGTAGCCTCCGTGGCCGAGCTGCGCGAGGCCCTCGGCCACGGCGTGCGCGGTGAGCACCTCGTCGTCACCGGTCCCGCCAAGGACCCGGCCCTCCTCCAGCTGGCCGTCCAGCACGGGGCACTGGTCGCCGTGGACTCGCTCGACGAGCTCGACACCCTCGTCACCATCGCCTTGACCGGTCAGATCCGGCCCTCCCGGATCCTGCTGCGCGTTCTGCCGCCGGCCCAGCCGCACAGCCGCTTCGGACTCACCGAAGCCGAACTGGCCACAGCCCTGGACCGGTGCGTCCAGGCCGGGGACGCCATCCGGATGGAGGGGTTCAGCTTCCATCTGTCCGGCTACGCCCTCCAGCCGCGGGCCGACCTCGCAGCCCGCCTCGTCGAGTTGTGCCTCAAGGCCCGCGTCCAGGGGCTGGAGGCCTCGCGGATCAGCATCGGCGGCGGTCTGCCCATCAGCTACACCGACGGGGACAGCTGGCACACCTTCCTCGCCGAGCACAAGAGCAGCCACTACCACGCGGGCAAGACGTTCCACACCGGGGACTTCTACCCGTACCACTCTCCCCTGGCCGGCGCCGACGCCCTGGCCGCACTGCTCGCCACCCAGCCCGAAGGCCACGAGCAGTCACTGGCCCGGCTTGTGCGGGACGCGGGCGTCCTGTTGCTCCTGGAGCCGGGACGGGCACTGCTGCACCAGGCAGGGGCGACGGTGTTCCGGGTCCAGGGCGTCAAGGAGCGTGACGGATACCGGATCCTGACCGTGGACGGGACGAGCCTGAGCCTGTCCGAGCAGTGGTTCAACAGCGAGTACCTGCCCGACCCGATCCTGATCCCCCAGGACCCGGGCAGCCCCGAGGGCGTCTTCCCGGCGAGCGTCGGAGCGGCCACCTGCCTGGAATCAGACATGCTCACCTGGCGGAAGATTCCTTTCCCCCGCCGCCCGCACACCGGCGACCTGCTCGTCTACCCGAACACGGCCGGCTACCAGATGGACTCCAACGAGTCCCCCTTCCACGACCTGGCCCTGCCGCCCAAGGTCGTCGTCGATCGCACCGACCAGCCGCGCCCGCGCTGGCGCCTCGACCGCCACTTCACCTGACGCACAGCGCCCACGCGCATCCCTCCGCCTGCTGCCTGCCGCCTCCCACACCCTTCTGGAGTTACCGATGCCCGGAGCCCTTACGCGCCCCGCCGTGGTCTCCCGCGTGTCCGATCTCATCGGCTACACCCCCCTGCTGGAACTGGCCTCCACCGAGACCGGCAGCCGCCTGCTGCTGAAACTCGAGATGTTCAACCCCACCGGCACGGCCAAGATCCGTATGGCACGAGCCATGATCGACGCCGCCGAGCGGTCCGGTGAGCTGCGGCCAGGCGGCCGGATCATCGAGTCCACCTCCGGCAACACCGGCCTCGGGCTGTCGGTGATCGCCGCTGAACGCGGCTACACCTTCACCGCCGTCGTCGACAACCACGCCTGCGTGGACAAGCTCCGTGGCATGAAGGCGCTCGGCACCGAACTGGTCTACGTCGTCGACGACGGAACCGAGGAACTCGCCACCGCCGCCCGCGAGGAACTGGCCGAGGACATGGCCCGCGGCCAGGACAACACCATCTTCACGGAGCAGCACAACAACCCCGCCAACGGCGTCGGCTACTTCCCCGTCGCCCACGAACTCGTCGAAGCCCTCGACGGGAAGATCGACGTTCTCATCGGCGCCGTCGGCACGGGCGGAGCGCTTTGCGGCACGAGCCGGGAGCTGACGAAGCTCATGTCCGGCTTCACCGTCATAGGCGTCGAGCCCAAGGGCTCCATCGCCTTCGGCGGACCCGCCCACGACTACTACCAGTCCGGCACCGGCACGCCCGAGGGTGCCGAGATCGGCGCGCTCGTCGACTTCGACCTCATCGACGAGGGCGTCAAGGTCGGCGACGTCGAGGCCTTCGCCACCTGCCGCGCCGTCGCCCGTACCGGGCTCCTCATCGGTGGCTCCGCAGGCGGCGTCGTCTACGAGGCCCTGACCCGGCTGCCCACCCTGCCGCCGGGCACGACTATGGTCGCCCTCGTCAACGACGGTGGCGAGAAGTACATGGACACCGTCTTCAACGACGAATGGTTGCAGGACCGCGATCTCCTCAACGCCGAGGCCGAGCGGGAAATCGACGAGCTACTCACCAAACTCCGCGGGAACCGATAGACCCATGCTGAAGACTCTCCTCCGCGACAGCCGCGCCCTCGGCGTCCTCGCCGTGCCTCTGATCCTCACCCAGCTCGCCCAGGTGGCGCTGACCACCACCGACACGGTCATGATGGGCCTCCTCGGCACCACGGAACTCGCCGCCGGCGGTCTGGCCATCGTCATCTTCAACCAGATCCGCACCATGGGCGTCGGCCTGCTCACCTCGGTCGGCAACCAGATAGCCGCCGCGGCCGCCCGCGCCGAGCGAAAGGCCGAAGAGGGTGACGGCAGCGCGGCAGGAGAACAAGCACACGACGAGGTCCGCTCCATAGTCCGGGCGAGCATGGCAGTCGCCACGCTCGCCGGACTCGCCGGCGCCGTCCTGATGATCCTCATCGGCCAGGCCCTGACCTGGCTCGGCCAGGACGCGGACGTCGTCGGCCTCACCCAGACCATGCTCTTCGCCCTCGCCCCCGGCCTGCTGCCCTGCCTCTGGTTCCAGGCCGTCCGCCAGTTCACCGTCGGCATGCGCCGCCCCCAGGCCCTCCTGCAGATCACCATCGCCTCGATCGCGGTCAACGCGGGCCTGAACTGGATCCTCATCCACGGCACCTTCGGCCTCCCGAAGCTCGGCCTCACCGGCGTCGGCATCGCCACCTCCAGCGTCTACCTGCTCTCCTTCCTCGCCCTCTACCTCTCCGCGAAGAAGGACAAGGAGCTGGCACCGCTCCTGACCCTGGACATCACCAAGGCCGACCGGGCCACCGTGGGGCGCCTCGTCGGCCTCGGCATCCCCATCGCCGCCACCTACGGCTCCGAGGCCGGCTTCTTCTCCATCACCGCCCTGATGGCAGGCTCCTTCGGCCCGGACGCGCTCGCGGCGCACACGGCCGTCAACCAGCTCGTCTACATCGTCTTCCAGGTCGCCGTCGGCCTCTCGCACGCCGCGTCCATCAACGTCAGCCGCGAACTGGCGCTCGGCAACCACGACGACGCCCGCCGCATCAAGAACACCGCCCTGGCCTGCGCCGCCGCGGTCATGGCCGTCGTCGGGCTGCTTTACCTCACGATTCCCCAGCTGATCCTGGCGCCCTTCCTCGACTCCGGGTCCGAGCAGGCCCTCACCATCGCCACCCAGCTCCTGATCGTCACCGCCTTCCTCCAGTTCTTCGACTGCGCCCAGAACATCGGCGTCGGACTCCTGCGCGGCCTCGACGACACCAAGAGCGGCTTCCGCATCACCCTCATCGGTTACTGGGCCGTCGGACTGCCCGCTTCCTGGCTCCTCGCCTACGCGCTGGACCTCGACGCCCTCGGAATCTGGCTCGGTCTCCTCACCGGCCTCGCCACCACCGCCGTCCTCCTCCTGCGCCGCTACTCCCAGTCCCTGAACCGCCACGCACAGACGTACCCCGCACCCGCCGTCGCGTAACCCGTCGCCATGTAACCCGCGCGAGTGACTTCTTCCTTGGGACCGGCCTGCCAGCAGGCCGGTCCCACCTGCACAATGGGCTCGGAGACCGAGACAGGCCGGCAGGAGGCTCGCAGCCATTGAAGAATCCGGAACCGGAAGAAGCAGGCCGACCTCGAGAATGGGCAGGGGACCTGGTCGCCCAGCTGACATCCTCGGACCACATTGAGCAGACCTTGATCAGCGCAATCCACGGCCGCCCGGACCACACCGCCGAGACCAACCATCGGCGTGCCAACGCCCTTCATGCGGCCGCCATGGGCCTGGGCCCGGCAGGATGCGCGGCCGCGGCCGGCATCAAGGAATCCCTCCTCGCCAACTGGCGGAGGAACGACACCACCTTCGACACCGCGATGTCCGCCGCCGCCGCCATGGCCGGCGCACACAAAGTCACGCCGCAAGGACAGGCCAATGCGTTTGGCCTCCGCCTCCTGCTGCAATCGATCGCCCAAGGAATCCACGTCGGCACTGCCGCCGCAGCAGTCGGTCTGAGGCGCGATCAAATCACACGGATGCGCCGCAACAACCCCGCCGTCGACGAACTCCTCGATGCCGCCATCCTGCAAGGGCGCACCGTGCAAGCCGGCCCGCGCTCGAACCGACGCCTCGGGCGCGCATCCGGCTACCGCCTGGTCACCCGCGCCGAACCCAACGCCGCCGACACCTCAGCTGAAGAGCTCTGATCGACAGAGCGATCCTGCGGGATGTCTGCGTGACAAGCGCGGACTGTGACACGTCGGCGCCCTCCTGCCAGGGAGCGAATCTTCGGGCCGCCTTCCGGTCAGTGAGTGTCGGTGCGCCTTTCGAGGCGGGTGCCTTGGCGAAGGGTGATCGACATCAGGTCGCTGGGGGCGTTCAGCTCCAGGCGCTGCCAGCGGCCGCGCGGGACGATCACGGCGGTGCCTGCCTGCAACCGGACCGTGTCCTCGGCGCCGCCGGGCGTGGTGGAACGGAAGTAGAGACGGACGTCGCCGGTCAGGCAGCACACCGCCTCGTCGGCCTCCGGGTGCATCTCCCAGTGGTCGGCGTGCACGTCGGCGTCGGTCTCCACGTGGAAAGTCGCGATCTGATCGAATGCGGACTGTCCCCTGAGCGGGCCGTGCACGGTTATCGTGCGATCTGGTACTACACCGCTGGAGAGATCGTGGTCCGGGCGACAGCGGCGCGGCGACGCGCAGACGATGACCGCGTAACCTACCGCGAGCAAGTCTTCGGCGATCTCGACCCGGATGAGCTGCCGCGGTTGGCACAGGTCGCGGACCGCTGGGCACTGCTGACCGGCGAGGACACCTACCTGGACGGGCTCCGAGCTCTGGTGAATGGCCTCCTCCTCACCGTCCGCTAGACGGTCCTCCGTCGCCGATGAGGTGCGGCCTGGCCGCTGACCGGACGGGGTCGAACACCACGTTGATCTCCGGCTACCGGGTCACGGCTGGCTACATCGACCGGCACCAGGCCTCCGCGGCGGCCGACACGACCGACAGGCTCCTGGGCTTCTACGCCCTGGTACTGGAACCGGTGGAACTGGACCTGGCGTTCGTGTCGGATGAGGCACAGGGGGCGGGGGTCGGCCGACTCCTTGTGGAACATGTGATCGATCAGGCCGAAGAAGCGGGCCTGGCTCAAGTGCGTGTCGTGTCGCACCCTGCAGCCGAGCAGTTCCATCGGCGCCTGGGTGCCGAGCCGGTGGGGAAGGTTTCTCCTTCGCCACTGAAGGTGACTTGGGAACGCCCCGAATTGCGCTTTGCCATCGTTGACCGCAACGCCGAACATACGGACTCCACAGCCACTGGTCGATCGCGGCGATGAGGACGGCCGCCTCGAACCGGGCAGCTACGGCCCCTGCCGGTGGACGCCGCGCTCGACCGCGTCCCGGCCTTGCAGCCCTCGATGTCAATGAAGCAGGCCCGCCTCCGACTGGGCGTGCTTGCTGCGATCCTTGGTCTGGCCGGACGCCGCCTCGTGCAGGTGGACCATGGGACGAACGCGAGTGGGACAACGCGCACTCGTCATGCTGCGGCAGCCCCTTGGAAGGCCGTGCGCTCCTCGACCGCGGGCTCCTGGCCATGACACCTCGGAAGGCCCGCGAACTCCGGGCAGTCCTCGACAAGTACGACGCCCTCTGGACTCTGCATTGAGGAGGCGCTGCCCCGCGGAGGCCCCCGACTCTTGTCCGGGGAAAGGGTCGGGGGCCTCCGCGGCCAGATTGATCTTTGACGCTTTAGCAAGGGCAGTGCTCTACTCCCTGCCATGACGACTTCAACGAAGCTTCCGCCGACCCCTGTCATCGACGAGACGGCCCGGCTCCTGATCGAGCACTACGTGTTCCCCGAGATAGCCGAGCAGCTCGCCGGCCTGCTGCAACGACGCCTCGCCGAGGGCGCCTACGACGTCGACGGCGCCGAGGAGCTCGCCCGGTTGGTCACCGCGGACCTCCAGTCCGTCAACGGCGACCGACACCTGAGGCTGAAGCACCACGCCGAACCGGTGTCCCCGCAGCAGGGCGCGGCAACCTTGGACTCCATGCGCCGGGACTTCGACACCTCGCTGGGCGGTGCGCCCCGGGTGCAGTTGCTCGACGGAGGGGTCGCCGTGGTGGAGCTGGCACCGATGCTGTTTCCGCTGGAGTGGGCCGCCGAACCGCTGGGCGCCGCGCTCACCCTGGCCTCCCGCGCCCAGGCGTTGATCATTGACCTTCGCACCAACCGGGGCGGCGACCCGGACACGGTCGCCTTCGTCTGCAGCTACCTACTCGATGAGCGCACCCACCTCAACACCATGCACTGGCGCGGCGGCGAGCGCAGCGAGCAGTCCTGGAGCCTGCCGCACGTTCCCGGCGCGCGCTTCGGTGGCAGCAAGCCGCTGTATGTGCTGTCCAGCGACAGCACCTTCTCTGCCGCTGAAGAGCTGGCGTACGACCTCCAGCAGCTCGGCCGCGCCGTAGTCGTCGGCGAGCCCACCCGCGGCGGCGCGCATCCGTGCAAGGGCTGGACGGTGCACCCACACCTGGAAGCCACCATCCCCGTCGGCCGCGCCATCAACCCCGTCTCCAGCACGAACTGGGAGGGCACCGGCGTGCAGCCGGACATCCCTTGCGCTGCGGCTGACTCCCTCGCCCACGCACACGCGCTGGCCCTCGCCCGACTGGCAGGCTGACCCAGTCCAGGTCATCGACAGCGCTGCACGCAGCGCCTACCCCTATCCGCGACCACGCAGACGTCCTCGCCACGCTCGCTGACATCGCCGCGATCCGTGGCGCGGCCGGCGACCACACCAACGCCGCCGCGGCGTACGAGGAACTGCTCGCCGCCTGTCTAAGGATCCTCAGCTCCGACCATCCCGACACGCTGGGCACCCGCAACAACCTCGCCCGGCTGCGGGGTGATGCCGGCGACGCCGCAGGCGCCGCCACCGCATGCGAGGAGCTACTCGCCGACAGCCTGCGAACCGCTCGGCTGGTTGGCGCCGGCCGGGACCCGGCAGCACACCGCATGGAGCTACGGGGTCCTGAAGGTCCACCAGCACCTGCGCTACCGGCGCCGAATCTGTCGTGGATCGCTTCAAGAGCCGCTATCCCGGCAGTGTCAGGGGCGACGGGGGGGCACTGTTTGTCGCGCTGGCGCCACCTGTGCTCGACGGGGTCGCTGAAGGTCGGATGTTCGAAGTCGGCGGTTGCCGCTCTCCAGTACCTCTTCACCAACGTGAGGGGACGGAAAGTACACCTGCCAGGGCTGGTCAAGAGAGATCAGATTTGGGCCTTTCTGCCGCAGATGCAGGGGTTAGGGCTGTAGAAGCGATCACAGCGCGGCTTCGCTACGCGGCGGTCAGGTCAAGTCGTGGTGCGACGCGTCACTTGTGGCCACGGGGGCGCTACCTTGCCGGGATGGAGGAGTGGGAGCGCTGGGAGCGGCGGGTGCAGACGGCTGCTCACCCCATGGCGTACCGGCTGGTGCGCGCGGTCGCCGCCTGCGGCCCGGTGGTGCGGGTGCCGCGGGTCGGGGTGGTGGTGAGCGATGCCCGCCTCGCCCGGGAGGTGCTGACGGACACCGAGGGATACACGAAGACAGGGCCGGGCGCGGCAGCCGGGCTGTGGAGCCCGGTGCTCGGCTCGCGGGTGCTGATCACCTTGGAAGGCGCCGAGCACGCGGCGCTGCGCAGGCGGCTGGGAGGGCTGTTTACACCGGGGCGTGTGGCGGCCGTCTGCGAACGGGTGCTACGTGCTCCGCTCGGCGAACTGGAGCGGCGGCTGGCGGCGGGCGAGGAGGTAGACCTCGTCCGGGTGGTCCGGGACGGGGCCGCCGAAGTGATCCGCGAGCTGGTCGGGCTCCCCGCCGGCGAGGCGGACTTCACCGAGGCCGCCGCGGTGATCTCGTCCGTACGGCTGTGGCGGACGACGCTGACCAGCCGTCAGACAGAGCGTGCCCGGGCGGCGTTGGCCCGACTGAGCGAGGCGGCGGTGGCGGCCTACCGGGCCGGCGACGAGTCCACCGTGCCGGGGCGACTGCGCGCGCTCGGCTTGGACGAGGCCGAGGCGCGGGGCGCGGTCGGGCTGTTCCTGCTGACGGGCACCGAGACGCTGGTCTCCTTCGTGCCCCGGCTGGTCGCACTAGCCCATGACACGGGCCGGAGGCCGGACGAGATCACAGACGCCCTGGTGGAGGAGGCGCTGCGGGTGACCTCGCCAACCCCGGTAATGCTGCGCAGCGCGGCCCGGCCGGGTCGGATCGGGGGTGTCCGGGTGGAGGCCGGGGAGCGGGTGGTGATCGCCACGCTGCTGTGCACCGGAGCGTACGGCCCGTTCTCGCCGGACCGGGATCCCGCTGAAACCGCCGGTCTGCGCCGGCTGTGGTTCGGGGCGGGCCCGCATTTCTGCCTGGGGATGCCGCTGGCCATGGCAGAGATCCGCGCGGTGGTCGGGGTCCTGCGGGGCTTCCCGGAGCTGGTGATAGCGGGGCGACGCCCGGCGCGGGGGGTGTTGATCCCCGCCTACGCACGGCTGTCGCTGCGCGCGATGGTGCCGTCGTAGGCGAAGGACGCGAAGATCCCGAGCGCGGGCATCCGCGACTTTCCAGCAGAGAGCCACCGCCGTGGGCAGGCACTGCATGCTCGCCAACCCACGAGTGCCGCTTGATCCCTGTCAGCGTTCGTCGGTGAACTTGCTCCCGCAGAGGGTGCACACCGGCTTCTGCGCCTCCTGCCCGGTGGCCTCGCGCTCCACCCGAGCCTGCGCCACACCGCACCGCACGCCCCGCCGGTGCGGCGGTGCTCCGCTCCAGCTCGGTGATGACCGCGGGCAGTGCCTGGTGGCAGTCGACGGCGGTGATTGCCCGAGCCCTTGCCCGGGTACGCGATCCCGGCGCTGTAGCGGCGGGCGGCCTCCCCCGGGCGCCGGATCCGGCTTTGTTCAGGGATCCGCCGTTCGAGCGGCGCATCGTCAAGCGGAGGGTTGGCCGTAGGCGGCGATATCGGCCAGGGCCTGGGCAGGGCCGGCGTGGAGGGTGAAGACAGTGCCCGCGCCGGTGATGGACAGCAGTCTCATGGCCTGGGCGGGTACGGCGGTGAGGGCGAGGCTGCCGCCGGCTGTGCCGCCACGCCGCCCGTCCGGCCGATGGCGCGGAGGCGGCCGTGGTGGTGGTCGCGGCCAAGGACGAGGAGCTGCGGCCGCGCGAGGGTGCCGGTGATCGCGCCGATGTTCGCTTCCGTGGTGTCCCGTCTTCTGATCTTGAACCAGCCTCTCGACCTGGGGAGGTAACGCTGGTTCATTCCCTTCACCCGGATCCCCTCCACCCCGGAGACGTCGGTCCAGGTCTCCAGCCACTCCCTGGCCTTGGCGAGGTCGGTGGTCATCGGCCAGAGCGTGCACGGCGCGGTCAGCTGGTGGGTGTCGAAGAGGTCCTCGAGGGCTGGCCGGCGCTCGCGATACGGGCGTGCCAAGAGTTCCGTGCCGTTGACCTGGAGGGCATCGAACGCGACGAAGTAGGCCGGCAAGGCGGCCGCCAGGGTCGGAGCGCTGCGGCCGCGGGCGGAGGCGCGGCGCTGCAACGCCTCGAACGACAACCGGACCGCCTCCACCTCCCAGACGACCAGCTCGCCGTCGAGGACCAGGGCGCCGGGCAGCTGCTGTTCAGCGGCCGCGACGAGATCGGAGAAGCGGTCCTGGGCCAGGGAACCGCGCCCCGTCTGCACCAGCACCCGCCCGCCCGGCGCGACCGCGGTGAACAACAGCGCCCGGTGAACTTCTGCTCAGACGCCAGCGGGCCCAGCACACCGGGCCCGGCACCGACTCCGCAGCCTGCGCGCGCAGATCTGACCCGTGCCCGACCCAGAACCACAGCTTGCCCGTGCCGATCACGCTGCTCCTCCCGGACGGCCAGGCGATCGAGCGGGTACGGCTCTACGAGCGCCGGCAGATCGAATCCGATCTGTGGATGTACCGCATCGGCGTGCCCGTGTAGCAGACGGCCGCAGGCGGCGTCGAGCCGGCCGAGTCAAGACGTGGGTGACTGCTGCACAGCTCCGCCCGATCCCCAGCGTGGACCTCGATGCCTTTCCCACCCACCGTCGACCCACCATCACAGCCCCCTCAGCCCGGTGGGCATGGCTCCTGGACGGACAGGACGCACCGCAACCGTCCACGCCCAGGGGTGCCAGGTCGCCACCGACCGCGCGCATCCACTGACCACGACGGCGGCACTCCAGGCCCTCGCGCGCCCGGCACAGCGGCGAGCACCGGCTACGACACCGCAGAAGTCCTGCTCCCGATCCTCCGCCACGGCCAGGACGGAGCCGGGCAGGAGGAACCGGCCTAGCAGTGGATCACCGGACATGGCGGAGGGGAGTCACCCAAATGTGCCGAGGCGCGATAGCTGTCACCAAGATCGATACTGACCTGCGGAATCTGCGCAGGTGGAGCGCAGTAGTTGTCACCAGATCGGCACGGCACTGGGCACCAATCGTCGGGGCGGCGCGGTTGTTGTCACTGATCACGCGGGCATTTCAGCCGGCGAGGTGAGCCTCCTCGATGGTCTGGCAGAACCGGCGGTCTCGCTCAGCCATCTTTGTCCGCGGACCGGCTGAGCGCAGGACGACGTCCAGGGCCCGGTCAGGATCGGCGGCATAGCTGTTGCTGAACCACGCCATGTTCGCCTCGACGACCGCCCACTGGTCGGCGGCGCTGTGCTCGGGTGTGGCCAGGAGCCCGATGTCCACCACCACCGCGCTGGGCAGGCCACCGCTGCAAGTGGCCAGGAGATCATCCGCGAACTCCAGGACAGCGTCTTCATAGCGATGCCCGTCCAGCTGCTCGGCGTCGAGTCGGCCGAAGGTGGCGTACTGCGAACCTGTGCGGACCTCGCCGTCCAGGAGGTACAGGCGAAACTCCGCTGCCCAGGTCACCACGTCGCTGATCTGTACTGGCACATCCAGTGACAGCTCCGGCCCTGTCGGGAGGCAACTACCATTGGAGTAAACGGCGGCCGGGAAGCTCTTGTCGCTCGGCGGCTTGACGAACGCCGGTCGGGACAGACAGCGCGCCTCGCCCAGGGTCGCCATGGCGATGCGCCGCCCGGTGTACTCGTAGGGCAATGTGGCCAGCCAGTCGTCAGACGGCTCCAAGAGTGCGACCTCAAGGGCATCCACGACGCGTGCCGCGAAAGCGGGGCCGCCGTAGTAGTGGCCACCACGCCTCCCCATGGCAGTGCCCGCACCGCCATGGGCGGGAAGTACTTCTACATCCATCCCCCGCCGATGGGCCGACGTTGAGAGCAGCTCGGATGTCGTGGTGTATTGCGGCGCCAACGCCAAGAAACCATGCTTCGTCACGATCGCTGACGATGCCACCGATTCGGCCGAACAGTCCACAGCATTCCGGCCCACACCTAAGGGCCACCCAGCCGACCAAAGGAGTCACTGGCGCTCGGTCTTACCCGGAGCGGTGAACATCGGCCGTTGGCAGTAGAAGGCGTCGAAGCCGTAGTGCGAACGGAAGGCGGTCCACCGCTCGGATTCCACGCGGCTGCGTCCGGTGCAGACGGTGCGGACAGCGGGCTTGAGGTTGTAATAGCGGATATGTCGGGCCGGGACACCTCTAATATGCGGGTCTCGATGTCAAGCCACTGGTCGTGCTGAGCCCGAGGCAGGGGGTCGGTGTCATGGTTGTTTTGCAGCCCGACGAAACGTTGTCAGTGGCCGGGGAGACACTGGCGCCATGAAGATTTCCTCACCCACCGCAGCCAGTTCATCCGAGCCTTCCCTCACATGGGTCGAGTCGATGGGCGGCCCGCTGATCGTCGTACCGGTTTCCGTGTTGGACGGATGGCATGGTTGCACAGAGTCGGGACTGATCAACGGCGACGGGGACGTCCCGGACGACTACGACCGCGCTTGCGAGGTGGACGGGCTTGCGGGAGTGATTGCCATCAGCGGAGACGGCCGGCGAGGGCTTGTCCTGGCGGACGAGCCCTCCACCACCTGCTATCTGCCGGAACACCGAGTATTCGTCCGCTGGCTCGGAGCCAACTCGGATGCCGATCTGATCACCGCCGCCCGGGCCGTCCTCACCGACCCCACGACCGAATGGGAAGAGTGCGGTGTGTGGGAGACGGACGGGCCTGCGATGCTCATGGACTCTGTCACCGCCGGGAACGAACTGGATGTCGAGTACCCCGATGGCGGCGGACTGCCGGAGCAGGCGCCCGTCCCGATTCCGCCCGGCCGCTGGACAGTCCGCGCGGTCCACACCTCGACAAACGAGGAAACCTCGGTGGGTCTGGTCCAACTTCTGCCCTGGCCACAGAGCTGATGATCTGTCCCCATCACCGGGAATACGACGTCAGGAGGCTTTTCCCTCGAGTCGGCTGAGGAGTCCGTCGAAGATCTGCTCGCGGGCCACCTGTCCCTTGGCGGCCGCGTCGTCTCGCTGGCGTTCGAGTGTAGGCCGGAACTCGATCGTGGTGACGAAGAACGTGCAGGACTCGCAGATCGACTCGAAGTGGCAGTCCATCTCGACTGGGCGAGCGCAGTAACCGTTGCCGAGCATCCGGCGGTGCATCTCCCGGCGGAGCTTGGCCATCTCCACGCCCTCGGCGTCCGCCGGCAGGTGGCTTGGGGCGTCGTAGAGGGCCTCCACCTTCTCCGAGACCGCGAAGTACTCGTCCGCGACGGTCCGGTCGGCGATCCGCGCGTAAACACGTGTCATGGACAGCGACCGGTGGCCAAGAAGTGCGGCGATGGTCTCCAGGGACACGCCCCGGTTGATCGCCTGGGTGGCCAGAGTATGTCTGAGCTGGTGCGGAGTGACCCGGCTCAGGCCGGCTTGCACGGCGGCTTTGCGGACCGCGGCCTCGACGCGGGAGGCGTTGACCGGGCGGCCGTGGTCGGTGAACAGCAGGTTCGAGCGCAGTACCTCGGGCCGGTGCAGCAGCCAGTCGTCCAACAGGGTCTTCAACTGTGGATGCAAGGGAACGTAGCGGTCGGTGTGCATCTTGCCGACCGGGACGCGGAGCCAGTAGGCGGAGCCGATCTGCACGACCGCGTCGACGGTAAGGCCGAGCATCTCGCTGCGACGCATCCCGGTGCGGGCGAGGATCTCAATGGTCAGCCGGGCGAACGGATCGGGATCTTTACGGGCGGCGGCCAGCAGTTTGGCCGCCGCGGCGGCGTCGTCGTCGTCGTCGTCGAGGAAGCGGGGCAGCGGCTCGTCCGCTATCGGGAAGTCGCTGTCGAACACCAGCTGGCGGGGTGGCCGGTCGGCGGCATCCCACTCATCCAGCCGGTGGAAGAAGCCACGGAGTTTGCTGAGGCGGTCGCGGACGGTGTGCCGGTGCAGTGGTCCGCCGCGGGCGGCCGGCCGCTCGAGCAACCACTGCCGATAGCGTTCGACGTGCCGCCGCTTGAGCTGGGCGACGCAGGTCACGGCTGTATCTTCGGCGGCGACCAACAGGGCGAACTCCCGCAGCGTCAGCTCGGCGTTCTTCACGGTGCCCGGCCGCGACGACCTGGCCGAGGCAGGTCTCGCCGCGGCGGCCTCCGACCAGCGCACCGTCGGGGACACCTGGGCACGGCAGCTGGAGTACGCCCCCGTACTCGCCCTCGTCGACAGTGAGGAAGCCGACGACGAGGACCGCGCACTCCTCGCGCAGCTCCACCCGACCGCCCGCCGGGTGCCCGCCGGATCCGGCGAGCTCGCCCAGCTGGCCTTCGCCGGCTTCGACGCGGAGACCGCAGCCGCGGCCCAGCACCCGGCCTGCGCACTGCTGCCCCAGGAAGCGGACGAGGCCGGAGTCACCACCATCGTCTGGCACCGCCGCCGCCCCTTCCACCCCGAACGCCTCTACCAAGCGCTGGAAGACCTCTGCTGCGCCGCCGCCCGCAGCCGCGGCCGCTCCTGGCTCGCCGACCGCCCCGACACCCTGCTCGCCTGGGACGCCGCGGGCGGCGCCCTGTGTGTGGAGAACGCCGGTCCCTGGCTGGCCTCCCTGCCGGACGCCGCCTGGGAGATGGTGCCGCCGATGCGCCGGGCGGCGGCCTCGCTCGACTGGCATCCGGAACACGGCGACTGCTGCCAGCACCTCGTCTTCACCTCACCAGGCCTCGACCGGCACGGATTGGAGCAGCTCCTGGAGTCCTGCCTGCTGACTGACGCCGAGTATGCGGCGGGACGCGAGGCATGGAAGCGGCTCCCCGCAGCCTCTGACTCCCTCCTCGACCCGGTCTCCTGACCCCCCGAAATCGAGAATCCCCCTCGTTCACGACCCACAAGGAATCCTCATGGCCCGCCGCCACACCGCCAGCAAGCCCGTCAAGTCCCGCCCCAACCCACTGGACGCGGCAAAGATCACGTACATCGACTACAAGGACATCGACCTCCTGCGGAAGTTCATCTCCGACCGCGGAAAGATCCGCAGCCGCCGCGTCACCCGCGTCACGGCCCAGCAGCAGCGACGGCTCGCCGCCGCGATCAAGAACGCCCGCGAAATGGCGCTGCTCCCGTACGGTTCCAGCCGGTAGGGCCTGGCCCGAGAGTCCTCTCCTGGTGACTCCCCCTCGACGGTGCTTCTGGGAGGCTGCTGCCGAACATGACCGTGCACAAGGCCCTCGAGTACCTCCAGATCACCCGCCGAGGGGAAGTCACCCCGGAGCCGAGACGAGAACTCATCGGCTGCTGGAAGACGGTGACCAACGCCGGCTACGCCGTCATCGCCGCCGCGTTCCCGATCGCCGAACCGTGGGATTCCTGGTGGTCGGAGGCGGCCCACGACCCGGAACTGGCGCCGCTCCTCGCCCGTCACGACCTCGGCCGGCACCCGCACTGCGAAGGCAACGACCTGGCCCTGTCAGGCCATGTGGCGTTGCTCCACGAGGCCGGATTCCTTCAGGCCGGGTCCGTCTGGCAGTTCGGCCACAGCCATGTCGTGGTCAACCGTCCACTGAACTCGCCGTCAGCCCGGCGCTCGTCCCCTAGCGGCGTCCGCGGTGGCTGAGGCGGCGACCGTCTCGGCCTGGTCCCAAACCATTAGGAACGCCATCCGCAGGCACGCCGCGAGCGCCGGGTGCTCGATGTACAGCGCGGTGGTGGCCCGGGTGTCCGCCATCGGGTCGGGCATGTCGCACAGGACCAGCGACGCGTCGGCGATGATCAGCTTCAGGGGGAGCTGCGGGGCGAAGCGGGACTCCTCGCCTGCTCCGCCGAATCGGCGGACGTTCTCCAGGACCTCCGCATCGCCGAGGGCGTCGTGCGTGTACACGGCGCGGGCCGTACCCCCGGCTCGGCGCAGCCTGCGGACGGCCTCGATCCCCTCGTCGTTGGCCGCCGGGGCCACGAAGGGGGGCTTGCAGAAGCTGAGCAGCTCACGCGTGGCCTGTTCCTGGATGCCCGCGAAGCGTTCGGCGATCTGCTTGGGATCCCGGATCACCTTGATGTAGTCGAGCGGGTCGGTGTGGGTCCGCCCGGCGGACCAGACCGGAGTCAGCGCTGCGGCGAGCACGGCCGAAGCCTGGTCCAGTCGTTCGAGTGACTCCCTCTGAAGGGTCATCAGCCGGGTGAGGGCCAGCTCGGGCGCCACGGCGGAGAAAGCGGCCACCCGTCCGGGGCGTAGGAGGGCGAGGTGCCTTCGTACCAGCGCGTCGAGTACGTCGTACACCCGCTGGCGGGGCACGTCCGCGGCGCGCGCGACCTCCGCCGCGGTGTACGACTCCCGCCGCACCAAGGTGAGGTAGACCCGTGCCTCATAGCGCGAAAGGCCCAGCGCGACAAGGTCGTTGACGGCACCGTCGTCCAACTCCATGGCATGACACGGTATACGCGGAGATCGCTGACCGAAAGCAATCCTTTGCCCTTGACGGGTATTCCCTTGGGCCTGCTTCTCACTACCTTCATCGATGGCCACCACTGACCGTGGTGGCAGTCAGCACCAATGAACCTGTGCCACTCGCACTCCGCGGCATCCCATCCCATTGACATGTCATGAACCTGTCATTTGCCATGGCCACACCCCATGCCGCGGGGATCCAACCCCCCATGGAGGGCAGTTCATTGCAATCGAAAGCCACCAGCCGCGCCGGAAGACTGGCGCGCCACGCCGCGACTTCGATACTCGGGGCTGCGGCCCTGATATCCGGCGGCTTACTCGCCGTCGCCTCACCGTCGGCAGCCTCGGCGGCGCCCGCCACGCCCGCCGCCTCCGCCGCGCACACCGAGCGGCTCTGCTCGGAGCCGACGAAGCCCGGCTTCATGGCCTGCCACGCGCTGGCCCGTACCGACCTCAAGCAGCAGCTGAGCCTCGCGCCCAACCTGCTCCCGTCCGGCTACGGCCCCACCGACCTGCAGAGCGCGTACGCACTGTCGGCCTCGGCCGGCGCCGGGGCGACGGTCGCCATCATCGACGCCTACGACGACCCGAACGCCGAGTCGGACCTGGCGACGTACCGCTCCCAGTACGGCCTGCCGGCCTGCACCACGGCCAACGGCTGTTTCAAGAAGGTCGACCAGAACGGCGGCACCAGCTACCCGACCGCCGACTCCGGTTGGGCGGGCGAGATCTCCCTCGACGTGGACATGGTCAGCGCCGTCTGCCCGCAGTGCCACATCCTGCTCGTCGAGGCGAACCAGCCGTCCATGGCCGACCTGGGCACCGCCGTCAACCGCGCCGTGACTATGGGGGCGAAGTACGTCTCCAACAGCTACGGCGGCGGCGAGGACTCCACCGACCCGAGCTCCGACGCCTCGTACTTCAACCACCCCGGCGTCGCGATCACCGTCAGCTCCGGTGACAGCGGCTACGGGGTCGAGTACCCGGCAGCCTCCCAGTACGTCACCTCCGTGGGCGGCACCTCGCTGACCCGCGCCGGCGGCACCCCGCGCGGCTGGTCCGAATCCGTCTGGGGCACCAGCTCCGGCGGCAACGGCGCCGGTTCCGGCTGTTCGGGCTTCACCACCAAGCCGTCATGGCAGCACGACAGCGGCTGCGCCAAGCGCACCGTCTCCGACGTCTCGGCCGTCGCCGACCCGGCCACCGGCCTCGCCGTCTACGACAGCTACCAGGCGAGCGGCTGGAACGTCTACGGCGGCACCAGCGCCTCGGCGCCGATCATCGCGGCGGTCTACGCCCTCGCCGGAACCCCGGCCGCGGGCAGCTACCCGTCGTCGTACCCGTACGCCCACACCACGTCCCTCTACGACGTGACCAGCGGCGCCAACGGCTCATGCAGCGGCAGCTACCTCTGCACCGCCAAATCCGGCTACGACGGCCCGACCGGTCTCGGCACCCCCAACGGCACCGCCGCCTTCGCCAGCGGCTCCACCGGCGGGAACACCGTCACCGTGACCAACCCCGGCAGCCGGTCCACCACCGTCAACACGGCCGCCTCCCTGCAGATCCAGGCCACCGACTCTGCCAGTGGCCAGACTCTCACCTACAGCGCCACTGGGCTCCCGGCCGGCCTGTCGATCAACGCCTCCAGCGGCCTGATCAGCGGTGCGCCGACCACCGCGGGCAGCTACAACGTGACGGTCTCCGCCAAGGACACCACCAACGCGAGCGGCAGCGCGTCCTTTACCTGGACCGTTACCCCGACCGGCAGCAGCTGCGGCGCCACGCAGCTCCTCGGCAACCCGGGCTTCGAAACCGGCAGCGCCAGCCCCTGGACCGCCAGCAGCGGGGTCGTCGACAACGGCAGCGGCGAGGCCGCCCACTCCGGCTCCTGGAAGGCGTGGCTCAACGGCTACGGCTCCACGCACACGGACTCGCTCTCCCAGTCGGTGACGATCCCGTCCGGCTGCCACGCCACCCTCAGCTACTACCTGCACATCGACACGGCGGAGACGACCACGGCCACCGCCTACGACAAGCTGACGGTCCAGGTCAACTCCACGACCCTGGCCTCGTACTCCAACCTCAACAAGAACACCGGCTACACGCAGAAGACCTTCGATCTGTCCTCCTTCGCGGGGCAGACGGTGACCATCAAGTTCACCGGCACCGAGGACTCCAGCCTCCAGACCTCCTTCGTGATCGACGACACCGCCGTGAACACCGCCTGACCCGCACCTGAAGGACGGGCCCGGACCGCAGGCATCGGTCCGGGCCCGTCCGCCCATGAGGCGGTCAACGCACCACCACGGTGACCTGCCAGGCCACCATCGCTAGACAGCTCAACGAGCCGGGCGGAGTCGGAGTCGGCTCCGGACAGCTCCGGACCGCGGACGCCAGAACGGCGGTACCGGCCGACACACCCCGGAAGACGTGTTCCGAGACCTCGGCCAGTGCCGCTCCGGTCACGGTCACCGGGGCCCCCGGGGTGCCGGGCAGCGACACCCGGACCGTACCGTCCCGGTCCAGGCAGAACCGAAGGCCCTTGTCCGCCGCGGTGACGGTCACCTCGCCCCCCTTGCCCGGCGCGCCGTTCACGCAGTCGGCCGCAGCCAGCGCCGGGTCCGTGGATTCCCCGCCGCAACCGGCCGCGAACAGCAGCGCCAGGAGAACCGTCCCCGTCTTGATCCATACACGCATCCCGTGACCTCCCCGCACCGGAGCATCGGTCACCGATGGGACGTAGTCCATACGATCCGGGTTCCCTGTGATCTCACTGCCGAGGCCGTGCGGGCCGTGCCACAGCCCCTAGCAGGGCTCTGGTGAAGGCGTGCCGCGGCTCGGTGATCAGGCGTTGGGTCGACCCTTCCTCGACCACCCGTCCCGCATCCCGGACCGCCATCCGGTCGGCCAGCATCCCGGCGGCCGCGAGGTCGTGCGTGATGAAAACCAAGCTGAGGTCCGTGCGTTCCCGGAGCCGGGCGAGCACCTCGAGGATGGCGTGCCGGGTGACCGGGTCGAGGCCGGAGGTGATCTCGTCGCAGATGAGGACCCGCGGCCCGAACCAGAAACAGCGCCGCGATCGACTCAGCGGTCGCGGGCACGTTCGCCCTCATGTCGTCGCCGCCCACGCCACCGTCGACGGCGGGTCCAGCCCCAACCGGGCCAACCGGGGCACCACCACCGACGGCGACAACCCCATCAATGCCGTTCGGCCACAGCGGCAACTTCCCGGGTGGCAATGCGGTACGCCGTCTGACCAGGGGGCGGTGGCGGCGAGGTACACGTTTGCGCCGGCCAGCGCGCCCAGCGGCCCGGTGACGTCCAGCGCCTCGACTCCGTCGAAGAGCGTGACCAGCACAGTGCGAGGCCTCGTATAGCAACCATGCCCAAGCCTTCACGTGACCGCAATGTCGGAAAGGCCTCTCTTCATGCCATCTGGCAGCAGGAGGACTGGCTGGTCGGGATCATCGAGCCGCACCAAGGCGGAGTCAGAGCAGTTCGGTGTCGAGGTACCTCTGCATCGGTGCGTAGAACCCCTGGGGCACGTAGCGAAGGAGTTCGTCGTGCCGTACCCAGGCCACTTCAGCGACCTCTCGTGGTGCGGCCACCTGTACCGTTCCTTCGAGCACGAGGCAGGCTGTGTAGGAGATCAGCCGGCCAGTTGCCGGATGCATGCGTTCGCCGAGGAGCTGGTGGGCGGCGACGCTCAACCCCGTCTCTTCACGCGTTTCGCGCACGGCCGCCTCCTCACGAGACTCGCCGGGCTCGACCTTTCCCGCAGGGAACTGCCACGAGAGCTCTCCTTCGGCAACCTGGCGCCGCACCAGGAGCACACGGCCGTTCGATACGACAACGGCCGCCGCCACAGCCTGTCCGACCGGGGCGTGGGTCACGACGCCCCGCACCGGGGCGGATTGGCATCTGCGGCACGAGAGACGAAGGGAGCAATCAGGTCAAGGCCTTCCTCCCAGCGGAAACGATCAGCTCCCCCGCCCGCCTTGGGGCGGTGTGGCTCGTAGCTGCCCATCAGGACGCCCATTTCCCGAAGTTCAGCGAGGCTCCGCCTGTATGCGGGGTGCGCCGCCAAGGCGGAGTTCACGTACGGCAGGACGGCGGTCGGGATGTCCATGCCGTACGCCTCGCAGAGAATCGCCAGCGCGAGGTTGTCGGCGAAACCCGCGGCCCACTTGTTGACCGTGTTGAAGGTCGCCGGGGCGACCACTATGGCGTCAGCCGGCGGCAGGGGCCGATCGTCCCCCGGCGACCTCCACGCGGAACGGACCTGAAAGCCCGTCCGCGCCTCGATCGCCGGGACGTCGAGGAAAGGCAGAGCATGCGGCGTGGCAATTACCCCGACATCCCAGTTCCGCTCCTGGGCCGCCGCGATCAGCCTGCCGGTGTCGTCGGCAATCCCAGCGGCACAGACGACCACGTACAAGAACGGCTTGCGCTGCGGCTCGCTCACTCGGTGCTCCTCAGCGCCAGTAGTCCGCAAGCATCTCCGCCGGCCAGCTCGGTCCACGGACCTGACCCCGCAGACCCATTTCCTGGAAGTACGGGGCTACGTCGTAGATGGGAGTGCCGTCAATCGCGTCGAGGTCAGCGACGTGCAGGTCCAGGCCGTCAACCTTCACCAGGCGGGGAAACGACTGCGCAAGCTGGTTCGGCCGTCGGTGATTGCGATGGACGAACGTACCGGTGGACGGCCAGGCCGGATTGTTGCGGGGGCTCCGCGCATGGAGTGCGACATCATCGGGCGAGGCCTTATGGAAGTGCCAGTCGACGAGACGGTGCGAAAACTCAGCAAGGCCTTGCACGACCTCCACCGGGAAATCCTGGTTCAGACGGATGATCGCGGGACCTCCCCAGTGGTCATCCGTCGGTTCCACCCGTCCCCCGACCACCGTTCCGATCGGCGTGATCTGCAGCGACTGCGTCATCTGCTCCTCCTCATGCCTCGTCATCACCGGCTCAACCTATAGCGCATGGCTGGGGGCCTTGCCGCTCCCGTAACGGTCAATGATGGGGCGGAAGTTGATGCGCACCATGCTGACGGCTCGATCGCGCCCGTGAGCCTGTAACTGCTACGGTCATCCGTTCACCGAGGAGGTCGCCATGACTGCGTCCCCGCCCGTTGCCACCCAGGTGGATCTGCGCCGAGGACCTCGACCACGGTCTCGTAGTCCGGGCTGCTCGACGGCGTCGGTGTGGGGGACAGTGGCACACCGGACCCCTACCCGAGAGTGCGGAGCATCGTGGCGTAGATAGGCGCGTCAGGGAATGGCTGCTGGTCGCCGATTTGCCGGTACCCCCAACTCTGGTACAGCGCCTTCACCTTCGGATGGTCCGGCTCTACGAGGAGAGTTACGCGCTCTTCGGTACGGCCGACCAGCAGTTCCTCGTGGATGCGCTGGGCCAGGCCGGTTCCTCGCCAAGGTGCGCGGACCATGATCTCGAACAGGGCGATGGTGCGGGTGCCGTCCTCGGCAGTGTCGGCTACGGGGAGGGGTTCGAGCATGTGAGCCCACCAGCCTGTGTTTTGAGGCAGGGCCGCGGCGTATGCGTAGCCGGCGGCTTCACCTCCGTCGTAAGCGACTACAGCCTCCCAGGAGGGGCGGGCGGAGTGGCCGGTGAGACGACCTCCGAAGCGGTCGACGGAGAAGAACGGGTCCTCGTCGATCTCCTTCTCGTACACCTCAGCGTACAAGCCGACCAGGGTGGGGCGGATGGTGGACAGCTGGTCGGTGCCGTAGCGGTGAAGGGTGATCTTCGAGGCCGACATGGTGCTCCTTGTCGCATGAGGTTCAGGCGGTGCGGGTGCGGTCGTTCCAGTCTCGGGTGATGGCGGACTGGGGGGCTGCCTGGTTGAGGGCCGAGGTGAAGCTGCCCAGCAGATGGGGGACGCGGCCGGCGTCGGCACCTGTCGGGGCGATGACACGGGTGGCAGTGGCCACGGCCTGCTCAATGTCACCCTGTGCGACCTGAGCGAGGGCAGCCTGGGACAGGTAATAGGCGCGGTTGCGGTGCTGGTCGGTACGGAGGTCGGCGATGCACCGGTAGGCATGGAACTCGGCCCTCTCTGGTTCGCCGAGCCGGTAGTGCGTGATGCCGGTCAAGCCGTGGAGTTCCCCCCGGGTATAAAAGGCGACGGAGGAAGGACGGGCCTCGGCGAGGTCGGCGCGGTCGTAGGCGGAGTGGGCCCGGTCCACGGCTCGGAGGGCCCTGCTCTTATCACCCAGGCTGGCGGCGGTCAGGGCGATGCGGGAGTGGGTCAGAGAGGCATAGAGGGGGTCGGTGCGGTGCGCCCGGGTGCCGGTGCAGGCTTCGGCAGCGGCGAGGGCGTCGGCGTACCGGCCGCGCTGTCCGGCGAGCATGGCAGCGTACCGCCAGGTCTGGTGCTGGACCTGGCCGTCCCCGGAGAGCCCTGCGAGGGTGACGGCCTGCTCAAGGTAGCGCTGGGCCTCACCCAGCCGGCGGGCGTCGATGGCGGAGAACATGGCGAAGGCCGTGAAGGAGGCGGCGACGGCATAGAGGCGTGAGCGGACGCGCTGACTGGCGGAGCCGTGCTGCTGAAGGCTGATGGTGCGGGTGGCCAGGTCCGCAGCGCGTTTCTCCAGTACGGGGCCGCCGCCATTCTGGTCGTCCAGGAGCCACAGTTCGGCCAGCAGACCGCGCAGGCGGTCGACGTCCGAGTGCCCGACCGTGGGGCGGGTGGCTGCGGTCGCGGTGCCGGTGGACGAGGCGACGGCGGCACCGGTGGCTACGGAAATGAAGGCTCGACGGCCAAGCACAGAATCCTCCATGCACGCTGGGGGCGTTGCGGGGCGGGCACGGGGCACGAACCCGAGGTCAGTCGCAGGCTGCCCGGACGCGGACTCCAGGGCCTGCCACTGGCGGTCCTGAGGCGAGCGGTTCTCTCCCGAAAGCCATCGGTAGACGGTCCGTTCAGTGACCGAGCCACGTTCGCCAGTGAGGTCCGTCATGGCGTCGTTGACCAGCTCAGCGAGGGCGCCGGCGCTCAGCCCGTGTTCCTTCATCCAGAGCTCTAACTCCGTGTTCCGCTTCCGCACCATGCCGTCACGGTAGGGGCTGGGCCGGACTCCGAGGTAGCGGGCATCGGGACTTTTCGTCAGTGGTCACGCGAGTAGTACCGGGCCGGTTCGTCATGTCCAACAAGACCGGGACGCGAGTTACTTGTCCGCACAGCCGAACCGGCAGCAGGCGGATGGGAGACACCCGTGGCCGTACTCGTGCACGAAGTGGCAGCAGTACCGGGCGAGGTGGCCACGGCCGTCTCCGCGGCAGCCGCCGTCGCCGGGGACGTCGAGACCGCGCTTATCCTCGCCGCCCACCACCCGACCGGGGCGGTGGCCATTCAGGTGCGGAAACGTCTACGCCGCCACATCCGCGTCCTTGCGGTGCCCGCCGAGCGGTACGCGGACCGGCTACCGGAAAACCGAGAGAAGGACATCGCGGCAAACATCGTGCACTTCGCTCTCAAGATCGCCCGAGACAGCGGAAGCGATCTGGCAATAGCGCTGCGGCTGCTGGCCAAGTCGGTGGCCCACCTCGCACGCAACACGGACCTCCTCCGGTCTACGTGAACCGCTTCCGGTCCCGGCCTGCTGAAGGGCGCCGGGGCCGGAAGCCCTCCACCTGCCCGGAACCCGCGGGGAGGTAGCCACTCCTGCCCCGGTCCGGACCAGCCGCGGGCACCGTCCAACCTCGATCTGGAGGTACCCCCTTCTACGCGATCGGCATGTGCGTCGACGCCCGCTACCTGTTACCTGCCCTGGTCACGCTCGGATCGGTCGCCGATCACCTTCCGGTGGCCGATCGGCGTGAGAGCGCAGTGCGGGTGCTGACCAACGGCCTGTCCTCAGGGCAGGCGGCCGTGATGGAGTCCTTCGCCCGTCTCTGCGGGTTCGGCTCCTTCGACCTGCGCTGGCAGACCCCGCCGCCCGAAAGCGTCATGGCGGACGCCGCCTACTCTCGGCCCGCTTCGGCGTCGGCTTCGAAACCGTCTGCCACCGGCTCAGCACCCTCCAACGCGTCGGACGGCGCGGCATCCCGTTCTCGTTCCTGCGTGTCGACCGGGCCGGGAACATCTCCAAGCGCCAGTCCGCCACCGACTTCCACTTCTCCCGGCTCGGCGGCACCTGCCCGCTGTGGACCGTGTACGAGGCGTTCTCCGCACCCGGGCGGATCCTGCACCAGGTTGCCGAGATGCCCGACGGGAAGCGGTACTTCTGGATCGCGCGCACCGTCACCCGAGGCGGCTTCGGCCACCAGGCACCCCGGGCCGAGTTCGCCGTCGCCCTCGGCTGCGAACTGCGCCACGCCCCGCGCCTGGTCTACTCGCGCGGCACGGCCCTCGACGACCCTGCCGGCGCCACCCCCATCGGACTGGGCTGCCGGATGTGCGAACGCCGCGACTGCGCGCAGCGCGCCCGTCCCACGATCGGCGGCCGCCTGGCCGTCGACCCGGACCGCAGCAGCCAAGTCCCCTACCCGGTCGACGACGGCAGTCGACGGGACTGAAGGGGCACCGGCTGGGCAACGGACAGAGCCCTGTCGCTCCGGATGTCCGGGGCGACAGGGCTCTGTAGGTGGTGCTGTGCGCAGATCAGCCGAGGGCCGACGCCGACTGGAGCTCAGCCGTCTCCGCACCCGCCGGATCGGTGCGGTGGGCCAGGAGCCGCTGGGCGAGGACGCCGAAGACCACTCCGAACACGACCCACATCACGACCTGGACGGTCACCGACGCGACCCGGAAGTCCCACAGCAGGGCCGCGGGGAACTCGGGCTTCACGGCGTCCGTGTTGTCCGGGAGGACCAGGAAGGCCAGCCCGGTGGCGAGGACGAAGCCGCCGCCCGCCGCCAGCGTGGCGTTCCAGTTGCCCAGACGCGGTGCCAGCCGCCGCCCCAGGATGATCGCGCCGACGCCGAGCAGGACGCTGAGCAGGATCATCAGGAAGAACAGCGTGGTGCGCTGCCCGATGGTGTCCGGGTTGCCGACGGCCGGAGGGCTGGCCGGGTACTTCAGGAACGGCACCAGATAGACCAGCGTGAAGGCGCCCGCGGCGGTCAGCGCGGCCGTTGCCCGGGGGCTGAAGCGTCCGACGCGGTTGAGGGCGAAGGAGAAGGCGAGGGAGGCGATGCCGCCGAGCGCGACCCCGTAGACCAGCACACCGGTGGCGAGGCCGACGGTGGACTGCACGGGGCGGCTGACGAGTTCTTCCTCTTCCTCGGCAGCGGCCGGGGCGGCGGCACCGCCGTGACCGGCGTGACCGGCCGCGGGAGCGGCTTCCTTTGCGGCCGTGGCTTCTTCGACGGCGATGGAGCCGCGGACCGGGGGCTCACCGACCACGTAGGCGACGGCGAAGGCGAAGAGTCCGGCGATCAGGCCCGCGAGCATGCCGCGGACCAGCAGACCTCTGACAGTGGAGGCGTACATGGTGCGTATACCTCTCAGTGGCAGGGGAAGCCGAGCAGGTGACGGCCGTCGTGCACCCACTCGTGGACGCCCTCGCCGGAGAACACGGCGGTGGCACCCTGCTCCGCGCCGACGAAGTACAGGGCCACCAGCATCAGCAGGCCGACGAAGAGTGCCCAGGGCAGGACGGCCTTGACGGGCAGCGGAGCCGACGGGGAGAGGGCGGGGGTGGGTATGGCAGCGGAAGCGACGGCCTCGGCCATGGTGGAACCTCCTCGGGGAACAACGCGTCCCATACGGTGGTGCAGGACGACGGTCCTCGGGTCTGACTCGCCGCGACACCTCCCGGGGGAAGTCACCGCAGCACACAGTGGCGCGACCATGCCGGATTCACACCGGGCTTCCGTCTCGCCGTCGTCGCTATGTCTTTATGTCGCGCTGACGGTACCGCGTGGCAGGCTCCCGGCCAAGACCGTGAGTCCCTGATCACAGCGGGTGCAGAGGCGCGCAGTTCGGCCGCCACGCACCCAACGGAAACCCGGCCGCCTCCACGTGCGCCCGCCGTAAGGTGATCGTCGTGACCGATTCACCATCCGAGCGGGAGGCCAGGAAGTCCCTCGACTCCATCCGCGTCGGCGAAGTCCGCACAGGTCGAGTCGTCGGCATCTCGGAGCAAGAGGTGCTCGTCGAACTGGAAGGGTTCTCCGGACCCGAGTCGATCACAGGACACATTCCCGGCCGAGACCTTTCGCGCCGGACATCCGGCCCTCCCTCCGAACTGGTGGAGATCGGTCAGTGGCTCACCTTCGAGGTGTTCTACGTCGACCACGAGCAAGGGACCGTATGGGGATTGCCGCTGCCTGTGAGGACCAGGCGCTGCGAGCCTTTCTCCTCGCCCTCCGGCTCGGAGCGAGCCAGGAGGGTCGTGTGCGCAGTGTCCACACGTTCGGCGTGTTCGTGCACCTCGACGGCGAGCCCGAGGATCTGTGTACGGGGTTCATCCGCGTGCCCGAGCTGACCTGGTCCTGGGACCGCCGACCGGAGGACGTGGTCACGGCCGGCCAGCGTGTCACAGGGGAGATACTGGACGTCGACACGCGTCGGGGCAGGTCCAGTTGTCGCTCAAGGCGCTCCAGCCGCAGCCTCTCGTCCCCTTCGTCGACAGAGTCGGCCAGACCGTGTTGGCCCGGGTCACCGCTCTGGTGCCGTTCGGGGCCCTCGTCCGCCCTACCGACGGGGTGGACGGGCTTGTGCACAACACCGAGCTGACCGACGAGCCCATCGACCATCCGGGGCTCATCGTCCGTGAGGGCGATGACCTCGCCGTACAGATCGTGGCGGTCGACCTGGTGCGCAACCGGATCTCCTTGTCCGCACGGGACCCGCACGACGGTGGACCGCCACGCTGACGAACACCGGTCAGACCCGTACCCGGGTCCGGGGAAGGCAGGATCTGCCGCCCCCCGGACCCGGGTGCGCTCAGCCGTGGGTGAAGTGCGGCGGGCGCTTGTCGACGAACGCGGACATGCCCTCCTTCTGGTCGGCGGTGGCGAACACGGCGTGGAAGAGGCGGCGTTCGAAGCGGACGCCTTCGGTGAGGGTGGTCTCGAAGGCGCGGTTCACGGCTTCCTTGGCCATCATCGCGACCGGCTTGGACATCTCGGCGACCGTCGTGGCGACGGCGAGGGCCTCGGCGAGCAGTTCGTCGGCCGGCACGATCCGGGAGACCAGTCCGGCGCGTTCGGCCTCGGCCGCGTCCATGGTGCGCCCGGTGAGGCACAGCTCCATGGCCTTGGCCTTGCCGACGGCGCGGGTCAGGCGCTGTGAGCCGCCGATGCCCGGGATGACGCCGAGCTTGATCTCGGGTTGGCCGAACTTCGCGGTGTCGGCGGCGAGCAGGATGTCGCAGAGCATGGCCAGTTCGCAGCCGCCGCCGAGGGCGTAGCCGGAGACGGCGGCGAGGGTGGGGGTGCGGACCTCGCCGAGCCGGTCCCAGGCGGTGAACCAGTCGGAGAGGTACATGTCCATGTAGCTCTGTGGGCGCATCTCCTTGATGTCGGCGCCGGCGGCGAAGGCCTTCGGGGAGCCGGTGAGGACGATGCAGCCTACGTCCGGGTCCCGGTCCAGTTCCTGCGCGGCGGCCACGACCTCGCTCATGACCTGGAGGTTCAAGGCGTTGAGCGCTTCGGGCCGGTTGAGGGTGAGGAGGGCCACGCGGCCCTTGCGCTCGAGCAGGATGGTCTCGTACGCGGTCATGCGGTTGTTCCGTTCTGGGGTCGGAGGGTGTGGACGATGGCGGAGAAGTCGAGGTCGGCGCCCTCGGCGGCGGCGAACGCGGCGTACATCTCGGCGGCCTTGAGGCCCAGTGGGGCGTCCACCCCGCCGGAGCGCAGCGCGTTGGCGGCGAGGCCGAGGTCCTTGGCCATGAGCGGGGCGGCGAAGCCGGGCCGGTAGTCGCGGTTGGCGGGGCTGGTCGGGACCGGTCCGGGGACCGGGCAGTTGACGGTGAGGGCCCAGCACTGGCCGGAGGCGGTGGAGGCGACGTCGTAGAGGGCCTGGTGGTCGAGTCCCAGGCTCTCGGCGAGGACGAATGCCTCGCTGACGCCGATCATGGAGATCGCGAGGATCATGTTGTTGCAGATCTTCGCGGCCTGCCCGGCGCCCGCGGCGCCGCAGTGCACGGCCTTCTTGCCCATGGCGTCGAGCAGCGGTTCGGCGGCGGCGAACTCCGCTTCTCCCCCTCCCGCCATGAAGGTGAGCGTGGCCGCCTCGGCTCCGATCACCCCGCCGGAAACCGGGGCATCCAGCACCCGGTGACCGGCCGCGGCAACGGCTTCGTGGGCGGCGCGGGCGTCGGCGACATCGATCGTGGAGCAGTCGATGAACAGGGTGCCGGGCCGTGCGGCGGCCAGGAGGCCCTGTTCTTGGTAGAGGGCCAGGACGTGGCGGCCCGCCGGAAGCATGGTGATCACTACGTCGGCTTCCGTGGCGGCCTCGACGGCGGAGGCCGCGGGCTCGACACCGGCGGTGGCCGCGGTGGCCAGCGACTCCGGCACGAGGTCGAAGCCGAGGACGCGGTGGCCGGCCTTGACGAGGTTGGCGGCCATCGGGCCGCCCATGTGGCCGAGTCCGATGAATGCGACGGTGCTGCTCACCAGACGACCTCCTGGGACGAAGCGGTCGCGACGAGTCGCAGCTCGTTCGCGTCGAGTGGGGCGAAGTACCGGTCCACGTCCGCTGCTGTGACGTCCTCCAGGGCCGCCGGCGACCAGTGCGGATCGCGGTCCTTGTCGATGACCTGGGCGCGGATGCCCTCGACCAGGTCGGGCGAGGACAGGGCCGCGCAGGAAACGCGGTACTCCTGTTCCAGCACCCGTTCCAGCGGCCCGAGGTGCCGGGCCCGGCGCAGCGCGGCCAGGGTTACCTTGACCGCCGTGGGGGACTTGGAGCGCAGGGTGTCGGCCGCGTCCTTCGCGGCGGGTACGCCCGACGCCGACAGCCGCGCGGCAATCTCCTCGGCGGTGTCGGCGGCGTAGCCGTGGTCGATCCACTCGCGCGCGGATTCCAGCCCCCCGGCCGGCGGCTCTGCCACATGGCGCTCCAGTACCGCGTGTACGGAGTCCACCGCCAGCTCCCGCGCCAGCGCGGGCAGTGCCGCCACCGGGACGAAGTGGTCGGCGAGGCCGCACAGCAGCGCGTCCGCGGCACCGATGGGGGCCCCGGTCAATGCCAGGTGGGTACCGAGTTCCCCGGGGGCGAGCGCGAGGAGGTAGGTGCCGCCAACGTCGGGGACGAAGCCGATGCCGGTCTCGGGCATGGCCACCTTCGACCGTTCGGTGACGATGCGGACACTGCCGTGGGCCGAGACGCCGACTCCGCCTCCCATGACGATGCCGTCCATCAGGGCGACGTACGGCTTGGGGTAGCGGGCGATCAGCGCGTTCAGCCGGTACTCGTCCCGCCAGAAGTCCGCCGAGGCGGTGCCGCCGGTGCGGGCGTCCTCGTGGATCGCGCGGATGTCCCCGCCCGCGCACAGTCCCCGATCGCCGGCGCCCTCAATGACGACCAGCTCGACAGCGGGGTCCTCGGCCCAGGCGGTGAGGGCTTGCTCGATGCGGAGCACCATGGGGTGGCTGAGGGCGTTCAGTGCCTTGGGGCGGTTGAGGGTGATGTACGCGGCGTGGCCCTCGGTGCGCAGGAGGACGTGGTCGTGAGCTTCAGGGGCTTCGTTGGTCATCGCAGGGTCTCCGTCAGTCCGCGCGCCACGATGACGCGCATGACCTCGTTGGTGCCTTCCAGGATCTGATGGACCCGCAGGTCGCGGACGATCTTCTCGATGCCGTACTCGCTCAGGTAGCCGTAGCCGCCGTGCAGTTGGAGGGCCCCGTCTGCCACCGCGTACCCGGTGTCGGTGGCGAACCGCTTGGCCATCGCGCACAGCCGCGGGGCCAGCGGATCTCCCCCGTCCAGGGCCTCGGCGGCCTGCCGCACCAGCGCGCGGGCCGCGGCCAGCTCGGTGGCCATGTCGGCGAGGCGGAACTGCAGGGCCTGGGCGTCCAGCAGTCGGGCCCCGAAGGCCTCGCGGTCGGCCAGGTAGGACAGCGAGCGGTCCAGGGCGCTCTGCGCGCCGCCGAGCGAGCAGGCGGCGATGCCGAGACGGCCGCCGTTGAGGCCGTTCATGGCGATGCGGAAGCCTTCGCCCTCGGCGCCGAGGCGCCGATCCGCGGGGATGCGGACGCCGTCAAGGATCACCTGGCGGGTGGGTTGCGCGTTCCAGCCCATCTTGCGCTCGTTGGGCCCGAAGGACACCCCCGGGTCCTCGCGCTCGACGACGAAGGCCGAGATTCCGCCCGGGCCGGGCTCGCCCGTCCGTGCCATGACCAAATAGACGTCCGACGCGCCGGCGCCGGAGATGAACTGTTTCACCCCCGTCAGCACGTAGTGGTCGCCCTGCCGTTCGGCGCGCGTGCGCAGCGCGGCGGCGTCCGATCCGGCCCCCGGTTCGGTGAGGCAGTAGCTGCCCAGGGTCGCAGCGGTACAGAGGCCGGGCAGCCAGTGCTCGCGCTGGTCCGCGTCCCCGTGGCGGTCGATCATCCAGGCGACCATGTTGTGGATGGAGAGGTATCCGGCGATGGACGGGCAGCCGGTGGCCAGCGTCTCGAAGACCAGGACGCCGTCGGCGCGGGACAGGCCCGAACCGCCGTGCTCCTCACGGACGTACACGCCGGCAAGGCCGAGTGAGGCGGCCCTTTGGATGACGTCGACGGGGAAGTGCTTGTCCTGGTCCCAGGCCACGGCGTGCGGGGCGAGCTGCTCCTGGGCGAAGTCGAGGGTGACCTCGGCGAGCGCGAGCTGGTCCTCGGTGAGGGTGGTGGTCACGGCGCTCATCCCATCGTCGGGATGGTGAAGCTCGCGCCTTCCTTGGCCCCGGAGGGCCAGCGCGAGGTGACGGTCTTGGTACGGGTGTAGAAGCGGATCGAGTCGGGGCCGTGCTGGTTCAGGTCGCCGAAGCCGGACCGCTTCCAGCCGCCGAAGGTGTGGTACGCCACGGGTACGGGGATCGGCACGTTGACGCCGACCATGCCGGCGCCCACCCGGCGGGTGAAGTCGCGTGCCGTGTCGCCGTCCCGGGTGAAGATCGCGACGCCGTTGCCGTACGGATGCTCGGTGGGCAGGCGCAGGGCCTCCTCGTAGTCGGCGGCCCGTACGACGGACAGCACCGGGCCGAAGATCTCCTCGCGGTAGATCCGCATCTGCGGGGTCACGCGGTCGAAGAGGGTGGCTCCGGCGAAGAAGCCGCCCTCGTGTCCGGGGAGGGTGAACCCGCGTCCGTCGACGACGAGTTCGGCGCCCTCGGTGGCTCCGATGTCGACGTAGCGGTTCACCCGGTCGAGGGCGTCGCGGCTGACCAGCGGCCCGAAGTCGGCCTCGGGGTCGTCGGAGCGGCCCACGCGCAGGGTGGCGATCCGCTCCTTCAACTTGGCCACCAGCGCGTTCGCGGTCTCCTCCCCGACGGGGACGGCGACGGCGATGGCCATGCAGCGCTCGCCCGCGGAGCCGTAGCCGGCGCCGATGAGGGCCTCCACCGCCTGGTCGAGATCGGCGTCCGGCATCACGATCATGTGGTTCTTGGCGCCGCCGAAGCACTGGGCGCGCTTGCCGTGGGCGGCGGCGGTGGCGTAGATGTGCGCGGCGATCGGGGTGGATCCGACGAAGCCGAGGGCCTGTACGCGCGGGTCTTCGAGGAGGGTGTCGACGGCTTCCTTGCCCCCGTTGACCACATTGAGCACGCCCGGCGGCAGGCCGGCCTCGAGGAACAGCTCGGCGAGGCGCAGCGGAACCGACGGGTCACGCTCGGACGGCTTGAGGATGAAGGAATTGCCGCAGGCCAGGGCGGGTGCGGCCTGCCAGAGCGGAATCATCGCGGGGAAGTTGAACGGGGTGATGCCCGCGACCACGCCCAGCGGTGAGCGCAGCGAGTGCACGTCGATGCCGGTGCCGGCGTTGTCGGTGAACTCGCCCTTGAGGAGGTGCGGGATACCGGCGGCGAACTCGACCACCTCCAGTCCTCGCTGCAGATCACCGTGGGCGTCGGCGACGGTCTTGCCGTGCTCGGCCGACAACATCCGGGCCAGGTTCTCCCGCTCGCCCTCGACGAGCTGGAGGAAACGCAGCAGGACCCGAGCACGACGCTGGGGATTCCACTGGCCCCAATCGTCCTGCGCTTCTTCCGCGTTGGCGATCGCCGCCTCGGTGTCAGCCCGGCCGGCCAGCGGCACGCGCGCCTGGACGGTGCCGGTGTTCGGGTCGTACACGTCGGCGAAGAGCCCGGACGTGCCGGTGGTGTGCTTTCCGCCGATGAAATGGGTGAGTTCACGGACCATGGATGCCTGCTCTCGTCAGGTTGGATCCGGGGATGGCACGGCAGACCGGCGGACGACACCCCGGATGGGGGTGCACCGCTACGGAAAACCGTGAGAACTACGAGCGCACAGAAGGGGTGTGCGTGCGCTCCGCCGGATCACCAGGGTCGTGGGTACAAACCGGTGCCATGCGTGTCTGCTCCATCCTCGTGGACAACACGGAACAACCCGCGGCCGGTATCCTGACTCCCGGATCCCCGCGCGCCGCCCGCCTTCCCGACAGACCTCGTCAGTGGCGTGTGGATGGCAGCACACTCCCCGGTCACAGTGGCGGGACCGTGCCGGTTTTGCACCGGCTTCCCTGCACCGCGGACCTTGTGCCACGAACATATAGTTGGACGTCCTAGTAAGTCCAGACCCGCCACTCGAGTGCGCCTACAGTCGGAGCATGCGCATCGTCTCCCTGCTCCCGGCGGCCACCGACATCGTGGCGGACCTCGGACTCGCCGCCGACCTGGTCGGACGCACCCACGAATGCGACTGGCCGCCCGCCGCGGTGGCCTCCGTACCCGTCGTCACCCGCGCCGAATTCGACGCGGACGCACTCGGCAGCCGGGAGATCTCCCAGGCCGTCGGCGGGTCCGCACACTCCGGCTCCTCGCTCTACACCCTGGACACCGAAGCCCTCGCCGCGCTCGCACCGGAAGTCCTGCTCACCCAGGACCTCTGCAAGGTCTGCGCCGTCTCCTACCAGGGCGTCACCCGGGCGGTGCGCGTCATGGACGCCGGACCCCGGGTCCTGAGCCTGGAACCGAAGACCCTCGACGACGTGCTGGACTGCCTGGTCACCGTGGGCGACCTGCTCGGGGTACGTGAGCGGGCCGAGCGGCGCCGTGCCGAGCTGCGGGGCCGGCTCGCCGAGGTGCGGCGCCGTACGGAGGGCCGGCCGCGGCCCCGGGTGGTGGCCGTCGAGTGGCTCGACCCGCTGTGGCCCGCCGGACACTGGGTACCCGAACAGATCACCGCGGCGGGCGGTGAGCCGCTGCTGGCCGAGCCGGGTGAGCACACCAAGCCGATGACGTGGGAAGCGGTACGCGAGGCGCGCCCGGACGTGGTCCTCGTCCTGCCCTGCGGCTTCCCGCCCGAGCGGACCCTGACGGAGCTTGACCTGCTCACCTCGCTGCCCGGCTGGGACGAGCTGCCCGCCGTGCGGGCGGGGGAGGTGTGGGTCTTGGACGGGCCCGCGTACTTCAACCGGCCGGGCCCCCGCGTGGTCCGCGGCGCCGAGGTACTCGCCCACGTCCTCCACGGAGTGCGGGCGGGGGACCCGGTGACCGAGGCGGAGGCGCGCCGACTGGGCTGAGCCCGGTGATCACCCCCGGTCGTCGGCGACCGGGTAGGGGATGAAGGTGCTGCTGTTCTCGTCAACCGCGAGCGGGCGGCCGAGGGGTGGAACCGCGCGCTGGGGGCAGTCGAGGCGTTCGCAGAGGCGGCAGCCCATGCCGATGGGGGTGGCGGCCGCAGCGTTGTCGAGGTCGAGGCCGTCGGAGTAGACGAGACGGGGCGCGTGGCGGATCTCGCAGCCGAGGCCGATCGCAAAGGTCTTGCCGGGCTCGCCCCAGCCACCGCGGTGCCGGGTCACGGCGCGGGCGGTCCACAGGTACCGCTGCCCGTCGGGCATGGCGGCGACCTGAACGTGGATCCGGCCGGGCGCGGCGAAGGCCTCGTACACGTTCCACAGCGGACAGGTGCCGCCCGCGCGGGAGAAGTGGAATCCGGTGGCGGACTGTCGCTTGGACATGTTCCCGGCCCGGTCGACTCGGACGAAGGAGAAGGGAACACCGCGCAGCCTGGGGCGTTGCAGGGTGCTGAGGCGGTGGCAGACGGTCTCGTAGCCGATCCCGAACTGGTCGGTGAGGCGTTCGATGTCGTAGCGGAACTCCTCGGCCGCCGTGTGGAAGGCGCCGTACGGGAGGATCAGTGCGGCCGCGAAGTAGTTCGCGATGCCGATCCGGGCCAGGCCGTGTGCGGCGGAGCCCTGAGGGAAGTCCTCGGCGGCCAGCCGGTCCAGCTCCGCCCCGTACTCCAGCAGGGCGAGCTGCGTGGCCATCCGGAACGACTGCTGGCCCGGCCGCAGCCGGCCGGACAACAGGTGCAGGACCCGCGCCCCCGCGTCGTAGTGGTGGAGGCGGTCGGAGTCGGCGGCGAGGCGGAGTCCGTGGTGCTCGGTGAGGCGGCGCGACAGCACCCGGACGACTTCCCCGGGGCGGATGCCGATCTCCCGGGCGAGGGCCTCGGCGGCGAGGTCGGTGTCGTGCAGGTAGTTCCGGCGGCGGTAGAAGAACTCGCGGATCTCCTCGTGCGGTGAGCGCAGTGCCGCCGGACCTCCGTCGCGTCCGTCCGCGGTGTCCGCGAGCCGCTCCGCCAGGAGCTGGCTGCGCCGTCCCAGGTCCAGCAGAACAGCGGCCACGGCCGGCATCCGGGTGGCCAGTTCGGCCAGGTCGGAGGGGGAGACCCGGGCCTCGGCGACCTCACTTGCGAGGGCCTCGCGCAGGTCGGCGACGAGGCGGCTGGTATCCCGCTCGGAGAAGAACCCGGGGTCGACGCCGAAGGCCTCGGTCAGCCGCAGCAGAACCGGCACCGTCAGCGGGCGGGAGTCGTGCTCCATCTGGTTCAGATAGCTCGGGGAGATGCCCAGGACCCGGGCCAGATCGGCCTGGCTCATCCGGCGCTCCTCGCGCAGCCGCCGAAGCCGCGCCCCCGCGTACGTCTTGCTCACCTGAACCCCTCCGGCCCTCGACCGGCTCCAGGTTACGCAGGATCCTGCCATTTCCAACCTTCGCAACCTTGGCAAAGCGGCCGCAGAAGATTCACAGAAGTTGGCTTACGCACCTCATTGATGGCACTGCGTGCCGCTGTCAGAGTCTGTCCTGCGGCCGCCGGATCCCGGCAGTCGAGACGGACACTCCAGGCACGACTCACGCCCTGACGTCGGCGATCCCGGCAGTCCACGCTCGACTGACCTGCAACATTGCTCAGTTTCACCCAGGGCCCGGCGGCCACCACCCCGATACACGGCACAGAGTGCCATCGGCTCGCCGTGATGAACGAGCGCGTTGGCAGACCAAGCGATTCATGGAGACGGTGACGGTCATGGCAGACACGAACACGACGGCGGCCGCCGAGCAGCTCAAGCAGAAGTGGGCCACGGACCCGCGGTGGGCGGGCATCGAGCGGACCTACTCGGCCGAGGACGTGGTGCGGCTCTCGGGCAGCGTCCGCGAGGAGCACACCCTGGCCCGGCGCGGCGCCGAGCGTCTGTGGCGACAGCTCCACGAGCAGGACTACATCCACGCGCTCGGCGCCCTCACCGGCGGCCAGGCGGTCCAGCAGGTACGGGCCGGACTCCAGGCGATCTACCTCTCCGGCTGGCAAGTGGCCGCCGACGCGAACCAGGCCGGACACACCTACCCCGACCAGAGCCTCTACCCGGTCAACTCGGTCCCGCAGGTGGTGCGTCGGATCAACAACGCGCTGCTGCGGGCCGACCAGATCGCCACCGCCGAGGGCGGCACCGACACCACCGACTGGCTCGCGCCGATCGTCGCCGACGCCGAGGCCGGCTTCGGCGGCCCGCTCAACGCCTTCGAGCTCACCAAGGCGATGATCGCGGCGGGAGCGGCCGGCATCCACTACGAGGACCAGCTCGCCTCCGAGAAGAAGTGCGGCCACCTCGGCGGCAAGGTCCTCGTCCCCACCTCCCAGCACGTCCGCACCCTCAACGCCGCCCGCCTCGCGGCCGACATCGCCGACACGCCGACCCTGATCATCGCCCGTACCGACGCCCTGGCGGCGACCTTGCTGACCAGCGACGTCGATGAGCGCGACGCGGAGTTCTGCACGGGCGAGCGAACGGCCGAGGGCTTTTACCACGTCCGCAACGGCATGGCCCCCGTCATCGCCCGCGGCCTGGCCTACGCACCGTACGCCGACCTCATCTGGGTCGAGACCGGCACCCCGGACCTGGAGCAGGCCCGCGAGTTCGCCGAGGCCATCCACGCGCAGTACCCGGACCAGATGCTGGCCTACAACTGCTCGCCCTCCTTCAACTGGAAGGCCGCCCTGGACGACGACCAGATCGCCAAGTTCCAGCGCGAACTCGGCGCCATGGGCTACAGGTTCCAGTTCATCACCCTGGCCGGCTTCCACTCCCTCAACCACGGCATGTTCGACCTCGCCCGCGGCTACGCCGAGCACGGCATGACCGCCTACGTCGACCTCCAGGAGCGCGAGTTCGCCGCCCAGCAGCACGGCTTCACCGCCGTCAAGCACCAGCGCGAGGTCGGCACCGGCTACTTCGACCTCGTCTCCACCGCCGTCAACCCGGCCTCCTCCACCACCGCTCTCGCCGGCTCCACCGAGGAAGAGCAGTTCCACTAGGAACCGCCTTCCCCCCATCCGGCCACGCCCAGCCGCCGACCGTCGTCGCCCGAAGGCGCCCGAGGTTTCTCCCTCGGGCGCCGGCCGCCCACCCCCGAGGAGCAGAACCGCATGTCATCCACGTCCCTGACCGCCGGTGTCCGAGTCCTCGGCACACCGGGTGAGCGCCACGACGAGATCCTCACCCCGGCGGCGCTCGGCTTCATCGCCCGCCTCGACGCGGCCTTCGCAGGGCGGCGCCTGGAGATCCTCAAGGAGCGCCGCCGCCGTTCCGGCAACCTGGCCTCGGGGACACCCCTGGACTTCTCCCGCGCCACCTCCGCGGTCCGCGCCAACCCAGACTGGCGGGTCGCGCCGCCCGCGCCCGGACTGACCGACCGCCGGGTGGAGATCACCGGGCCGCCGGACCGCCGGATGGCCGTCAACGCCCTCAACTCCGGGGCCAAGGTCTGGATGGCCGACTTCGAGGACGCCACCGCCCCCACCTGGGGCAACGTCATCGGCGGCCAGCTGACCCTCATCGACGCCATCGACCGGCGCATCGACTTCACCACGCCCGAGGGCAAGGAGTACCGCCTCGGTACGGATCTCGCCACGATCATGGTCCGCCCGCGCGGCTGGCACCTCCTCGAGGAACACCTGGAGATCGACGGCCGGCCCGTCCCCGCCTCGCTCGTCGACTTCGGCCTGTACTTCTTCCACTGCGCGCAGCGGCAGATCGACGCCGGCCACGGCCCGTACTTCTACCTGCCCAAGCTGGAGAACCGGTACGAGGCCCGCCTGTGGAACGACGTCTTCGTGCTGGCCCAAGACCTGCTGGGGATCCCCCGGGGCACGGTCCGCGCCACCGTCCTGATCGAGACGATCACCGCCGCGTTCGAGATGGAGGAGATCCTCTACGAGCTGCGCGAGCACAGCGCCGGGTTGAACGCGGGCCGCTGGGACTACCTGTTCAGCCTGATCAAGACCTTCGGCCATCGCACGGACTTCCAGCTCCCGGACCGTGCTGCCGTCACCATGACCGCCCCGTTCATGCGTGCCTACACCGAACTCCTCGTCCGGACCTGTCACAAGCGCGGCGCCCACGCCATCGGCGGGATGGCCGCCCATGTCCCCAGCAAGGACCCGGCCGCGAACGAAGCAGCGCTGGCGAAGGTCCGCCTCTACAAGGAGCGGGAGGCCGAGGACGGCTTCGACGGCTCCTGGGTCGCCCACCCCGGGCTCGTCCCCGTCTGCCGCGAGGTCTTCGACGGCGTCCTCGGGAACCGGCCCCACCAGCTGGAGCGCACACGCCAGGACGTCGAGATCACGGCTGCCGATCTGCTCTCGGTACGCCGGATCGCCGCACCCCCCACCCCCGAGGGCATTCGCTCGAACATCGCCGTGGCCCTGCGCTACTTCGACGCATGGCTGCGCGGCCACGGCGCCGTCGCCCTCTACGGGCTGATGGAGGACGCGGCCACGGCCGAGATCGCCCGCGTCCAGATCTGGCAGTGGCTCCGCCACGACCGGGTGGAACGCGCCGCCGTCCTCGACCTCCTCGACGCCGAATGCGCCGCCCTGGAGGCGGAGGATCCGCAGGCGCTGGCCCTCGAAGCACGCGAGGTCTTCGTGGACGGAGCCCTTTCGGGGCGGCTCCCGGCGTTCTTCACCCCGGATGCATACTCCCGCCACCTCGTTCGTCGCGCCCCTGCACAGGTGACAGCGTGAACGCCCCGATTCAGCCTCACGGCGTGCGCCGCATCCAACGGGTCGGAATCGTCGGCGGAGGCCAGATGGGCGCCGGCATCGCCGAGGTCTGCGCCCGGGCCGGACTCGACACCGTCGTCGCCGAGGCCGATGCAGCCGCCGCCCTGGCAGCCCGCGAGCGGATCGCCGTATCCCTCGAACGTGCCGTCCAGCGCGGGAAGCTCGACCGGATCTCGGCGGAGGACGCCCTGGCTCGGCTCCTTTTCAGGGGTGACCTGGAGGACCTCGCCGACCGCCAGCTGGTCATCGAGGCGGTCACCGAGAACGCCGCCGCCAAGACCGAGATCTTCACCGCCCTGGACAAGATCGTGGAGGACCCGGAGGCGATCCTCGCCACCAACACCTCCGCCATCCCCGTCATGCGGCTCGGTATGGCCACCCGCCGCGCCGACCACGTACTCGGCCTGCACTTCTTCAACCCCGTACCCGTCCTGCCGCTGGTCGAGATCGTGTCCTCCCTGCACACCGCGCCACGTGTGGCCGACACCGTCGAGACCTTCGTCCGCGACACCCTCGGCAAGACCGCCGTCCGTTCCCAGGACCGGGCCGGCTTCGTCGTCAACGCCCTGCTGATTCCCTACCTGCTCTCGGCCGTCCGCATGGCCGAGTCCGGGTTCGCGACCGCGCAGGACGTGGACGCGGGCATGGAGCTGGGCTGCGCCCATCCCATGGGCCCGCTCAGGCTCGCCGACCTCATCGGCCTGGACACGGTCGCCGCGATCGCCGAAGCGCTCTACGACGAGTTCAAGGAACCCCTGTATGCCCCGCCGCCGCTGCTCCAGCGGATGGTTCAGGCAGGGCTGCTCGGCCGCAAGACCGGCCGCGGGTTCCACACGTACGGCCGGGACTGAGAAGTCCCGGTTCGCCGCCCGGGTTCTGAGGGTGCCCGGCAGCTGAGGAGCGACGAGGCGTGGCGAGTGGTGTCGTCACGCCCCGTCCCGCTGCCCTTCTTCAAGGGTTTCCTTCCGGCACCCGCCCGCCACCCCGTACGATGCGTTCTGCTCCGGCCCGCACGGCGGGGGCTCACAACCGAATGCACGTACGACTGGGGGAAGCCGGTGGGATTCCGGCGCTGACCTGCAACCGTGAACGGGGCTGACCGCACCGTGAGTCGGAGTACCCGGGGTGCGATGCGTACTGCTTCTCACTGTCATGGTCTGCAGCGCGAAGCCCCCAGCCCCGGTCGGCACCCCTTGCCCGCTTCCCCCAGGGAGGCGGGCAAGGGGTCGGCACGTGGGTCGGAGGGATCGCGGGCGCAGACCCGTCGTCCCTCTGAGGAAGAAGGCACTCCATGCGCCGGATACTCGCCCGCCGCTCCATGATCACCACCGTCGCTCTCGGCCTCGCGCTCGCCACCGCTCCGGCCGTGGCCGAGGCCGCCCCCAAGCCGAACACGAACGCGGCCGTCAAGGTCAACCTCACCGTCCAGGGCCCCAACGGGCTTCTGTTCAAGGGAAAGATCAAGACCAAGGGCCACGACGTCACCACCGCCACCGGCGGCACCCACAAGTGCGACGGCACCAACGGCGGCGCCAACCCGTCCAAGGTCCCCACCCCGACCGCGGCGCTCGACGATGCGGCCCGCCTGAACTACTTCGGCTGGGACGGCACCTGGTACGCGTCCTTCGACGACTACTCCGTCGACACCATCAAGAACGTCAGCGGCGGCGGCTCCGCCTACTGGAGCATCTCCGTCAACGGCACCCCCACCCCCGTCGGCGGCTGCCAGTTCAAGATCAACGCGGGCGACCAGGTCGCTTTCACCTGGACGTCGTTCTAGTCCACCTCGACGGACGTACGCCCGGCATCCACGGTGTATGCACTCCTCCGGACCTTCTAACGGCTGCGCTGACGTCCGCCAGAAGCACGGGAGGGTGCACCCGTCTGCTTTCCGATCACTCGGTGGGCCTGCTCCACTGCGGCTTCCAAGCCGCTGAGCAGGCCCTTGGCCGTCTGGGGAACAGTCGTGGGAGTGTCCGTCGGAACCTTGCCCGTCCGGATCAAGGAACACATCGCCTCCGCCGCCCGGGTCAAGGAGGCGAGCGCTTCGCGGGTCATGCGCAACCGGACCACGTGAGAACCGAACTGACGTCGCGATGCCGCGAGGCTCTCGTACTCCTGGGCTGTCAAGGCGAGCAGCTGCACCCCGTCGACGACCACATGGCGTGGCACTATCTTCGTCATCCTGACCTTCCCGGCGCCATGGGTAAACAGCCCTCTTTCACGCACTCTTCCTATCAATCGAGACACAGCGGTGAGGGTTGGGGCCCAGAGGCCCGCAACCCTCACCGGCATCGGATGGTCAGGCGCCCCAGCGCAGCGCGATGGTGTCGCCCACGTTGATGGCCTTCTCCCGGAGCGCACCGGCGAAGGAGGAGCCGTCGACGCTGACCTTCCAAGTGTTCGAGCCGCTGTTGGCCTTGCCGTTGACACTGGTAATGGTCCCTGTGCCGGAGGACGGGGTCACGGCTGTGACGCAGCCCGAGGGCGTGGCCGCGCTGGTCGCGGCGGCCAGAACATCACCGAGGGTGGTGGTCGTACCCGTCGGAGTGAAGGCCACAGAGCAGACCTTCAGGTTTCCGGTGCCGTCGTCGACCGTCAGTGCCAACTTGGTGGCCGTCCCGGAGGTGAAGGTCGACTGGGCGACCCACTGCGGGGCGCCCGGGGTGACCGGGACCGGCGGGGCGGTGGTGAAACCGCCGCCCGCGACCGCGCGCAGCGCGTCGATCGACGAGTAGGCCGAGGGGGTGGTGTCGGAGGGCTTGTACTTGAAGCCGCCGGCGGGGTTGTACTGGTTGGCGATGAGGAAGTCGATCGGGGTCTTGCCGCTGCCGGTGAGGAAGTCGCCGGTCTGCGGGTTGAATCCGCAGGCGTTGAGGCCCGCGACGCCCCAGCCGTTGGAGCTGGTGTTGACCCCGTACAGGGAGTTGAACGCGCCGGTGCCCGAGACGAGGGTGCTCTTGAGGAAGTTCTTCGCCTGGACGACGTCCGTGTCGGTGTTCGGGACCCCTGAGACGCACAGCGCGGCCATGGCGGCGCCCGTCATGTCGACGTCGCTCGCGGAGTTCAGGACGGTGGAGTTGCCCTCGGCCTTGCTGAAGGTCCAGCCGCCGTCCACGTGCTGGTTGGCGCGGATGCGGGTGACCATGGAGTCGGTCAGCGCCTGCGGGACACGGTTGGCGCCACCCTGGGTCTTGGCGCCGCCCAGCGAAAGGGCCGCGAAAACGGTGCCGTTGAAGTTCCCCGACGGGCCGAAGTAGCCCGCCTCGGCCGTCTGCCAGTAGGAGTAGATGTTCGCGATGAGGTTGCGGGAGGCGGAGACGCGGGCCGGGTCGATGCCCGCGGCGTAGGCGTTCAGGGTGCCGCGCTCGTAGTCGGTGACGACCGGGGAGGCCTGGGGCCAGGCCGCCGTCGACAGCAGGTTGCGGTAGACGGTCCGGGCGTTCTTGGTCGTGTCGCCGCCGGGGTAGACGTCGACGACGGCCGTGCCGGCAGCTGCGAAGGTGCTGAAGGCCCACTCGTTGGACAGCCCGGAGCCGGCATACGAACCATCCGCGGCCTGAAGGGACTTGAGATACGCCACACCGTTGGTCTTGGACGTGGCGATCTGCGCGGGCGACGAGGTGGCGAAGGCCGGCAGTGCGGTGAGGACGAGGGCGCCGAGCGCTGCGGGCACCGCGAGCGTGAGGCGGCGGGGGGTACGGGTACGGGACATGGCCTGCTCCTGGAATGAGGGACGCCGGCCTGACCGAGGCTCGTGCGGGCGGGCAGCCCGGAGCGCGGTGGCGGCCGTCCGAACGCGTGGTACGGCTTGTGAATTGCCTCGCCGCACGGGCATTCGGGCTCGGGAGCGGCCCCCTGCCGTCCCACACCGCTGCGCGTCAGCCCCGGATTCGCACCAGGTTCCCCCATGTGGCAGCCCAGGACGCTACCCGAGCGATCAAAGGTCCGCCAGCCGCCGACGCGGCCGGCGGTCGTGCGGGACTGGAGCCAGTGCCGCGTGAGACGCAGGCCACCTTGACGCTGTCTTTATCCACGTGTTCCACTCCGACTGATAAGCACTCAGCTCCAGGGGAAGCCGGTCGAAATCCGGCGCTGACCCGCAACCGTAGGCCCGGGACCGCCCGGGCGAGTCGGAATGCCTGGAGCCAGGTTTTGCAGCGAGAAGCGCCGTCGCGGACTACGGCGTGGTTCGAACGGCTCTCCCGTCACCTCACGCCTTCGAGAGCCCTTTTGCCACGCACAGGTCCGCCCGGCCGACACGAGGGGCCGTGGTGGGGACCGCAGAGCAATCACAGCAACGCATGCGCAGCAAGGGACTGCTGTCGCTCATATCGGCGGCACTCCTGACGTTCGCCGCGAGTGTGGCCTTCGTGGGTGGAGTCGCCCCCGCCTCGGCCGATCCGATCGAGCAGTGCACCGCCACCACGGGCGCCATCGTCGCGGTCGACTTCGGTCCGTTCGGCGGGAAGGTCGAGCGCGGCTGCGACACCACGCCCACCACCGGTTACGAACTGCTGCACACCGGCGGCTTCACCACGGAGGGCACCGTCCACGACGGTGACGGGTTCATCTGCCGCATCGGCAAGGGCACCGGGACGCAGTACCCCACGCCGGAGAAGGAGGAGTGCGTCCTCACCCCGCAGGCCACGGCCTACTGGTCGTACTGGATCGCCTCCCCCGGTCAGAAGAACTGGACCTACAGCCCGCTCGGCGCGATGGCGCGTACGCCGAAGGCCGGCGACGTCGACGCCTGGGTGTTCGGCGGCACGGACGTCGGCGGCACCTCCGGCAAGCCCTCGTTCTCCCCCGACGACGTGCGGGCCGGAGGCGGGACCACGCCCGACCCGACCGTTCCCACGGCTCCGCCCACCGTGCCGGCAGGCAAGGTCGACGCGCCCGCCGCGATCCGCTGGATCACCGGGAAGCTCACGGACGGAGAGCGCGTCGTCGACGACGGGGCGACCGCCCCGAACCACTTCCTCACCACCGAGGCGGTCTTCGCCCTGGTGTCCGCCGACCCGAAGAGTCCGGCGGCGAAGAAGGCGGCCGACTTCCTGGCCACGCCCGCGCAGACCGACGCGTACGCCTACCCGGCCGGCAAGGACGGCATCCCGGACGCCACCGCAGCCGCCCGACTCGCGCTCGTCGCCGAGTCCACGGGCAAGGACCCGCACGCCTTCGGCGGGCACGACCTGCTCGGCGATCTCTTGAAGTACGTCTGCCCCCGGGACGCGGGCGACGGCGACCCGGTCGACGGCTGCCTCACCAAGGGCGACTTCCGCACCACCGGCCAGTCCGACGCCCAGGCCATGGCCGTCATCGCCCTGCTGAACGGCGGCGTCACCCCGCCCGCCGACGCCGTGAACCGGCTGACCGGCCTCCAGTGCGAGGACGGCGGCTTCACCGGCATCCTCATCCGCACCGGTGGCTGGTGCGACAGCGACGCCAACTCCACGGGCCTGATCACGCTGGCCCTCAAGCGGGCCGGCGGCCACGAAGCCGTCGTCCAGAAGGCCCGCGGCTACCTCAAGAAATCCCAACTGGTGACCGGCGCCTGGCCCTCCGCCTCCTACATGACCACCGGCAGCCCCGCCTCCACCGCCTGGGCCGCCCAAGCCCTGCGCGCCCTCGGCGACGACGCATTCGCCGATGCCGGTCTCTCCTGGCTCTCCCGCCACCAGTTCCCCGCGGGCGGCTTCGGCTTCGAGGAGGACGACACCGAATCGCGTCTCTTCGCCACCGCCCCCGTCGCCGTCGCCACCGCCAAGAGCGACCTCGTCGCGCTGACCACCAAGAAGAGCGATCCTCCGACCACGCCCCCGGCCGGTGACGGCCCCGACCTGAAGAAGGCGGTGGCCTACCTCACCGCCCCCAAGCAGCTGATCCAGGGCCGCTACTACGAGAGCAGCCCCGGCTTCGCCGACTACGGGATGACCATCGACGGCGCCTACGCGCTGGCGGCGACCGGAGGCGACGACGCCACCCTGCGCAACATCGTCGACTTCCTCGACAAGGGCGGCAAGGACGGCAAGGGCCGCACCATCGACGACTACACCCTCATCGGCACCAAGTACGCCGGCGGCGGCTCCATCGGAAAGACGGCCCTGCTCGCCGAGGCGGTCGGCCGCGACCCGCGTGCCTTCGGCGGCCACGACCTGATCGCGGCCCTCGCCAAGGGCACCTGCACCGCGAAGACGGACACCCCCCGACAGTGTGCGGCCAAGGGCAACTACACGTACGCCACCTCGGTCTTCTCCCAGTCCCTCGGCGTCATCGCCCAGCTCCGCGCCGGCGAGAGCGCTGCGGCAACCGAACCGATGGCCTACCTCAAGAGCCTCCAGGAATCCTCGGGCGCCTGGCCCAGCCTGATCGGCGAGAAGAGCGCGCCCGAGGTCGACTCCACCGCCATGGCCGCCATGGCCGTCGACCTGCTCCCCGACGCCGACTCCCAGACCGCTGTCTCCAAGGCGATCGCCTGGCTGGTGGCCCAGCAGAAGGAGGACGGCGGATTCCCGGGCGCCTCCGGCAACTCCGTCAACTCCGCCGCCCTCGCGATCCAGGGCATGTCCCTGGAGGGCACCAAGTACGCGGACAACATCGCCAAGGCCCGCAAGTTCCTGGCCACCCAGCAGAACACCGACGGCGGCTTCAACGTCATCAAGGGCGGTCAGCCCGGTTCCGACGTCCGCGCCTCGACGCAGGCCGCCGGGGGGACCACCGGCACCTCCTTCGCCCTGCTCAAGCGCGACCTCACGGGTACCACCCCGAACCCCATTCCCACCCCCACGGGCGGCACGAGCGGCGGGTCCGCGGGCACTTCCTCAGGAGGCAGCGGCACCCCCGTCATCGTGACCCCGGGCGAGGACTCGGGCGGCACCGGCACCGGCGGGGCCGGGTCCGGCGGGGGTCCGCTGGCCTCCACGGGCGCCCAGGTCGGCACGCTCGCCGCCGCGGCCCTGGCCTTGGTCCTCGGCGGCTGGGGCCTCACCCGCGCAGCGAAGCGCCGCCGCGCGACCCCGGGGAGCGAGGGATGAGCCGCGGCCGATTCGTACGGGCCCTGGCCCGGACGGCCTCCGCGCTGGGCATGACGGTGGCGGCGTTCGCCGCCACCGCGGCCCCGGCCGGCGCCGCCCCGCAGGCGATGGGCCAGTGCACCACGTCGTCGGGCGTGGTGCTCGCCGTAGACTTCAGTCGTTGGGGCGGGCCGGTGTACCGCTCCTGCGGTACGACGCCCACCACCGGGTACGAGCTGCTCAACCAGGGCGGCTGGGCCACCACCGGCACCGGCCACGACGGACCCGCCTTCATCTGCCGCATCGGCTACAGCGGGTACCAAGGCGGCAAGCAGTTCCCGACCGCGCAGCAGGACGACTGCGTCCTGACCCCGCCGGCCTCCGCCTACTGGTCGTACTGGCACGCGAACCCCGGCCAGAACACCTGGGAGTACAGCCAGCTCGGCGCCATGCTCTACAAGCCCAAGCCGGGCAGCGTCGACCTGTGGATCTTCGGCGGGACGAACATCGAAGGCACCGAGGGCAAGCCGACCGTCACTCCCGATCAGCTCCGCGCCCACAACACCCAACCGACCGGCGGCCCGGCACCCAAGGACACCCGCACCGCCAAACCGCTCCCGCCGAACGTCAACACCGGTCCCAGGCCCGAGAATCCGCCCCAGGGAGCGCCGGCAACGACCCCGCCTCCCAGCCCCACCGATTCGCAGAGCCCGTCCCCTTCGGCGAGCCCGACCGAATCCGCCGCGACCCCGTCGGCATCACCGTCGACCGACGCACCCGCCATGGCGGCCCCGTCGCCCGGCCTCCAGGTAGTCGAAGCAGCGCCCGCCGCCGATGCGAAGCACGATGTCGGCTCGTACCTGCCCGCCGTCGCCACCGGGGCCCTGGTGCTGCTGATCGGCGCAGCAGCGGTCTTCGCAGCCAAGCGCCGCCGGCGTACGGAGTAGGCGCGTGCCACGCACCACCACGGCGGCAGCGCCGAAGCCGCCCGTGTCCGGCCCCGCGCCGGACACGGGCGGCCGCCGCCTGCCCCGCACCCTGCACCCGGTCGCCTGGTGGGTCTGGGCGCTGGCCCTGGCCACCGCCGTCAGCCGCACCAACAACCCACTGCTACTCTTCCTCGTCCTCGCGGTCCTCGGCTACGTCATCACCATGCGTCGGACCGAGGCGCCCTGGGCCCGCGGGTTCAAGTACTACCTGTACCTCGCCCTCACCGTGGTCGCGATCCGCGTGACCTTCCGCGCGATCTTCGCCACCGGCATCACCCCGCGCGACCACTTCCTCTTCTCCCTCCCCCACATCCCCACCCCCGACTGGTACGCGGGCATCCAACTCGGCGGCCCCGTCTCCCTGGAGGCCCTCCTCTCCGCCGCGACGGACGGACTACGCCTGGCCTGCATGCTCTGTTGCATCGGCGCCGCCAACACCCTCGCCAACCCCAAACGCGCCCTGCGCGTCCTGCCCGGCGCCCTGTACGAACTCGGCGTCGCCGTCACCGTCTCCCTCAGCGTCGCCCCCCAGCTCGTACAGAGCGTGCAGCGCGTCCACCGCGCCAAGCGGCTGCGGGCAGGCCGCTCGAAGGGGCTGCGGGCCCTGCGCGGCATCGTCGTCCCCGTCCTCGAGGACGCCCTGGAACGCTCCCTGCGCCTCGCCGCCGCCATGGACTCCCGCGGCTACGGCCGCGCCGGCACCGCCACCCGGCGCTCCCGCCGGGCCACCGGCGCTCTGATGCTGCTCGGCATGTGCGGCCTGTGCGCCGGGGCGTACGGACTCCTCGACGCCACCGCCCCCAAACTGCTCGGCCTTCCCACCATGGGCGCGGGCGCCCTGCTCTGCTTCGCGGGGCTGCGCCTGGGCGGCCGCCGCATCACCCGTACCACCTACCGGCCCGACCCCTGGCGGGCCGCCGAATGGGCCGTGGCCGGCTGCGGAGTGCTGTCCGCCGTGCTCCTCTTCGCCAACGTCGGCTTCAACGCGGCCGAGCTGAACCCCTCCATCTACCCGCTCAGCTGGCCGACCCTGCCTCTGGTCCCGGCGGCCGCGATCCTGCTGGCCGGCACCGCGGGCTTCCTGGCTCCTCCCCCGGCACCACCCGCCCGACCGACCGTCCCCGCACAGCGCACCGAGGAACCCAAGTGATCCACTTCGACCAGGTCTCCGTCCAGTACGAGGACACGGCCGAACCGGTCCTGCGCGATGTGGACCTCACGGTCGAGGAAGGCGAACTCTGCCTGGTCGTCGGCCACACCGGCGTCGGCAAGTCCACCCTCCTCGGCACCGTCAACGGCCTCGTCCCACACTTCACCGGCGGCACCCTCTCCGGCCGCGTCCTCGTCGACGGACGCGACACCGCCACCCACCCACCACGCGAACTGGCCGACGTGGTGGGGGTCGTGGGGCAGGATCCGCTGGACGGGTTCGTCACGGACACCGTGGAGGAGGAGCTCGCCTACACGATGGAGCAGCTGGCGATTCCGGCCGCCACCATGCGCAAGCGCGTCGAGGAGACCCTCGACCTCCTCGGCCTCGCCGACCTGCGCCACCGCGCCCTGCACGAACTCTCCGGCGGCCAGCAACAACGCGTCGCCATCGGCTCGGTCCTCACCGCCCACCCGCGCATCCTCATCCTGGACGAACCGACCTCGGCCCTCGACCCCACGGCCGCGGAGGAGGTCCTCGCCGCGGTCACCCGCCTCGTCCACGACCTCGGCGTCACCGTCCTGCTCGCCGAACACCGCCTGGAGCGCGTCGTCCAGTACGCCGACCGCGTCATCCACCTCCCCGGCGACGGCCTCGTCGTCTCCGGCCCGCCCGCCGAGATCTTCCGTACGACGTCGATCGCGCCGCCGATCGTGGAGCTCGGCCGGGCTGCCGGCTGGGATCCGCTCCCCCTCTCCATCCGCGACGCCCGCCGGGCCGCAGCGCCCGTGCGCACCCGGCTGACCGGCACCACCCCCGGTCCGGCCCGCCCACCACTCGACGCGGACCGGCCCAGCCTTCTCACCGCCCGCGGTGTCACCGTGAGCTACCAGGGCGTGCCGGCCGTACGCGAGGTGGACCTGGCCCTGCACGGTGGCGAGGTCACCGCCCTCATGGGCCGCAACGGCTCGGGCAAGTCGTCCCTCCTCTGGGCCCTCCAGGGCTCGGGCCCCCGTTCAGCAGGCACCGTACGCATACCGACGGACGCGGCGGAGCTCGCCGACCCCCGCAAGCTTTCCGCCACCGAGGCCCGCAAGCTCGTGGGCCTGGTCCCGCAGACCCCCACCGACCTCCTCTACCTGGAGACGGTGAAACAGGAACTCGACCAGGCCGACGCGGAATCGGCCGTGACCGCCACCGGCACATCGGCCCGCGTCATTCTGGATCGCCTCGCACCCGACATCCCCGACACCACACACCCACGCGACCTGTCGGAGGGGCAGAAGCTGGCGCTGGTCCTCGCCATCCAACTCGCTGCCGCCCCGCGGGTGCTGCTCCTCGACGAACCCACCCGGGGACTGGACTACCGGGCCAAGGAACAGCTCATCCGTATCGTCGACGACCTCGCCGCGGAGGGCCGGGCCGTCGTGATCTCCACGCACGACGTCGAGTTCGTGGCCCGCGCCGCCGACCGCGTCGTCGTCATGGCCGAGGGCGACATCGTGGCCGACGGGCCCACCACCGAGGTCATCGTCGCCTCCCCCGTCTTCGCCCCGCAGACCGCGAAGATCCTCTCCCCGCTCCCGTACCTCACCGTCGCCCAGGCGGTCGCAGCCCTCGGCGACGACACCGGAACGGACACCGCCTCGTGACAGCACTGAGCCCCGCCATCAAGATCCGGCCGCGGGCCGCGGCCGTCATCGCCATGGCCGCTTTCCTGGGCATCGTCGCCTTCTTCTGGCCCTTCCTCGTCGCCCCGGGGAAGTTCGGCTCGAACTACGCCCCGCCCCTCATCTTCGGCGTCCTCCTCGTGATCGTCCTCTCCGTGGTGATCTCCGAGATCGCCGAGGGCGGCATCAACTCCAAAGCCCTGGCCATGCTGGGTGTCCTCTCCGCCGTCAACGCCGCCATCCGCCCCCTGGGGGCCGGCACCGCGGGCATCGAGACCGTCTTCTTCATCCTCGTCCTGGCCGGCCGCGTCTTCGGCCCCGGCTTCGGCTTCACCCTCGGCTGCACGTCCCTGTTCGCCTCCGCGCTCATCACCGGCGGGGTCGGCCCGTGGATGCCGTACCAGATGTTCGGCTGCGCCTTCGTCGGCATGCTCGCCGGCTTCCTCCCCCGGGCCACCGGCCGCCGCGAGGTCGCCCTCCTGGCCACCTACGGCTCCATCTCCGGCTACCTCTTCGGCTTCCTCCTGAACCTCTCCTTCTGGCCCTTCTCCCTCGACCCGAACAGCTCGATCGCCTACCTGCCCGGCCTCCCCTTCACCGAGCAGTTCCAGCGCTACCTCGCCTTCGACCTGGCCACCTCCCTCGGCTGGGACACCGGCCGGGCCGTCACCAACTTCCTCTGCATCTGCCTCGCCGGGCCGGCGGTCCTCACGGTCTTCCGCCGCGCCGCCCGCAAGGCCCGCTTCCAGGCCCCCATCCGCTTCCAGCCCACTGCCGCTGCGTCTAGGGCTACGGGCGACACAGAGACAACGGATGGCTCGAGGCTGCCTCATGACCAGCCGTCCAGTTGACTCAGGTGCTCGCGGCCTGCTGGATCACTGAGCAACACAGCCATCACTGACCGGAGCACGGCAAGGGTCACAGCAGCAGCGACACTCCCCTTACTCCATGGGCGCCCGGCGCCCGCAGCTTGCTCAAGCGGAGCCACGACATGGCGCGGGACACGAAGGTTCCGTGGCTGCGTACGGACCGGGTTCCCCTGGAACTGATCATGAAGCGAGACTCCCCCATCCCCTTCCGAGGTGGTATCCGACGTATCGAGCCCGCCAAATGCGACGAGCGGTTCCCAGGGCCGTGCCCAAAGAAGCGGACCGGGAAATGCGGAGGCTGGCATCCGACCACGCGACCTGCGGAACGCTTTTTCGACGAATTCATCCGAGATGCCGCCTCCGGGCTCTATGTACGAGCGACCGTCAAGGTGAAGCGGGCGGCGTTCGAGTTCTGGACCCCCACTACCGATCACACTGCGTACCTCGACGCGACATCAGGCGAAGCGCCCGCCGTCATGCAGAAGCAACGGCAGGTCCGGCGCCCCATGGAGGACGGCGACCCCACGTGCCGGGTCCGGCCGCCGGCCACGCCGGACCACGAGACGGCGCCACTCCCCTACATCCCGGCACCCCGCTCACCGAAGTCCCTCCCGAGCACAAGGCCTGCCGTGACAGGGGCACCACCGATCGCCTACCGAGGCAAGTGCGGTGCAGGAGTACAGCCATGCGGGGCACCGCGCGCCTCTATCCCGCCGGATGGCTTTGCAACGACCACCGGCCATAGGCGACAGCTCGCTACCCGAGGGGCATCCTCGCCGCTGCAGATCGCTCCCACGGCATCCCGCTCCTGACCGACCCCTACCGTCCGGATCAGCACTTACCAAGATCCGGACCATTTCCGGACCAGCCGCCGCCGGATGGCCGCGTAAGCTGCCGTTTGAGCAAGTCAGGGTGGGTGCGATTGCTGTACCACCAGGAGACGAAGAACCTGCTTACAACCTCGACGTCCGCGCCCCGTACACATGATGGCCAGTACTCGCTCGCGGGTTCGAGGCGCCGCACTCATGCCTACGACGTCACTGCCGTGCCTTCGATTCGGCATTCTGATCGCGAAGGCGCCCGTCTGTTGCAAGCCACGCTGCCCGATTTCCGCGGCGAGGCGAGCCCTACTCCTTGCTACAGAGCGTTACACCGAGCAGCGTCAGGTCTCGATCGCCACTGCGACCCAACAACAGGACGCCAACAGAGCTGACGAACTGTCATCAAAGTCAGCATTGGTCCTGGCAAAGCTGACCCCAGCTGGTCATACCTGGGAAACGCCAGGGGCCCGGAGAGGGCCTCCCGGGGCCTCCCGTCGTGGGCCTCTCCGGAACGATCTCCGCACGGGATGCGGTCTCTCCTCGGCCGCTGTCAGCCGGTCGACCTACTGCAAGAAAGCGCAGGTCAGCGCACCCGACCCCGCGCCTTCAGGGAGACAGGCGGGAGTTGCGGAGCAGGGATCGGGGGGCCGTCGTAGCCCTTCACTTCGCCGTACCTGGTGCCTTCCATCCAGTCCTTGCGGGCTTGTACGATCTCCTCGTTGCTCCGGCCGATCCAGTTCCAGAACAACATCGTCATCCACACGTGCCGCTACCTGGACTCCCAGGACATGTGGACGGGTGGCCGCAGTCTGAACATCAACCCCAGGCGCGAGGTCGCGGTCGCCGACCACAACGGGCAGGCGTACGTGATGGACCACCGCACCTGACCCGCCCGACACGAGGACGGCAGCCATGGCCAGGCACACGCCCCGCCATGGCCGGGCCGGGCCGGGCCCGCCAAGCCTCCCGCCGCAACTCCCGATGTGGACGGTTCGCAGACTCTTTCGGGGCGGCCATACGTGTGGCTGAGCGTGCTACTTGGCCGGTCTGGTCCGGTAGCACGCTCATCTTCCGCTAGCACTCCTCGGTCGCCCTGGGCCCAGGCGACATCCTCGAGTTCCTACGGCGAGCCGGCCTGGAACCCTACGACGTCCACCTGGACGACGCGCTGCTGATCGAGTGGCGCCGCGGCGGACCGGCCGTCTGGAGCCCAGATCCCGGCGCGGAGCGAGCGGGCGTGCGGCCAGTGGCTTCTGCCGCAAGGCACCGACACTGCGTCGGGCGGGCCGTCCGACGCATTGGGTCCCGACTGTCCTGTGACAGCGAACCTGGACCGTTTGCCACCGAAGCTGGACCGGCCATCCCACCGGTCTGCGGCGATATGACTCGTACGCCGATAGCGCCGCCAGGCACGTGCGCGGCCCGGCCATTTTCCCCGTGGGCCCTGCTGGTAGCCGACTGCGGGCGATCGGTCCGCTTCCGGTGGACCTGACCCGAACGAGTGGCCATGGGAGACGCGCCGAGTCGACGGCCCGCGGCGGATCGATTCGCCGGGCGCGGCCCTCCTAAGGTCGGTCCCGTAGTGACCCCTTGATCATCTTCAGAAGGGATCCACCCTGCATGAAGCTCCGCAATGCCGTCGCCGCCGTCCTCGGCGCCCTCGCGCTCACCGTGTCGATGTCCGGATCGGCGCTGGCCGCCACCGGCGAGTTCCACTACAAGTTCAGCGACACCGCCGGCGACGAACTGAGCGTCACCCTGCCCGACCCGCGCAGCGGCGAGTGCATCAACCTCTACGCGGTCGACTCCTACAAGTACCCGCCCGGCTACGCCCCGCACAACGAGACCGACGCCTGGGTGACCGTCTACACGGACACCAACTGCGACGGCGACGAGTGGAGGCTCAAGCCCCACGGCCGTCAGGCCTCCGACCGCCTCCTCGTACGCTCGGTCCGCTTCGACGAACCCGTTGAAGGACATCCGGCCGCCGGATAACCACCCGAGTCAGAGACTCTCTCGAAGGCGGGGGGTGACCGGGGGGCCTCGGGGAAGCGACAGCCGCCCCCCGGTCAGTCCTCAAGGGCTGTCCCGCAATCCCTGGTGGATCAGCGCACGGCGTCAGATGCGGTGCATCGCAAGGCACCGCGCCTACAACTGATCAGCGAAGACGAGGCGCGGGCGGTGATGGTGCTCCTCGGTCTCCTCGAGGAGCACCCCCCCAAAGCGAGGACATCCGCCGGGCCGCGGACGAGATGCGGTTCCGGATCGGCTCACGCCTCGCCTGACCCTCCCCCGGCGGCAGGCCGGCTGCGGCTACGGCGCCGGCTCGTCTTGAAGGCGAAGGTGGTCAGTCTGCTTCGCGAAGCTGGGGTCTGATCGGCGCCGGTCGTAGACCGTCTCGGGCCGGATACCGGCGGCGAGGGGCGCCTGGCGGAGTACGCCATAGGCGGCGAGGTGCTCGTAGAAGGCAGTCCACTGCGCATCGGTGGCAGCGGCGCCATGTTCCGGGGTGCTGCGGGTGGCGGTGGCCCGGTCCATGGCTTCGGCGAAGCCGCGATCGCGGCGACGGCGCTGGTAGACCGTCGCGCTGGTGATGCCGACCTCAGCCGCTGCCTTCGTCGTCGCCATCCCGGCCCGCAGATACACGAGGAACTGGCGACGGCTACTCTGCGCAGATTCAGTGAGCCGGCACAGCCGCCAGTCCGCTCAGCCAACCGCCCAACCCCAGGTCACAAGCGTGACGACTGCTCACATTCACTGACCGGCGACAACTTCCTCGTCCACCCGCCCATCACACCTACCCCACCAGTCGATGGATCAGCACTCACGAAACTGAGACAGCGTCACCCCTGACGCGAAAGGGCCCAGGACAGCGATCGCACACCGATCTCTCACGTCCAAGACAGTGACGCCAAACCCGAAACAAGCCCCGCCCAGCATCAACGCCCCAAGGACTCACTGTCTCTCACACCGCTGTCCCCGAGCCGAGAGATCGCAACGAAGGGTCAGCGGAACTTACCTGGGCCCCCTTCGGGCCAGGCGGCGTACGGGGTAACCCGGTAACGGCCCCCGGGCCGGTCGAGCCACGGGCCCGCAACCGGTGACGTCCGCGCGGTCCTCTCGGCGCGCGCCGGGTCCGACCGGGAGGCCGGTGCGCCGGCCGCGGCCTCGCGCAGCAGCTTCGCGGCGTCGGCGGCGGGCCTCGCCTGCGCGGGGGGGCTGCGCCTCGTGCCACATGCGGGCAGCCTCCACCAGCGCCACCAGAAGCGTGAGCACCACCACCGCGCCGCCGCCCCGAGCGGCACGCGGGCCCGCTCCAACACGCACGCCGACGCCCGCCATCCCGCGCGGGATTTCGACGGCGCGGCTCAGGACGGACAGACTGCCTGGAGCAAGAAGAAGAAGATCAACAAGCGAAGACGAAGACTTCACCGAAGAGTTGTCCCGTAAAACGATCTACGTCTCGGGGCTGACGGGGTAGTCGGGGTGATCCCCGTAAGGTGACGCGAGGTCGAGCAGGTCGTCGCATGGCCGGGTCTCGCCGTCGTACTGGCAGTCATCGCGGTTTTCCCACGGCAGTTCGGGGTCGCCCGTGTCACCACCGAGTGCTTGTCCCACGCGGGGCTTCAGGGAGCCAGAGGAATCCGATGCATCCCGACGAGCCACACGCAGCTGCTGTCACTCAATCGAACAGCCCGCCGTCAGCAGGGGCCTTGGAAGGTTCCTGCGAGGGCTGACTCCCGTATTGGAGGAATCCGGCGCCAAAGCCGCCGTCAGCAGAACCATGACCATCGCCGACGGCGGCTACCCGGGCACCGGACTTGTCATGCCCCACCGCCGCCGCAAAGGCGAAGAACTGCCCGAGTGGAAGCAGGCGCACAACAAGTCCCACAAGCAGGTCCGCGCCCGCGTCGAGCACGTCTTCGCTCGCATGAAGACCTGGAAGATCCTCCGTGACTGCCGCCTCAAAGGCGACGGCGTCCACCACGCCATGCTCGGCATCGCCCGCATGTACAACCTCGCACTCGCCGGATAGGGCAGCGAGCACAGCGGCCAACCTTGCCCCAGGCGACAGAAGATCATTTACGGGACAGCCCTGAGGTGGCGATACGTCGTCTCCATAGGTTCTGTCACCTGCCCGGACGCGGCCGCGTTCGAATCCACCGCCGAGCGCGACGGCTTCCGGGCAGCGTCCCGGTTTTCCTCGGTCGCGGTCACGCTCAAGAAGTCCGTCACGAGCAACGCCGCATGGGTACCGGCGCCGATCAGGACCTCGGATTCCATGAAATGGCGATAGCCCGGGCGTACAGGCGGGAGGGAAGATCGTGATTCTCTCGGCTCGCCTCGGGGCCAGGAACTACTGTCGCGATAAGCCCTCGCTGGTCAGGCGTGCTCGTCCGATGGCTGCTGGGCAGGCTGGACCGACCAGCTTGGCGGCTCGTCGTTGCCTGAGTCCTCGTCGCGCTCCGCGTCGGCGGCTGTCGCATGGATCTTGCCCGACGCGTGGTGGACCGGCGCGTATACGGCGTAGAGCTGCAGGGTCTCCTCACCGATGTTGGTGACGTTGTGCCAAGTGCCGGCGGGCACGAAGATCGCCCAGCCATCCTCGACCTCCCGGTCGAAGTCGAGTCGATCCTTCGTGCGGCCCATTTGGACGCGGCCCCGGCCTGCGTCGAGTCGTAGGAATTGGTCAGTCTCCGGGTGCGCCTCCAAGCCGATGTCCTCACCCACCGGGATCGACATGAGGGTCAACTGAAGGTACTTCCCAGACCAGGCGACCGCGCGATAGTTCGTGTTCTCGAGCGTCGCCTTCTCAAGGTCGAAGCTTTGAGGTTCCGGCCCAATGTCCTTGATGGTCATACTTCTCTCCCGGTCAAAAGCGAAGGCGGTACATGGTTGCGGTCTTGCGCCAGCCCACGTCAATATTCCCAGAGCCCTAGGCTTTTCTGACCACGGAACGCGAGCCGCTACCGCACAAATGCCCGCGACCCGGTGCCACATTCCGCCGTGCGTCCGGTCGTGTCGTCGACCGGCTTCGTGCAGTCGATGACAGGCCTGTCGGCCAGGCGTCGGCGCGACACCTCCATGATCGAGTGCCCGTCCGCGCACTCCAGCACGATCCGCGACCGCTGAGCCAGAGCCTGGGCCGTTGTACGACGACGCACACAGCCGTCCAGCACAGCCCGCTGGGCATCGTCACCAACGTCGTCCGAATCCTTTTTGCGAATCAGCGCATTCGGTTCGCGTTCGTACCACTTCCGCATCTGCGTTTGCGTCCGCAGCCTTGTCCACGTCTTTCTTCGCCCAGCTGCAGCGTTCCCGGCCACAGGCCGGGGCCAGCGCCGGGACATGACCCGAGCCGGCCGCCCACCGCCAGGCGGCAACTGGAGATTCTCCTCCGATCTCGACACCGCCTTCCTCGCCGCCAGCGCCACCCACGTCTACATGCGAACGGAAAGGGGAATCCAGGCATACGAACTCATTAAGTGCAAACCAGACTCAACTTGCCGTGGTTGCGACCTGGAGGCCATCTGCCGGCCACTGAGGTTGGGAACGCGCCGGCCGCGACCGGGCGAACGGACAGAGGCCTGCCCGGTCACCGCACGGAAGCGGGCCGCGCACCCCCAACGAAACCGCGAGCCAAGGCCAAGGCACGGTTGGACGCCCCCGCCCCCGCCGCGGCGCCGCATCGCCCAGCCCGCCCCGCACCCGGAACGGGAGCCGCAGAGATCGCGGAGCTTTGCCGCGCGCCGCACGTGTGACCAGGCCCGCCATCGCGCCGCTGTGCGGGTGTCAGCTGGCTCGGGTGCGTGTCTCTTCGGGGGCGTGCGGTCTGATGGTGGGCGTGCCGGTCCAGCTGGCGAGTATGCCGAGGGCTTCGGCCGAGGGGGAGGCGGGCTCAGGGGTCAGGATGACGAGGGTCTGGTCGGGATCGTCTTCGACGGCCAGGGCCACGTAGTCGAGGCTGAGGTCGCCGACGAGCGGGTGGTGCAGGAGTTTCGTGCCGGTGGTGTGGGCGAGGACGTCGTGGTCGGCCCACATGCGGCGGAAGGCGTCGCTGTGCAGGGAGAGCTCGCCGATCAGCTCGGTGAGCTGTGGGTCGTCCGAGTGGCGTCCTGCGTACAGGTGCAGCGTGGCCACGCAGTCGCCGGCGGCCTTCTCCCAGTCGGCGTACAGGCTGTGGGCCGCTTCGTCGAGGAAGACGTAGCGGGCGAAGTTCCGATCGCGGTGGGGTCGGGCCTGGAAGTCGGTGAAGACGGCGGAGCCGAGCCGGTTGGCGGCCAGGATGTCCATGCGCCGTCCCAGGACCATCGCGGGGACGGCGAGGGCGTCCAGGGCCCGATACAGGACGGGGCGGACCCGCTGCGGGCTGAGCGGCCGCTTGCTGCGGGTGCGGGCAGCGGTGGGCTGGACCAGGTCGAAGAGGTGGGCGCGTTCGGTGTCGTCCAGCCGCAGGGCGCGGGCGACGGCGTCCAGGACGGTTTCGGAGACGTTCTGGGTGCGGCCCCGCTCCAGGCGGACGTAGTAGTCGACGCTGACCCCGGCGAGCTGGGCGACTTCCTCGCGGCGCAGCCCCGGCACCCGCCGGGCTCCGGGATGCGGGGCGAGGCCAGCCTGCTCGGGGGTGATCCGGGCTCGGCGGGTGCGCAGGAACTCACGGATCTCGGCGCTGCGGTCCATGCATCCACCGTACGGCGGGCCCGGGCCCGCCAGTGTCCTGGAAGGGGGTACTGGCAGACCCCTGGAACAAGGGTGCCCCGTACGGCGGCCCACGCGGTGGCTGCGGGTGGTTGCCTGGATGGCGGGCTCAGTGCGTCGCGCTGATCATGGCACTCGACGGTCGGCCCTGGCGGGCGTCCGCCGCGAGCGGCTGCTCCGCCCCCGGGCGTGAGATCGCCCGGAAACCGAGGAACGGAACTTCTGATGAAGCACATCTCACTGGGTGGTCTCGACGTCTCCCGGATCGGTCTGGGCGCCATGTCGATGTCCGGCTATTACAACGTCGGAGAGGGCAGCGACGCCGAGTCGATCCGCACCATCCACCGTGCACTGGACCTGGGCGTCACCCACCTCGACACAGCCGAGATCTACGGCCCCTACACCAACGAGGAACTGGTCGGCCGGGCTCTCAAGGGGCGCCGCGACCGGGTCGTGCTGGCGACCAAGTTCGGCTTTGTGCAGCACTCCGGTGGCGGCCCCGGCGTCATCGACAGCAGCCGGTCGAACGTCCGCACCGCCGTCGAGGGCTCCCTCAAGCGTCTCGGCACCGACTACATCGACCTGTACTACCAGCACCGGGTCGACCCGAGCACTCCTATCGAGGACACCGTCGGGGCACTGGCCGAGCTGGTCGCCGAGGGCAAGGTCCGCCACATCGGCCTCTCCGAAGCCGGCCCCGACACCATCCGCCGCGCCCACGCCGTGCACCCGGTCACCGCGCTGCAGACCGAGTACTCCCTGTGGACCCGGGACGTCGAGGCGCAGATCCTGCCGCTGCTGCGCGAGCTGCACATCGGCCTCGTGCCCTATTCGCCGCTCGGCCACGGCTTCCTCACCGGCCAGATCCGCTCCACCGACGACATCGCCGACGACGACTGGCGCAAGACCAACCCGCGCTTCACGGGCGAGAACTTCCGGCGCAACCTGCGCATCGTCGACGAGGTCGAGGCCGTCGCCACCGAAGCGGACGCTAGCCCGGCACAGATCGCCCTGGCCTGGCTACTCGTCCAGGGCGGCGACATCGCCCCCATTCCCGGTACCAAGCGCGTCGCCCGGGTCGAGGAGAACACCGCTGCCGACGCCATCGAGCTGACCGACGCGCAGGTTGAGAGGCTGAACAACCTCACCCCGGCTGCTGGCGAGCGCCACGACGAAGGAAACATGGCCGTCATCGACCGGTGACGGGTCACACAGGACGACTTCGACACTCAGAGCCGTGGCTCGCTGCGGCAGCGCCGCCCCATCAGGGGGACCCCGTCACCCGGCCGAGACACCGCGCGGGTCGTTTTCGCCTGCGGCGATGGCGATCTCGGCGACGCCACCGGGCCCCCGATGCGGTTCGCAAAGAAGCACGGTGACGTGCAGGCGCGTCCAGCGTTGTGCCCGGCATGGACGAGACACCGGACCTGCTGCACACCCTCCTCGACGGCGTCACCGAACCCCGCCGGAAACTGATCAGCGAAGACGAGGCACGGGCGCTGATGGTGCTCCCCGGGCTCCTCGAGGACACCGCCCAGAGCGAGGAAATCCGCCGGTCCGCGGGCGAGATGCGGTTCCGGATCGGCTCACGCCTCGCCCTGACCCTCCCCCTGGCGCCAGGCCGTGCTCGTCTACGGCACAGCCTCGTCTGCAAGGCGCAGGTGGTCGGTCTGCTTCGCAAAATCACTGTCTGATCTGCGCCGGTCGTAGACCGTCTCCGGCCGGATCCCCGCGGCAAGAGCGGCCTGGCGGAGCACCCCCTGGGCGGCGAGATGCTCGTAGAAGGCAGTCCACTGCGCATCGGTGGCAGCGGCGCCGACGGGTTCCGGGGTGCTACGGGCGGCGGCCCGGTCCATGGCAGCGGCGAAGTCGGCGTCGCGGCGTCGGCGCTGGTAGACCGTCGCGGTCGTATGCCGACCTCGGCCGCCGCCTTCGTCGTCGCTATCCCGGCCCCGGAGACTCGAGGAACTGCCGGCGCTGCTCCGGCGTGAACCGGGAAGGACGGCGCTCCGCCCGCTTCGCGGTCGCGGCCGCCACCGGGTGGCACGCGGCGGCGAATGCCGGCTGCTCGCTGCGCCAGTATTGGCCTGCCCGGCACCGTCGAACAGGATCTGGGACGCCAGGCTGGCAGACGCACCCAGGGCCAGGAGCCGCAGGTAGGCCGCGCGGCCCACGATGCCCACCATCTCGGCACTGTCCGAGTCCACGCCGGCCAGCGCGGGCGCCAGCCCCGTATCGGTGCGGGCCGCGCGGAACATCTCCCGGACCGGCACTCCCAGATCCTCCGCCACCGCCTGGAGGGCCTCACCGCTGCGCAGCCGGGCCAGCAGCGGGGACGTGCGGGTTGGGAGCTTTCGGGCATGAGCGCACCGTAGGACGACGCCCCACCCTGCCGGCCCTCCCGACACACCCCCGCGCAGGCGGACCCGGGCGACGGTCACCCCTACGTGGGGCGTACGTGCGCTGGTCACGGAAAGACGCCGGACCAGGCTGCCGAACCGCAAGCGCCCCGGTCGCACCGCAGGCGGTGCCAATGGCGTCCGCTCAGGTACCCGGGAACAGCCTCAGCAAAGAGCACCGCCAGCACGACCGCGGCGCCCCAGGCGGATCGCTGCATGTTGGTCTGAGGCCGTAAGCGCCGGCGCGGCTGGGCCTGCGGGGCCTGGGGCGTGTGACGCGAGTGCGCGGAGCTGGGGGCTGTCAAGTCACGACTTTCAGTGGCGTGACGCAGCGGGTGCGCCGGGGCGTAATGGAAGAGCAGCCAGAACGGCCCTCCCCTCCACCCCCCGCTTTCAAGGAGCACCCCCCGATGAACGGCATCCGCACCCGGCGCCTTGTCCTGCTCACCGCATCGACGGCGCTGGCCGTAGGAGCCGTCTCCATGTCGTCCAGTGCATTCGCCGCCCCGTCAGCCCCCCACACCGCCCACACCGCCCACATCACCGCAGCCCCCACAGTCGTCAGCGACGTGCGCGACGAGAACTCCACTGACGCCGAGGAGCCCGACGTCAAGCACGAATCCCGTGACGGTAGCGCCACCGGCGGTGACGCACCCGAGATCTCCAGTGATGACGGACGCGACACCAACTATGACGGTGAAGTCGTCTCGAACAAGGTCAAGTACGTCAGGAAGACGAATACCTCGAGCCCCGCCATCTACGTAGGGGGCGGCCCGTCCGTCGGCAAGAAGTACGCCACGAAGATGTCGAGCACCGCCGTGTACATGACGGACCTCGGCAAGAGCAGCTGAGCCCTACGCGGCCCCTGTCATGGGATAGAACCTCCCCCTGTAGTCGCGGGGGAGGTTCTATCCCATGCGGCCAACGGGTCAAGTTGACCTTGGTCAGCCAGCTGCAAAGGCGGCCAGTGTCGCCTCGCTCCTGCGCTTCTCGAACAGAACCAGGCAGCCATTCATCCCGGGAGCCGTCAGATAGAGGTCGCTGTTCTGCGTCAGATTCCTGACGCGGTAGGCGGTCGTACGCGCCGGGTGTGAACGGGCCCAGGAGGGCCTGTCGCTCGGCCTCGTCCACAGCCAAATCCCAGCGCAGCTTCGTACCCACCCAGGTCGCCTCGTAGGTGCAGTGACAGGAGCCGTCCGTCGGCAGCCACTCCCCCGGGTCCTTGTCGGCGGCCTTGGACCGGTTGGAGGAGGCCGAGACCGCGATGAGGGTGTCGGGGCTGTTCTGGTCGTTCGCGTACGCCTCACGCCGCGCCGCACTCGACGCCGTCCGCTCAGCCGGCGCGGAGCGTCATTCGAAGTGTTCCGTATTCCGCTCCAGGCTCCCATCCGACGTCTGGTGTGTGCGCCCGGAATCGTCGAAGCCAGCCATGTACGTCGCCATGTTGGTTGAGTACCAGGTCAGCGGATCGCACCGTCTTTCGTGTTCGCATCGCCGCAACCGGACAGCCCGGGATCAGCCGTGGGGTTGAGACGTGCGTGCTTCGAGGTAGGCGGTCCCGTCTGTCGCGGCGCGGCGGCGCCACTGTGTGACGGTCACGACGTGCAGGCCGGGGAGTGGGGCCAGGACGGCTGGCGGGAGGTCTTGGGCGAGTTGGGTGAGCGCGGTGTTGCGGCCCGGGCGGATGGGAATGCCGCGCGCGGTAAGCCGGCGGGCGAGCATGGTGGCGGAGAGGTCCTGGCCGGGGCGGGTACCGGGGAACAGGCCTTGATCTGCGTAGAGCAGTGCGGGCCTTGGCCACCTTCGACCTCCTCGAGCCAGCCCGCTGACGACCCGACCTGCTCCTGCCGACGCTGAAGGTGCCAGGCAGCAGGGGGTGGCAGGAGTGCCACACGGCAATGCAACGTGCAGGCTGTGTGTCCTCGATGTCGTGGAAGCCCCCACACGGGGTGCCCGGTGCCCCAAAGACCTGCTCGAGGTCCTGCGGTGGATCAGGCGAGCCGCTTCTTGAGCTGGGCGTACAGCTCGGTGACGGCCGCGTCGGCTGCCGGGGAGAGGCGGAAGAGGTTGAGGAAGGCGTGGATCAGCCCGTCGTACGTGCGGGCGAAGACGTCCACGCCCGCTTTGGCGAGGGCGGCGGCGTAGGCGTTGCCCTCGTCACGCAGGGGGTCGTACTGGCCGGTGCCTATGACTGCGGGGGCGAGCCCGGCGTGACTGTCTGCGCGCAGGGGGGAGACGGGCGCGGAGGAGCGGATGGCGGGGTCGTCGCCGGCGTAGAGGTGTTGCAGGTCGAGGATGTCCTGGTGGCTCAGGAGGTATCCGGTGGCGCACTCGGTGCGGGAGGGGTAGTCGCCGTCGAAGTCGGTGGCGGGATAGGCGAGGAGTTGGGCTGCCAGTGGCCGGTGTTCGTCGCGGAAGGCGAGGGCGACGGCGGCCGCCAGGTTCGCGCCGGCGCTGTCGCCGGCCAGGGCGAGCCGGTCGGGTCGGGCGCCGTAGTCGTCGATGTGGTCGGCGATGTGGCGGGCCGCGGCAAGGCAGTCGTCGTAGGGGGCGGGGAAGGGGTGTTCGGGGGCCAGGCGGTAATCGACGGCGACGACCACGGCCTCGACGTCACGGCTCAGCCTGCGGGTGACGTCGTCGTGCGTGTCGAGGTCGCCGGTGAGCCAACCGCCGCCGTGGAAGAACACCACGGTGGGAACGGGGCCGTCCGTCGCGGGCCGGTAGACGCGCACGGGGATGTTCCCCGCAGGGCCGGGGACGGTGGCGTCCTCCACCGAGCCGACCGTGATCGGTTCCGTCGCGTTGCCATCGGTGCCCAGCTGCCGGTTCGCTTCGCGCAGTGCGGCAGGGTCGGTGTCGAGGATGCGTGGGGCAGGCTGGGCGTTGAGTTGGTCGAGCAGGGCGACGAGGGCGGGGTCCACGGGCATGACGGGGCCTTTCGTGGTGGGAGGGGGCTGGATGGAGCGGCTGGACGGCGGGGGTCAAGGGCGCAGGATGAGGCGGATGGGATCGCCTTCCTTAGTGCGCAGGCGCTCGACTGCCTTGGCCGCGTCGGCGAGCAGGAGTACGTCGGTGATGGAGCGGGAGAAGTCCAGCCTGCCGCCTCCGGCCAGAGCTATCAGCTGCGCCACGGCGTCCTCCGCGGATCCGTAGTGGCCGAGGATCTGGTGCTGGAGGTAGCTGAAGAGGGTGCCGTCGGTGACGGTCAGCGGCTGGTCGGTGAGCCCGACCAGGACGAGGCGTCCCTTCGGTCCGAGCATGCTCAGGGCCTGTTCCCGTACCTCGGCGACTCCGGCGAAGTCGAATGCGGCCTCCAGTGCGCGGCCACCGGTGGCGGCCAGGACCCGGTCGCGCAGGCTGGGGTCGGCCGGGTCCAGCGCCAGGTCGGCGCCGAAGTCGAGTGCGCGCCGACGGGCGGCCGGGGCGGGGTCCACTGCGACGATCGGGCAGGCGCCGAGGGCGCGCAGCAGCTGGACGGCGTGGACCCCGAGACCGCCGACGCCCCACACCCCGACGGCCTGGGCCGGGCGTATGTCCGCTGTCGTGGTGATGGCGCCCCACGGGGTGGAGACGGCGTCCGGGATGATCGCGCCCTGCTCGAAGGGGATCGCCTCGGGCAGGGCGACGAGGGTCTCGACGGAGGCGAGGGCGTACGAGGCCCAGCCGCCGTCGTAGTCGACGCCCCGCGTCAGGACCCGGCCGTCGCGCACCTCGCCCGCCTGCAGGACGACCCGTCGGCCCACGGTCCAGTCCGTGACGTCCGGTCCGCACTCGGCGACGAGGCCGGCGACCTCATGGCCCAGGGTGACGGTGTCGCCCGGCAGGTGGGCTGGGGTGAGTGTGCCGTCGATGAGGTGTACGTCGGACAGGCAGATGCCTGCGGCCTCCACTTTGACCAGCACCTGTCCGGGACCGGGAGAGGGAACGGGGACCTCCTCGACGGTCAGGGTGCGCGAGGGGATGTGCAGGCGCGCGGCACGCATGAGTTCCATTGCGGGTGATCCATTCCGATCTGAGACATGGCGGGCCCGGGAGGAAGCCGGTGTGGCGATGCCCGGGGAGCTTCAGAGGCGAGGCCCGGCAGGTCTGCCCCAGGGGCTAACCCACGACCTAACGCAAGTCGACTTGCTTTCCAACGTAACGCCAGCCGCTTCATATCGCAAGGAAACTTGCGATAGTGTGGCTGGGTGACGAGCGACGACGTGCCAGATAGGCAGGAAGCGCCGCCGCTGAGGCGGCGCGGGGAACGGATGCGGCAGGCCGTCCTGGCCGCCACGGTCGACCTGCTCACCTCTCAGGGGCTGGCCGCCACCACCGTCGCCTCCGTCGCGCGCGCGGCCGGGGTCCACGAGACCTCCGTCTACCGACGCTGGAAGACCCGCGAGAACCTGATCTTCGACGCGCTCGCCACGCACACCGAGCAGGCCCTGCCCACACCCGACACCGGCGCGGTCCGCGAGGACCTGTGCGAGCTGTTCACGGCGCTGATCCGCTTCTTTGCCACACCCGCCGGCGCCGCGCTGCTGCTCCTGGGGACGGTCCGCGAGGAAGGTGCGCTGGAGGAAGGGCGACGCGCGTACTGGCAGGCCCGCCTCGAACGCGCCGAAACGCTCGTGCAGCGCGGCATCGACCGCGGCGAACTGGCCGCCGACACCGACCCACACCTCGTCGTGGAAGCCATCACAGGCCCCCTCCTCGCCAGAGTCCTCCTCACCGGCGAACCCCTCGAAGAAGCCCTCGCCCCACGCCTGGTCGACCTCGTCCTCGACGGCTCCCGCACTTGAGCACTCCTCGCGGCCGGTCACCACGCGAGCACAGGGACGCCTTTACCGCGGGCTCGCCAATGGACGACTGCTCGATCCGTCGCAGTGGGCGCACGGCCTGAATCCAGACGGCTCGCCTGCACCGCTTGGCAATAGCGGCCCCATGAGCGAGGTGGGAGCCCGCTACGAAGGTCCACGCGCGCGCCAGTACGCGACCCGGCCCCGAGGCCGCAGGGCGTTGGGACCCAGCGGGCCTGAAGAGCGTCCGGTCCCGCCCGTCCTTGCGGTCATCGGATCGGCGAGCCGACCAGCCTGACCGACTTCGATAGCGTGATCCTTCAGCTACGTCGGGTGACCGGCGTGGTCGGAACTCATGAGCCCCTGCCGCCGGAGGCATCCACCCGGCAACCGGCATCACAGCGACGGAGACGCGCGACGAGCCTCGAAAAGCCCGAGGTCGACTTCCCCGAGGGCAACCCGCCCGCCGAGCTGGAGATCACGGACATCGTGGAGGGAACCGGCGCCGAGGCGCAGGTCGGCAACAAGGTCGAGGTCCACTACGTCGGTGTCGCTTTCTCCAGCGGCGAGGAGTTCGACGCCAGCTGGAACCGGGACACCCCTCTCGAGTTCGAACTCGGCGCCGGTCGAGTCATCGCAGGCTGGGACCAGGGCCTCCAGGGGATGAAGGCCGGCGACCGCCGCCGGCTCGGTATCCCGGCACACCTGGCCTACGGGGACCACGGCGCCGCAGGCGGCAAGATCGCACCGGGCGAGACCCTGATCTTCGTCTGCGACCTGCTCGCGGTCTGACGAACCCGCGCCACCTGGTACCCCCGGCAGCATGCCGGGAGTACCAGGCGCCGCAGGCTGTACGCCGACCCCGTGTACGTGTACCCCACCCCGTCTAGGCCAGTTCCGCCACCTCGACCGCCAACGCCACCTCGCCGGACCCCCACCGCGACGTCGGATCCAGAACCCTCCGCGTCGGCCACCCCGGACACCCGGCGGAGGGACTCCGTGATCGACTCCGAGGCCTCCTTCCGGTCCTCAACGGCAGTTGAGCGCCGCACGGGCGCCACGACAACAAGGTGCGACCTTTACCGGCGCTATCTGGAGTAACACCACTTGCCGCTGCACACGTCTCGTCATCGAGAAGGGATCTCAGGGCCACGGACCTTGCCGTGTGGGACGGCGACCGCCCACTCGACAACCACCAAGCGGGCTCGACCTACGACGAGCTCTACGAGCGCTACCTGGAGGCGGATGATGTCGCCGTGCAGGGGCGCACGCGAAGCACGCAGGCGCACCACAGGGCCACGCCAGGAACGCCTGCCCAGATGACGGGCGTCGTGGTTGCGCGCTTCCTGTGCCGCGCAGCCGATGCCGCCGCCGGGGCGCCACTCCACCGTCCAGCCGGACAGGCTGTCCTGACTCCGGCCTCGTCGGCCAGGAGCAGTTCCGGGTCGGCCACACGCTGGCAGTGCCCGGCACGGCCAGAACGCCGATCTGATGCCGCTCTTGGCAACCGCCGGCCGGACCCACCTGCCGGGCCGGCAGCGTTTCGACAGCAGTCGGGAGTCACCCTGGACGTCGACACCGAGTCGTTGTTCACGACAACGGGAGGCACCGCCCATCACCGGGACCTCGTACTGACGGTCTGGGCCTCGCCGGAGGTCGGGTCCGCACGCAGGGGAACATCAGCGCGACGGTGCTCCGCGACAGCGGGTGCGGGTGACTGCGACAGAGGAAATCCTGGTGGAATTGATCATGATCGGCCAGCGCACCGGCCACAGCCACCCAGACGTTGAGCGGGGCCTCTGGACCGTGGACCCGTGACTTGCACACCGTCGGACGAGACCCCTGGACGACACGGCAGCTTCGAGGCATTCCTCCCCGTATTGGACATGGCCACGTGCTAGGGATAGTAAGCAAAGATGCCCGAAATGGGAGGTATGCAACGATGCACACAACGATTCTCCGCGTGACGACCGCGCTCGGTGCCGCGGCGGTGCTGGCCGTCTGCGGCGCCGGCGCGGCCAGCGCCGACGACACGGGACCGGGCCATTCCGTGGGCAGCTCAGGCTTCGGGAACTCGGGCGTCGGCAACGCAGGCGCGCTCAACGACGGCATCGGCAACGCGGGCGCACTCAACGACGGCATCGGCAACGCAGGCATCGCCAACTGGGGTCTGGGCAACGCGGGCATCGCCAACACAGGCATCGGCAGCCACGGCATCGCAAACTCCGGCATCGGCAGCTCCGGCATCGGCAACTGAGACGGGCCCACGACCCCGCACCACCGAGCCACACGACATGCCCGGCTGACGCCGGGCCGGTCTACCCGGGCCGCCCCTCCATGAGCGGCAGGCCCGGGCGTCCGGCACGGAGCAGCCGCCCCGCGAAGACGGCGGACCGCGCGAGCAGAACCGGTTTCACCTGGTTGCACGAGCGCTTGCCCACCCCGGCGGCACGCCAAGGCCGCCGCACGCGAGCCCGGCTGTCGGCGTACGGACTTTCCACTCTCATCTCCAGCTGCGTACGGATGAAGCTCCCCCGTTCCGTCGCGGTATGCGGTGCGGCAGGGGTGGTCAGTCGATCGTCCAGCCGTGCTCCCTATGCGCGGCGTCGGCTTCCTCTTCGCCGAGCCAGGCGAGGCTGAACTGCTGGCCCCGTAGTCGAAAGATCCCCGCTGACCAGTCAGCGAGCTCCTCGTCGAGCTCGTCAGCGGAGATGATCCCGTCGTCGAAGTCGGGCAGTTGCTGTGCTGGGCCGACACGGGACAACGCCCACTCAGGAAGCTCTCGCGGACTGCCCCACCGCCTTCGCCAGAGGGGCCCTTCCCTCCACCACCAGGTGGTGACTCGGATTACAAGCACGCCGATCTGTTCGTCTCCATCCATGAGACGTGCGGCAGCTCGGCGGTATGGGTCAAGCCGGGCATCGGTCGATGGCTCCGGCCACTCACGTCTGAACACACCTTCATTCTTACTGTCGCGCTCCAGACCAGGTCGGCCTGGAGCGCAAAACACCTGATCACGTCACACCTGTATCCCGCTCCCGCGCAGGCCGAAACGCCCCTCAGCAGAACCTCGGTGCAAAACAAAACCACCGTGTTCACTGCTACAAACCGGTTCATCCATGCCCCCGGCCGGCATCAGTCGCTCACCCAGCCAGCGCCAAAAGGCCGCGCCTCCAGCCCACGACTGGAGACGGCCACGCCAGTGCCAGCGGGCCCCGATGCGGTTCGCGAGGAAGCACGGTGACTGTAGGCGCGTCCAGCGTTGTGCCCGGCACGGACGAGGCACTGGACCTGCGCGACACCCCCCCTTGACGGCGTCACCGAACCCCACCTGAAACTCATCAGCGAAGACGAAGCCCGAGCCCTGATCGTGCTCCTCGGGCTCCTCGAGGACACCGCCCAGAGCGAGGAAATCCGCCGGTCCGCGGGCGAAATGCCCTTCCGACTCGGCTCCCGCCTCGCCTGACCCTCCCCCGCCACCAGGACATCGTCGTCTACGGCGCTGGCTCCTCTCAAAACCGCAGGTGGCCGGTCTGCTTCGCGAAATCGGGGTCGGATCTGCGCCGGTCGTGGACCGTCTCCGGCCGGATGCGTGCGGCGAGGGCTGCTTGGCGGAGCACGCCATGGGCGGCGAGGTGCTCGTGGAAGGCAGTGCACTGGGTATCGGCGGGGCTGCCGGCGGGTTCCGGGGTGCTGCGGGTGGCGGTGGCCCGGTCCATGGCTTCGGTGAAGCCGGGATCGCGGCGACGGCGCTGGCATACCGTCGCGCTGGTGATGCCGACCTCGGCCGCGGCCGTCGTCGTCGCCATCCCTGCCCGCAGTTACTCGAGGAACTGGCGACGGAGCTCCGCCGTGAAACGGGACGGACGGCGCTCCGCCCGCTTCGAGGTCGCGGCGGCCACCGCGCCGCGCACGGCAGGGAACGCCGGCTGCTCGCTGCGCCAGGTATTGGACTGACCAGCGCCGTCGAAGAGGATCTGCGACGCCAGGCTGGGAGATGCCCCCAGGGCCAGCAGCCTGAGGTAGTCCGCGCGGCCGACGATGCCCACCGTCTCGGCACTGTCCGCGTCCACGCCGGCCAGCGCGAGCGCCAGCCCCGTATCCGTGCGGGCCGCGCGGAACACCCCCCGGACCAGCACTCTCAGATCCTCTGGCACCGCCTGGGCGGCCTCACCGGTGCGCAGCCGGGCAGCACAGCGACCGGGTGCGGTCCGGGAGCTTGTCGGGCATGAGCGCACCGTAAGACGACGCGACGGTACCGGGCTTCCCGACACACCCCGTCGCAGGCTGACCTGAGCAGCGGTCCGCACTGTGTGGGGCGGACGTGGCCTGGCCCGGATCCGCCTTTACCTGTCGGGCAAGGTGCCGGACAGCGGTGCCAGACCCGCAAGGGCCACGCCCGCGCCGAGGCGGCGCTGATGGTGTCCGCCCAGGGCATCCGGGAACAGGCGTGCGGCGAAGCGCACCGCCAGAGCGACCGTGATGCCCCAGGCGGATCACTGCATGTTGGTCTGAGGCCGTAAGCGCCGGCGCGGCTGGGCCCGCGGGGCCTGGGGCGTGTGACGCGAGTGCGCGGAGCGGGGGGCTGTCAAGTCACGACTTTCAGTGGCGTGACGCAGCCGGTGTGCCGGGGCGTAATGGAAGAGCAGCCAGAACGGCCCTCCCCTCCCCCCTCAGCTTGCAAGGAGCACCCCCGATGAACGGCATCCGCACCCGGCGCCTTGTCCTGCTCACCGCATCGACGTCGCTGGCCGTAGGAGCCGTCTCCATGTCGTCCAGTGCATTCGCCGCCCCGGCAGCCCCCCACACCGCCCACATCACCGCAGCCTCCACCGTCGTCAGCGACGTGCGCGACGAGAACTCCACTGACGCCGAGGAGCCCGACGTCAAGCACGAATCCCGTGACGGTAGCGCCGTTGGCGGTGACGGGAACGTCACTTCTGGCGATGGAAGCGCCACCGGTAGTGACTCTTACGTCTACTCGAACAACGTCAAGGTCATCAGGAAGACGAAGCAGTCAAGCCCTGCCATCTACGTAGGAGGCGGCCCGTCCGTCGGCAAGAAGTACTCCACGAAGATGTCGAGCACGGCCGTGTACATGACCGACCTCGGCAAGAGCAGCTGAGCCCTCCCACGCGGCCGCCCGCCCCCAACAGGGCACGTTGATCAGCAGGTCTCGAACCTGGCGAAGACCTCCGATGCGGCTTGGGGCTCCGGCACCCGCCGACCGTTCACCCGGCGGCCGCAGCCAGCCCCACCACGGTCGCCCCCTCCCCCAGATCTGCGCTGACCGCAGACACCAGATCCGGGGAGACACGATCGCGGCTGCCCCGCGCCGCCACTCGCTCGGTGCGCCGGGAAGCACGGTGACCTGCGATCTGTGCGGCGTTGTACCCAGCATGGACGAGACACTGGACCTGCTGGACACCGTCCTCGGTGGCGTCACCGACCACGGCTGAAACTGATCAGCAAACACGAGGCGCGGGCGTTGATGGTGCTCCTGGGGCTGCTCGATGACACCGTCCAGAGCGAGGAGATCCGCCGGGCCGCGGACGAAATGCGGTTCCGCATCGGCTCAGGCCTCTCCCAACCCGTACGCCAGGCAGTCTGCGACACCCGTACGCCAGGCAGTCTGCGACGACGACGTTGGCCGGCTTCGCGCACTTGTCTGCCAGTTTTGGGGCAGCCGTGGGGGGGTGCTGGGCGGTGGCTGTTCGCGTGGAGGTGTGTTGCCTGTCTCAGGGGGGTCGCTGTTGTTCGTGGCGGGGGTTGCGCAGCCGTGCGTGCTTTCCGCGAGCAGTTGCGGTTGGAGGCGGCCGAGCGGTTCCGGCAGGGCGACGAGGACACGGTCATCGCCCACGACCTGCGGGTCAGCGTCCGGTCGATACAGCGTTGGCGCAAGGCTTTGTCGCAGGACGGGCCGAGAGCCCTGGCCTCGAAGGGCCCGGCATCGCTGCCACTGCTCAGCGACGAACTGTTCGCCGTGCTGGAGCGTGAGCTGGCCAAGGGGCCGGTGGCACATGGGTGGCCGGACCAGACGTGGACCCATTCGCGGATCAAGACGCTGATCGGGCGCCGATTTCACAGGAGCTACATCGTGCAAGGGGTGGCCGCCCTGCTCAAGCGGCACGGCTGGAGCTGCCAGATCCCTGTGCCCGGCGGGTGGTCGAGCGGGACGAGAACGTGATGGCCAGCTGGATGAAGGAGACCTGGCCGCAGGTGGAAGGACCGTGGCGGCGCTCGACGCCTGGCTCGTCTTCGAGGACGAAGCAGGATTCTCGATGACGCCGCCTACCACCCGTACCTGGTCCCGCCGCGGCCACACCCCTGTGGTTCGCGTGCGGGGCCGCTCCCGCCGCCGCTTATCGGTGGCCGCCCAGGCCTGCTACAAGGCCGGGGAGTCCGCGCGGCTGATCTACCGGCCCTGCCCGGACGCCCGGCCGATGGGCGCAAAAGCGCCTCCCGGAAGGACTACCGCGACCTGATCCAGACTGCCCACCAGCAGCTTGGCGGTCTGGTTGTGCTGGTCTGGGACAACCTCAACACCCACCTCACCGCCAGCATGCGCCGCGACATTGCCGACCGCGACCGGCTCACTGTCTTCCAACTGTCGCCCTATGCACCCGACCTCAACCCGGTCGAGGGCATCTGGTCCGTCCTACGACGCACCACCGTGGCCAATCGTGCCTTCGCCGACCCCGATGACTTGATCACTGCCGTCCGACGCCGCCTCCGCCAGCTCCCGTACCGCCACGACGTCCTCGACCACTGCCTCACCGGCACCGGCCTCCGACGCCAGCCACCATGACGACATCACGCATTCAAGGTCAAGTAGCCATGGCGGGCTCCAATGGTTCGCTCGGCGAACTTGTCGAGGCGGTGATAGCCATGGCAGGGCGAGGCGGTAGAGCAGGCGCAGTCGGCGCTCCTCTGGCTCTTCGGAGGCCCCCGGCGGACCGGGGCCCAGCGGGTCGTCGATCGGCAGGAAGACGGCCGCCCGGTCGTCGGGGAACGCGGCCACTCGATCCTTGAGGTACCGCCGGAGCTGTCGCTTCGCCCGCGGCGCACGTCCGTGGTCCGATGGAACTGGGGCGGAAAGGAGAGCGATCATGCCCGCAGCGAAGCGAACGAGTGTCGCCGCCTCGGTGTCGGTCCGCCCGCTGGTTGAGCCTGACCTGGATCGGGCCGACGAGATCTTCAGGGTCGCCTTCGGCACCTTCCTCGGGGCTCCTGAGCCGGAGACGTTCTTCGGGACCGCCGACTATGTCCGCACCCGCTGGGCGGCAGATCCACACGCGGCCTTCGCAGCGACCGTCGAGGGCGAGGTCGTCGCCTCGAACTTCGCCGCCAACTGGGGCAGCGTCGGGTTCTTCGGCCCGCTGACCGTACGTCCGGATCTGTGGGACCAGGGCATCGGCAGGCGCCTCATGGAACCGGTCATGGCCTGCTTCGACACCTGGGAGAACCGCCACCTCGGCCTGTTCACCTTCTCGCACAGTCCCAAGCACCTCGAGCTCTACCGCCGGTACGGTTTCTGGCCCCGATTCCTTACAGCCATCATGAAGAAACAGGTCGCCGTCAGTGCCGCAGTCCCCGGCCGAGTGCTGTACGGCGAGCTGACCGCCGCTGAGCGGCCCGACGCACTGAGCCTCAGTCGCGCACTGACGGGGGCCGTGTACGAGGGCCTGAGCTTGGAGCGCGAGATCATGGCCACACAGGCGCAGGGACTCGGTGACACCATCCTCCTCGAGGGCGCCGGCCCCGACCTCGACGGTCTGGCTGTCTGCCACTGCGGAGCAGGTTCGGAGGCCGGTGAGGATGTGTGCTTCGTCAAATTCGGCGCCGTACGCCCTGGCCCGGGCGCCGCGGACCGGTTCGAACGACTGCTGAATGCGTGCGAGCAGCTGGCTGCAGAGAAGGGACTGAGGCAACTGGACGCCGGAATGAACCTGGCCCGCCAGGATGCCTACCGGCGCATGGTCGACCGCGGTTTCCGTACCTGGCTGCAAGGCGTGGCCATGCACAAGCCCAACGAACCTGGCTACAGCCACCCAGACGCCTACGTGATCGACGACTGGCGCTGAGTCCACCGCCATACTCGGCTTCGGGGAAGACCCGATGCCGTCAGGAGACGATTGACACCAGGACTCCACGCTGAACGACCTGTCGCTGACCGCCCGTCACCGTCCTGCTGACCACGTCGGCATACCGCAGGGATCACGAGACGTCAGCCCCTACGACACCACGCTTTGAAGGTCGGTAACCAGGACAACGGCCGCCAAACTTACGACGTCGTTTCGACGGGAGGCGGGGAGTCGCACGCTCGCACGTATAGGCGATGTTCACGAGAACGGGAGTCAGCTGCCGCAGGCCTTTGCAGGTGGCCGGTGGTGTGAATAGTGCATGGACGGTATCGGTGGCCAGGTCTCGCAGCCAGGTGTGGGCGCGGTCGTTGTCGTGGCGCTGATGTCACAGCGGGTACAGGGGGACGTCGGGCAGCGGGATCGGCGGCGGCAGCGTGACCAGGCCGAGTTGTTCCCGGGCTGTGCGGGTGACCGCGTCGGGGAGGGTGACGACCAGGTCGGTGTCGAGGGCGAGTTGCCGCCGACGGAGACGTACGTGCACGCGACCGGCCGAAGTCGACCACGGCGGCCCTCGCCGAATCCCGGTGCTGCCGCCAGCCGAGGCGAGGAGCATCATCGCTCGTCGGAACCGCACCGAGCCGGTACTGCCCCGCCGGACGATGTGCTGGAGTTCCTGGCCCTCCTGCCCGGTCCGCCTGCGAACCCGGACTGGTTGCGCCATCCCGCCTCCCCGTGCTGGTTGGAGAACTCATTTCCAACCAGCACAACGAGCAACCCGGCGAACCTTCCCGGTCACAGCACCAGACGTCCCCGACGAGGTAGACCAGGAGGCCGGCTCGAACGAGGCGACCGACCGCCGAGGCGGTCACCCTCGGCCGGCAGCGCGGCAGCGGCACGCTACGCCCAGAGCTTCCGTCAGCCGGTCCGCCACCCACCCCGCCCCGACCGGGCCCCGCGGACCGCCTCCGGGTCGGCGGCGGGGACCACCGCCCGCGACCACTCTCCCCGGCCGGCATCCGTCGGCGAAACCAGCCCGGAACCGGCCGCCCACCGCCAGGCCGCCACCGGCACCGGCACCGGCACCGGCACCGGCACCGGCACCGGCACCGGCAACGAGCCGACGGGGCTGCTGAATCTGCGGCTGCCCCGGGTGGTCGGCTGAGACGCGGGGGGGGGCGGCCGAGAGCTGAGCGGGACCGGCCGCGCCCGGTGCAGCAGCAGAGCCCCGGACGGCGGCAGGGCCCGGACGGCGCGTCGCGGTCCGGGCCCTGCCCCGTGCGGTGCCGCCCCGCGGCGGCGGTGCGTCAGCTCTGTGCGGTGTCGTCGCCCGCCTGCCCGGCGCCCTCAGCTGCGCCTGCCTTCTCGCGCATCTTGCGCACCAGCTCCGCCTTCTGGTCGGCTGCACCCCGGCGGTCGAGGTTGCGGTGCGGACCGTTGTTCTGCCGTTCGGCGCGGGACAGCCTCTTGCGCTGGCCGCCGCCCTGGCCCACGGGGTTGTTGATGTTCTTGCTCACGGTCACGGGTTCTCCCGGTAATGATGTGAAGTGATCTACGGATTCATCGGTGGGGCCGGGCGGCGACGTCGAAGGACGTCAGCAGTGGCCCATCACGCCCTCACTCGTAAATCGGCCTCTGGAAGAACATGACAAAGACGGTACCCGGTTCCGTCGGCCCCGCACACCAACCCTTCGCCACCCCGGCGTCGGCCGGGCCTTCGGCGAGCGCCTGGGGTCAGCCGTTTCCGTCCGGGACAGCACCGCCAGCACCGGCCGGTGGTCGCCGCCCATCCTGGGCAGATCCAGACGGCGCTACCGGGCCTCCGTGGGCATCATCAGTGGTCGCGAGCACACTGACGGCATGAGAGATCATCTCACTTGCGCCCCGCCGCTACGGGACGACCTTTAGTGCAGAGAAGCCACGCTCCGACATGCAGGTAAGGGGTTGGGTCTTCGCCTCTCTGCGCGGCATGCAAGGCCCTGCGGCAGGCGCAGGACGGGGGCGGAGCGGTGTCCGAGCTCCCGCCCGACCTGCCGCGCCTGCGCACCGTGGTGACCTACCTGTGCGGCGAGCTCGCCCGGGCCGAGCGGGCACTCAACCTGGCGGAGGAGCCGGATGCCCTCGCCAGACAGCGGCGGCTGCCGCCGCCCGGGCCGCCCGCGTGGCTGATCGAGCGGAGCATCGGAGCGGGGCGGCTGCCGGTCCGCGTCCACGCCGGGGACTGCCGGGACGCCAGGAAGCGCTGTACGGCCATGAGCAGCGAGGAGGCGCGCCGGGTGCTGGCCGAAGGGTGTACCCGCCTGCCCGTACTGCCGGCCCGACGTCGCCCTCGGCGTGCTCGAGATGGACGAAGTTGATCGGATCGGCCGGTACGAAACCTACTCAACGCTGGTGCAGACGATCTTGGCGGATTCGTTGCATGATGAAAGTCTTGCGACCATGAAGATCCTTTTTATCGGTGGAACCGTCTTCCTGGGCCGTGCGCTCGTCGACGAGGCGCTGCGACGTGGTCACGAGGTGACGTTGTTCAACCGCGGACAGGCGGGCCCGACGCCTTCGGGGGCGGAAGCGGTCCAGGGCGATCGAGAAGACGAAGCCGCTCTGCGTGCGCTGGTAGAAGAGCGGACCTGGGACTGTGTAGTCGACACCTGCGGGTTCGAGCCCCAGATCGTGCAGCGTTCGGTCCGGGCACTGGCCGGGCACGCTGAGATTTACGCCTTCGTCTCGTCTTTCCACGCCTACTCGGACTGGCCCGCAAAGGGTGTGGACGAGTCCTTCCCGCTCCACGCCTGCGCTCCGGACGCCTCGCCGGACGACGTGCCCTACAACGCACTCAAGGCCGGATGCGAGCGGGCGGTCGAGGAGGGCTTCCCCGAACGCGCCCTGATCGTCAATCCCGGCATCATCGTTGGTCCCGGAGAGAACGTCGGGCGCCTCCCGTGGTGGCTGGAGGCCATCGCACGTGGCGGCCGTGTGCTGGCTCCAGGCTCCCCGGACCGCGCGATACAGCTGATCGACGCCCGTGACATCGCCAACTTCATGCTCGACCGGCTCGCCGAGCGCGGCACCGGCCGATATCTGACCACCGGTGTCCGCGAGAGCACCACCATGGGCGAGCTGCTGAGTGCCTGCGTCGACGCCACCGGTGCCGCGACCGAACTCGTATGGATGGACGAGCAGTTCCTCCATGATCACGGCGTGGCTCCGTGGGCCGAGCTCCCGCTGTGGGCCCCTGACATTCCCGAGGTGATCGGAACCTGGACCGCTTCTTCTGCCAAGGCCCTGACCGCAGGTCTACGCTGCCGCCCCGTCGCCGAGACCGTCGCGGACACCTGGCGGGCGCTCGGCGAGGGCACGTATCCACGGCCCAAATACCTTCAGGGGAAGACTCCCGTCGGCTTGGACAAGGACAAGCACGACGCGGTCCTCGCCGCGTGGAACAACCGCAAGCCGCAGGCCTGAGCGCCGCGGCGCCCGGCCCCGCGACCCGGGCAGGACAGCACGCCGACCGCTGGCCTGCCGGCCTCCCCTGCGCGGGGGAGGCCGGATGATCCGTGGGGTGGATGTGATCAGCGCGGGTGGCGGGGATTCTTGGAGTCTCGGAAATCGGGATGTACGGAGGTCACACGGTGGCTGTTCCTGCGAACTCGGAGGTAGGCGGCGTTCTTAGGCCACCGACCGCAAGCCCGGGGCGGATGTTGTGGTGGCGGCGGTGGCCCATGTGGACGCCCGTGGCCGCTGCACTGTGGGGCGTGTTGTACGCCGGCGTCGAGGTCACGTGGGCGGCGGCGGGCATCACCGTGCCATGGAAGGAGCACGCCTCATACGCGCCTGCGGTCCAGCTTTCCCTGGCGGCCCTCGCCGTCCTGGCCGGCGGGGCTTGCCTGGCCAGCACCCGAACACTTGCCAGGCCTTGGCGGGCCTCGGTGGCAACGGCGCTGATCGTGACGATCCCGGTGTTCGTCGTGGGGACGAATGGCCTGCCGATCTACTTCGTGTCGCTGGTAACGCTCTCGGGGATCGAGAGCGCCACCGGTTTGGCTCAGGTGCTGTTGAACACGCTCGGCGCCGCGCTTGTGCTCCTCGTCGGCTTGTCATACCGTCGACGGCTGCGCGGCGACTGTCCGCGATGCGGGCGGCCGCACGCCGGCGCCAGCGACGGCCCGCTTGCCCACCCAGCTGTCTCCCCGGCCCCGAAGCGGACCCGCAGGGCGGTGTACCTGCTCATGTGTGGACTCCTTCCGTGGGCAGGAGTCAAGAGCATCTGGACGCTGGGCGGCGACGCACTCGGCGTCTCGGCCGATGACTGGCGGCGGACGACGAGCGTCGGCGCGTCGGGGCCGTCGAAGGCGGCCGCGGCGGCGGGGATCGACGTGACCGTACTGGCTGCGATGGTCGGCGTCTTCCTGCTGCTGGGGCTGCTGTACGTGTGGGGGCAGGTGTTCCCCCGCTGGACGCTGATCCTGTCCGGACGGCGGGTCCCGCGCCTGCTGCCGTTGATCCCGGCCTGGCTGACCGGCATCCCTTTGACGATGTACGGGGCCGTACTCGTCGTCATGGCCCCGCTCATCGCCGTCGGCGTGCTGCCCGCGATCAAGCCGTCCCCGCCGTTCACCACCAGCTCGGGGATCACCTGGATGATCGAGTTCGGTGGCCTGGCATTCGCCGGCCTGGGCATCGGCCTCGTCGTGGCCGCTCGCTCCTATGCCGCCCGCACCCACCCCGTCTGCGCCAGCGCCAGCGTCGGCGCCACGGCAACGAAGCGGCCCGAGTAGCCGGGTATCGGAACGTCAGCCTCCTGCTGGCGATCGACGCGCCACCGGCGGCGGCCCAGGTGATTTGACGGCGCAGTCCAGGCGGCCGTTCGGCGTTTTCGATCACGCCCGGCACCGACCGCGATCCCCCGAACGAGACCCCCGTTCGATCGACAAGCTCCTTGATCGGTACGACAGCGACTTCTCAGGGATCACCTCGCGGCACAGATGTGGATGGCCGCGAGGTGCAGGGCCGCCCGGAAGACGGTTGCCGTCTTGTCGTAGGGGATGGCCAGCCCTCGCCACTGCCTGAGCTGGCTGATGCACCGCTCGACTTTGTTCCGCTGCTTTTAGGCCTCGCGGTCGAAAGGCCGTCGGGCGGCCGCCCTTGCTGCCCAGTCGTTTACGACCTTGGGAGCGATGTGCCGCGTCTGGGAAGCGGGCCCAGGGACTTGGGGCGTGAGGCTGGGGCCGTGTGCTGCTCCCTTGCCAAGCGGAAGGGAGCAATGTCCGGGACAACAGCACATCCGGCCTGGCCGCAGACGGATCATTCGTTCGAAGGGAATGCCCCGTGCCGCCGGTTGGCGGCAACCGCTGGGGCCGCCCACGAAACCGGACACAGCAACGAACCGCGCACCCCGTCGCCGCTGCCGGCGCTGACGGATACGGGACGTCGGCAGTGCACACTCCCGCTGAGCGGGATCTGTCGGATCCGGGGCTCAGGCCGGGCGGGTGGCGTTCTGGCAGGCCGGACGTGGGCGGAGCGCTGCCGGACGGGCGAGCAGGCAGGCCAGGGCTCCCAGGAGGAATCCGTACACGGACACGAGGCCGTGGCCGTTGGACTGGGTGAACCACATGACCAGGCCGAGTACGGGCACGCCGGCCGCGAGCAGGGCTTCCTTGCGCTGCGTCTTGTCCCCTCCGGTGCGCAGGTCGCGTACGACGCGCAGGAGGAGGGCGGCGGCCAGGGCCGCTCCGAGGAAGTAGGTGGCTCCCGAACTGCCCGCGAAGTTGCGGGGGTCGGTGCTGTGGTGGCCGCCCGCGCCGAAGAGTGCGTCGATGTGCTCGGGCAGGAGGATCCCGGCGAGGAACAGGCCAGGGTGAGCGGGGTGCCCCAGAACCAGTCGGCCAGGGCCGCGACGGCGGCGAGCGTGGCGATGTTCCAGGCCCCGCCGAACAGGCCGCCGTTCTGCATGAAGACCGAGGTGAGGACCCGCTACCAGCCCGACCTGGCCGGGTCGGCGTCGAGGGTGTCCATAGCGCCGGACCGGCACAGCTGGAGCGCCACCCCGGCGAAGGCGAGGGCGGTCAGGGCCACGGCGGCCCAGGGGATACGCCGGCCACGCAGCGTGTCCTCGGCGAGCAGGGCCAGTCCGCCTTTGAACATCAAAACCATCAGTGCTGCCGTGGTCACGTTGAACACCACTGCGTCCATCGCCACCACCCCCCTTCGGTCCCCGGTCGTGTGCTTCGGGGACGACAGTAGCCCTGACCACCCCAGAATTCAAACACTGTTAGAAATTGGGGATAGAGTGCTCCCATGAAGCTGACGCGAGAGCGGATCATCGACGCGGGCATGGCCGAGTTCGCCGAGTCCGGATACCACGGCCTGTCCATGCGCAAGGTGGCGCAGCGGCTCGACGCGCAGGCCGGGAGCCTCTACTACCACGTGCCCAACAAGAACGCCCTGATCCAGCTGATGGCGGACCGCGTCGCCCGCCGGGCCTACGACGCCGGCACCGCGGCCCTGTCCGCACTGGACCCGGCAGCGGACTGGCAGTACAGGGTCCAGGCCCAGCTCGTCACCCTCCGCGAGAGCATCCGCCTCCACCCCGGCGGCGCGGTGATGCTCGCCGACAGCCCCAAGGTCCTCAGCGCCGGCGCACTGTCCCTGATGGAACGGCTCCTGGAAACCCTGCGCGACGCCGGTATCCCCACCGGGCACGCAGCGATCGGCGCGGACGCGCTCCTGAGCCACGCCACCGGCTTCGTCCTCCAGGAGCAGAGCCAATCCCCCGCTGCGGCCGTCGGCGCCGAGGAGGCCGCAGCCCTGCACGCGCGGTTCCCCCTGACCGTGGCCGCAGCCTCGGCCTTCACCGAGGACGACAAGTTCGCCCGCGGCGTACAACTGCTGTGCGCGGGCCTCGCCACCCTCACCGAACCAGCCCCGCAGTAGAGGCGCACCTCCGTTCCACGGTCGCGGCGTGGTCAGGCCCTTGAACACGATGCCCTCCACCCCTGACACGCCGGTCCAGGTCTCCAGCCGTTCCCGGGCCCTGGCCAGGTCCGTCGTCATCGGGACGAGGGGCCACCCGGGGCCGTCAGAGCCTGGTCGGTGAACAACTGCTCCAGGAGGGCACGCCGGTCTTTGTACGAGCGCGTCAAGTGCTCCTTCCCGCCCATCCGCAACAGGTCGAACGCCCAAGCGAACGGGCCCGGAATCTGCAGCTCGAGCTGCGAGGAACCCGTCGCCGGAGGCTCGGTTGTGTGGTCATCCCCGTCGGGTTCCACGGGCTGGCCGCGGCGACTTGCACGCACGGTGTGAGCAACCGTCGTGGCGCTGACACCGTGGTCGGCGCGATACGACGGCCCGTGGTGGTAGGCGAAGCCATCCTGACCAGAGGCCTGCGACCAGGGCACGCGACGGCCCTGATCGCGTGCCCCGTGCATACCGTGTCCTCGGGCCGCCCCATGGCACGAAGCGGTGACTGCGTCACGTAGGCCGAGGCGGTCGTCTGGTCCTTGGCGAACCACCCGAGGCTGTCGGGACTGAGGTTGGGAGCCACGGCTTTCCAGCTGGTCTCTCCTGGCAGCAGGAAGGGACCGACGGTGTAGGCCATCTGAGAGTTGCTCGGCGGGTAGCTGAGCACCACGGCTGCCGCTGTGCCGTCCTTGGCTGCGCCTTCCTTGTCATTGATCCAGATGGTGAAGTGCTTGCGCTGGGTTCCCTTCCGCCAGTAATCGTCGATGGTCAGCATGATCTTGTCTCCCCCGCCCCAGGCGACGGAGTTGCAGCAGTCCAGTGGCCCTCTGAGCTCATCGCGGCGGCCTCCGTCGGTGGTCATGAGGGCTCTGCCTTGGTACGTGCGGCCGTTGGGGTGGCACATGTGCGGCGTGTGGCGTAGTCCCCCGCTGCGCCGGCCGCTGGAGCGGGCAGGAATGGCCAGGCCATCCGCCTGCAGGTGAGGAGCTGATGTCCCGTGCTGGAGCGCACCCGGCGCAAGAAGCGCACCGAGATCACGTTCGTCCTACCCGTCGGCCACCCGGCCGGTGAGGTCAGCGTGGTCGGCGACTTCAACGACTGGCGGCCCGGAGCCCACCCCCTGACCGAGCGCCGGGACGGGACCCGCGCCGTCACCATCGCCTTCCCGATGAACGAGCAGCACGGCTTCCGCTACCTCGCCCACGACGGTCACTGGCTCGACGAGGAGGAAGCAGACGGCCACGACGGCCGCAACAGCCTCCTCCACACCTGAACGCCGCACCACAACGGCCCCGCCCCCGCCCCCAGAGAAGTGGAGAGACCCCGTGACTGCAGACATGTGGAGCTACAACCCGGAGTCGCACTACAAGCCCGGCACCCGCCTGATCGGCTTCAAGGTCGAAGCCAGCGACGGACACATCGGCAAAGTCGACGAGCACACCGAGGAGGTCGACGCCTCCTACCTTGTCGTCGACACCGGACCCTGGATCTTCGGCAAGCACGTCATGATCCCCGCCGGCACCATCGCACGCATCGACCTGAAGGAAGAAGAGGTCCACGTCAACCTCACCAAGAACCAGATCAAGGACTCCCCCGACTACGACAAGGACGAGCACCGCGGCGACACCGCCTACCGCGACCAGCTCAGCCTGTACTACGGCCACGACCACAGCTGACCTTGCGGCAACGGTTGCAGCTGCGGCCCCCACCACGCAGGGGTGCCGCAGCACGCGCCGACCGTCCGCCCCCACAAGAGGGGCGGGAACGGATGCACGAAATCAGCAGCCGAGCACAGTCCTGAACGCGCCCCCATTCCACCTCACGGACCACGTTGACCGCGAGCCTGGCCCGGGCCCGGCATGCCGAGGAGGAGTTCGGGTGCGCCCTCCCGAACGGGAACCGCGGATTCCGGGTGACCTGGACCGCGGGCCGGGGCGGCGGCACGGAGCGCCGCCTCGACCCGGCGGTTGCCGGTCATGGTCGACGTGACGGCGGTCATGGTGAGGAGGAGGCCGGCGGCGGCGTAGAGCGGGGTGCGTACGTCGTAAGTGGTGGCCAGCCAGCCGCCGAAGAAGGCGCCGAACGGGGCGGCGCACATGGCGAGCATGCGGGAGGTGGAGGCGACCCGGCCCATCAGATGGGCGGGGACGATCGCCTGTCGGAGGGAGGGGCCGAGCACCATCGTGGCGCCCACGCCCGCTCCGCAGACCGCGAGCGCGAGGCCGGCGACGTACGGGTTCGGGGCGGCGGCAAGGCCCAGGATGGCGAGTCCCTCGACTGCGGCCGTGCAGGTGAGCGCGGTGCCGGTGCCGAGTCGTCGGCCGAGGAGGGAGGCGATGCCCGCGCCGAGCAGACCGCCGGTGGCCTCCGCCGTGAGGAGCAGGCCGAAGCCGAAGGTGTCGATGCCGAGACGGTCGTGCGCGAAGAGGGCGAGTACGGTCTCCACGGCGATGAAGGCGACGTTCCCGACCGCCGGACGCAGCGCGAGTCCGAGCAGCAACTGATCCCGGAACACGTACGCGGCGCCGGCCCGCGCCTGTCGCAGCAGCGACTCACGGGCCTGCGGTACGGGCCGGGGTGCGGCAGGCAGCGACCGTACGAGCAGTGCGGAGAGCGCGAAGGAGGCCGCGTCGGCGAGCAGCGGAACCGCCCGCCCGAGCGCGAGCAGGGCACTGCCCGCGGGCGGCCCCGCGAAGCCGGACGCGGCGGTCTGGGTGCCGCGCAGGCGGGAGTTGGCGCGCTCCAGGAGCGCGGGGTCGCGGCCGAGCAGATCCGGCAGATAGGCCGTGGCGGCCGTGTCGAAGAAGAGTCCGCCGAGGCCGAGGAGGAAGGCGACGGCCGCGAGCAGCGGAATGCTCAGCACGTCGAGCGCGGCCGCTGCCGCCGGTATCGCGAGCAGCACCGCACGCGCCGCGTCCGTGACCCACATCGTGCGCCGACGGTCCCAACGGTCCACCAGCGCACCGCCGAGCACCCCGAAGAGCAGCCACGGCAGAGTTCCGGCGGCCGTGACGACGGCGAGCGCCATCGGGTCCCGCGTCAACGTCAACGCGAGCAGCGGCAGCGCGGCATGCAACACCCCGTCACCGAGCGAGGACACCGTCTGAGCGGTCCACAGCCGCCCGAACCCGGTCGGCAACTTCCGTAGGTCTGAAGTCACTTGACGTCCCCTTCGCCCTGCGCGCGCGGTGCCGGATGGAACAGCGCGAAGACGAGTGACGCGTCCGGCAGCGACGGATCGGACAGCTCCCGGTACTCGTCCGCCAGTGCCTGCAGCCGCGCCCCCAGCTGCGCGAACTGCTCCTCGGTGAGCCGCAGATGCGCCATCCGTACGTGCCGCTCGCCGTCCACCGGCGCTGCCTCCAGATCCGCCACCGCATGCCGCATCAGCACATCCGGCCCTCCCTCGCCCCGATCCGGCAGCACGATCGACCGCGCGGCCATGGCGTAGTACCGCTCGGTGACCCCCCGGACCTTCCGCGTTCGCACCACCTTCACCAGGCCGGCCCGCTCGAGCAGCCGCACGTGGTAGCTGGAACTCCCCTTCGCAAGGCCCACCCGCTCGGCGATCTGCGTGATCGTCGCGGGCTCGAAGCGGAGCACGGCCATGATCCGGTGGCGCGTGAGATTGGAAACGGCGCGTAGCTGCTCGTCAGTGGTGACGTGGAACGTCTGGGGAAGATCATCGGTAGGCATGCCTCCAATGGTCAACACTTCTTGACCATTGGGCAAGGGGTTTTTGTTCGGGCTTCCGGAATCGGCTGTCCAGCACGTGAGGCCTTCGCTCCCGCGCCCTGCTGGTTCACCGGCCGACAGCCTTCGGCGCGCACCCGCACCGTGCGCGGCCAGCGGCTCAGGCAGCGGAACGGCCGCCTTGCGGACAACGGATAGGTGCGCGGTCAGTCTGCGATCGGTCCCGCGAGGCCGACGTTTGCTTCGTACAGGCTCTGGTGGCCGATCGCGTCCCAACCCAGGAGACACTGCGCGGCGCTGCGCCATCCGCACGCAGACACCGCCCGGAAGGCCTCCGCGCGCGGACGGCGGGCCTGCCCGTCGTAGGCCGGGACTTGGCCGCTTCGGATCAGTTGACGGTGACGGTGTAGGTGATGCGTTCGGGCGCCTGGGAGGCAGTGGTCGCCCCCGTGGTGGGTGTGGCGGACGGCCCAGTCGTCTCGGGGGGCAGGGTGGAGGTGTTGCCCTGGCAGGTGGTGAAAGTGCAGTGCAGCAGCGTGAACCGAGTGGTCCCCTTGCTCTTGGCCTCGAACGTGAAGGTGAGCCGGCCGCCGCCACCGGCCACCGCTTTGTCGCCGGAGTCCGACGCGTAGACCGGGGTGCGGCTGACGAGTACGGAGCTGTCGGGCTCGGGGTCGACCAGGTACCAGTACTCGCGGGTGGAGGCGTTCTGGTCGACGGTCAGCGTGAAGCGCTCGCCTGGCTCGGCAGTGATGCTGGTGTCTTTCACTGGGCGGCTCGTGGAGCCGCCTGCCGATTCGTCGGTGCCGGAGCCGCAGCCGGTGGCCAGAGCGAGGAGCGCGGCCGTCGCGATCGCCGCACCGCCCCTGCTACCGCGGAAGACATGCGCTGTACGCGTCAGGGAGATCACTGTTGCAAGCCTTGCCCATGTAGCCGTTGATGAAGTCGTCCTCGCTGACCCAGGTGATCGAGACCCAGGGGTCGGACACCCGAAGCATGTCACCCTCCCGGGCGATGATGGTCATCGCGTGGGCGCCCTCCGCGCCCGAGACGTCGACAGGCACCGGTGCCCCGGTGCCACCGCCTTCTCGACTTCGGCACGGCCCGCCCTGCGTTCGGCGGCGCTGTTCAGGTCTGGCACTCGGCAGCCGTCCCCGGCCAGGCTCCTGGGAAAGTGGAACCGCGCATACGCGACCGGCCTGCACGACCTTCAGGGAAAAGGCGGCACGTATGCGCGGTTCACTGGCCGAGGACCGGGGCTGTCAGTCACGTTTCACCCGCGCGCCACCCGCGCCCTCAACCCAGGCAGTCACCACGTAAAGAAGGCCGTGAGGGCTATGTCCCACCGCCCCTGGAACCAGTTCGCTCGATGGTCCTCGCACAGCGCCCTGGATGTCACCGTGCGACAGGCAGCCGGGTACGCCTCCGCGCGAGTGCCACGCAGCGGATGCGGCCGCCGGGGTGCCACTCCATCGCGGGCGAGGCGGCCCCGTGCTCCTTCCACCTGGACGCCGGGACGCCGGGACGAAGCCACCACAGTCATGCCGCGTGCACCGGCGCTGCTCCCCGACACCAGCATGCGCAACCTCGTGCCGGACCACACCCGACGTAGCCGTACCCCGCACACGAGCAGGCCACGACGACTCCACATACGCCCGGCCCCCACGCGAGGGCCTGGTCGCGGGGTCAGTCCCACTGCTCGTCGGCGAGAGAGGTGACCGGCTGGGGCTTGCCGATGACCGCCAGGGCGATGAAGAAGTTTATCTGGCCGATCGCGATGGTGAGGGTGGCGAGGGCCTTCTCGTCGTAGTGCTTCGCCACCTCGGCGTACAGCTCGTCGGAGACGCGTTCCTTGCCGTGCGGGGCGGGCTGGAGGGTGGCCTCCACCAGGGCGAGGGCCGCCCGCTCGGCCCCGGTGAAGTAGGGGGCGTCCTGCCAGGAGGAGACGGCGGTGATGCGCTCCTCGGACACCCCGGCCTTGCGGAGGAAGGCGGTGTTCAGGATGGTCAGGTACGTGTTGCCGACGATCTGCCCGGCACGCAGGTGGACCAGGCTCATCGTGCTCCGCGGCACCGAGCGGTTGCCCGTGGCGCGGAAGAGGGCCGCGCTGACGTCGGCTAGCTCGGGGACGAAGTCACCGGGGTTCGGCATCCGCGAGATGGAGGTGTTCGTCATGGCTGCTCTCTTTCAGGTCACCGTGTTGGCGTCTACACAGCACTGACGGATGGGCCCGCGGAAGTGTGACAGGGCCGGCGGAGATTCTTTCCGGCATGCTCAGAGCGCTTGCCGGCAGCCGGGCCATTCGTCAGGACCGTCAGACCGGGCGGCGCGGTCCGCTCCGCGACGCAGACCGCTCCGTTGCGCAGGATCATCGTGCGGGTGGCGCCGAGCCGGTAGCGGAGGTCAGCGACGGCGACGAGGCGGCCGCCCGCAAGGACTTGGTCCCCGATGCGCAGTTCGGTGGGCGGGCAGTCCACCGCCACATGTCCCGGCGGAGCCCGCACCGCGCCCGGCTCGCGCTCCGCTGCCGGCCGTCTCCCCGCCCTTTTCACATGCCACGGTGCGGGCGGATCCAGTGGAACCCACCGGTGTCCGTGAAGCGCACCACGAGGGAGGACGGGTAGACCCCCGACAACCTCGCCGTTGCCCTGCCGGTCACGGTGGAACACCGCTTCACCGACGCTGAACCGGTCGCCCGTCACTGGTGGCCTCCCTGCGCGCAGCGCTTCATGAGCACTGCATGTCGGTGGCGACCGTCCCGCGCAACGGGCCGGTCGCCGTATCGCGGCGCTGCACGTAGCCCCGGCACTGCGCGCAACTGCACCGCCGCCACGCGACGGACGGGCCGTCCGTCCGTCCGTCCGCCCGACGACAGCGTCCGCCGGGTCCTGGCCGAGTGGTACGCCACGGCCTTCTCCCGGTACGACATGGAGGAGCTGAACATGCTCCTCCACGTTGACGCCACGCTGTGCCTGCCCCCGTAAAGCGAAGTGGATGCGTGGTGTCCCCGACATCCACGCGTGGCTCACCGGCCCCGCGATCGGCTACCGCGGCTCGCGTCTCGTCCCGACCGTGGCGAACGGCTCCCCCGGCTTCGGTCAGTACCGCCCCCACGCGGACGGCGCCGGCTACGTGCCCTGGGCCCTGGGCCCTCCAAGTCGTCGAATTCCGCGACGACCGGATCAGCGGCATTACGGCCTACCGTGACACCGGCCGCCTTTTCTCACTCTTCGGCCTGCCGGGCCGCCTGGGCGAGGTGTAGCACGACGCAGCGCTCGAGCCCGAGTACGCGGCGGCGTCCTCGGCGAGGGTGTGAGCGACGACGGGCCGAGGCGGGAGCGGCCGTCGACCAGCGGTTAGCGGTTCACTGGGACGAAGCCAGGCGTGTCGTCACCGCGCACAGCCACAGCAGGCCAAGGCCCGCTCCGGCTGTGAAGGCCAGGACGAAGACGGTAGAGGCCGCGAAGCCGGCGAGGACGGCCTCTGGTACATCACCCCCGGAGGCTTCGCGCCTCGGGCGATTGCTCCTGCACCCGCTGGGTGAACTGCCCCGGCCGCCTCTTGTGGTCCGACAACCTCCAAGACCTTGCCAGTACGCACGTTTTCGATCGTGTACAAGACGTGCCCGTACTCCTGGGGCCGCCACGCCCAGCCCGACCGCCTGGTCCGCACCCTCGCCCACCTCGGAGTGCAATGGGCGCAGTAGCGGACCGGCCTGCGATGATGACGGCGTGCCAGAGCCAGGGACCACTGCCGTCGTCATTGTCTTGCCCGATGCCGCCCCGCTCCTCGATGCGGCGTGGCGTATCGACCCGGCTCTGGTGCGTCGTGGGCTGCCGGCGCACGTCTCGCTCCTCTACCCGTTCGTGCCGGAACCGGCGCTGACAGGTCAGGACGAGAAGGCCGTGCGTTCCCTGGCAGCGAGTTTCCCTACAGCTGATCTGCTCTTGGAGGAGCTCGTGACGGCGCCCGGCTTCGTCGCCGTCACCGTTCCGCAACTCCAGCCGATCGTCGATGCGTTCCACGCCCAGTGGCCGGGATTGCGCCCGTACAGCGGCCGCTTCGGGGCACGGCCCGCCGCCCATGTCACGGTCGCTATGGGTGCAGACAACCCAACGACTACCGCCCAAGTCCGCACTGCGATCGGCAGCCTCCTGCCTCTGCGCACCCGTACGGCAGCGGTCCAACTGGCGGTGCTGACGGAGGAAGGCTGGCAGTCGCGGTTCACCGCGCCACTCGGCGTCCCGGACGGGCTGTGAACCCCACCCGCCAATCCCCCCGAACCGTCCCGGCTGGCTGCCGGGACGGAGCGAGAGCGCGTACGGGTCGGGCTCAGCGGGTGCCTGCGCTCCGGCGCCGACGGAGCACAGCGGCCCCTCCCACCAGGGCGAGTGCCGCGCTGGAACCGCCGGCAAGGAGCAGGGTGGAGGACGAGGGGTCGTCCGCCTTGCGCTGGGGGCTGTAGCCGCTGGAGTAGCCGTTGGTGTCGTACTCCGAGCCGGGCAGCTTGTCGGCGTAGCGGGCCTTGACCAGTTTCTGGTAGTCGCTGAGCGACACCGACGCCTGGCCGCCGAGGCCTTGCCGGGCCTCGTCGTTGAGTGGCTCGACGGTGGTGAGCTTGAGCTGGTACCAGCCGCGGATCTGTGGCTCGGTGAAGACCAGCGTGCCCAGGGTGGCCTTGCCGGCGTATGTGGCGTCGCTGTCGCCGTCGCGGATGGCCGCCAAGTGCCAGCCGCCGCCCTGAGTGGGGGCGAGCATGACGGTTGCGTTGCGGCCGTTGACGGTGGTGCTGAGCGAGGAGACCAGCTGCGTCAGCTTGACCGCCTCGGTGGGCAGCGGTTTGGCGGTGCCCGCTACGAACCCGGGGGTGATCTCGTTCCGTGCCACCGGGTCCTTGATCGTGAAGACCGGGAGGTCCTGGCAGGGCTCGGCCGTTTCGGGGATCGTCTGCACCGGCCCGCCGGCACCCCCGGTGGGCACCGGAGTGCGCAGGAAGCGGCAGACCGCGTTGCGCACGTCGGTGGACTTCACCGCGTCGAGGGCAGCCTGATAGTCGGGGATGTCTGCCGGGAGAGGGTCCTTGGCCGGGACCGCATGGGCCGGACCGAAGACGGACAGCAGCGCGGATGCACTCAGTGCGATGACGATGGACAGGCGGGAGAAGCGAGAGCCCGTCCGCTTGCTGGACATTTCGGTGTCGCGCATGTCGCCTGCCTTAGCGGGAGATGCCGATGCGGGAGTGCGTCCACTTGGACGAGCTGTTGCTCACGTAGTCGTTGTAGTTCCACCACGTGTACGTGGTGGTGTCCGGCCACGGATCGGCCACGGCGATCGTGTTGTTCGACGTGTCGAAGCCGTAGACCACGTTCATGTGCCCGCCACCGGACGTCCACCCGATGCGGGCACCGATCGGCCGGGCCGCCTTGACGTCGGTGTACACCTGGTTGAACGTGGCCGCGCTGTTCAGGCCCGAGCCGGTGTGGGCCATGCCGAGGCTGCTCCAGCCCCTGGCCATGTCGTCGAGCGTGGCGGGCTGGTTGTTGCAGCCGTAGTAGGGCTGGGCCCGGTTACAGAAGTCCGTCTGTGTGGAACCTAAGCCCTGGAACTTGGCGATGGTCAGCCCGGAGGCGACCCAGCACCACTGGGTCTTCTCCTGCTTCAGCATGCTGATGGTGTCCTGGCCCGCTTCCGCGTGAGCCGTGCCGCCCGCGGCCGCGAGCGATCCCAAGGCGGCCAGCACGATGGCCGACGCCGTGGTTCCATACCTGAATTTGCCCATGTTCCTGCCTTCCCCCTGATGGGTGCAACGAGATGAGCGGGGCGATCTGATGCGAATATGACAGCGCAGCGTTCCGAAGGCATAGGGCGTTTGCATCAATTCAACCCCTACTGATTACTTGTCATGTAATCACGTGAATAGCTGCTGTTCTGTTTGGGGCAGGCGTTATCCCGTGATGCACGGATGTGAAGCCGGGCGCTGCCGAACGCGGCTAACCGCTGCGCCTCCGCAGCCCCACCATCACGGCGTTGGCGATCAATTCACCAGGGTGAGTGGATTAATTCAACGGAGAAACGATCCACCGGTGCGTCGGCCGTGCGGCTCGGCCGGCGCCGGCTGCCGATGCCGGCGCCGTACGAGATCCCGCGCGGCGGCGTCTCTGCAGCAGGGCGTAGCGGGTCAGACGGGTGCGGGCGGCGTCCTGACTCGCCTCTCGCTGCGGTCTGTAGCCAGATGACTGCGGATCGGCTAACTTCCCTGCTAGTAGTCGTGGCTCCGAAGTCTGAGCGCCCATGGTTCGCATCGCGGGCGTCGTGCTGTGCAGCAGTGTCCGAGGACCAGGGCGATCACCTCACCCAGGGGTACTGACAAGCCAGTACCCCGCGATCCTCGACAGGGGAAACACATGGCCACGGGCACCGTGAAGTGGTTCAACGCGGAAAAGGGCTTCGGTTTCATCGCGCAGGACGGCGGCGGTCCGGACGTCTTCGTCCACTACTCGGCGATCAACGCCACCGGCTTCCGCGAGCTCCAGGAAAACCAGAAGGTCAACTTTGACGTCACCCAGGGCCCGAAGGGCCCGCAGGCGGAAAACGTCACCCTCGCCTGACCGGACACCTCGGCGCCCCGCACTCAAACGCAAAACGGTGCGGGGCGCCTTGCCGTACCCGCGACAAAGAGGGTGTTCCGCAACCGGCCAGGTGCACGCGGCGATAGATGGTGTGGCCAGCACCTGGGGACTGCGGCCGGACTCCGCACGACGAAAGGCCGTTGCCGGAGACGTCGGATGCACGGTCATTCATGCGGGCACCTTGCAGGGGCTGGCCGCGCCACGCCGCGATCACCCCGTCGGCAGCCAGGCTCGGGCGTAGGCCACCGGCCTCGCAGGGATGCGGGTGCCGTGGGCGCTTGCCAGAAGAGCGATGATGCTCACGCCGCGACCGTGCTCTTCCGGTGCGCAGCTGGTGGTCCAGTCCAGGTGCCCTGGTCGTCGGCGGGGCCGCCGTAGCCGACCTCGATGCGAAGGGCGCCGTCGCTTCCGGGGCGCTGGAGCTGGAGGGCGACGGGGGCAGGGCGTGTTCGACGGCGTTGGTGACGAGTTCGGAGACGACGAGCAGTGCTTGGGCGGTGGTCTCATCGTCCACGTCCCGTCCATCGAGAACGGCGGTGGTGGTGCGGCGGGCTGTGCCGGCGGACGCGGGGTGGTGCGGGAGCTTCCAGACGCAAGGGCGCGGGTCGGCCCGTGCGTGGGTGGCGGGCTGTGGTGGAACGGGCGTCGGGGCGGCCGGGGAGGGGCCGTTTCGATGTCGGTGCTGGCGTCCATGGCAGGCTCCTGCCCTGAGCAGCGAGGAGCCGCGCCGGGCTCCGGGCCCGCACCGGAGCCGGCGACCCGGCCCCGGGTGCGGGCGCATCGGGGGTCGGGTCGCAGGGACGGCCGGTGGTTCGTCAGGCGCGGCAGCGCAGCATTTCCAGCGGGGGGTTGGCGTAGAGGTCCGCCCAGTGGTCCGCGCCGAACTCGCGTACACCGGCCTCGGACACCTCCACCGGGACCCAGGTCAGCTCACTGAATCCGGCCGCCTTCAGGCAGTCCTCGTAGACCTCGCGGCGCGGACGGTTGGCGACGAACGAGACGGGCGGGTCGAGCAGCGCCGTGGTCCGGACCTGCGGTCCGGTCTCGACCTCTTCGCCGGTGAGCTCGCTGCGGAAGCCGTACTTGTCCGGGGACGGCCCGTCGAAGCGGAAGTCGGGCGACTGGTTGAGCACGAACAGCTCGGCGCCGGGCTTCAGGCTCTGGTGGATGTTGCGGCACATCAGCTCAGTGGTGGCGATGTCCGGTGCGTAGTTGAGCAGCTGGACCGCCAGGCCCACGTCGAAGGGCTGCTCGAAGGTCCGCAGCGCGGACACGTCGCCGACCTCATAGCGCACGCCCAGCGGGTCGTGCTCCTCCAGCTTCTGCGCCACGGCGACCATCTCGCCGGAGATGTCGATTCCGAGCACGTCCGTGGCGCCGCGTCGCTTGAACTCCCGGCTGTAGAAGCCGGTGCCGGAAGCCAGGTCGAGGATCGACTTGCCGCTCACGTCCCCGACCAAGGCCAGGAAACCGGGCACCACCGCGTACTGCTCCAGAGGCAGGGCCTTGAACCCCTCGTACGCCTCACCGATCTCGTCGTACTGCTGCTGCGCACTCATCGTGCCGTCCTCCCCGTGTGTTTCACCATGTCAGCGGCCCCGGCCGCCCGCGGTCGGGGCGGGCCGCGGCCTCTGGCTGGCAGTCTCTCCCAACCTGGCAGACCGTCAGGCTTGTCGGAAACCACAAAAATATCGACATTGCCCTGGGCTGCCGCACAGGCGAGGGTGTCCAGGAGGTCCAGCGTCTCGTCCACGCCGGGGCGCAACGGCACCTAAGGGTGCGGCCCGGGACCCTGGAACCCGCCGAAACCGAGGCGGAGGCAACCGCGCTGGCCGTCTGACAGAACCCGTGTATGTGGGGGCTCGGCGAAGCCAGCCTGACCAATGCACGGAAATCACCTGGGGTGTTGGCGCGGTGGAGCAGCAGTTCACCGCGGGAGGCGACACCGAAGCAGCGGGCGAGCGGGTCGTTCGATGTGAGGGCGGTGGTTGCCGGCATCCGGCCCGAGGCCAAGGACGGATTCCTGCTTGACGAAGTCCCCTGGGGGCACTCCCCGCTGGGGATCATGTCATGGAGGCCGTTCACCTGCTGCACGCGAATGAGGACAGTTCCGCCCCGTCCGCCAACGTCCGGCACGTCGCGAAGGTCGGATCGGTCCGCCACTCGCCCACGTCACGCCACCCCACCGCCGAATCGGAGCCGATCATGCCCGAGCGGACCGACATCGGTGCCGACGCGGTGCGTTCGCACCGCAGGGCGGACACGAGGCCAGCCAGCCGTGCGGGCAGGTGATCACCAGGCCACCCTGTTCGAAGGCGGACGTTAAACGACAAGCTGAGCGCGTCATGCGGCTGGGGGCGCGGCGTCGGCGTCGGTAGCCACGGCGAGGGTCGTGTCGCTGGTCATCGCTGGTCATCGCTGCGTCCGGCGGGTGAGGCGGGCGCGGCGGGCGGCGGCGAGGTCGAGCACATCCTCGATGGCGGTGCGGCGCGGGCTGGCGAGGTTGACGGCGTGGCTGTGCAGCATCGAGACCAGGTGCCGGCCGGCCGACGGGGCTTCGGCGGGGATGCCTCGGTCGAGGGCGGCGTCGAGCATGCCGGCGAGCTCGCGGGTGTGTTGGGCGAGAGCGGCGGCGGCGTGCCGCGCGGCCTCGGCGGGGCGGTGGCGGCGGGTGAGCTGCTGGGCGAGGGTGGCGAACGCTTCCCCTGGCATGGCGGCGAGAAGCTGCTCGGCGTCGAGCTCGTCGGCGAGGCGGCGCAGCATGGCGGCGGCCGTGGCGCGCGGGAGGTTCGAGCGGACGTCGACAGGACCCTGGTTCGGAAGAGTGACGATCAGGCGGTGGGTGTCGAGGGAAGCGTGAGTGACGACATCGGGGGTGCGGGGCACGGGGGCAGCGCTCCTGGTCTGTGGGTCGAGGTATTGCGAACGGGCGCGGGAGGGGTCGCGACCGGTCGCGGGGGCCAGATCGGGCACCCGTGAGCTGTGAGGCTGGGGCCCATGAGTCGTGTGCCGGGGCCATTGGTGGCCGTATCCGGCGCTCTGGGGCTGTCGGCGGGTGCGGGGCGGTGTGCCCGGTGTCAGGCGAGCAGGGCGCGAGGACCGCTCCTGTGAGCGGTCCACCATCGAGGCGTCCCCACTCGATCGAGGCGCCGGTCTTGTTGTCCGTGAACGTGCTCCCGCTCTGGATCTCGAGGCCGACCATCGCGTCCAGCTGCAGGTCGAAGGTCTGTTTCGTGGTCGAGACGCGGCAACAGCCGGGCAACATCAAAGAGTTCGGGTCTCGGGGTCAGGCTGGAACCGTGCCGGAGGTCAGTGCCGTTACGTGATTTCGGACCGGTGGGTCTGAGCCGACGTGTGAAACGCCGTGTCCTGCGGCTCCGTGGTCGTGAGCCACAGGACACGTGGGGGTGTTCCACTCCTATGAAAGCCCGGCCAACGCGTACAGCCAGGGCGCTCTCAGGCTGCCTGTCTTGTAGTAGGTGCATTCGAACAGGAGGCTGATCAGTGGGCCGAGGAGGGAACTGGTGGCTACCGCGATCAACGGGCCGTTCCTTTCGTCGGCGGCTACAGCGATCGACGTCACGCCGGACCCCGTTTCGGTGACCTATCCCGCCCGCGGGTTGCCTTGCTCGGCGTAGGCGACGCCGTCGGACACGACCCCGATCACCAAGTCGTTGGGCTGCCCCGGCTCGGTGTCGGTCGCCGCGGAGGCGTGGTCGATGGCAGCTTGGTCGTGGGTAGCCTGCACCGCGGTCGGCAGGTGCGGCCAGTACGTGAACTGGGGTGCGGTGCGGTCCTCGACCGACTTTAGCGCGGCCTGGTGTTCCGGAGATCCGGGGTACACGCCGTCCAGGGCCGCGGCCTTGTAGCGGCGCCAAGCCCATGCGGCGGCCGCGTACGTAGCGCCGACGGCAGCCGTGTACGTAGCGCCGATGGCGGCCGCGATCGGGTAGATCAGGGCAGGGTTGGCTGTGGCGGGGCCTCCTGTCGCTGTGGTGGGGCCCCGCATTTCACAGTGCGGGACGTTGGGCGTGATGACAGCCACCCGGTCGCCCGGGCATACGCCGCGGGCCTGCAGTAGCGCGGCGGTCCGTGCGGTCAGGTCGTCGAGTTGGGCAGAGGTCAGCGCAGTGGTCTCGTGCCGTATGGCGATCCGGTCACCTTGAGCAACTGCGGAGCCCGTCAGCAGGGTGGCGACATTGGTCATGACGGTTCCTCTGGGTTCGGGTGTGCGGGGCGGATTGGGCGGAGGGGCAATGCCGGGCGGGTTGTCCTGCGGCGGCGCGACCGCCTCCCTCGGGGAGGCGGGACGGCTGGTGCGAGGCGGTCGGGTGAGTGTGGGGGTCAGCGGGGTGGTCCGAAGATGAGGGTGCCGCGCAGGGCTGCGGCTTCTGCGAGCCGGTCCTTGGTGATCTCGAACCCGTCGGGGCGGGGAGTGCTGGTGTCGCGTCCGGCGTGCCGGAACATTTCCTCGATGCCCGCGGGAGTGGCGATGAGGAGGAGGTCCTCGCGGTCGGAGGTAATGCATTAGCCATGGGGGATGTTGCGGGGCAGGTAGACGGCGCCGCCTTCGGACAGTTCGTGGCGTTCGCCTCCGACCCACGCCAGGGCCTCGCCCTTGGGGAGGAGGAACACCTCGTCTTCGCGGGTGTGGAGGTGGAAGGGCGGGGCCTCGCCCTTGGGGATGTCTAACCGTCCGACGGTGAGCTGTCCTCCGGTGGCCTTGCTGTCGAGCAGGGCCGTGATCAGTCCGCCGTCGATCCTTTCAAGGGCCTGCTGCTGGTCGGGTTGGGCGAGGCAGGCCATGGTCACGGCGGCTCCGGGGGGGGTGGGCGGAGCCGCGGCCCGCTGGGGGTTGGGCCGGGCGAGGAGGAGGCCGAGGCGTCGGCGCCGACGGGGACGTCGGCGGGGAGGTACGGGGCAAAGGCCGTTCGGCCGGCGGGACAGCGCAGACCACCTCGGTGACCTCGGCGATGTGAAGCACTCGATCGTCGGACGGCCTGAGCCGGGCGTCAGGAGCTGCACAGCGGGCCGAGTCGGGGAGCTAGCGGATGACGGGCAGGACGAGGTGGGAGGGGTGGTCGGCGTCGTGGTGGATGAGGTCGCGGCCCGTCTTGTGGCCGTAGTAGTGGTGGAACAGGCCGTCGGCGACCGCCGAGTCACCGTTGGCGATCTCCAGGCGGATACGGCTGCCCTTGGGGAACAGATAGGAGGTCGGCCAGACCTCGATCTCGTAGCGGACGACGGTTCCCGGCTCGATCGGCTGGGGCGGGTGTGTGCGGTGGGATGCCTTCAGCCAGCCGCGGGTGACCATGGCGGAGGGCGGTGGCACGTTCTTCGCGACCCTGCGCATGAGGGCCTCCTTGAGCTTGGGCACGGCCTTCTGCTCGGAGATCTTGACGTGGAAGTCGGTGTCGGTCTGGTCGGACTCCGCGTACAGGACCAGGGTGATCTTCCCGGTGACCTCGGTGTCGTGTTCCAGGGGCGCGGTGGTGAAGGTGAGGATGCCCCGGGTGGGTTGCGGGATGCCGTCGGTGATGACTGTGGTGCCCACCGTCCACTCGGGATTGGGGTAGTCGTAGATGGTCGGCCCGCCAGCCGGCCGGGTGGGCGGGGTGGTGGCGAGGCTGCCGTCGTTGAGTGAGAGGACGGCGTGTGCGGGAGCGGGGTCCAGGTAGAGCGTGGTCGGCACGGCGCGCTGGGGTGGCCATTCGGATTCCTGCCGCGGCAGGCGCCCGGAGTTGGCGACCTGGATACGGACCGCAGGGCCGTCCATGACGCCGTTGTCGACGCCCTTGAGCCAGTGGTCGTACCAGGGGCGGATGTGGGTGTCGAGGAAATCGGGCTGGTAGTAGCGCTCGTGGCTGTCGGTGCCGGCGAGTACGACGAGGCGCTTGTCGGTGCCCTTGAGCCGTTCGTAGCCGTCGAGCTGACCGCGCAGGTGCAGGCCGACGCTGTACCACCAGGCGATGTTCAGCACCGGGACGTCGATGTCCTCCACCTTCACCGCTCGCTGCTCCCACCAGTCGTCGAAGACGGGCCGGTCCAAGGTCATGCCGATGAGGTCGGCGGTGATGCCGCCGGGCCGGGGCGGAGTGCCGCCGCCGATCGCGGCGCCGGCGCGGAGGTATTCGGTCGACCAGAAGTTGAGGAACCCCAAGGAGTAGACCCCGCCGTGGTAGACAGCGTCGTGGTAGAGGTCCGTGAAACCGCTGTAGACCAGCGCGCAGGTCAGGTGCGGCGGGCGCTGCGCGGCGGCCAGCCACTGGTTCACGGCGTAGGCGCTCTCCCCGATCATCGACACTTTGCCGGTCGACCAGGGGCGGGAGGCGATCCACTCGATGGTGTCGTAGAAGTCGCGCTGCTCGGCGGGGCCGAACAGCTCGAACTGCCCCTCGGACCTGCCGGTACCGCGCTGATCGCCGACCACGACGGCATAGCCGTGGCCGGTCCAGTAGTCGAGGGGGCCGGTCTCGATGAACCGGAACATCGACACCGCCGGCAGGTACAGCAGGTCCTTCTGGTACGGCGCCACCGCATACAGCGCCGGAAACGGCCCGCCCCCTTCCGGCAGGTACACATCAGCGCAGATGCGGACGCCGTCGGACGCAGTGATCCACTCGTTCTTGATCGTACGCATGACCAACTCCTAATTTCCTCATGCGTGGAAACTAATTTCAACGTATGCTGAAACTCTTGCCGAGGGGAAGCCCCCTCTTCCAACCGTTACGGAAGGTGATGCGGTGTGACTGGTCGAGGCCCTCGGGGTGAACGCGGAGAGCAGGCGGACAAGATCGTCGCCGCCGCCCGCAGATCCTTCGCCACGCGCGGCTACGCCGCGACCTCACTCCGGTCGGTCGCCCAGGAGGCCGGCGTCGACCCCGGCCTGGTGAACTACTACTTCCGCACCAAGACCGGGCTGCTGGAAGAGGTGATGCAACCCCCCGAGGCGTTCGGCGCAGCCGTGGCCGCCGCCGCCGAACAGCCCATGGACCGCCGGGGGCAGGCCTTCGTGCAGGCCACCCTGAACCTGTGGGAGGACCCCGTCGCCGCCGAGATCCTGCGCTCCATCATCCTCACCGCCGCCCAGGAACCCGCCGCCCTGCAACGCCTGCGGCAGTTGTTCTCCGAACTCGTCTTGGCCGTCGTCTCCCACAGCCTGCCCGACACCGAACGCAACCTGCGGGCCAGCCTCATCTCCACCCAGATCGTCGGCATGGTCATGAACCGCTACATCTGGCAGGTCGGCGATATCGCCACCCTCCCCGCCTCCTCCGTCACCGACCTCATCGCCCCCACCATCCAGCACTACCTCGCCGGCCCCCTGCCCTCGAGCCTCAGCGACGACGGCCGGAGCCCGGGCTGACCCGACAGGTCCAGCGAGTCTCGCCAACGGTTCTCCGGCGCTCCGGGAAGCCCGCCGGCGCGCGGCGCCGTTCCGCTCTCGGGCGCGGGAAGCCCGTACGCGCGTACCTGGTCTCAGAGGGCGTTCCAAGTGGCTTGATCACTAGGCTGTCTGTTGTGATGACGTGGGTGGAGCGTCTGATTCCGGACGGGTTGTGGGAGTTGTTCAAACGGGTGGTCCCGGCCGCTCCGGTGCGTCCGCAGGGCGGCGGTCGACGGCGGCACCGGGATCGCGAGGTGCTGGCGGCGATCGTGTTCGTGGCCACGACGGGCTGTACCTGGCGACAGCTGCCGTCGACCCTCGGCCCGTCTGGACCGACCGCGCACCGCCGGTTCACCGGGTGGAGCCGAGCCAGGGTTTGGGGCAAGCTCCACCGCGTGGTCCTGGACGAACTCGGTGCACGTGGGGGTCTGGACTGGTCCCGGTGCGCGATCGACCCGGCGAACATGTGGGCCTCAAAGGGGGACCTGAGGGGTCCGAATCCCGTAGATCGCGGCAAGAAGGGCTCAAAGATCCAGGTGATCGACCGGAGCGAGGGCAAGGTCGAGATCGGCTCCTGGGTGCCGACTGTCGAGGATGTCCGGGCCCTCCAGATGCCGCCCACCCTGCTGTTCATCCAGGTGCCCGAGGGCTAGACCGTGAAGAACCGGCTTCACCTCGATGTCAGCCCGGTCGACGGCAGCACCGAGGACAAGGTGACCAGATTGCTCGGCCTCGGCGCCACCAAGACGGATGCGGGCCAGGGCTCAGACGGAAACTGGGTGGTCATGGCAGACCCCGAGGGCAACGAGTTCGACGTCCTACTCACCCTGGCACCGCAGAACTCGGCCGCGAGCGGGCACCCGCACCCTGTCACACACCGCAACCGTCACGTTGCCGAGAAGACCTCACTGGCCGTTTGTCAGATCACCACGTCCCACGAAACGTGATCATTCACGACCAAGATTCACTTTCGCAATGGATCCTCAGCCGGTGTTCCGGGGCGGATGCAGCCGGCTGAAGCCCGCCTGCAGGGTGTGGAGGGTGACGGTGCCTCCGCCGAGCATCTCGGCCTTCTGGCGGAGCTGGTCCACGACCACCGGGCTCGGCTGACCGTACACGTCGATGGATCTCATGCGGATGAGTGCGCCGAATTCGCGGAACTTCGGTCCGCCGAGCTCCATGTGGAACTCCATCGACGCCGAATCAGGATGGACGGCTACCACGGTCATCGTGGACTCGGAGTCATCGATGTAGAAGTGGTAGGCGATCAGCTGAGGCTCGCGCGCCTCGACGAACGTGGCCAGGTCGCGCATCCCGTGCTTGACCTCCGCGATTTTACCCTCGCGGATGTCCGAGCGGTCAACGTAGTAAATGGGTTCCGCCATGGCACCAGAACCTATCGCCGGACGCCCGTCCGGCCCGCTCGGCGCGCGGTCCCCCCTGCTCGCACCCCGCAATGCACCGGCTCCCACCTTCGCAACAGGCCCTAGTCGCTCACAGATCCTGGCGGGCCTCGGCCGACCACAACGGCGGGAAGACCGAGAGCCCCTGCCGACCGTTCAGCACGGAGAACTCACTGCGCCAGCCGTCCCACCGCAGGCATTCATAGAACCCCTGGAGTCCTCCGGAGAGGATCCAGGACAGCCACGCCGAGTGGCCGGCGCCCAAGGCCTCCCAGCCGAGCGCATCGGGGCGAAGTAGATGATCTCGCATGGCTCGCCAGGACGACCGGCCTCACGGGGTTGCCCCCGTTAAGGGCGAAGACCCCGCCCACCACGTCGTGCGCAACCACGAGACCAGCGCCGGGCCGCCAAGCGGGATCGAAAATCGAGGGCATCGCGTTGACCTCGGCCAGGCCAGGCAGCCCGGTGTCACCCGGGCTTCCGAGGATCTGCAGCCATCCACCATCCACAAGCAAGCTCCTGAAGGAGTAGAGGCCAGGCGTGAGATCGGGAGTCGCACGCTCGCACGAATAGGTGATGTTCGCGAGAGCAGGAGTGAGGTGCACCAGGCCTTTGCCCGGGCGTATCCGTCACTGCCCGGTCCGGTTGGTGAGGGGCTGCTGAGAGGCGGTCGGTGATGTGAATAGTGCCTGGACGGTTTCGGTGGCCAGGTCTCGCAGCCAGGTGTGGGCGCGGTCGTTGTCGTGGCGCTGGTGCCACAGCAGGTACAGGGGGACGTCGGGCAGCGGGATCGGCGGCGGCAGCGTGACCAGGCCGAGTTGTTCCCGGGCTGTGCGGGTGACCGCGTCGGGGAGGGTGACGACCAGGTCGGTGTCGAGGGCGAGTTGCAGTGCGAAGGCGGTGGTGGGCCCGGCGGCGACGACGCGCCGTTGGAGGCCGCGTGTGGTCAGGGCGTCGTCGATCGGGTCGCGCAGGCTTCCGCGTCGCGAGACGGTGAGGTGTTCGGCGGCTGCGTAGCGCTCGAGGCTCGGCGGGCCTTCGGTGAGCGGGTGCCCCGGTCGGACGGCGACGACCAGCCGGTCCTTGCCGACGAGGTGCTGGCGGATGTCGGGGAGCGTCGGGGCGCTGGAGCTCGATTCGAGGTCGACCTCGCCCCGGCGCAGCTCGGCGTCGTCCGTCCCGGGTTCGGCGGACAGGCGCAGCCGGACGCCGGGGGCCTGGCGGTGGACGGCCTTGGTCAATGCGGTGCCGCACGCGGCGGTCAGGGCGTCGTGCCAGCGCACGGTGAAGACCCGGTCCAGAGCCGCCAGGTCGAGTTCCTGTTGCGCGGAAAGAAGTTGATGGGCTCGCTGCACGAGGGTGTGGACCTCGGCGCGCATGGCCAGCGCGCGGGGGGTGGGGACCATGCTGCGGCCGGTGCGGACCAGGATCTGGTCACCGGTGGCCTTGCGGATGCGGCCCAGGGAGCGGCTCATCGCCGGTGCGGTGACGTGGAGGCGTGCTGCCGCGCCGGCGACGCTCCCCTCCTCCAGCAGGGCGTCCAGGGCGGTGAGCAGGTTCAGATCCAGTTGCATGGCAGTAACTCTACAAGTGTCTAGCATGCACTTGTTGTTAATGATCGGGCGCCCTACCTTCGAAGTGCGGGGCGAGACAAGCGCCCCGCTTCACCCCGCTTCTACCAATCCCCCAGGGAGCCCACCATGAGCACAGTCATGCCCTTCGACGCCGACGCGACGCTCCTGTCCGACGTGACCGCCGCGGTGAAGGCCGCCGGCGTCACGCTGCGCGACCGCCACACCTCGAACGCCCGGGGCGTGAGTCTGGACGAGGTCGTCGAGGAGATCCACGCCAACGACGACGCGGTACTGGACGTACTGCGCGAACCGCTGCTGCGGGCCCGGCCGGGGTCGCAGTGGGCCGAGGACGAGCTGGCCGGCGGCGCGCTCCCGCCCGGGGAATGGTGGGTCGTCGACCCCGCCGAGGGCAACATCAACCACGTCCACGGCATGGAGGACTGGGCCGTCACCGCCACCCTGGTCCGCGACAACCAGCCGGTGCTCACCGTCGTCCACCTGCCGCTCACTGGCGACACGTACACCGCGGTCGCGGGCAGCGGTGCCCGCCTGGGCGGCCGGCCCCTGAAGGTGTCCGCCAAGACCGACCTGGGCGCCGCGCTCGTCGGCACCGGTCAGGCCAAGCCCGGCGAGGACGAGCGCATCTTCCGGCGGATCGGTGACTCCGTCACCGCCATGCTCATCAACGGCCTGGTCGTGCGCGTGTCCGTGCCCGCCACGATGCAGCTCATCCACGTCGCCGCCGGACGCACGGACGCGTTCTGGCAGTTCTCCGACGTCCGCTCTGGCCTGGTCGCCGGCGCCCTGCTGGTCTCCGAGGCCGGAGGCACCGTCACCGACCTGGCGGGCGAACCCTGGAACACGGGCAGCCGCGACTTCCTGGCCGCCGCCCCCGGCATCCACCCTGCCGCCCTCAAGGTCCTCTCACCCATCGCCTGACCGGACGTCTCCGCCCTTCCCACCCAATACGGCAAGGAACACCACCGCATGACCAACATCGGCATCCTGGGCGCCGGCCGCGTCGGCACCAACCTCGCCGGCAAACTCTCCACAGCCGGACACCATGTCACCATCGGCAGCCGGAACCCCGAAGACACCGCCGCCCGCACCATTGGGCTCGCCCCGCGGATCGCCTTCGCCGACCAGCGCACCACCGCCCGCACCACGGACATCGTGATCAACGCGACGCCCGGCGACAGCTCCCTGGAGCGCCTCACCGACCTGCGCACCGAACTCGCCCGCAAGATCCTCGTAGACGTCTCCAACGCAACCCGCGACGCCGCTGACGGCCTGCCCGGCAAGCTCTGCTACCCCGACAGCAGCCTCGCCGAGAGGCTCCAAGCCGCCCTCCCCGACACCCACGTGGTCAAGACCCTCAACACCATGCTGTTCATGGTCATGACCGCGCCCGAAACCCTGGCCACCCCACCGACCGCCTATCTCTCGGGCGACGACGAACACGCGAAGAAGACCGTCTCCGGCCTGCTCGGAGACCTGGGCTGGCAGCCCGAACGGATCGAGGACCTCGGCGGTATCACCACAGCCCGCGCCACCGAGGCCATGATCCTGATCGTGCCCCACATCCTGCGCCGAAACGGCTTCGAACCCTTCGCCGTCTCCCTCGCCCGCTGACCCACCAAGACCGGGTTCAGACCAAAGTCAGGCAGGCGGCTCGTGCGAGGCAGCTGGGGCCGTAGGCCGGGTGCGCGGCGGATGGTGTCGCCCCGGACACGCCCACGGACCTCCCCGTCCCACCCCTGCCCGTCCCACCCGTGCCCGACTCCCCCGAACCCCGCCAGCCCAAGGGCCGCGCCCCTGGCATCCGAGGTGCGCGGCAGGGCACGGAGGTGCAGGCTCACGGCCGCTCCGGACCGGCCGCTGTCACACGCGGAGGCCATGCCGTCGGGTCCAGCAGGCCCAGGACGTAGGCGCGAGCGATCAAAGCCGGGCGGTTGGGTACCTCGAGCCGCCGGCAGAGCCGGGTCACGTGGTAGTTGACCCCGTCGACGGTGAGGCCCACCGCGCGGGCGATGGCCGATCCCGACGCCCCCGCCGCGACGAGCGGCAGGATGCGCGCCTCCTGGGGGCTCAGGCCGTCGGCCGGGTCCTCCGGTGGCAGCTCGGGCCGGCCTCCGCTCGTTTCCTCGGTCAGCGAGACCAGCAGGCGGGGGATGTCGTCCTGCGGGTCGGAGACCGGTTCGACGGTGACCCGGCCGTGGCGGGCCGTCCCCCGGACCTGCCAGCTCACCTCAACCGGGTAGCGGGACCTGCGGCGCGAGCGCAGGGCCTCGTCCAGTCTGCGCAGCTGCCGGTCGTTGGTCGGAGTGAGGATGTCGAGGAGTCGGCGGCCTTCCAGTTTTCCCGGTTGGAGCTGCCATGCGGAGGCGAACGCGGGGTTCGCGCCGAGGATCAGACCGTACGCGTCGCTGATCGCCAGTGCCACGGGCGCCCTGTCGAACAGGCTGACGAAACGTGACCGCCAAGCCGCCGCCGCCTCGCCCAGCGCATGCCGTGACGGCTGTGTCACGCGCTCTCCCTCTGCCACGGCCAACTGCCCCCGATCAAGCCCCGGAACGGAAAACACCACTACAAGAATAGGTAGTCGTCATACGCGATCGCCCCGGCGGCCGCGTCACCGTGGACACGACACGCATCCGATCAGCGAGCGGGTGCACAGGTCCAGGCAATGACGTGACCAGAAGAGGCAGACGCCATGAGTGAATCGCACACCACCGGCACCGGACCCCTCGACGACGACGCTGCGCACCTGCCGGTCGTCGACGTGAGCGACTCGGGGATGACGAGCACCCCGCTGCAGACGGCCATGGGGCACGCGCGCCGGCTCGGTCCGGTCTTCGTCCAGCGCTTCCACGACCGGGAGACCGTGTTCGTGAGTGCGGCGGCGCTGGTGGAGGAACTCTCCGACGAGCAGCGCTTCGTCAAGGGCATCGGTCCGGCGCTGGAGAACGTACGCGAGGTCGCCGCCGACGGACTGTTCACCGCGTACAACGACGAGCCCAACTGGGCCAAGGCGCACGACATCCTGCTCCCGGCCTTCGCCCTCACCTCGATGCGCACCTACCACCCGCACATGCTGCGGGTCGCCAAGCGGCTCATCGGCTCCTGGGACGCGCGGTTCACCGCGGGCGCCGGCGTGTCCGCCCCGGTCGACGTCGCCGAGGACATGACCCGGATGACCCTGGACACCATAGGCCTGTCCGGCTTCGGCTACGACTTCGCGTCCTTCGAGCGTGAGCAGGCGCACCCGTTCGTCCAGGCACTCGTCCGGGCCCTCGCCCACAGCCAGGCCAAACTCGGCCGGGTGCCCGGCGCGGACCACACCGCCGAGGACGTGGCGTTCGCCGCGGACGCCGCCTACCTGGCCCGGGTCGTCGACGAGGTGATCGAGCAGCGCAAGGCCTCGGGGGACACCTCGACCGACGATCTGCTGGGCCTGATGCTGGGCTCCCCGCACCCCCGGTCCGGCGAGGTGCTCGACGAGGCGAACATCAGGAACCAGGTGATCACGTTCTTGATCGCGGGCCACGAGACGACTTCGGGCACCCTTTCGTTCGCGCTGTACCACCTCATGAAGAACCCGGCGGTGCTGCACCTGGCCCAGGCCGAGACCGACGCGCTGTGGGGCGACGACCCTGACCCCGAGCCCGCCTTCGAGGACATCGGCAGGCTGCGCTACGTGCGCCAGGTCCTCAACGAGGCGCTGCGGCTGTGGCCGACCGCCGCCGCGTTCGCACGCGAGGCGCGCGCCGACACCGTGATCGGCGGCCGCTACCCGGTCAAGGCGGGGCAGCGGATGCTGGTGCTGACCCCGATGCTGCACCGCGACCCGGTGTGGGGCGACAACGTCGAGGAGTTCGACCCGGACCGCTTCGCCGCCGAGGCGGAGGCGGCCCGGTCCCCGCACGCGTACAAGCCGTTCGGGACCGGGGAACGCGCCTGCATCGGACGGCAGTTCGCCCTCCACGAGGCGACGATGCTGCTGGGCATGCTGGTCCACCGCTACCGCTTCATCGACCAGGGGCGGTATGACCTGCGCATCAAGGAGACGCTCACGCTCAAGCCCGACGGGTTCACGTTGGCCCTGGGCCGGCGCACCCCGGCCGACCGCTCCCGCAACCGTACGGCCCTCGGGGCGGTCCTCCCGGCCGGCCACGGCGAAGACACGGAGGCGCCGGCCGCGGGGGCCTCCCCCACCCGGACCGTTCCCGGTACGACGCTGACGCTGCTGTACGGATCCAACTTCGGCACCTGCCGCGCGTACGCGGAAGACCTGGCCGAAACGGCAGCGGAACTGGGCTTCGGGACGCGTGTCGCGCCACTCGACGACCACCGTGACGGTGGGCTGCCGACGGACGGGCCACTGGTCGTCGTCGCGGCGTCGTACAACGGACGGCCCACCGACGACGCGGCCGGATTCGTCTCGTGGCTGACGCAGGCGGGCCCCGGTGCCGCGGAAGGCGTGCACTACGCCGTCCTGGGCGTCGGGGACCGCAACTGGGCAGCCACCTACCAGCAGGTACCCGCGCTCATCGACGGCCGCCTCGCCTCGGCGGGTGCGACGCGGCTGATGGACCGTGCCGAAGCCGACGCCTCCGGGGACCTCGCAGGAGCGGTACGCGGCTTCACCGCCGCCCTGCGCCGTACGCTGCTGGAGCGCTACGGCGACCCGGCATCCGTGGCCCCCTCCCGGGCGGAGGAGCCGCCCGGCCCGGCGTACGACGTCGTCGAGGTCACGGGTGAACCGCTCGACGCACTGGCCCGGCGACACGACCTTCAGCCGATGACGGTGACGCACACCGGGGACCTCGCCGACCTCGGCCACCCGGCGGGCAGGTCGAAGCGCTTCCTGCGCGTCAGGCTTCCCGAAGGGGTCCGCTACCGTACCGCCGACCACCTGGCCGTCCTCCCGGCCAACGACCCCGGCCAGGTAGAGCGGGCGGCCCGGGTCCTGGGCGCCGACCTGGGCGCGGTGCTGAACATCCGCTCCCACCGCCCCGGCCGGACCACCCTGCCGCTCGACCGCCCCGTCGCCGTACGCGAACTGCTCGCCCGGTACGTCGAGCTCCAGGCCCCGGTGACGGCCGAGCATGCAGCCCTCCTCGCGGCGCACAACCCGTGCCCGCCGGAGAAGGCCGCGCTGGAACGGATCGCGGCAGAGGCCGCAGGAGCCGACGGAGCCCGCCCGGGCAGCCTCGTGGACCTGGTCGAGGAGCACCCCGCGCTCCGGGGCCGTCTGCCGTGGCCCGTACTGCTGGAGCTGCTGGAGCCCATGCGGCCCCGCCACTACTCCATCTCCTCGTCCCCGTCGGCAGGTCCGGAGCAGGCAGACCTGATGATCTCGCTCCTGGAGGCCCCCCACCGCTCCGGCCGGGACGGAGTGTTCCGCGGAGTGGGCTCTTCGTACCTGCACCGGGTACGTCCCGGCGACACGATCCTCGCCCGGGTACAGCCGTGCCGGGAGGCCTTCCGCATTCCGCATGACGAGCGGACGCCGGTCATCATGATCGGCGCGGGTACCGGCCTCGCGCCCTTCCGGGGGGCGATCGCCGACCGTCGCGCGCTCCGTGCGTCGGGAGCCGAACTGGCCCCCGCGCTCTGCTACTTCGGCTGCGATCACCCGGATGTGGACTACCTCCACCGAGCGGAGCTGGAGGACGCCGACCGCGAGGGCACCGTGTCCATGCGCCCCGCCTTCTCACTGGCACCCGAAGGCGAAGTCCGCTTCGTACAGCACCGGATCGAGGCGGAGGGCGAGGAGGTCTGGCGGCTGACCGAGGCGGGCGCCCGCATCCACGTCTGCGGTGACGGCTCCCGCATGGCCCCGGGCGTCCGCGAAGCCTTCCGGCAGCTGTACGTCCGGTACAGCGGGAAGGATGGGTCGACGGCCTCGGAGTGGCTCCGGGGGCTGGTGGCGGACGGCCGCTACGTGGAGGACGTCTACGTGGGCGGCTGACGGGGGGCGGCGTCCACCGGGCGCTGGGCGGGGGCGGCGCGGTTCCCCTTCGGGCCGCCCCCCTCCCCCCTCTCCCCCCGCCCAGCACTCCGCGGGTGGTCCCGCCGGAACCCGCCGTGTCACGTTGACAGTGCCGTCAACCAGGATGGCGTGCATGATCCGGACCCTCCCCCTGACCCTGCCCGCATCGCGATCAGCCCGGCCACCCAGACAGCCGTACCGAGCGGCGGCCGCTGATGGTCACGACGCGAGGTGCGGCCGCCCCGGCCCCAGGTCCGGCCCTTGGGCGGTCTGTGGGTGAAGTCGGCCTCGCCCTCGAAGCAGACGTGGCCCTGCAGGCCGCCCGGGCCCATTACCTCCCTCCGGGTCCTCTCCTTCCACGCGGTGACAGCCTGCTCGTCGCGTTCGGCGACCCGCCACGCGGGGACCTGCGGGCCCCCTGATCACTCTGGAACACCGGATGGGCAGGCCAGCACACGAAGCTCCCGGTGGGGCAGGTCACGAGCGAGGTAGAACCACCTCAAGGCTTGGAGGTCGCATGGAGAACAACAGCGAGGGGCCCGTCCGATCGAACGGGCCCCTCATCGACCTTCATGGAACGACTGGCCCACGATCGCCCCGCCGGGGCCTTGTTCGATCAGCACCCTCGATCGGGATACGACAACGGCTTCCTACGACTCCAGGGTCACCGAGCGGCACTCGTCCCAGCCGACTCTGTCTTCACAGATGTTCATGTACTTGTACAATCCAACGCTTCCGTTGCCGCAGCCGCCCTGGCTTCCGTTGTAGTCGGCGTACTCTCCGGTTTCGTTACTGCCGTACTCGTTGCCGAAGTAGATGTAGACCTCGTTGCCGTCTCGTTCCATGTCGCAGACTTCGAACCGCTGGGTCGAGGTGTCGTAGGTTGCGTAGTTGGCCCCATAGCTGACGGAGTAGCTCGCGGCGTGTGCCGACAGTGAGGTCCCCATCGCGAGCGCGGACACCATGGCGAGTGTGGAAGCGGTTCTGAGTACGGCTCGTTTGGCCCTCATGGATCCCCCATTGGTTGTGGAGTGTTGTACTGAGACGAGAATGAAAGAGTGCGCAGCCCCCGCTTCCCGGAGAGCACGTTTCGGCCCGTGCGGTGTCAGATCTGTGCTCCAGGGAAATCGATGTGGTGTTTCAACCCCGATCCCGCCGGGGTTGCCTTCGATCTTGGGTCAGCAGTCCGGGATGGACGCCCAGCGGCTCCCGTTCCAGTAGTCGGCCTGATCGTTTCCCTGGCCGGACAGGTAGTAGGCCGACACCCAGCCTTGGCTGCCGCCGGGGGTGTCGAGGTCGGTCCACAGCCACCAACGGTTGAAGTTTCCCTGACTGTCGTTCACTTCGGCTCCCCAAGCCCGGCAGAAGACGTAATTGCTTCCGGCGTAGAGATAGCCGTTGGGTCCGCACGGATGTCCGTTGCTCGTTCCGCAGACCGGGTTCGGGTATCCGCTCGCCAGGGTGAACGTCGTGATCCAATACTTGTTGTAGGCATGTGCCTGCGGAGCGGCGAGGGAGACGTTCGCCGCGAGCGCGAGCAACAGGGCCGTGAGCAGCACGGCGGCGTTCCGTACGGTCGTGGCAGCGCGGAAGTGCATGGATTCTCCAGGTGACGTGAAGGGCGCCGAGGAGGCCGTGCGACGGGAGCGGTGTGGCTAGAGGCGGCCGGACCAGTAGTCTTCGCAGGACGGCACCGGATTGGTCTCGGAGGAGATGTCGGTGTCCTTCATCCAGCCCCACGCGCCGTTGTCGGCCTGGGTCAGCAGCCACCGATACGGATGGATGTCGTTGCCGTTGTACTGACCGTTGTCGATCCTGCAGGCGAACCAGCTGGGATTGGAGTACATGTAACCGACCACGCTGTTGGGATAGTCCATGTCCCTGGTCGCACCCCACACCGGTGCCCCGGAGCGGTTGTGGCACATGTATGCACGGTACGTGTAGTCGCCCCCGCTGTTGACATTGAAGCCTCCGTTCCAGCATCCGCCGGCCGCATGGGCGGGGACGGCAGTGCCGATCATGGCGCCTGCCAGGACCGCGGTCGCCGCGACCATCCGGGCCGCCGTCTTGCGTAGGTGCATTAGGGCTCCTCGGCGAAAGGGATAGACGATGACAGTGCGTCAATCTCTGCTGATTTAAGCTCAGTTGACTTGGGAACCTGTCGTGGTGAAACGACGTTAAGGCCGTTGCCCGGAGGCATGCGACCTCTGAAAGTGGAGGTTTCGCCGGTCGACGTGATGTGGTAGCAGACCCAGGTGACCCCATCGAACCCAGCCCCACGGAGTTTGGACACCGGAGAGACGCCGGCGAAGCCGAGGTTGTTGAAGGTGATCAGCCGGTGCCCGAACGCGTGGGCGCTCTCATCGATCCGGCCCTGCCGGGCGGCTGCGCCCGTCTCGGCGCAAGGTAATCCGGCCGGGCGCGCGGCTGTTCTGGAGGCCGCGGCCGCCGTCATGCGCAGAACCCCCTCCCCCGGCTGTCGCGGGGTTCTGGGAGAGGCTGCCCACCGGAGCCGACGGCGTGAAGCCACCGATCGCCCGCCGACGCACCGGCGCTCGGCCGCGTCAAAACTCTCCATCAAGCCCTCGAACCGGTCTTGCCACAGGGCAACCTGGTACTTCCACACCTGCTTGGCATCCCCGCGGTCGGTTGCCCCGACAGCTGCCGCTGTCCCGTCGAGGCGCTCCAGTGCAGCGCTCGCGCCCTGGTCGTCGCCACGACCGAACAGCCGGGCTATGGCCTGCCTCAATCCAGTCCAGGCATCTGTGCCCTCCTACGGCTCCGGCGGCATGGCCGGCGCGGGAAGGTCGAGCACCCGCGAGAGGGCGGCTGTGACGGGAGCGCAGTGGCCGGGCAGGTGCCTGGAGGCCCAATCGGCCGCCAGCGTGAGGAAGTCGGCCAGGTCGCGCTCGGCACCGGCCAGCAGGTGACGGAGCTCGGTGACGGACAGCTCGATCACCGGGCTGTCGTTCTGCTCGGCATTGACAGTGAGCCGGACGGTGTCGCCGAAGCGCTCCGCAACCGGTGACACGGGGGCGTGGCCGAATCCGAGCAGGATGCCGTCGTCGACGAACTGATGCCAGTCGCGCCAGTCCTCCAGTCCATCGCAGCAGTCGGGCTGGAAGGTGACGCCTGTGGAGTTGTCGGTGACCCGCAGGCCGCCGGCTGCGAAGAGGTGGTCGATGGTCAGCAGTCCGTGAAGGAACGAGGCGAGCGGGTCGGCCGGACGAGGCGGGCGGTCGCCGTCAGGGTCGATGTCATTGCAGCTGGCGATGCGCATCACCGCCGTCCCGACCTCAGCGGGTGAGAGCTCACCGCTGAGGGGCAGGAAGCCGAACGGCTCGCTCTCGGCGACAGGCCAGAGGTCGAAGCCGTCAGGTGCGTATATCTCCAGGACGGGCTGCATCACGATCACCCGACGAAGTGTTCCGCACTCCCGCCCGTATCGCCTCCCCATTACGCCGAGCACCCTCGGCTCGACCAAGGGAGCTGACCACCTTCGCTTGTACCGTCCTGAGCAGATACGGGGCTCCGGCAAGATGGCGGACACCGCCGTTGCAGCGCTTGGTGGAGGACGTCGGCGTGGTGCTGGCCGGCCGGGGCGGTTCCCGGATGCTTCGGATCCTGAACATCAGGCTCTCGCGGTGCACCGTCCTGGCCCAGCCGATGCGGGTGCCGTTTCCGCCAGTGGTCACGCCCCGGGTGCTGGGGGTGGACGACTTCGCGCTCTACGGCGACACCTACGGAACTCTTCTCGTCGATGCCACCACCCGGCTCCCGCTCACGCTCTGGGAAGGACGCGACGCGGAACGGCTCGGCCGGTGGCTTCGTGAGCACCCAGGTGTTGAGGTCGCCTGCCGCCCAACTCGGGACGGCCTCGGCCCCGCCCAGATGCGGCTGGTCGGGGCCGGCGCCATGGACAACGAGGACCGGGCACCTGGCCCGGCGAGTTCAGCCGGAGTCGGGCACCCGCCTTCTCGACCTTATGGTTCCGGGACGTCGGGACTACGGCACGAGGACGATCTTGCCCTGGACCCGGCCGGTCTCGCTGAGCTCGTGGGCCTTCGCGGCATCGGTGAGCGGGAGGGTGTCGGCGATCGTGGGGCTTATGCCGTGGGTGTCGACGAGTTTGGCGAAGGCGGTCAGCACGGCGGGGGTGGGTTCCAGGAAGAACTCCACGAATCGTATGCCGAGTTCGGCGGCGCGGGCTGTCACCTCGGTGCGGTCCACGCCGACGCCGACGACGTCGACCAGGATGCCGCCGGGCTTGAGGGTGGGCAGGGAACGCGGGCCGTAGTCGTTGCTGACGGTGTCCAGCACGGCGTCGATGCCGCGCAGGGCCGAGAAGTCCTCCACCGTGTAGTCGATCAGCTCGTCAGCGCCGAGTCCGCGCAGGTAGTCGTGCTTGGCTGCGCGGGCCGTGCCGATGACGTACGCGCCCCGGGACTTGGCGATCTGCACGGCCAGGTGGCCGACGCCGCCGGCCGCGCCATGGATCAGCACCCGCTGGCCGGGCTGTATGTCGGAGAGGGTGACCAGGGCCTGGTAGGCGGTGAAGCCGGAGATCGGCAGCGCCGCGGAGCCGACGTGGTCGAGGGTGCGCGGCTTTGGCGCGATCCGGTCTTCGGTCACCACCACGTGGTCAGCGTGGCTGCCATGCGGGGGGACGGTCCAGCCGTAGACCTCCTCGCCCACCGCGAAGCGGGTGGCGCCCTCGCCGATACCCTCCACCGTGCCGCTGAACTCGTGGCCGAGCACGAACGGCGGCGGGCCGAAGAAGTCCACCTTGCCGATACGGACCTTCCAGTCCGCAGGGTTCATGCCGGTGGCCCGTACGCGCACCAGGACCTCGCCCGGGCCCGGCGAGGGAAGGGGTATCTCGGCAAGTTCCAGCACGTCGGAGCCGCCGAGGGCCTGCTGTGTGATCACCCGTGTCGTCGTCATGCAGAACATTCTGCGCCTGATGATCATGAAAGAGAAGCGGCTTCACCCCCGGCCTGACACGAAAGACACCCCAGTGCGGCGATGTCTTCGCGCTACCGCAACCAGTGGCGGTAGCGCTGGGTAAACCCGCTTGAGCGCGCGTCAGCCCGTTAGGGTTCGGGATCATGACGAGGACCACGCCACCGCGCCCGCTCGACGTCGAGGTGCTCTTCCCCGGGCTCGCCGCCCACCGCGGCACGACCACCCGGCTGCACCCGCGGCCGGGCAGCCCCGACGCGTCGGTGAGCTCCGTGGGCGGGCCGATGCTCTGGCCGGCGGACGAGCCGTGGCCGGTGTGCACCGATCCGCACCCCCACGGGCGTGGCCGGCGCCCCGCGGACATCCACCGGGAGCGGCAGCTCCTGGCCGCCGCGTGGGCCCGGGACCCGGACTCCGGCCCCACGGACGAGGAGCGGCGGCTCCTGGAGGAGCTCAGGCGCATGCACCAGGCGGCGGGGGAAAGCGGGCAGACGGATCCGCTCCCGATGATCGCTCTGGCCCAGCTGTACCGCCGGGACGTGCCCGACCTGCTTGCGGGGCCGGAAGGCTGCGATCTGCTCCAGGTGTTCTGGTGCCCCTTCGACGCGCACGGCGAGAACCGAACCGGCATGCTGCTGGACCTGCGCTGGCGCCTGTCGTGGGAGGTCGTCGGGGCGATGGCGCAGCCGCCCGTGCCGGACGTCGTGGGCTTCGAGGGTTACGTACCCGAGCCGTGCGTGCTGCACCCCGAGCAGGTGGTCACGTACCCCTTCGCCGGGCTGCTGCCCGAAGAGCTGTGCGCCCGGATCGAGGCAAGGGAGGAGGCCCTCGAAGAAGAGGCCGAGGAAGCGGACGCGGAGGAATGGGACTGGCCGACCTACCAGTTCGACCTGTCCATCCCGCCCGGCTGGCGCGCCGGGGGCTACGCGTCCTGGAACCTGACCGACGCCGCCACCTTGGACTGCCCGGCCTGCGCGGCCCCGATGGAACTGCTGCTGACCATCGCCAGCTCGGAGTGGGACGGCGGAAGCGGCAGCTGGATGCCGCTGGAGGAACGGGACCCGGCCGTCGGCGGGGGCGGGGCGGCCACCGGGGTCCAGGTGGGCCGCTGGGGCAAGCTGAACGTCTTCGCCTGCCCCGCCGACCCGGGACATCCGCACCTCACGAGCATCCAGTAGCTGCCGTACGGACCACCGCACCAGGACACGCGGACGCCGGCCCCGCAGCCGACGGCGGGATGCCGGGCGTACCGGGCCTCCCGGGCACTCGGCATCCGGCCCACCACGTCACCACCTGTTGCGAGTCGACCAGCACACGAGAAGGACCTCGAGCAAGTACCGGCGCGCTTCCGGTTCGCCCTCGGCCCCGGTGTGGCCGGGCCAGGCGACGGGTCATGAGGGCGGCCATCGACCAGTAGATCATCGCCTCGGCACTGGCGATACGAAGCTCGAAGTCGCGGTCCAGGCGGCGGCTTCGCATCAGATGCGCGAAGAGACGCTCGACGATCCACCGCTTGGGCAGCACCACGAATCCCTTCATGCTGTCGCTGCGCTTGACGATCGCCAGGACCAGGTCGAGCGCGGCCAGGCAGTGCTCGATCAGACTGCCGGTGTAGCCGCCGTCGGCCCAGACCAGGGCCAGGCTGGCTGTGTCAGTGACAAGTGACTCCAGTGGTAGGTCACTTCTGACTCCGTTCAGGGGCCTCAAGGGCAAGATCTGAATGTGAGAAGTGACGCCACCTATCTGGTCGGCGGGGTGACCTGAACGAGCCGATCACGGAACTCCGACAGCACTGAGAAGTCGAACCCCGGATCCCCCAGGTCAAGGCCGAGGGCATACTTGAAGTCGATCCTTGCCCGCACCGCTTCCGCGGCCTGCCGGTCGGTGAGCCCCTCCACGAACTGCAACACCAATACGAGCGCGAGGCGGCCCGGCGGCCAGGCGGGCTTGCCCGGGCAGGGAACAGGTCCCCGAACTGCTCGTCGCGGAACAGCACCCCCCAGCTCGTCCCGGATCCGGATCGCCAAGCTTGCTCTGGGGAACGCCGCCCGCGCCACACGCACGGTCTCCACCGGGATATCCCCGGGCCCCTCCGGCTGCCCAACTGTGACCGGTACGGACGTTGCGCCGCGGTGATAGCCTCCCTACCGTGCCCCGCAGGCGGTGCGCCCGGCCGGGTGCGCGGTGGGCGGGCACAAGATTTTCCAGGGGTTCCACCTACATGTCAGACGAGACTCAATTCGAAGAATTTCTGGAGTTCCAGCGGGGCGTCATCGACGAATTCCGTGCCAACGCCGGGAAAGTCGGCGGGATGTTCGAGGGTTCCACCCTGTGCCTTCTCACCACAAGGGGGGCCCGCACCGGTCGGCCCCGCACCCAGCCGCTCGGGCTGATGCAGATCGACGGGCAGGACCTGGTAGTCGCCTCGGCGGCCGGGTCACCGAACCATCCGGCGTGGTACCACAACATCCGCAAGAACGCGGTCGTGACGGTCGAGACAGGCGCCCGCACCTACCGGGCGATCGCCTCGATCCCCCCGCGCGAGGAGCGCGACAGGCTCTTCTCGGAGATCGCCGCTCAGCAGCCGGGGTACGGCGAGTACCAGACGAAGACGGACCGGATCATTCCGGTCGTCGCACTGCACCCGATCGACCTCGACCCCGACCGGGTCAAGCACCTCGGTGACGAACTGGTCGAACTACACGGCTGGCTGCGCGGCGAGCTGGCGGACCTGCGCAGGCGGATTGACGACGTGGTCGAGGGCAGGGCGGATGACATCGCTCCGCAGGCCGAGGGCGGCAACCCGCTCGCCGAACTGCGGTCGCACTGCCTGGACTTCTGCCACGCGCTGAACGTCCACCACACCGGCGAGGACATCGGCGCCTTCCCCGTGCTCCGCGAGCGGTTCCCGGCGTTGGAACCGGTGCTGGAGAAGTTCGCCGAAGAACACAAGGTCGTGGCCGAGCTGCAAAACCGGATCAAGGAACTGGTCGAGGACTTCTCTCCCGACCGGGACGACCCGGCGCGGCTGCGGGAGGAGGTGGCGGAGCTGGCGAACCGGCTCGAAGCCCACTTCGACGATGAGGAACGCCAACTCGTCACCGCGCTGAACGCGATGGGTCCCGCGCCGGTGCGCGGCTGAGCGTTTGAGGCGAGCACGGGCCCGCCTCGGCCCGTGCTCCCCGCGTTCCGCCCTCGGAGGCGGGTCCCGGCCCGCCGGCAGGCGAACGCAGCCGGCCAGCGGCTTCCGCCTCGGCCGTACCCGCCCCCTGCCAGGTTCCTTGGCAGGACGAACGGTCAGCTGCCGTGCAGCCCGCGACGGAAGGCCGTGCAGTGCTCGTAGGACGGCAGCAGTGCCGCAGGATCGTCGCCATGCCGCCACCGTACCTAGGCCAGCGCAAGCCTGGTGACGATGATCCGCAGGGAACAGCCCAGCCCTGTGACCGGGGCGTCAGCTCGTGACCGCCGCGGCCGCTTCGGCACGGGCCCGTGTGACGGCCAGGCGGTAGGAATCTGTTCCGGTCTCGATGATGTGGCCGCCGAAGATGAGGCGGTCGACGATGGCCGCGCAGAGTCGGGGATCGGTGAAGGTTTTCGTCCAGCCTCCAAACGATTCGTTGGAGGCTATCGCCACAGAGCTTTTTTCCTCGCGCTCGGTCAAAACCTGGAAGAGGAGTTCGGCACCGCGCCGGTCCAGTTCCATATAGCCCAGCTCGTCAATACAGAGAAGGTCGACGCGGCCGTAGCGGGCGATGGTCTTGGCGAGGAGTTTCTCGTCGGCGGCTTCGACGAGTTCGTTGACGAGTTTGGTCGCGAGGACGTACTTGACCCGGTAGCCCTGCATCGCGGCCTCGGTGCCGAGCGCGATCAGCAGGTGTGACTTGCCGGTCCCGGAGTCGCCGATCAGGCACAGCGGCATGCTCTTCCTGACCCAGTCGCAGGAGGCCAGGGTATGGATCGCGGCAGGGTCGATGGCCGAGTTGGCGTCGAAGTCAAAGGCCCGGAGTGACTTATCCCGCGGGAAGCCAGCGGCCTTGATGCGCCGCTCTGAGCGGCGCCGGGCCCTGTCGTCGCATTCCGACATCAGCAGCTCGGCGAGAGACCCGCGATAGGTCATTTGGTCCTGTGCGGCCGCCGTAGCCAGTTCCGGGTACTGGGCCCGGATCGTCGGCAGCCGCAGCATCCGGCATGCCTGGTCCACGGCCGCGTCCGCGGCTTCCTCGGTAAGTCCCCGGTTGCGCTTTGCACTCATGATTCCCCCTGTTGGGCGGTTGGTCCGGCGTGCCGACGGCGCAGCCGCAGCAGTTCGTCGTAGGCGGCCACCGACGGCAGCGGCCTGGGGTCAGGCGGCAGCGCGGCCAACCGGCGCGCGGTCAGCGAGGTCACCGTCGCCCCGCCCTCCGCCGGGCGTGTAATCCGTTCCTGGCGCGGAGCGGGCACGCTGGCATCAGTGTCGGCTGCTTTGCGGGCCTCCAGTGCGACGGTGTCCGCGGTCAGTGCGCCGGCCTTCAGGGCGGCCGCGATCCCGGCGACCACGTCCTCGTGGGCCATATGCCGGTGCAGGAGCAGGACCGAGATCAGGGCCCGGGTGCCCTCGGGGTCGCCGTGGGCTTTGCAGGCGGCCTGCCACCAGGCGTCGTGGACCGGGGTGAACTTGCCGGCCGAGCGGGCCTGTTCCAGGGCGGTGGCGCCGGGAAGTGCGCCGGGCTTGCGGACCAGGGCCTCAAGATAGTGGTCCAGGTCCAGGCGGGATCCACCCTTGGCGATCAGCCGCTCATGCCGGGCCACTTCCTTGGGCCCGTCGTAGACGACGGGCTCGGAGGCGTGCAGGACGATCCGTACCATCTGACCGATCAGCCGCACTGGCACCGAGTAGCGATTGGTGCGGGCCGAGACCTGCCCGTAGCGGTCCACCCTCACCAAGGAGACGAACCCCGTCTCGAAAACCTCGTCGGGCAGCGGGACCAGCAGCGGGTGTTCGGCCTGGAAGTACTCGCCGATGGTCTTGGGGCGGAGTCGTATGCGGCGGTCGTTGTCCTGCCGGTCCCACTGCTCGACCAGCAGATTGAGTTCCGCGAGGGTGTCCACCTGCGGGACGGGGACCAGGTGATTGCGGCGGAACCACCCGATCTGTCCTTCGACCCCGCCCTTCTCGTGGGCGCCCTCGATGCCTGGGTGGCAGTAGAAACTGGTGATCGAATAGTGCGAGCGGAACGCGGTCCACCGCTCGGACTCAACCCGGCGCCGGGTCAGACCCAGCACCTGGGCGACCGCCGCCCGCAAGTTGTCGTAGCGGATCTTGCCGTAGGGAACGCCGCCGAGCGTGTTCAACGCGTGGACGTGGCCTTCGAGAAAGGCCTCCTGCCCGCAGGACGCGAAAATCTTGTGGACGGACCGGCCCGAATACGAGAGCCGCAGCGAGAACAGGAAGCACTTCGTCAGGGTGCCGCCGAGGTTGATCCACACGTCCCCGAAATCGACCTCGGCTTCGTCACCCGGACGGTGGGTCTGCGGGATGAAGGAGGCCGGCGGCCCGCGGCCCTCCTCGACCCGGATCTCCCGGCGCCGGTCGTAGACGTAGTCACGAACCATCGCATACGACACTTCCTCAGCGCCGTACTCGTCGAGCAGCCGGTGGAAGATCCGCGTGAGTGTGTGCCGCTGCTTGCGCGGAGCGTCCAGATCCGCCCGCAGCATCCCGTCGATGGCCAGCTTGTACGGATCAAGACGTGACCCCCGCGGCGGCATCCGCTTCCGCGCAGTCGGCCACGCCGACTCCAACGCGAGAGCGACCGTGCGCCGCCCCACCGAGTACTTCAACGCCAGCGCGCGACTGGACAGACCCGCTTCTCGCGCGTCACGACGGATCGAGGCATACAACTCGACCTTGGAGCCGGGCACTGAAGTCCCCTCACGCTCGCTAGCACCCCGATCCTCCCACCACCAGCCCTCCACTGGAGCCAAAACCCATCAACACGAACTCCACCCACACCAAGTGGAGTCAGAAGTCACCTTCCGCCTGGAGTCACTTGTCGTCTATAGAGCCAGCCAGGCAATGGTGAGCGACAGCCACCTGTTCCAGCAGGATGTGTGCAGCGGCGCGATCACCCACATCAGCAGCGGTGACCATCACGCCCAGCAGCAGCCCGAGGGTGTCGACCACGACGTGCCGCTTACGTCCGTTGACCAGCTTGCCTCCGTCGAAGCCACGGGTGCCGGCGCCGGAAGAACGCATAGACCCGGTCCCACGGAGGGAAGTCGGCCGGCATCGCCCGCCACTTGATGCCGTTGTCCACGAGATAGCCGATCGCGTCCAGTATGGCCCGGTGGCAGTACGCTTCCGGCTGCCCGCCCTGGCCCTGCATCCAACCCGGCACCGGCAGCAGCGGCCGCACACCACCCATTCCGCGTCCGTCATGTCGCTCGGATATCGACGCTCTCGCAGGGATTGTCGGCAGCGCTTCCGAACCGGTGAGCCAGACAGTCACACTCCCGAGTACCCGCGGTGGACTGCACGGGCATCGGCACGCAAAACTGCGACACCAGGGCCTCCTGATGCTCAGTGATTCGACACCAGCGAGCTGTTCAGGAGGCCCTCCTCGCATGCGCCGAGCACCCGACGACGGCCGTTCGAGCACCGGTCCCCAGAGCATTACGATAAAAGCTACTTACGCGTCCGGGTGCTCCGGCAGGGCGAGCCAGTCCGACCAAGAGATCTCTCGGCCGAGGAAGCGCGGCTGCTCGAACGGCCAGTCGGCGGCGATCCACTGCGGCACCAGCTCGTCGAGGGCCTGCTCGACCTTGTTGCCCACCAGCTCGTCCACCACCCACCAGGAGATCTCGCCGTCCGCGCCGGCCCTCTCCGGTGGGTCGATGTAGACGCAGCCGAGCAGAGCTGTCTCCGCCGCGTCGAACAGCGCGTAGTTGAAAGACTGGTGTGCGGCGATCTCCTTCTCGTGCCGCAACAGGTCGGCCTGGTCGGCCTCGTAGGTCATGGTGGCCGCGGGCCAGCCCCAGGCTGGGCCGTAGATGGTCCACAGCCGCTCGCGCGAACCCATCACAGCCGGATAGTCGAGCGGGGTGTCCGCCTCCCGGATCGGCCGCAGGTGATGATCACTGCCCGGCAGCGGTACCAGGACGGGATGGACGAAGTTATCGGGGAGCCAGCTCATAGCGCCCGACCGTAGCAGCGCGCGGCCGTCCGCTCCTCTGGATTTTCCCCGTATACCGCCAGGCCCTGCTCTCATGCCGGGCAGTGCCCGCGATCATCCGATCGAGACTCCCGTTCGATCGGCAGACTCCATGATCGGTATGGCAACGGCTTCTCAGGCTCGCCGTCGGCCCCGACTGTGCGGCGCAGGCAGGCAGGTGATGCGATGGGAGCGGGTCACAACTCGTGGAGGTTCAGCGGGGCGGGTGGCCCCCGCCACAGGGCCGCGCGTTCGGACTCCGGACCTTGGTCCGTGGGGTGGTTGGGCGGCCCGGTGTTACTGCCGCCAGAGCGCTCTGGTCACCGGGCCTCGCCCGCGCACGCCCTGTCGACGCGGACTGAAAACCGACCATAGCCACGCCCGGCCACCGCCCGGCATCACAAGCACAGCATTCGGCATCCCGCGTGACATGCGCGGACGAGAGTTGACGCCCCACGCTGACACCAGCCACCCACACCAAAGCCCTCCCCCTTCTCACATCCCCCGCCGACCATGCGCAAGCAACCCCGGAAAGCTGTTCCCGAGCCGGTCAGCTTGTCGTGCAACCCCTCAGGGTCGTCATCGAGTCCCATGGCCTCGCCGTGTCCACGGCACCCGGGCCTGCCTGTTGTCAGTTGAACAAGTGGCTGATACCGCCTTGGCCATCCGCTCCGTTCCAGATCACGGCCCCCACCCAGAACGGGAACCAAAAGACCCGTTCCGGCAGGACTGAAGCGGCGAGAAGCCAGATGACAGGCAGAACAGTGAACAGCAAGCAGCAGGACAGCCCCCGGCCGAACGTGTGCGACTGCCCTTCCGAATTTGTAGTCACCTAGCGAAGTTAGGCGAGGCTCACAAGTCGCGCATGAGTAGCCGTACTTAGTACAGCAACGGCCTTTGTTCTGACTGGTGGGTAGTTTCGGGCGGCGTGTGGCCGCGTTGTTCGTAGTGGCTGGTACGGGCTTGGTGTTGTCGTCTGCGGCGCGACCGGATGGGCGGTATGCCGCGGACGAGGGGTTCGAGTGCCTGGCTGTCGTGTAGGTTCACCCCCGAGATTCCGACGGACAGGGGCGGACCGGTCCGCTCGGTGATCAAGTGGATCTTCGATCCGAACTTGCCCCTGTCGACGGGATTCGGACCTGTCAGGTCCCCCTTTTCAGGGCCCGTAATGGCGCCTCCGGCGCCACCCGCTGGAACAGCTCCCACAACTCGTCCGGCACCAGCCGCTCAACAATCCCCGCCACGACCGACGGCCTACCCAGCCATCCAAATGAGATGGCTTCTTACGGGCGCCAGTCAGCCTCCAGGTCATGGGAGTCGGTCTTGGTGAGCTGGGTCAGTGCGGTGCCGTCGGCCCGTACCAGGTAGAGGTGTTCGGGGTCCGCATCGTCGGCACCACCTCTGGTGAAGACCAGGCGGCTGCCGTCCGGGGACCAGGAAGGGTTCTTGTCGTTGAAACGGGCCGCGGTGATGCGGTGAAGACCAGTGCCGTCGGGTCGGACGAGGTAGAGGTGGGCAAAGCCGGACGAGTCCACGCGGCTGAAGGCGATCCGGCCGCTGTGCGACCAGTCGGGCGTCCAGTCGTGGGAGCCGGGCCCGGTGACCGCCGTCTGGGCCAAGGTGGACAGCCGGATCCGCATCACGCTGCTGTGTCCGGCCGCGTCCGCGCGGTTGAACGCCAGGTACTTTCCGTCCGGGGACCACGTCGGATGGAGGTCATCCGCCGCGGTGTGGGTGAGGCGGGTGGCGGGAGTGCCGTCGATGTCGGCCACATAGATCTCGTGCTGGGTGCCGACCGGCTTGGCGTAGGCGATCCGCTTGCCGTCCGGGGACCACGCCGGGTCGGAGGCGCCCTCGGCGCCGGGGACGGCCTTCAGGTCGCCGCCCGTGGTCTTCATCGTCCAGATGCCGTCGATGGCCCCACCGGATCCGTAGCGGACGAATGCAACCCGCTTGCCGTCCGGGGACCAACTGGGTTTCACCTCGCTGACGGTGGAGGTGTGGGTGAGTTTGACGGGCGTGCCCCCGCCGGAGGAGATCGCGTAGAGGTCTTCCGTGGTCGCTGCCGCGGTGTAGCGGGCGAAGACGATCGGGTGGTCCCCCACCGCCCCCGCCGCCCCCGCATCTCCTGCGGCGCCGAGGGTCAGTGGTACGGCCATGACGATCGTCGTGGCGGTCATGGCCGCCCAGCGGCGCGGCGTTGTGCCGTTTGCGCCGGTCCTGCCGATTCTCCGAGCCCTTCCGGTTATTTCGTTGCCGGTGCGGTGTTGTTGGCGTGTCAAAGTGTCCACCCCGATCCCTCCCTGCGGCCTGCTACGGGCCGCTCCGGCCCGTAAACATCCCACCGATGGAGCTCTGGGGGAAGCAACAGCACCTGGCGATACGAGCCCTGTGACATGTTCCGTACATCGCTGCACATGCGATGTACGTGCGAACGCGCGGCGGCCGTGAGTCAGGGTGCCGGTGGGGCCTGTGGGGGCGCCGTGTCGTCAGCCCCGCTTCTCCTCGCCGGCTCCCAAACTCGTCGTCCAAACCGGCCGCCCGGAAGCCCGACATCGGATCTGACGCACACTCCGTGAATGACGATCACGCTTCCGTCATCGTTCTCCCACGACGACACCGCATACGCCATCGAGCTGTCGGAGCTGCGCAGCTGTCCGAGGTCCACCGGATAGCCGGCGCTGATGCCTACCCGATGCTGCCGTGGCCGGGGCCGCCCACAGGGCGAGGGTCTTCTTCACCGGACAGGTCCCCTCGATGTGCTCGAATCCTTGGGGCAGCACGGACCCGTCGGGGACGGTGAATCAACTCCCGCTCGCCATGGCTGGGTTCGCCTTGCCCGGATTCGCGCGGTTCACGGCTGGCGAGTCCTCGCCATGGCGAGGACTTGCCGTCGCCAGGCCTTCACGGCGGTGTTACCGGGCCGATAGACCCATGGCATGTTCTCCCCCTCTCAGGCTTCCGCCTTCCGGCGCAGGCGGTGGCAGCTGATCTCGGCCGCCACCGTGGTGCCGCTGCTGGCGTCCGGGGTCGCAGTTCTGCAGACGCCCGCTCAAGCCGCTCCGAGCAAGCCCACCGTTCCCGCCCGGCCCTCGGCGACCCACAAGGTCACCCTGGTCACCGGCGATGTCGTCACGGTCACCACGATGGCCGACGGCCGGCAGACGGCCGACGTCAAACGGCCGGAGAGTGCCGTCGGCGGCGTAAAGGTCCAACAGGTCAAGGGTGACCTGTTCGTCATCCCGGACGAGGCGGTGCCGCTGCTGGGCACCGACAAGCTGGACCGGCGGCTGTTCAACGTCACCGACCTGATCGAGATGGGCTACGACGACGCGAAGTCGGCCGCGGTGCCGCTGATCGCGACGTACGCCCCGTCGAAGTCCCGCTCGGCCGGCGAGCCCATGGCCCCCCGCGGCAGCAAGCTGACCCACGACCTCAAGGGCATCCGCGGCGCCGCGCTCAGCACCGACAAGCGCCAGGCCCGCACCTTCTGGACCGACGTCGCGCCGCGGGGCAGCGCGTCGTTGGGCGCGGGTGTGGCGAAGCTGTGGCTCGACGGCCGGGTGAAGGCCAACCTGAAGGAGAGCGTGCCGCTGATCGGCGCGCCCGAGGCCTGGGCGGCCGGATACACCGGCAAGGGCGTCAAAGTCGCGGTTCTCGACACCGGCATCGACGTCAACCACCCCGATTTCGCCGGCCTGATCGACGGCACGGCCAGCTTCGTCCCGGGTGAGGCCGTCACCGACGTCAACGGGCACGGGACACATGTTGCCAGTACGATCGTCGGCTCGGGCGCCGCCTCCGGCGGTGCCAACAAGGGGGTCGCCCCCGGCGCCGACCTGATCGTCGGCAAGGTGCTCGGTGGCGCGGAGGGCTCCGGCCAGGACTCCTGGGTCATGGCCGGCATGCAGTGGGCCGCCGAGTCCGGTGCGGACGTCGTCAACATGAGCCTCGGCGACTCCTACCCGACGGACGGCAGCGACCCGATGTCGCAGACGGTCGACGCGCTGTCCGCTCAGTACGGCACGCTGTTCGTCATCGCCGCCGGCAACGCGGGCCCGGAGAGCATCTCCGCCCCGGGTGCGGCCGCCTCGGCGCTGACCGTGGCCGCCACGGACAAGCAGGACCAGCTCGCGTCCTTCTCCAGCACCGGCCCGCTGGCCTACTCCGGCGCCATGAAGCCGGACATCGCGGCGCCCGGCGTGGACATCACCGCTGCCCGCTCGCAGGAGATGAGCGGCGGTGGCGAGGGCCTTTACCGCACCCTCAGCGGCACCTCGATGGCCACCCCGCACGTGGTCGGCGCGGCGGCGGTCCTGGCCCAGCAGCACCCGGACTGGACCGGCGCCCGGCTCAAGGAACACCTGATGAGCACCGCGAACGGTCTGGGCAACCGGTATTCGCCGTACGAGGTCGGCACCGGCCGTCTCGACGTCGCCGCCGCCGTACGCACCACGGTCCACGGCACCGGATCGCTCTTCTTCGGCAACTACACGTGGCCGCACGAGCCGAGCGACGCCGCCGTCACCAAGGACCTGACCTTCACCAACTCCGGCTCTTCCGACATCAAGCTGAACCTGGCGCTGACCAACAACGGCGGTACGTTCAGGCTGGGAACGACCACGGTGACCGTCCCGGCCGGCGGCACCGCCGCCGTCCCGGTGACCGGTGACCCGCGAACCGCCCCGGCCGGCCGGGACATCGGCCACGTGACAGGAACCGATGCGACCACCGGGAAGCCGGTGACCCGCACCTCCCTGGCGCTGCTCAAGGAGGAGGAGCGCTACGACCTGAACATCAAGCTGATCGGCCGGGACGGCAAGCCCGCCGCCGGCTGGGCCACGGTCAACCTGGCCGGCGACCTCTGGCCGTGGACGGTGTACGTCGAAGGCTCTACCACCATGCGCATGGCGCCCGGTCTGTATACCGTCTCGGCGTACCTCGACGTGGCCGGCGAGAAGCAGGACCGCTCGGGCCTGGCCGTGCTGGTCGACCCGGAAACCCTGCTCAAGGACGGCTCCGCGGACGTGGTGCTGGACGCCCGCAAGGCCCGCCTGCTGCAGACCGAGGCACCGCAGCGCACCGAGGACCGCCAGCGCAAGGTCGACTTCAACGTCCACTACAAGGGCCTCGACCCGTTCACGGACTACCGCAGCGGGTACATAGTGCCGCCGACGTACGACGACGTCTACGTCTCACCGACGGAGCCGATGACGCAGGGCGAGTTCATGCTGATCACCCGCTGGCGCAAGGGCGAGCCACCGCTCAGTCTGAGCACGCCGGACGGCCGGCTCGCCTTCGAGGCGCTGGTGCAGGCGGGCAGCGCGCTGAGCACCGCCACGGACAGGCCGGACGCGGTCTACGCGGGCAATGGCGCGGCGGCCGCATACGAGAAGGTCAGCGCCAAGGGGAAGGCCGTCGTGGTCGAGCGCAGCGACGAGGTCTCGCCGCAGGCGCGCACCGAGGCCGCGGTCGCGGCCGGCGCGAAGGCCCTGATCGTGGTCAACGACGGTGTCGGTGCCCTGATGGAATACGTCGGCGAGTCGACCATCCCCGTTGCCGGCGTGCACCGCGACGCGGGCAAGACCCTCATCGCCATGGCCAAGGCCGGCACCTTCAAATTGACCGCGAAGCAGACCGAGTACACGCCGTTCGTCTACGACCTGACCCGGGACTACCCCGGCCAAGTGCCGGACCGGGCTCTGGTCTACAAGCCGACCCATGATGATCTCGCCCGGATCGATGCCCGCTACTACTCGGCCACGGACGGCGGGGCGGCGGAAGGCTACCGTTCCGACTTCACCCTCAGCCCGTCGTTCAACCTCCCCGAGCGCGAGTGGCACCCGGGCACCCGCACCGAATGGGTGACGCCCGGCCAGGTCTGGAGGGAGTTCCACGCGCAGGGCGTCGAAGGCGCCATGCCGTGGGTGATGGTGTCGGGCGACAACACGTACGCCAAGGGCAGGACCACCCGTCTGGACTGGTTCGCCCCGGCGATCCGCCCCGGCCAGGGCGAGTCCTTCGGCGTGTACAACTCCCGCTGGCAGAACCAGATGACGTGGAACGTGCAGGCATGGGCCTCCTCCAGCGACACCATGCGGCTGGGCGGCTACCTGCCGTGGGGTGAGACGCCGACCCACCTGCAAGTCTTCCAGGGCAAGACGCTGATCCACGACAATCCGCACAGCACCGACATGCAGTGGATCGAGGTGCCGAAGGGCAACCTGGCCTACCGCGCCGTCCTCGACGCCGAGCGGCCCGGCGACGTCTTCCGGCTCTCGACGCGCACCCACACCGAATGGACGTTCATGTCCGACACCGTCGACTCCGACTTCTTCGAGCGGTTCTCGGTGCTGAACCTGGACTACAAGCTGGAGTCGGACCTGCACGGCGACGTCAAGGCCAACGCGACCCAGCAGATCGCGCTCAAGCCGGTGTCGATGGACGGCGGCACCCTGCCGGGCACCGTCAAGTCGGTGAAGCTGGACGTCTCGTACGACGACGGCGCCACCTGGCAGAAGGTGACCCTGGCCAAGGGCGCTGACGGCTACTGGAAGGGTTCGTTCAGGACGGCGAAGAAGCCCGGCGGCTTCATCTCGGTCCGCGCGGGCGCCGAGACGAACAGCGGCTACAGCGTCAAGAACGAGATCATCCGGGCGTACGGCCTGCGATGAACCGCGCAGTCGGGCCCCGGGGAGTCGCCTCCCCAGGGCTCTTCCCGTCACACGTGATTCCAGCAGGGACTACCCCTGGCCTGCCGCCGTGGCGCATACTCTCCCCGCTGTGGCAAGCGGAACGGAGTCGGTCGTCGATGCTGGATGTGCTGGGCCTCGAACCCGATGACGAGCACGTCTACCGAGCGCTCCTCGGGCTGCCGAACTCCACCGCGATGCTGCTGTCGGACCGGCTCCTCGTACCGCCAGCCGACGTGGACAAGACCCTGTCCCGCCTGGTCGGGTGGGGACTGGTGATCAGGTCGGCGGACGAGCGGTTCACCGCCGCGCCGCCGGCCATGGCGCTCGGCTCGCTCATCAGCCAGCGCCGAGACGGGCTGCGCATGGCCGAGCAGGCCCTGGTGACCTTCGCCGAGGAGCACCGGGCGGCGATGACCGGAAGCAGCATCAACGATCTGATCGAGGTCGTCACGGGCGTCGACGCCATCGGTCATCGTTTCCTGCAGGTTCAGCACGCAGCCCGCACGCAGGTCCGCACCTTCATCACCGCACCGTTCGTCGCCGTGCCCCCCGACGAGAACACGGCCGAACCCGTGGCAATCAGCCGCGGCGTGCAATTCCGCGCGATTCTGGACCGGGCCTCGCTGGCAGAGCCGGGCATCGTGACCGATGCGATCCGTTCCCTGCACAACGGCGTACAACTGCGCGTCGCCGACCAGCTGCCCATGAAACTCGTACTGGCCGACGCCGACCTCGGCCTGGTGCCGCTCACGGTCACACCGGACGGGGAGCCCGGTGCCGTGCTGCTGCACCGTAGCGGTCTGCTGGATGCGTTGGATGCGCTGTTCGAGACGATATGGCGCACCGCCCACCCCCTCGAGCTGTCGGGCACCGGCGGAGCAGCCGAAACCGCCGTCGAGCGCGGGCCCGAAGGCCCGACCGAACTCGACCGGAGGATCCTCGCGCTCCTCCTGGCCGGCCTGACCGATCAGGCCGTCGCGACGCAGCTCGGTGTGTCACCGCGCACGCTGCAGCGACGCCTGCGCCACCTCATGGACATGGCCGGGGTCCGGACCCGGATGCAGCTTGGCGGTCACGCCGTCCGACACGGCTGGGCAGAGGCACACTGAACGGGAACGCCGACAACCACGGGGCGACCATGCCGAAGCCGGGCCTGCGGAAGGCCGTCGCCGAGGGCGCGTCGGCCGGCAAGAGCCTCCCGCGTTGTTCACGACAACGGGAGGCACCGCCCATCACCGGGACCTCGTACTGACGGTCCGGGCCTCGCCGGAGGTCCGGGCCGATCGCAGGGGAACATCAGCGCGGCGGTGCTCCGCGACAGCGGGTGCGAGTGGCTGCGACAGAGGAAATCCTGGTGGAATTGATCATGATCGGCCAGCGCACCGGCCACAGCCACCCAGACGTTGAGCGGGGCCTCTGGACCGTGGACCCGTGACTTGCACACCGTCGGACGAGACCCCTGGACGACACGGCAGCTTCGAGGCATTCCTCCCCGTATTGGACATGGCCACGTGCTAGGGATAGTAAGCAAAGATGCCCGAAATAGGAGGTATGCAACGATGCACACAACTCTTCTCCGCGTGACGACCGCGCTCGGTGCCGCGGCGGTGCTGGCCGTCTGCGGCGCCGGCGCGGCCAGCGCCGACGACACGGGACCCGGCCATTCCGTGGGCAGCTCAGGCTTCGGGAACTCGGGCGTCGGCAACGCAGGCGCGCTCAACGACGGCATCGGCAACGCGGGCGCACTCAACGACGGCATCGGAAACGCAGGCATCGCCAACTGGGGTCTGGGCAACGCGGGCATCGCCAACACAGGCATCGGCAGCCACGGCATCGCAAACTCCGGCATCGGCAGCTCCGGCATCGGCAACTGAGACGGGCCCACGACCCCGCACCACCGAGCCACACGACATGCCCGGCTGACGCCGGGCCGGTCTACCCGGGCCGCCCTCCATGAGCGGCAGGCCCGGGCGTCCGGCACGGAGCAGCCGCCCCGCGAGGACGGCCGTCTGTCCGGTTCGCCGGGGATTGGTGCCGGCCTTGTCGTGTGCGGGTTGACTGTAGGACTCGCCAGTGGCGAGGACCCGCCCGACGCCGTAGCGGGTGGCGGGCTGACGGTTTGGGGATCCGGGAGGTCGTCCGGGGCCTGGCCGGGTGGGTTTCGGTGCACCTGCTGGCGTACCGGTCTTCGCCCGGAGGACTGTGCGGTTCTGCCGGGCGCTCTCACGGCCGGCGGAGGTCCCGTGCGAGGGAGCGGGCGAGGCGGAGCTGGGCGTGTGCGGCCAGGATGAGCCAGGTCCAGCGGTCAGCCGCCCCGGAGTCCCGCAGCCGCGGCCGGTTCATCCGAGGGTCTGCTCGAGCAGCCGGAACGTGTGCTTCAGGTCGAAACGCCGCAGGAAGGACTACCAGCACCGGTCGACGTCCCGCGCGGTGGCGCCGGTGCGAGACCACCAGAGCCGCCACCCCGGCGTCCTCGCCGCCCAGCGACGCGAACGCGCCTGAGCCCGCAGCGAGAAAGGGCATCCGCTGGGGAGGGTGATCCCCCGCTGCTGCAGCCTGATCTACCGCGCAGCCTGCAACGCCGCCGCGATCTGGACGACATCCAGGTCGACGACGACCTCCTCGCCGTCCCACACGCCGCGCGAGGAGATCGCCAGGCCGATCAAGGCCAGCTCGGCAGCATCGTCACGCAGTTCGTACTCTTCGCGGCTCTCCTCGCCGATCCGACCCAGTTCCTCGCGATCCCAGGCAGCGACTGCCGACTCGGCCACGGACCGAGGCAACCGCACGCTGATCTGACTGATCCGGGGATCAAGATGAGCCCCGATCGATGCCAGCACGGTCCGATCCTGCCGATATCTCACATACTGCTCGCGACGTTCCACGAGCCGAGAGTACTCAGGCCCAACCGAGCCACATACACCAAAGCCGGTGAACATATGCGGTCACAGCACTAGCAGCAGCTGCCGTACCGGGACCGGTTCGGTAACGACCTGCCAGATACCTCACCCCACCGGGCAGACTCTCGAGACCGCGAGACAGCCTCGCTCCGGATAGAGGGAGCACCCGTGACGTTCACAGAAGACGAATTGATCTGGGCAGCAGCCCGTACACTCGCCTACATACTCGGCGCACTCCTCCTCTGCGCAATCACGATCACCATCACCGTGGCCGTCGCAGTCACCATCAAAGAACGCACGAAACCCCCGCGGCGATGAGGATGACCATCCCCTTGGCTTCATCCGCCGAGGCCAATCTTTTCGGCCCGTTGGGGGTGTTCGCGCCGGGTCCGCCCCCGGCCTTCCGGCTCCGCCTCCAAGACCAGCGCGCTACGCGGGCAGCCAGCCGTGAGGGGCCTGCTTGGCTTGAGCCGCCCTCCGAGAGCAGGGGAGGGCGGGCCTCTTCCGACCTCGGAGGGCGGGTGGGCGGGAGACGCAGGGCGGATTCGCACCCCGCCCGATGTCGGGTATCAGCCTTCGCCTCGCATCAGCTCCACGATCACTACCCACAGAGCGCGTGCGCTCAGTGCCACTGCGATCCGCTTCGCGATCTCGGCAGCCAGCCGGCCCCGACGCGATGACAGCTTGTCATCACTCATGTCCATACCCCTTTAAACGGCCCCCGCTCTGACAGAGCGGATTCCACGGCCCCCACTTGGCACGGACAACTACCAAGGTAGCCAACGGCATTGATAGGGGAAAGCCCCCCGCCCTTCCTCTGCCGGTCCCGCGGACCCTGCTGCCCCCGCCCTTCCGGCTTCGCGTGCAGGGCAGCCCGCTCCACGGGTGGCTGCCAACGGAAGTACGGCACCGCCGACCGGGTGGACCTGCAGGAGATCGTGAACGGCTACGACACCGGCGAGGAGTACGTCCTCGTCGAGCCGAAGGAGCTCGACGAGATCGCGCCCGGCCGCTCGCAAGCACAGGGCATCGCCGGGTTCGTGGACCTCGAGGCCGTCGATCCGATCTTCTTCGACAAGACGTACCACCTCGCCCCCAGAGGTACGGAGTACGGCAAGGTGTACAGCCTCCTCGAGCAGGCTCTCGTGCAGGCCGGGAAGGCCGAGATCCCAACGTTCGTGATGCGCCAACACGAATACCTCGTCGCCGTGAAGACCGAGAACGGGCTCCAGGAAGCCCTCACCCGGGACAGGGCGCGCCAGAAGACCTTACCTGCCGGCTCCCGCCCCAGCTCCGGGAGGCATGTGGATCGCTTCTGCCTTCCAGGCCCGTTACCTCTTGGCCGCCGAATCGTTCCTCCAGGTGTCGCGACGGAATGCATACCGCTCCCCCGCGGTACCGCGACACCGGCCCGGGCAGTCACCCTTCCCCCCCTGACTCCCGGGCCCCACCCCCCTCTTCGCCCGCCCCAGTCAGCCACAGCTGGGGCCCGACTCCGGCGAAACGGGCCAGGACGAATCACCATCCACGGCCCCCGCACCCCTGGCTCCGGGCCGACATTGCCGCACCCGGTCCCGCAGCGTGCGCTGCCCCGCCTCATTGCCTGGGCCGGCCAGCTCGCCCCCCTGAGGTGTGGTGTGGGCGGTCGCCCGCCGTCCAGGCGGCCGCCCACACCTTGACACCGGTCAGTGGTGGCGTCGGCCCCAGGACTCGGTGTCGACCGTGCGGCCGCGGTCATCGCGCAGCGTGGCGGTGTCGGCGTGGTTGCCCCAGATGTAGTCGTGGTGGTTCTGGAACAGGTCGGTGCGGGTGTTGTGGCCGGTGCCGGTGTGGATGCGGATGGTGGCGCGGCCGTTGATGCGGATGTTGTCGAAGCGGTAACGGTTGCCGTCGTCGTCGCGCAGGGTCCAGCCGCGGAGGTTGACGGCTTCGCGGGTGGTGTTGGTGAGCTCTACCCACTCCGCGTTCAGGGACCGGTTGGAGCGGTCGTCGCGTCCGGGGCTGTCGGCCTGGACCCGGCTGATCTCCACCCGCGGACGCTGACGGTGACCGTCCTGGGCGGCCGCCGGCAACGCGGCAGCCCCGACCACCGCCCCGGCGGCAAGGACGGTAGCGGCGATACGACGGACAGCGGAAGCAGTAGATGACATGGGTGACGCTCCCTCAACAACAGTGCCCCACCTGCCGAAGCAGGCGACAGCAACCGGTGCGGATTCCCGGCCCGAAGTGAGCCGAGGGCCACACTCTCGACCCCATCCCCGCCCCGGTGCAGCCCCCGCCGAGGGCGGTTACCAGACACGGACATTCCCGTCACACTCGCCTGCACACACCACGCACATCCCGCAGGCGTGGCCCTGACATTCACCGCCCCCTACACCCACCCACCCCTCGAGCCGCACCCAAGGACAGGGCACTCCGGCGCACCACCGGGCGCACTCCTTCCCCGCCTCACCCACCCGGAGTAGCTGACCGAGTAACAACCGTTCTGCGGAATTCTTCGCACACACACCCATGGCCCGCATATCACTTCGTTCGCTGCGGCAGGCCCAAACGCCCCTCGGCAGCAACCTCGGTGCGGAGCAGAGCCACCGCGTTGGCCGCGTAGTCCTAGCTCGGACACCAGGGAACAAATAACCCGCCAGTAGCTTTCGTGGCTCCGTGGTGACGGTATTCTTCGGCTGGCGGGGCACGGTTTGGTCTTGCCAAGGTGTCCGTACACCGTCGACCTCGGCACGCCGAAGAGTCGGCGATCTGCTGGACGGTCTTCTCGCGGGCGTCGTAGAGCTGCCGGGCGAGTGCGGCCTGGTCCTCCGTGAGCTTGGGCCGGTACCCACCGACCCGGCCGCGGGCCCGCGCGGACGCGAATCCGTCGCTGGTGTTCGCCACGATCAGTTCGCGCTGGAGCTCGGCGAGTACGGACAGCATCCCGAACATGACGCGGCCCTCCGTGGTGGAGGTGTCGATGCCCTGCTCGATGACGTGCAGGCCGATGCCGCGCGTAGCGGATGTGCATGTGTCGGAATCTGTCGGCCGGACCGTTCACCGACGTTGATTCCCGACACAAGTTGTCGACAGCGCCCACCTGCGGGTTCGTTGTCCAAGCCTTCGTCTTGCCCTTCGGTCAGCTGGCGTGCGTACTCGGCTGCGCCTTCTCGGAGACCTTGCAGGCATGGTCCGCCAGCCTGCGGCACGTTCTCGACGTACTCAAGCTGCTCTCCGGGGAGAGCAGCGGACAGGGGCACCGAGGGCGCCCCAACAGACGGTGCGGGCGACCGCGTAGGCTGCAGGCCGGCGCTGCTGTGGCCCCCACCGGCCCGGCTGGGCCACCGCGGTCACGCCCGCTGTCCCTGCATCCTCACCAGCCGGTGAATCATTTCAGGTTCCAATGCCGGGTTCGCCGCGGCCGCATGGGCCAGTTCCTCGTCGTCGAGGAGTTCCGTCAGCCGGGGCTGCGGAAGATTCGGGTGGCGTGCCAGTGCGGCTCGCACGGCAGGGTCCGGGTCCCGGGTGAGTCGCTCCACGGTTGCCGGCGCGGTCTGGGGGTCGCGGGCGGCCAAGGCGCGGACCTCGGGGTCCTGATGGTCGGCGAAGGCGGCCAGGCCGGTGGTAGGGAAGTTCGGCCGGGTGGTGAGGTGCGCACGCTCGGGGCCGTTGTACTCAAGGAAGCTGCGCAGCAGGAGTGACGCCGGGGCGTCCGGATGGTTCTGGGCCAGCAGTACGCGCACGCTGAGATCGTCGTCGGCGGCCAGGCGTTCTACGAGGTCGGGCGGCAGAGAGCGGTCCGTGGCCGCCTTCCGGCGCAGCAGGGGTGGCCGGAACTCGCGTCTCGGCGGACGCGTTGGGGGTCCCGGACCACGTAGGCCTCCGGCTGCGAGTCGAAGCAGTCGTTCACGGGGATGCTGTAGTCGATCCCGGCTCGTTCCTCCTCGCCCAGCTCGGGGTGCACGGACAGGGCCAGCCGCACCTTCGGGTCGGGGTCTGCGGCGAGCGCGCGGCGTTCGGCAGGTCCGAGGTCCGCGCGGTGCGCGATCCTCTCGCGCACATCTGGGTCCGGATCGGCGGCCAGGAAGACCACCAACGACACCTCGGCAATCTTCATCACTTGCATGCCCTGCGCGGACAGCAGCACCGTCTGGGCCCGCCGCCAGGTCACCACGACCCGGTGCCCCTGCGGATAATCCGCAACAGCCGCTTGCCCTCGTCGTCATCGATCTCACGGGCGCGTACTCGTTCTGCCACGGCCCGGCTGTAGGGGACGGCAGACTCCCAAGAGCCTCACTCAGACTGGTTGCCCCGTGCTCTGAGGGCTGCCTCCAGTCGGGCGATGTCCTCGGCGTCCTTGGTCCGTCGAGGCCGGGAGGGATCCCAGATGGGCATCATCCGCTTGATCTCGATCTGGGCCTTCGGACTGACGATCGCACATTGCAGACCACCGATACGGCCCGGCCCTGCGTCGAGCATTCCCTCGGGCCAGGGCGCACCGGCCCATGGGCCCCCGGCGACCACCACACGGCCGCCCGCATCCCGGTGCAGGAGCGTAAAGCTGTTGTCCAGCCCGTCCTTGGCGAAGTCGAGCTGCAGGTCAGGCGACGGTCCTGGGACCGGTTGATAGCCGTGCAGCAGCAAGCCTTCCGCCAGGGCCTCGGCATCGTCTGCCCAAGCGAACCAGTCGATGTCCTCATGATCCCGCGTGATCCCGCCGAGGAAGAAGTCCATGGCCCATCCACCGCGAAGCCACACCTCGACCCCAAGAGCTCCGGCAACCTGCACGGCCTCAGCGATCAGGCGGAGCTGTTGATCAGCACGTCCCATGTCCACAGCCAGGCAGGTTACGCGGCAACCGCCGTGCCCAGCACACCATTTGTCTCCCACGGGGCGGGCAAACGATGCGTGCTGCGGCACTGACTCACACCAGCCGGGTTCGAACAACAGCTGATCACACGACGTACGCTGTCACTCGTCGCATGAACCCCAGTGTCCACTCCCTCGCATCAACCCCACCCAGATACCGAACCAGTTACACCGTTTACTGCACAGACCCCCGGCGAGGTGCAGCAACTCGGCCCGTGATCGGGTGGGCCGCCTGCCGAGGGGTCCCGGACGGAAAGTGAATCGATGCCAGCATGACTGACGAAGCGAGAGGGGAGCCCGTCGGCGGACTTCCTGGCCGGGCGCGAGAAATCGCGATCCTGCGCGCGGTGCTGGCGGGCGAAGGTGGCAACTGGTGCGTCGCGGTCACCGGCGAACCGGGGATCGGCAAGAGTCGGCTGCTGACGGAGCTGGGGAAGCTCGCGGACACAGCAGGATGGACGGTCCGCAGCGCACGCGCGGCGGAGTTCGAGTCCCACATCCCGTTCGGTGTGTTCGTCAACGCGCTCGACGACCAGCTCGCCGAGCTGGGCCCGGAGCGTCTCGCCGTCCTCGGGCAACAGCAGCTCGCACTGCTGGCGACCGTGTTCCCGGCGATTCCCGCCACCGGCCCCGCCGACCTGGTCGACGCGGAGCGGTACCGGCTGCACCGCGCGGTTCGGGCGTTGCTGGAGCTGGTCGCCGAGCCGTCCGGGCTGCTGCTCGTCTTCGACGATCTTCACTGGGCGGACGAGGGCTCGGTCGAGCTGCTCGACCACCTTTTGCGCCATCCGCCCCAGGCGCGGCTGGTCTTGGCATTGGCGGGCAGGCCCCGGCAGACGTCGCTGCGGCTGTGGCACGCGCTGTCCCGCGCCGCGAACGGCGGAGGGGCCGAGCTGCTGGAACTCGCGCCGCTGAGCCGAGCCGATGCCGGCCGCGTCATGCCGGAAGGTCTGGGCCGCTCCCGGCGGGAAGAGCTTTACCAGGCCAGTGGCGGAAACCCGTTCTACCTGGAAGCCCTGGTGCGGGCCGGTGAGCGGGGTATCGCCGTCGGTGATACGGCGCTCCACCCCGACGGGGCGATCCCGGTGGCGGTCCACGCGGTGCTCGCCGCCGAGTTGGCCGCGCTGACCCCGCAAGAGCGGGTCGTCGCGCACGCCGCCGCGGTCGTGGGTGACGACTTCGAGGCTGATTCGCTCGCCGAAACGGCAGCCATGGACGGCGGGTCCGTGCTCACCGCGCTCGACCGGCTCGCCGAGCGTGACCTGGTCCGGCTGGACGGCACGACCGGCCGGTTCCGGTACCGGCATCCGCTGGTGCGCAGCGTCGCCTACCAGGACGCCGGTCCTGGCTGGCGGCTTCAGGCACACGGCCGGGCCGCGTCGGCGCTCCGGAGCCGGGGCGCGCCGCCGGCCGAGTTCGCCCGGCACGTGGAGCGATCCGCCGTCCGCGGTGACCTCGAGGCGGTCGCGGCGCTAACCGAGGCGGCCGAGGCGACGATGCACACCACGCCGGCGACCGCCGGGCACTTCCTGCGGGCGGCCATCCGGTTGCTCCCCGACTCGGAGTCGGCCACGCCGCAGCGTCTGATCCTGCTCGGCCGGCTGGCACACGCACTCGGCGCCACGGGCGACCTGCGGCAGGCCAGGGAAACCATGCACGAAGTGCTGCGGCTCCTGCCTGCCGAACTCACCCAGATCCGGGCACAGACAGCGCGGGCCTGTGCGACGGTGGAGCAGATCCTCGGGCGCTATACCGAGGCCAGGGCGATGCTGCACAGCGAGTGGAGACGCGTCGAAGGTGTTGACGCCCACTCGGCGGCCGTCCTGCTCGTCGCGCTCGTGGCCGGTGAAAGTGTCGAGCGCGAGCACGGACAGGACCGGGTGGCCGAGGCGATCGCCGCCGCGCGGGAAGTCGGGGATCCGATGCTGCTGGCGACGGCGTTGTCGGCCGCAACGCTCATCGACCGGCGGACGGACCGGCTGGACGAGGCGGCCGCGCTCCTGGACGCGCTGCCCGACAGCGACCTGGTCCGCGACATCGATGCGGCGTTCTGGCTGAGCTGGTCGGAGGTCTCCGCCGACCGGCTCATGTCTGCGAGCCGGCACATGAGTCGTGGCCTGCAACTGGCTCGCGCGAGCAGGCAGTCCCACAAGATCGCGCTGCTGACCGCGATCCGCGGCATGGTGCATGCCTACCTCGGCGAGCTGGCGGCGGCGACGACCTGCTTCGACGACAGCCTGGAGTCGGCGGAACTGACCGGCAGCGAGGAGCTGCGCGTCATGGCGTTGACCTTCGGGTGCTGGATCACCACCTGGCGCGGCGACCTGGCCGAGGCCATCCGCCTGGGTAAGGAGGCCATCGTTGCCGACGACCAGGCGACGGCCATGAGTTCCTGGCGCAGTGGCCAGGCAGAGGCAATGCTGGCGCAGGCGATGTTGCACTCGGGTGATCCGCACGCTTGCATCGAGCTGTTGCTCACCAGTGGCGGTGGGACCGAGCTGCCTGCGGTGGGCCTCCGCACCAGGCCATTGGTGTACCTGATGCTCACGGAGGCGGAGGTCGCGGCCGGCCGAGTTGCCGCGGCCGCAGCATGGGCCGACCGAGCGGAGGACGCAGCCGGCCAGCTCGAGCTTCCGCTGCGCACCGCCATGGCACAGCAGGCCCGCGCGATCGCCACGCTGCCAACGGATCCGGCGGCAGCCGCACCGCTCGCTGTCGCCGCTGCCAACGCGTTCGGCCGGATCGGGGCGGCCGTGGAGGCCGGGCGGGCGCACTTGCTCGCCGCGACGGCGTTCGGCGGCAGCGGGGCGATCGACCAGGCCCGTGCGCACCTCGTATCCGCCCGCGCGTTGTTCACCCGGTGTGACGCGCAACTGTTCCTGCCTCAGGTCGCGCGCGAGGAGCGGCGCCTGAACGCGCGCGGCCCCCGGCCCGAAAGCGGCGTCGCGCGCTTCGACTTGACTGCCCGCGAGGTCGAGATCGTCAACCTGGCCTCGGACGGCCTGACCAACCGGGAAATCGGCCTCCGGCTGCATCTGAGTCCCAAGACCGTCGAAGTCCACCTGGGCCGGGCCTACGCGAAGGTCGGCGTCTCCGGTCGTGCTGCTCTGGCCGGTGTGTGGGCCGCCGCGACGCGTGATTGAGGACGCCGCGGCAGCCAACAACTCAGTTGCCGAGGTCGCGCGCGTACAGATTGAACCTCCGGCTGGTGCCGTCACCGCCCAGGTTCGTCGCGCTGGTCGTGAAGGCGACGTGGTGGCCGTCGGCCGAAATCGAGGGGCTGTAGCTGTACCCGTCGCTCTGCGAGCCGTCGTTGGCGACGCTGACCCTGGTCGTGGTGGCGGTCACCCGGTCGCGCACGTACACGTCCCAGCTCGAGTTGGTGTCGCCGGTCACCAGCTTTTCCTCGCCAGAGACGAACGCGATGTAACGGCCGTCGGCGGAGAGCGTGGTGCGCTCCTGGCCGGGGGTCCTGCTGTCGCTCAGGCCATTGGGACCGAGGTTCACCTGCGTCGTCGTCCGGGTGACCCGGTCGTACAGGAAGATGTCGGTGTCCATCGGACCGACGGTGTCGCCCGCCACCAGATTCGACGCCGTGGACTCGAACGCGACGAAGCGGCCGTCGCCCGAGATCGACGCCGTGCGACTGGCCGAATTGCCTTCGCTGCCGTCGGGACCGACGCTGATCCGGTCGGTGTACCCGGTCAGCTGGTCGTGCACGAACACGTCGTCCGCGCGGTTGGTGTCGGGGAACAGGGCCAGCGTCTTCGCCCCGGAGGAGAAGGCGACGTAGCGCCCGTCCGCCGAAATCGACGGCAGTTGGCTGATGTCGTCGCCCTGGCGGCCGTTCGAATCGACGCTGGCCCTGGTGGTCTCGCCGGTCTGCCGGTCGCGCACGAAGACGTCGTGGACGTCGTTGGTGTCGCCGGCCACCAGGTTCGACGCGGGTGAGTCGAAGGCGACGAACCGGCCGTCGGCGGAGATCGACGGATGGAAACTCTCACTGTCGCTCTGCTCGCCGTGGCTTCCGACGCTGACCCTGGTCGTCTCACCGGTCTGCAGGTCGTGCACGAAAATGTCGCGGTAGCGGTTGGTGTCACCGGCCACCAGGTTCGTCGCGAAGGACTCGAACGCGACGTAGCGGCCGTCGGCGGAGATCGACGGATTCCGGCTCACGTTGTTCGCTTGGTTGCCCGCGGAGTCGACGCTGACCCTGGTGATGACGCCGGTCTGCCGGTCGCGCACGAACACGTCGTCCGCCCGGTTGGTGTCGCCGGCCACCAGATCCCTTGCCAGCGAAGCGAAAGCCACGTAGCGGCCGTCGGCGGAGATCGACGGCCCGCTGGCGGAGTTGCTGATCGGTGCCGTGCCTGCCGGCTTCGGTTCGGCGTCCATGGCATGCGCGACGCCGCCCGTTAGCAGCGCCGCGACGATTCCGGACGCGAGCACTGCGCGCCCTGCGTTGCGGATTACGGAGAGACGTCTCATGGGTGTCCTTCTGTTCGGTTCGCCGCCACGGCAGCGAATTGCTCTGATCAGCGTTCCGTGTCGGACCGGCCGAAGCATGAGGGAACCCCCTACACCTTCGGCGTCGCGTTCTGCGCGGCGCGCGTTTGGATCTCGCACGGCACATTTCAGCGTGCCGTGTCCGATCCGGCGTTTTGCAGTGAGCAACAGCCAGTGGATCGGGCCGGCGAGACCCATCTGCGGTTTCGCCGGCTCACCCCAGGCTTGTCGTTCGGAGCGCGGTGGGCGCATCGGCTGTGAACCGGTCGAGGAGGCGGTCATCGGCCGTGCGGCGATGACGGACACGCCTGAGCAGACCGACGCGTTCGGCATACACGCCTTCGAGAGCTGCTCCCGATCAACAGCAACTACCCTGGCCCGAGCCGCATAGACGTGTTCAAAACCCATGGTCAAGGCCCCTCCAACGGGACACCCCGAGGATGTCGCAGAGGCGCTTTACGCCGAACCGGCGCTGGTGATCTTCAACGAACTGGCAGCGGTTCACCAGCGTGTCTCCCCCGCGAAATACCGGGCCACGTTGTGGAGGATATGGCGCTCTTCTTCCAGCTCGCGGATCCTCTTGCGTGCCGCGGCCAGCTCCGCTTGAACGGCGTCGCCGCCGGCCTGCGCAGCGGCCGGCGGCGAGGAGTGGGCGCCGGGGCGGCGCCCGTCGGCGGCCCGTATCCAGTTCCGTAGTGTCTCGGCGTTAACCCCGAGATCACCAGCGGCCGACCTGATCGTCGCTCCTGGCCTCGACCGGCCGGCGCAACCGCGTCCGCCTTGAACTCTGCGGGATGGTGCTTCATCCCCACGGGGACTCCGTTCTCTTGGACCATCAAGGTCCAAGTTTCTCCGGTGTCCAAAACCCGGGGTCAATGCCCCTCCGTGGCTGGTCCCCCGTCCGCACCGGGGCCGCCGTGGACGGCAGCGATGGGCCCTGCCTTGCTGGCCTCCATCTGCATGTACTGCTGCACCGCTTGCCCGGCGATGCCCTGCGGGAAGGCCAGGGCGTGCTCCAGCGCGGCACACACGGCCACCACCATCCCTTCGTCCCGCTGGGCCGCTCCCGGGCGAACTCGGTGGACGCAGCCAACGGCATCGGCCGCAGAGGCGGGCGGGGCGGTGCCCTCCCAACCGTGCTCAATTATCGAACATTTGGCCATATCTCGTGGGTGACAATGTGTCGGCAGATGGTCGCTCTGCGATACCGTCGGCGTCGAGATGAACGCAGTGCTGCGCGGGACGGACGGGGGACTCCGGCGGGCCCGGGCTGCTCCGACTCAATCTGGAGGATCGACATGTTCCGTGACCGTCCCCGCCGCACGATGAGCGTCGCCGCCGCCGCGGTGGCAGCCGCCGGCGCCGTGACGATCAGCGTGCTGTCCCTGCAACCCGCCGCGGCGGACGGGGACAAGGATATCCGCCTCACGACGGTGCAGAAGGTCGGCACCGAGCCGGAGCACCCCAAGACCGGGGACCGCTGGACGACCTACTTCGACCTGCACTCCACGGCGACGGACAAGGATGGCAAGGAGCGCGCGGGCAAGCGCGTCGGCGACGCGAGCGACCGCTGCGACGTGGTCCTGGCCCGCTACGAGGGCACGGTCGTCCAGTGCGAACGCGTCCTGCGCACGGACAAGGGCACCCTCGTCCTGACCTCCCTGACCGACCGCTTCGGCCGCCCTCCCTACCCGACGACGGCCGCGGTGACAGGCGGCACGGGAACGTACGCGGGGGCGACGGGCGAGGCGCGCCTGATGCTGAACGGCGACGCAGCGTCGTACCGCATCCAGCTGCGCTGACCTCCGGCCGAACGCCCCAAAGTTGAGGCGGTCACGGTGCCCCTACCCCGCCTCGCCTACCCCAATGCCGCGTAGTTGCTCGCTTCGGGGTGTCAGGGTGAGCGTGGGTCGTCGGGGACGGGGGTGCGGACGGAGGTCGGTAGGCCGCAGGCAGGTGAGCGGGTCGTCGTGCACTGGGGTGCGGGTGGTGGTCACCCCGCGGTCGCCGACCGGTCCAGGCGGTGGTGGTAGAGGCCGATCAGGCGGCGGCCGGAGGAGGGGGAGACCTCAGGGGGCCTCGTCGCACATGCGGCTCGCCCTCCAGGGGCTCCGGGCGGCGCGCACATGGGCCGTCAGCAACGCCCGCACGCCCGGCGTATCGATGCCCAGAGCGAGTTCACGGCGGGTGACGCCGTCCCGGTCCAGGTCGGCTGTCGGGAGCGTCGTACGCCCTTCGCGCAGGTCGTCGGCCGCGTCGAAGAGGTTGTCGGTGCGCTGGATTCCGTCGGAGAGGACCCGGCAGGTCTGGGCGAAGTCGTGGTCCGGTACCTGGTGGAGGATCAAGCCGGAGGTGATCACGGCGCCGGGCCAGGTGACGGACTGCCTCCGGGCCCGGCCCGCTCCGTGGCGCGCTGTTCACGATTGGGCTGATCAGCGTTGGATGGGCTGCTGAGGATCGCTTCCCGTCCGTTGAGTGATCGTTTCCCGAATCGAAATCCGACAGGGTGTCACGAGACCGCGTCGACTGGCTCGCGATGCTTCGACTTGACCTGCGCTACGGCAGCAGGCATGAACGCCGCGACGGTATCGGCCTCTGCCTGGGTCAGCGAGAGGACGGTGCTGATGACCACGAGCGAACTCCCCACGCGCACAACAGTCGCGTCAGCGTGTTGCGAGAAACCCGTGCTGCTCGTCGTGACCATCGCCTGGATGACGAGGCTCTCATCTCCGAGCCGGGGACCTTCGGCGACGGTGAAACTGGCGGTCTCGGCGGGCTCCCATGACGCGCGCGGCAGATCCACGCTCCGGCACCGATCTACCAGGTTGCGCATGTCCTGCATCGCCTGGTGCGCACCATCGCCCGGGAACGAGTAGAGCGTCTCCAGGCCGGGAATGACGCCGCCCTCAACGGAGGGTCCACCTCTGAACGTGGCTGTTGCGGACGCGGACGATGCCGTCGTACTCGCATCCACAACCGTCTGCCCATCGAGGAGTTCCACGCAGGACGGCGGTCTTGTCGACGCGCCCGATGCTCCCTTCGGCTTCTCATCCTTGGGATCCGCCACGGAGGTCCAGCCGCCCGGCAAGACTGCGGGCAGAAGGCGTGCTCGCAGCTCAGCAGCCGACTGCGGTTGCAGCTCAGCAGCCAGCATCGGTTGTTGAGGCTTCGTCGAGCTGCCACAAGCTGTGACCGACGCGAGCATCGCAATTCCAGCCACGCACCGGATCCCGAAGCTGGTCACCTCAACGCCCCTCCCACCCCAAGTGATCAAATCGCCCGAAGCTAGCAGGGTGCTGCCGCATGGGCAAATGTGCTGGCAGGTCGGGAGGCTGGGGGTCGCGATCGGTGAGGTGTTTTGCGCGGCCCGGACGGATACGGGCTAGTACGGGTCTGTACGGGCAACGGTGGATCTTCGAATAGGAAGTGACGCCTGATGACAGCGGTGACCGTGTCGGCGGAGGCCGTGGCGGAAGTGCAGCCGTCCGGGTTGATGCCGGACGTTCTGGAGGTTCTGGACGATCAGCTGATCAGTCAGCTGATGGACCGGGCCAGGGCCGACGGGATCAAGCTGCGGGCCAGGGTGGTCTGCTGCAGCAGTTGACGAAGAGGATCCTCGAGTCGGCCCTGGAAGGCGAGATCACCGGCCACCTCGGGCATGAGAAGCATGAGAAGGCCGGCTCGGGCAACACCCGGAACGGGACCCGGTCGAAGACTGTGGTGACCGAGGTCGGCCCGGTCGTGCTCGAGGTCCCGCGGGACCGGGAGGGCCCGTTCGAGCCGCAGATCGTCAAGAAGCGGCAGCGTCGGCTGACCGGGGTCGACGAGACGGTGCTCTCGCTGTCCGCCCTCGGCCTGACCAAGGTGGTCGATGGCATGAACGAATGACAGAACCGGCCCCTCGACTCGGTCTACCCGGTTTTGTTCATCGACTGTGTCCACGTGAAGCTGTGGGACGGGAAGGTCGCGAACAGGCCGCTCTACGTGGTCCTGGCGGTCACCGTCGAGGGCACTCGCGAGATCCTGGGACTCTGGGCCGGCGACGGAGGCGAGGGCGCCAAGTACTGGCTCCAGGTCCTCACGGAGATCAAGAACCGCGGCACGGAAGACGTCTGCATGGTCGTCTGTGACGGTTTGAAGGGGCTGCCTGACGCGATCGCGGCGGTCTGGCCGCAGGCGATCACACAGACGTGTGTCGTTCACCTGCTGCGGGCCTCGTTCCGTTACGCGGCCGGCGGGACTGGGACAAGATCTCGAAGGGCGGTGAGTTCGTCTTCGGCCGCCCCGAGACCTGGGGCGAGGCGGCGGTGGTGACCGTGACCGACATCGAGCGGTACGGGACGGCGACGGCTCAGGCATGGGACCGGCTGCACCCCCGGCTGACCTGCCGGGCGGCGTGGGGCGATCACGAAGGCCCCTTGCCCGTCATCGAGGGCACCGTGATCCGGTTGACGGTCGCGAAACTGCCCAGCGGCGGGGTGAACAAGCCTGTCTGGCTGCGGTGGTCCCGCACCGCCGCGGGCTCCGAAGACGTGGATCGGTGCTGGCGGGCGTTTCTGCGAAGGTTCGACGTGGAGCACACATTCCGCCTGTTCAAGCAGACGCTTGGCTGGACCCGCCCCAAGCTGCGGGACTCCGCCGCGGCCGACCGCTGGACCTGGCTCGTCCTGGCCGCACACGCCCAATTCCGACTCGCCCGCCCACTCGCGCGGGACCTCCGCCGGCCCTGGGAACGGCCAGCAGAACCGAACAGACTCACCCCCGCCCGAGTCCACCGGGGGTTCAGGAACCTGCGCGCGAAGACGGGCACGCCAGCACGTGCACCGAAACCCACCCGCTACGACGTCGGACGAGTCCTCGCCACTGGCGAGTCCTGCACCAGACCCGCACACCACAAGGTCGGCACCAAACCCCGACGCAGCTCAGGACCGAGTACAGCAGCGTGAATCACCGGTCCGACAGCATGGTGATCGTGCGACGATTCGTTGGCCAACAGAGCCACGAGCGGGGATGAAGGACGATGGAGTACATCAACCTGGATGCGCAGGTCGGCAACATGTCAGGCGTCATATCCCCTACTCGATACCTGGAACGTCTGCCCTCGCTGGCTGACGATCTGCCAGCCGGAGCCCGGGGCTTCGCGACTGCCCCAGAGCACTACGACTTCTACAGCAAGCGGTGCGTGAAGGATCTGGAGGTCCAGTACGTCCGCACTATCGGAGCTGATGACCAGCAGGTGGAGATCCAGTTCCGGCACAACTGCTGGAAGCACGACGAAGACCTGGTCATCCGCTATGCAGGCGTCTCCAGCTTCGATGCCGGAGGCGTCGAGAACAGCAACTGGGCGGACCTGGGGACCGTAATCCTCGATGAGGTCCTGCCCCACCAGAACGGTTGCAGCCACGAGATCGCGTTCTGGAACGGATCACTCACGGTCGTCTGTCGTGACCTCGTCGCGACCTGGACTGAGGCTGACTGCCCCGACAAGTCATAGGCCAGCAAGACCTCCCACCCGCAGCCCACCTCCTTGCCGAGGCTAAAGGGCAAGCTCAGCTTGCCCTTTAACCTGCGGCGCGGGGGGCCTGCTCTCCGGCAGGGATGAAGACGGCTACGTAGTCCTCGAACCCTTTGCTGAGTCCCCATTCCTTGCGGGCCATTGCGGCTTCATACCGGGCTCGGGAGTCCTCTCGGCCCCTGGCGTAGACGTGAACCCTGTAGATCGTCGCTGGGTGAAGCGTCAGGGTTGGGGCGAACCCCTGGTTACCCGGTAGCCAGCCCATCGCCGGCGTGGCAGGGCCGGTGGTGGGGCCGGAGATTCCCATCCGGCCTCCGTAGATGGGCCGGTACAGCCAGGAACCGAGCGATTGCCATTGTTCCGTCTGCTGCACAGGCTCGGCCTCGGCTGCCATGAGGGTTACCCAGGCATCGTGTGCCTGGACGCGACTGACGACGGTGAGCATGCCGGGTGTGACGATCACGGACTCGTCGGTATGAAAGTCCGGCAGATTGTCGACACTCTCGAATCCCTCCTCGATGTGCTCGGCAATGTAGAAGTGCGAGTACCGGATACCGACGACACCGCTGACTATGTCCATCTCCGCACCCTACGTGCCGATCGAATCTCTGGGGGCGGGGCTTCTTCGTCAGGGTTTGGTGCCGACGTTGTGGTATGCGGGTCGTGGGTAGGACTCGCCGGTGGCGAGGACGCGTCCGACGTCGTGGCGGGTGGCGGGCTGTCGGTTCTTCGAGCCGAGCGGGCGGCCGGGGCCGGGCTTGGTGGGTTTTGGTGCACCGGCTGGCGTGCCTGTCTTCGCGCGGAGGTTCCTGAACCCCCGCCGGACCCGGGCGGGGGTGAGTCTGTTCGGTTCGGCCGACCGCTCCCAGGGACGGCGGAGGTCCCGAGCGAGCGGGCGGGCCGGCGAGACGGAGCTGGGCGTGTGCGGCCAGGACGAGCCAGGTCCAGCAGTCGGCCGCTTGTGAGTCGCGCAGGCGGGGCCGGGTCCAGCCGAGAGTCTGCTTGAGCAGACGAAACGTGTGCTCAACGTCGAACCTGCGCAGGAACGCGTGCCAGCACCGGTCGACGTCCTGCGTGGCGGCGCCGTTGCCCGACCACCACAGCCAGACGGGCTTGTTCACCCCGCCGCTGGGCAGCTGCTCGACCGTCAACCTGATCACGGTGCCCTCAATGAGGGGCAATGGCCCCTCGTGGTCGCTCCAAGCGGCCCGGCGGGCGAGCCGGGGGTGGAGCCGGTCCCAGGCCTGGGCGGTTGCGGTCCCGTAGCGGTCGGTGTTGGTGACTGCGACCGCGGTGGCTTCGCCCACGTGGCCGGGTCACCGAAGACGAACTCGCCTCCGTGCCTGGGCGGGCGACCGCCTTGCGGCGGGCAGATCCACGACACCGGGACGCGCTTGCGCATCACCCGGTCCGAACGGAGCCGCCCCAGCACCTCGACAGGAAGACCGGCCAGGAGGTGGGCGATACGGGGTGCGTCGTATCCGGCGTCGAGGACGACCAAGACGTTCGGGTCACCCTCCCGCCACTGGCCAGCTTCCACGAGGCGTTCGACGACATCGCGGACCTGGTCGGCGGTGACCGCAGCCAGGTCGGCGCCGGGCTCCAGCCGGATCGCGTCCAGCAGCGCGGTCCACGAGGTCCGGCCCGTCTCCAGCGCGGCGACGATCGAGTACGGCCAGCCGGGCACCATCTGGTGCTTGCCCAGGCCCCGACCGAAGGTGTGGCAGAACGGTCGGTCCGAGCATGTGTCGGCGTCCGGCCGCAGCCACGGAGACACGTCTACCGCCAACACCACGCGGCCGTCCCTGGCCCGTGGCAACGGCACACCCGCCAAGGCCCACCGCAGCCGGGCAACCTCGATCCGGCCCCGGTTCAGCCCGGAGAACAAGGCCCCGTGACCACGGCGGTGTTCCGGCGCGAGCCGCCAAGTCCACGAGCGTGCGGACCGGTCCGTCGCTGCACAGCAGCGCGTCACACAGCTCGAACAACGCATCGCTCCGGGAGGCCAGGCTTGCGTACAGCTCCGACCGGAACCCTGACAACACCGGCAAGGCGCCCAGGTGGTCAGCGATGCGGAGTGTTGGATGAGCCGCTGGTAGTCGCGGGCGTGTCTGCGGGGGTGCATGACCCAGGCCAGTGATCTTCGACGACCCAGCGGCGGGGCAGGACGACGAAGCCGACCGCGTTCTTGGGCCGGCTCACCGTCTTGATCGTCAGGCTCAGGTACTTCTTCGCCCGGGTTACGAGCTGTCCGGCGTAGGCGGAGTCGGCCCAGACGATCGTGATCTCAGGGTGCATGAGCCGTAGCCGGAAGAGGACTTGCTTGGCTGCGTCGCGGTCGGTGATGTCGGCGGGGGTGACCTGGCGAACAGCGGCAGGCCCTTGGTGTCGACGACAAGGTGCCGCTTGCGTCCGCAAGAGGCACATAGCCGTCGACACCCTCGGCCTCCCCGTGGTGATCACGGTGACACCCGCCGACATGACCGCCCCCGACGCGGCCCGCGAGCTCCTCTGGCGCCTACGTGTCATGCAACCGCAGATCACCCGGGTCTGGGCCGACTCCGCCTACGCCTACGCCGGCCAGCTCGTGAACTGGTCCGACGATTTCCTCAAGATGACCCTGAAGACCGTCTCCCGGCCCCGCGGCTCGAAGGGGTTCGTCGTCCTGCCACGTCGCTGGAAAGTCGAACGCACCCTCGGTTGGATCATGAAATCCCGCCGCAACGTCCAGGACTACGAACGCCTCCCGCAAAACTCCGAGGCCCACCTGACCTGGGCATTCATCACCCTCATGACCCGGCCTCACCCGCAAGGGACCCGCGCCGACTGGACGAAGAAGCAGCCCGTAGCGAATAGTTAAGCCGTGGCGATGTGACACCTCCGGTGTCTGCACCGCCCCCGGTCAGTGCAGTTGGGCGAACTCGTCGGCGAGCATGCCCATCATCACGACATCGTGGTGCCGACCGGAGAAGTACACGAGCTCACGCAGTCGGCCCTCCTCTACGAAGCCGAGCTTACGGTGGAGAGCCAGAGACGCTTCGTTGTGCGCGAAGATCCGCACCTGGCACTTGTGGTATCGGTGCTCATTGAACATGAAGCGAAGCAGCACGGCCGCGGCTTCTGCCGCGTAACCCTTGCGACGATGCTCAGCACCGATCGTGATGCCGTACTCGAACCAGCCCGCACGCGCGTCAGCCTGGTGCGAGCCGACGGCCCCGACTATCTCTCCTGTGTCGACGGCTTCAACTGCCAGCTGGAAGCGGTCGCTATCAAGCTTGGCAGTCGCGCGTTCATTGGCCCAGACGCGGTATCCCTCCGCGGACCGAGGCGGGCTGACCAGGTCCCCCAGCCCCTCCTCGTCTTCCGCGAAGCGCATGAACGCAGTCGCGTCACCAGGCTCGATACCACGCAGACGTACCCGCTTACCTACCCAAAACGATGTCATCCCGTATTGGATCATTCCGTGCTTCGCAAGTCCAGGCTTTCTGGATGATTCCTCGGCCTGTGACCTGCACTTTTGGCTTGTCAGACACTCATTCAAGTTCCGGTGACGTTGCGCCGAATGCCGCTGCGACGTAGGGGGCGCTGAAAGCTCAGATAGCGGTCCAGCTCATCGCCCTGCCTACCCGGGCCACAGCCTGAGAGGGGCAGTCGCTTCGCGGTCACGACCACGGCCGTGCCGCTGTTAGCGTCCGTCCCGGAGCGGCTCGCAGACGAGCGGGCGTGCCTTCGCTGGTGCCGCGTCCTGTGTGCACAACAGTGATCACGTGAACCGCAGGACCATCCCCCCTGCTCATCGCCGTGCTCCTGGCTGCTACACCGCATCTTGTTGACCGGTCAGCCCATTCCGATGACACCAACTCCACCGCGCCGACCTGTCCTCACAGATCCCCCACACCGCCATGGACCAGCACAGATCAAGCAACCGAATCACGTGACAGGCCATGCGGCCTGATGGACAAGCAGATGCGGCGTCATGGCCGGGCGCCGAGCAGTATGTGTGAGACTCCCTCTGAATGATCACTCGGGGGGAGTTTCGCGTTGAACGCGCTGTTGAAGAGGGTGTGGATCGGACTGGCCGCGACCTTGATCGTGAGTCTGGCCGCCGTGGTCCTGCCGGACCACGTCCAGGTAGACGACGACGGGCGCATCCACCTGGGCGCGCCCGCGCCCACGCCGCCCCCATCCACGGCGGCGCCCACACCGGAGTCCACGTCACCGCCCCTCACGCGGGACGCCGTGGACGAGGTGATCCGGACCGCGGTCAGCGCGGCGGGCCTCGACCCGGCGCAGGGCCGCCCGACCGGCGCGGCCGGCGCCAACTCGAACAGGACGGGCTGGATGGCCGTCCGCGAGAAGACCGCCGCACAGTCGGAGATGAACTCGATCTGCGCCGACCTCGAGCGCCAGGGCTGGACGCTGAACCCGAACGGCGACCGCCCCGACGCCTCCCGCAGCTACAAGCGCGGGGGCTGGTACCTGCTCGTGAGCACGCGCGGGAAGACCCAGGCTCCGTCCACCACCTCCGCCTTGACCGACTCGCAGACCTACCTGACCCTGACCGGGCTCCAGCTGAACCTTTCCGACATACCCCTCCCCGAGATCACCGTCCGCATCGGCTGACCCCTTGATACGGCCGAGGGCACGGCGCTGCTACCCGAGCCAGACGATGTCCAGGACGGACAGGTGCCGGGTGAGGCGGTTGACCGTGTAGACGACGGACAGCTGCCCGACGGACGAGGCGCGGACGCAGGCCGCCCCGACCACCGCAGCGCCCGCGCCGCCGACGGAACTGTCCCTCGAGGAACGCCTGGCGTTCATCAACGCGGCGACGACCGTGCGCCTGGACCAAGCGGCCATCGCCTACGAGGTCAACACCGCGCACGTCCCCACCGAGCCCGTCGACCTGGCCGACATCATCGTCGGCCCCCTCGATACCGGGCCCGCCCCGCTGCCCGAGCTGTACCCGACGCCGGTCGCGGCCCTTCTGCCGGGCGCCCACCACCGGCTGCTCACCGGCGGCAACTCACCGGCGGCTGGTGCTCCGGCGCCCTGGTCGACGAGGACGGCGCCCGCTGCATGCTCGGGGCCATCCGGCTCGAGGGCCGCGGCGACAGCGGCCTGGAAGACGGCGCGGCCGCCGTGCTCCTGGACGCGATCCGCCGCAAGTTCGGCGACGACGTCGGCTCCGTGCCGTCCTTCAACGACGCCCACGACTCCGGCCGCGCATCCCGATGCGAATGCTCGACCAGGCCGTCGGCCTCGCCGACACCCGCGGCCTCTGACTCCCTGCTCCGGACCACTTGCCTCGCACCCGAACCCACGGGTCGGGTGCGCCAGGCCCTCCGGCCTGCGCACCACCGCCCACCACACCAACCCAGCGAGGGAGACGCCCCGCCATGCAATCCGATGACAAGCCCATCGACGGCCAGCACGCCCCGAACAGCCCGGACTTCTTCGACCTGATCGACCAGACGCCGCCGCTGTCCGACGTGAAGGACGCCAACTTGTCCTCCGGGACTACGCCGAGTCCGGTGCGCCCCCAGCTCTGTTGACCTCGACTCCGGCACGGCGGTTATCCGCCCCGTGCTGAGCGCCACGAGCAGGTACGTCGCGCCGTAACGGTTCGTTACATCACCATCCGCCCGCGCACGACTGCCAGGAGTTCTCGGTTTCCTCCAGCCTCGTGCATCCACTGAGCCAGCAGAGGCTGGTCGTCCTGCCGGACTGTTTCCCCCGCACCAGCCCGCCGGGTCCACGCCTTGGCGACCGACAGCCGATCAGCAGGTCAAGTTGGTCTGCTTACCGACCAACTTCCGTAGATGCATGAGCTCGGAGCGTATTTCTACTCCAGCAGCTTTTTCCTGGTGCAGTAACTTGCCAACACCCCCTGAGAATGACCAGCTGCCGCAGAACAGGACAACCGGAGGATCATCCATGCCCCGAGAGGCGCCGTACCTCGCAGTAGCCGACGTGCTGCGCGCACGGATTCTTGCAGGAGAGTGGGAGATCGGGGAGCGTCTGCCGTCCCGGGCACAGCTCGCTGTGGAGTACGGGGTCGGACGCAACGTCATGCAGAGGGCCATGGACCGTCTGATCAACGAAGGTCTCCTCGAAGGACGCGCCGGCTCGGGCACCTACGTCCGCAGGCCGCGAGAGCGTCTGCGGCTGGTCCGCTCGCGGCACCGCGAACGCCGGAAGGGCTCTCCCTCTTGGCCCGACAGGAGGGAGCGGGGCAGGGCCGACGCCTGGGATTCACACAGTCAGGTGCGCGTTCCCGCCCCCGAGTCAATCGCCGAGCGGCTCGCCATCAGCTCCGGGGACCTCTGTGTCAATACACACTACGAGTTCCTCGCCGACGGGCAACCCGTCCAGCTTTCCGAATCCTGGGAGCCGATGGCTATCACGGATGGAACGCCGATCGTACTGCCCGAGATGGGCCCCCTGGCGGGAAAGGGCGTGGTCGAGCGCATGCGTTCCATCGGCGTGGTCATCTCGACTGTGGCCGAGGTGCCGCGCCCAGCTCGTGCCACCCAGGCGCAGGCGAACCTCCTGGGGATCAGCGTGGGGGACCTCGTGCTTCAGATCGAGCGGACCATCTTCGACACGGATGGACGTCCGGTGGAAACGGCCGACATGGTCATTCCGGACGTGCGCCGGGAAGTGGTCTACGAGTTCGGAGTCGACTGTCCGTAGTCGTGGCAGCCGTTAGAGAGACAGCAAAAATTCGACAGTTGGGTATTCCATGGAAAACTCCTCCCGGCTCGGCCTCTTACGTAATCGGGACTTCGGGCGCTTGTTTGCTGCCACTGCGCTCGGTCAGCTGGGTGACCGCATCATCTTTCTGGCCTTGCCTCTGGTTGCCATCGCGGCATTGCATGCTGACGAGTTCCAGGTGGGCTTACTGGTCGCGATGACTTCGGCAGGATCGCTCCTGGTCGGGTTGCCAGCGGGTGCGTGGGTGGACCGCATGCGGAAGCGGTCGGTGATGATCAGCACTGATCTCGCTCGCGCGCTGTTCCTTTTGACGGTTCCGGTGGCGTGGTGGGCGGGCCTTCTTACCATCTGGTGGCTCTATTCAGTTGCCTTGGTTCATGGAGTGTTGACTGTCTTCTTCGATGTTGCCTACGTCAGCTATCTCCCGCACTTGGTGGGACGAGGCAATCTTGTGGAAGGAAACTCAAAACTGTCGGCCATACGCTCGGTGACCAGTATCAGCGGGCCGACGGCGGCAGGGCCGCTGGTCGGCCTAGTTGGAGCTCCTGCAACGCTTTTGGTGAGTTCGGCCGGGATGGCCATGTCGGGACTGCTCGCGATCACCATCCGGAAACGCGAACAGAAGCCGGAGCCGAGCGAGCATCCTCAATTGGCTCGAGAGATCAAGGAGGGGCTGAAGTTCGTCGTCAAGTACCCTACGCTACGTGCAATTATGCTGGGGGATGCGATATTCAACCTCTTCCTGGCCATGTATCAAACCATGTTGCTGGTCTTTTTGGAGCGGGAGATAGGTCTCCAGCCATTTGGTATCGGCCTCATTTTGTCGGGAATGGGTTGTGGCGCTTTGCTGGGTGCACTGTTGGCAACCAGGTTCTCCAAGCGGGTCGGTCAAGGTCCGGTCATCTGGCTTGCGTCGCTGGTTACCTGCCCGTTGACCGTGCTCATGCCGTTGGCGCGAACGGGTTGGAGCGTGTATTTGGCTGCGATCGGACTCGCGGCTCTTTCGCTGGGTGGAGTCGTCCGCGTGGTGGCTCAGTCAAGCTTTCAGCAGGCCCTGACGCCGGATCGGCTTCTGGGCAGGATGAGCGCAACAGCTCGATTTGTTTCCTGGGGTGGCATTCCTCTTGGTGGGCTTTTGGGTGGAATCTCGGGCTCTGTGTTCGGGGCAGCAGGCACTTTGTGGATTGCTGCAGCCGGTATGACGCTGAGCGTCCTTCCCAACTTCCTGTCACCGCTTCGAACAATGCGCACGTATGACCTTTTGGGCCAAGGGTTGTCAATCAGACGTGAAGTTGGCGCGGTCGAGGGGGATGATGACGGCTGATTGTTTGGTGGCCTGCTCGCGCAAGGCTGCATTTCAACGAGCAAGGCGGCGATGACTTTAGTGCCGCGACGACCTTGTCCTGGAGCTGCTGTCGCTCTTGCCGGTCATTCTTGATTTGGCAGCCATGACCTCCCCCACCCCCTCCACAAGACCCCAGCCCGTCACCTGGGCCCCCAGCATGCAGCGCTCCAGGGGTGACCAGACTGCTCGCCTTGATTCCTCGCACGCATGGCCTACTTGGAGGGGAAAATCGTAGAGTGAGCGGATGGCTTCCCCCAGAGGGATCTTCCGAGTCGAGGTGCTACAGCACCTCTTGACCGACCTGTGTGCCTCGCCGGTTGCTGTCGACCGTTGGGAGCGGGTGGATCCGTGGGCTGTCGCGCGGGTCTGGCTCCGAAGTACTGCCCCGCTGCCGCGCTCCGTCATCGTCAAGTGGATACCGGACGGGCTACGCGAATCGCGAACCGCCTCATGGCGGCTGCGTACCGAGCTGGCCGCGCTCCAGTTCCTGAGCGAGGACCTCGGGCTCGACCTCGTTCCCGGGGTCATCGCCGCCGACACCGCTGCCGGGTTCCTCGTCCTGGAGGACCTCGCTCCTCGCGTGTGTCTGGACCAGCTGCTCCGACGGGACGGAGCTGCAGCGCACGGCGACCGACTGGCCGCGTTCGCCCGTGCCCGCGGTGTGCTGAGTGCCGCCACCGCCGGGCAGGCCGACAGCTACTACGCCCGCAGGGCCGAGCTGGGACCGGTTGACCCTGCGGCGGACCGGGTAGGACGACTCGCCGGTCTTCGCGCGGGAGCGATCGGGCACGCCTCGGCGCTCGGGGTGCCCCTCAGCGGCCGGGCCGCCCACGAATGCACCGCGGCTCTCGATGAGTTGGCCGCTCCAGGCCCGTTCCTCGCCCTCAGCAACGGGGACGCCGAAGCCAACAACATCCTGCTCCACCCCTCCGGCGCGGCCGACGCCCGCCTCATCGACTTCGAATTCGCCGGCTACGCCCACGCTCTGACCGATGCCGTATGCATGTACGTGCCCGGCCCGGCCTGGCTGAGCGTGGGTGACCCGACCACCACAGGCATCACTGACCAGTACCGCAGCGCCCTGGTCCGCGGCATCCCGGAGGCCGAGGACGACCAGCGATACGGACACGGCCTCGCAGCCGCCTGCGTGTCCTGGGCGCTCATTCGGCTACAACGTTTTCCCCTGGTCGACACCCGCTCACCAGGCGACCACAGCCGACTCCAGCTCATCGCAACACTGGAAGCCTCCGCCCACACGGCCCAGGCCCACAGGAGACTTCCCCACCTCACCTCCTGGCTCCGCCGCGTCGCCGCCGTGCTGCGTCGCCGCTGGCCCGACGCCGACCAGGACTTCACCGACTCGGCAACTTTCCCGCCCTACCGGGCTCGGCACTGATCCCGAGCATCCCCCTCACAGCTCTCGCCCCAGTGCCCCGGATGAACCGGATGAACCGGATGAACCGGATTGAAGCAACCCGCAATTGCCACACGCCGCCGTTGATAGCGCAAGCAAGTGGAGACCACGAGCTGGGGCTGACGATCGATGATCGTCGCGGTATGCCGGGTGTATGAGGTATCCGCCCCTCCGAGGCCCTGCCGACCCGTAGCGGTACTCAGGTCGGTTGGAGACAGAAGGGTTGTCGGACTTCCCGGCACCCCTTGGCTGCCGGGGCTGACCTGTGGAAACAGGCCGCTGCCGGAAGTTGGGCGGGGAGGCGGCCGTGGAGGGGCCTGTGGAGGAGGCGGGCTCGGCCCGGCCAGGTGGTCCGGCAGGGGTCTGTTCGGCGGTGGTGCCGGGGCGGCGCTGGCGTTCGGCGGTGGTCATCGTGTCCCCTTCACTCCGGTCGAGCGGCCGGGTCGGCGGTGGACCAGGCCCACGCGCACCTGTCAACGCATCAACGCGATCAGGCCGTCCCCGAGTACCGCTGGCGCCAGGGAACCGCGAGGCGTGGCCACGGCTATTGGTCTGTGCAGGGTGTCGGGGTCGCGGTTGAAGTCGCCCATGGCGGCGAACTCGTAGCCCGCGGCGGCTGCCTGGCCTCTGTCACGAGCAGGGTCAAGCTGGCCATGGTGTCTCTTGACCGCGTTCCTGGCGGGGCCGCCGACGGGGGAGGACTGTCTATCGGCTGGACTTGCCGGGCGTGGGGCCGTCGGGCGGTGCGTCCCTGCGGTGCCCTCCTCCGCCGATGCCCTGGCGGTCGGGGGTCCGGGCGTCGGCCCGGCGGGGCGTGTCGCCGTACTCCTTGCCGACCGCGAGGTCGAGAAGTGAGAGTTCGACGTGGAGGGCAGGCCGGCACTCCTGCGGCAGCGCCGCGAGGAGGCCTTCGAGGAGGGCCCGCAGGCGCCTGCACACCTGGACGGAGGTCACGCCGTAGTCGCGGATCTCGGTGACGGCGAGCTGCAGGTAGTCCTCCCATGGCCGGCCGGGCAGGACGAGGCGCGGCCGTCCTTGGTCGTCGGCCAGCACGTAGCTGCTGCGCAGTCCGACGCGGCCGACGGTGTGCAGGAACGTCTCGATGTGGTTCAGGACCTGGACGGCCGTGGTGGGGTCGTTGACGGCGGGAGAGAGCGCCCGGATGGCGATGTCGACGAGGATGCGCAGGGCGAAGGCCGGGTCCTGCTCGATTGTCCGCTCGGCGCCGAGCGCGAGCAGGCCGGTCACCCGGTGGGGATCCGGCAGGGGTGCACTGCCGTGGATCTCCACGACGGTGGCGCCGGACGGTACGAAGTCGCCGATGGAGGCGGCCAGAACGAGGACGCAGTCGTGCCGGGCGGCGAGCGAAACCATGCCGGGTGCGTTGATCGCCTGGATGACGCCGCCGCGTTCCGAGCGGATGCGGCCCGTCGGGGCGCTCGGTCGCGGAGTTGCGCCGGGCACGACGGATTTCCCTGCGTGCGCCGCGGCGCGCTCCAGAACACGTTCGCCCAGGCGTCCCACGATGTCGGCGATGGCCACCGGGCGCAGGTTGTGGGTGAAACGGTTGAGGTAGATCAGGAGGAGAAGGAGGCTGGCCGAGACGGCGACGCCGGCCAGAGTGACACCGAGGTTGGGGACGGAGTTCTCCTCGATGCTCCTGAGCAGGGTGTAGGCGAACGCGAAGGTGCCGGTGAACGTCGCCAGTACGGCCTTCTGCAGCCGGTCGCGGTACCAGAGCCGCATGTAGCGGGGGGAGAGTGTGCCGGTGGCCTGCTGGATGACGAGGACGCCGATGGTGACGACGAACCCGAGCAGCGCGACCATGGAGCCGACCACGGAGCTGAGGACGCTGCTGGCGGTCGTGGCGGAGTAGTCCCAGGTCTTCGGCAGCCAGGAGGCCCCTTCCGCGGCGGCCGCCGCTGCGGCCAGAGCGACGCCGAGCACCAGCCCGAACAGCGGGACGATCCACAGGCTGGCCTTGGCGTACTGCTGTAACCGGAAGCGGGCGGCCCAGGACATCATGCCGGGCCCAGCAGGACGGCGGTCTCGTTCGGGAGCGGCGCGATCGGCTGGGTCTCGGTGACCGGGGCCAGTCGGCCGTCGGCGCTGATGACGAACAGGACGTCGTGGTCCGGGGGGATCGGCAGGGATCCCGGCTGCACGTGGAAGCGGGCGCCCTGCGCGTAGCGGGCCGCGAGGTGGTGCCGGACGAGTTCGCGGCCGAAGAGGATGTCGCCTCCCGTGTAGGGGGCGACCACGCCGTGGCTGTCCCGGGGCGGACCCACGCGGTAGACGGGGCCTTCGACGTTGTCCTTGACGACGACGGAGGCGAGCGCGTTGAAGTCGTCGTCGTCGGTGAGCAGGAACACGGCCGTGACGCCCTCCAGACGGGCCCGGGGGTTGGTCGCGGTCGCCAGCATCTCCCCGTGCGCGAGCTCGATGCCGGCCCTCGTGATCCGCTCGCGTTCCTCGTCGAGTCCCGCCCACATCAGCACGTCGAGTCCGACCGATTGCAGGGCCTTTCCCAGGCCGATCACCCACTCGTCGCCGCCGACGAGGAGCGGCCGGGTCCGGGCCGGCCGGATCACGCCGAGTCGACGGGCGACGGGTGCGGCGGTCAGCGAGTAGACCAGGACCGTTCCCACGATCACCAGGAAGGTGATCGGAACGATCTTGGCGGCGCCGGGCAGTCCCTTCTGCACCAGGCCGGCGGCGAACGTGGACGCGGTCGAGGCCGCGACGATGCCGCGAGGCGCCATCCAGCCGAGGAAGCCCCATTCGCCCGGGGTCAGGTCGGAGCGGCGGGCGGCGGCGAAGGCGATGAGCGGCCGCAGGACCAGGACGAGGACGAGGATCAGGATCAGTGAGGGGACGAGCACAGGTGCCACGGACGCGGGGGTGACGGCGGAGGAGATCGAGATGAACAGCAGACCGATGATCAGCTGGACGAGTGTTTCGAGGAAGGGCCTGCGGGCCGGCATGTCCAGGCCGGGGAGGTTGGTGACGGCGAGTCCGGTGACGATGGCGGCGATGAGGCCGGTGTCGTCGCGGGCGATGTCGCAGCCTGCGGAGACTACGACGACGGTCGCCAGCTGGGCCAGGGTGCCGAGCGTCTCGCCGAGCCGGAGCACGCGAAGGGACACCCAGAGGAGGGCGGTGCCGACCGCACCGCCCGCGATGCCGACGGCCATGCTGATCAGGAACTGCCCGAGCTGGTAGCCGCGTCCGATGTCGATCCGGCCGGTGGTGGCCACGGCGTGGAAGACGATGGCGCCGAGGATGCCGCCGATCGGGTCGGTCAGGGTGCCCTCCCAGATGAGGATGCGCCGCAGCCTGTCCGTCGGCCGGACGTACTCCAACAGAGGGCCGACGACTGTGGGTCCGGACACCACCAGGATCGTAGCGATCATGGCAGCCACTCTGAGCGGGATGCCGAAGAGCGCCGGGCCGATGGCCGAGACGGCGAAGAAGGTGGCCAGGATCCCGATGATCAGCAGTTTGACCACGATTCCGCGGGTGCGGCCGGTGAGGTTGCGCGGGTTCAGGCCCAGGCCGGCGTCGTAGAGGATCACGGAGACCGACAGCGAGACCAACGCCGGGAAGTCCGGGCCCACGAGCCGCCCGGGGTGGATGACGTCGGTCAGGGCGCCCGCGGTGAAGCCGACCGGCAGCAGCACGATCAGCGCGGGGACCCGCAGCTTGTTCGCCAGCACCTGCGATCCGGCGGCGAGGGCCACGGTCAGGGCGATGCCCAGAAGGATGTCCTCGTCGGTCACGTGAACCCTCCTCCTCGCCACGTCGGGGTCTAGGGATCAAACCGCGTCCTCCAAACCCCACGTCGTCCATCGCGACGGACACAGACAACGGCCACCCGATCAGCCCTCCTGCGCACGAACACCCGAGCTGATGAACAGTGACCCCAATCGGTTTGCCCAAGGCTCTCGGGCAACGGTGGGTGAGCGTGCCACGCCGCTGCGGGACCGCTCCGGGAGCAGCTGTTGTCGTTCCGACTCTGTTGGCGGTGTCTTCGCTGGTCAGGCATAGGTTCGGCGATTCGGCGGGATTGGTGGCGTGTCGCCTCGTCGCTCCCCGGGAGATTGCGGATGCCGTCGGTTGTCGGACTGTTGGAACAGCACGAGCTCGCTGCCCGCCGTCGAGTCGACGGGTTGCGTGAGGAGGCCCTGAGCCCCGGGCGGCCGGACCGGCCGTCAGTGCGGGATGGTCCAGCTCTTGAGGAGTCTGCGGGCGGCTCCGCTGTTGCCGAGCCGGTAGAGGGCGACGGCGGCCGGGTGGACGTCGAAGTCGTTGAACGGCTCGGTCTCGATGGCCTTGAGGTCATCGAGCGTGGCGAAGCCGACGGTGACGTGGGCCGTGTACTTCCCTCGCCCGCTCTGGGCTGGGACGTATCCCTCGACCCAGTCGCGGGTACTCCGGCTGATGCCCTCGCCTGGGTCGGTGACGGAGGCCGCAGCCGTGCCGCAGGACTCGGTGAAAGGGGTGAGACGTCGTCCAGCTCAGCGGTGCGCATGTAGCGCTGGAGGGTGGTGATGTGCGGCTGGTGGGAAGCGGAAGCGTCCAGGGCGAACCCGTCCGGAACGCTCTCTGAAGCAACGGCATTTGCCGGCCCACCGCCCGGGAACCGGCCCGCCGCGGCGCAGCCCGTGGGCTACCGTCGGTTCCATGGAGCGAATCCGAGCGGTCCTGATCGACATCGACGGCGTCCTCACCGTCTCCTGGAAGGCCCTGCCCGGGACGGTCAGCGCCATGGAGCGGCTGCGTGCGGCCGGCCTGCGCATCGCGCTGGTCACCAACAACACCTCCCGCACCCGGGCCTCCATCGCCACGCGCCTGGCCGGCCTCGGCTTCCCCGTCGGTGCCTCGGACGTCCTGACCGCTCCGGCCGCCACGGCGGCGTACCTGCGCGAGAACTTTCCGGGCGCCCGCTGCCTCCTGCTCAACAGCGGTGACGTACGGGGCGACCTGCCGGGAGTCACCCTCGTCGACGAGGGTGACGCCGACGTGGTCGTGCTCGGCGGCGCGGGCCCCGAGTTCGGCTACGAGGCCCTCAACCGCGCCTTCCGGCAACTGCAGCGCGGAGCCCGGCTGGTGTCCATGCACCGCAATCTGTACTGGCGCACCGAGGGCGGCCTCGACCTGGACACGGGGGCCTTCCTCGAGGGGCTCGAGAAGGCATCGCGCACCGAGGCGGAGGTGACGGGCAAACCGGCGCCCGCGTTCTTCGCGAGCGCCCTCGCCCACCTGGACGCCGATGCGTCCGAAGCGCTGATGGTCGGCGACGACATCGAGTCGGACGTGCTGGCCGCCCAGCGGTCCGGCGTCACCGGCGTACTGGTGAGGACGGGCAAGTACCTCCCCGAGACGCACCGGGCCGCCTCCGGGACCCCGGACCACGTCCTCGACTCCTTCGCCGACCTGCCTGCCCTTCTTGGCGCCGGTCCCGATCCCGGTCCCGTTTCCGGTTCCGGTTCCGGTTCCGGTTCCGGTTCCGGTTCCGGCAGGAGCAGACCTGGGATGTAGCCATTGAGCACGGCGGTTCCGGGACGGTCCGCCGCGCAATCCCGATGCCGGTCTCCGTCCGCCCCGCCCCCGCGCGCATCATCGGAAGAGGGGACGCCTGGGAGCGGCCTGGGATGGTGATGAGGAATGAAACTGTCGTTCCTGGAACCCCTGTACACGGAGTCCGGCCCGTTCGCCTCGGTGTACCTGGACACCTCGCGGGACGTCGAGCGGCCCGACCGGGCCGTCGCCCTGCGCTGGCGCCGGCTCCGCGCGGATCTGACCCGCCAGGGTGCGGACCAGTCGCTGCTCGGCGTACTGGAGGAGGTGGTCGGCGCGGACGCGGGCGTGCCCGGGATGCACGGACAGGCGATCTTCGTGGCCAACGGCTCGCTCGTCATGGACGGGGAACTGCCCCGGCCGCCCGCCCACGACCTGGCTCGCTACGGCACCCTGCCGGACGCGATGCCGCTGGTTGCCCAGCACCTGCCGGAGATCCCCTACCTGGCGGTGGTGGTGCACTACGGCGGGCTGCCGACGGCCGAGACGCACGGTTGGGTGACGGTGGAGGCGGAGTCCGGCACCTGGCCGGCCTCCACCGTGACCCCGGGTGAGCGGCTGCACCACAACGTGGCCGTAGCCACCTGGCACCACAGCGCCGTCCGGCTGGGCCACCGACTGGACGCCTGGGCGCGGCGCACCCAAGCCGACGCCGTCGTCGTCGCCGGGGACGCGTGGGCGGGCAACGTCCTGGTCCGCCGGCTGCCGCGCGCCCTGCGCGACAAGGTCGTACGGTGCGGGGGCCCGACGCCGACGGACACCGGACGGGCCCTGCTGGAGCCCCAGCTCGACAGCGTCTTCCGCGGCCGGATGGCGGAGCACGACCGGGACCTGGTGAACGTCTTCATCGGCCGCCGGGCCCTGGGCGGGCCCGCGGCGGAGGGGCTGGAGGCCACACTCGCCGCCCTGCAGCGCGGCCAGGTCTCCGCACTGCTGCTGAACCGCCTGCCCGCCGCCTCGCTGCGGCTGTGGACCGGCCCGCAGCCCACCCAGCTCGCCCTGGCCGAGGAGGAGCTGGTCGCCTTCGGGGTACGAGCGCCCCGCGAGGAACCAGCCGACGAGGCCCTGGTGCGGGCCCTCGTCGGCACCGCCGCCGAACTGGTCGTCGTGCCGGAGGACGAGCTGGGGCTGGACGAGGGGGTCGGGGCGCTGCTGCGCTACGCCGACCCCGGCATCCCAGCCTGACGGTGCACCCCGTTGCCCCACGCCGCGGGCCGGTCTCCTGCCCGCTGCCGGTGCCAGCTCCGCGTACGGGGACCTCCCCGTGCCCTCAGAGTCGCTGGTACGTGCCCACCAGGGTGGCGCGCGCGAGCTCCTTGTCCTGCACGGCGCTGTGCACTGCGTCCGCGCTCGGCCGGTCGCGCAGGCGGACCGGCTGCGACAGCGCGTACAGGCGGAAGAAGTAGCGGTGCGGCCCGTGCCCGGGCGGCGGCATCGGCCCACCCCAGCCCAGCCGTCCGAACCCGTTGGGCCAGGACGTCCCGCCGTGCGGCTCCTGCCCCTCCTCCACTCCCCCGGTCCACGGATCGATGCCCGTGACCAGCCAGTGCAGGAAGGTGGGCCCCGGTGCGTCGGGGTCCTCACACAGGAGCAGCAGCTCGGCCGTGCCCCCGGGCGCGGCCGTCCAGGTCAGGGGTGGTGAGACGTCCTCCCCCTCCCCGCTGTAACGGCGTGGGATCTCGGCGTGGTCGGTGAAGGCGGCGCTGGTCAGCTGGATTCCGGTCACGGCCGCCGTCTTCCCCGCCCCCGACCCTCTCCGTACCGCTGCGTGCCGGAATCCACCCGAAGGGGCGTCGGCCACGCCACTGCCCGGCCTGGGACGAGGCGCAGCCCCGGGCGGGGCCGCCCGGCACTACGGGCGCGGGAGCCTGCCGGTCGCTACTTCGCGCGTCCTGTGTCACCACCCTCACACCTGCCCTGCGCCCGTTGAAATGCTGCTGCGCCACTCGATCGCCTCGGCGACTTCATTGAACTCGACCAGGTGGTCGCCAGCGCTCCGCTCAAGTACAGCCTTGACTTCGGCTGGGGTGAAGCGGAAGAACTCCTTACGGCTATTGACGCGATTGACGCGTCGTGATGCAGACTCCTGGTGAGGCGGGTTTCGAGCCCAATCGCGTCCTTGCTGAAGCTCAGCGCGTGAACATGGAGGCAAGCGCGCGGAGAGAGCAGACGCTTACACGACGTGCTGGCGGGCAAGCGCAGCCTCGTACCTGCACAGATCCAGAGAGTCCGAGCACGCGGCTGACCACCGGGACGCCCGCGGCAAGGATCAGCTGCTGAGCCGGTTGCAGTGGCGTCTGCGGTAACTCGCGATTGGCCGGCGCGAGACTTAATTCAAGACTTGCAGTCAAGGGTTCTGGACGGGCGGGCAGAGTCGAACTTGTGTCGCCTCCGGTCTCGAGCGGACCCGCGGCTGGATCGCCGCGGAGGAGCAGCGCCGAGGCCGTGCGTCGGCCGCCCGCGCCGCCGCCGGACGGGCTGATCGAGCACAGCATCGGCGTCGGTCGCCGCGTCCACGTCCGCGTCCACGTCCGCGTCCACGTCGGCACCTGCTGGGAAAACCCGTCACGCTGCCAGCCCGCCGACCGGGACACGGCCCGGCGTGCCCTCGCCGAGGGCGTCGAGGCGTGCACGCAGCACCGACCGGACACCGCACTTGGCGTGCTGGATTGACCGGGTAGCCGCACCCTGGAGGTATGGCCGACAGCGTGTACATCGTCGTCCACCCGCTCACCGGAGACGGCCGGGCCGTCGTGGCGCACGTTCACGCCGAAGACCGGGCCCTGGGCGTAGCGCACAGCTTCACCGGTGTGGTCGAGCTGCTCCGCGCGGCCGGCTTGGAGACGGCGGACGGCTGGCCCCCGATCCGGTGGCTCGGCGGGGGCCCGGAAGAGTGGAGCGAGTGAATGCTCCGGATGCCCTGCCGGGACGTCGGCGGCAGGCTGGAGCCATGGACCATGCGCCGATCCTCGTGCACCGGATCTCCCCGACCGGCGGCCGGCGGGTCGTGATCCGAATCCGCGGCGTCGACACCGTCCTCGGCGTCGCCTTTTCCGACCGGGACCTGATCGAGTTCCTGCGACGCATCGACGTCCCCGGCCCAGACGACCTCGTACTCGGCGACTCCGAGGTCATCGCCTGGCAAGGCGGGAAACCGCATGTGTACGAGGAGCGCGACGACGCCTGAGCGCGCGGCGACCCTCCCGTGGGGAGGACTGGGAGCAGCGTCGGCCCGAGATGGTCCGGTGGATGCACCGTAGACCCGCACCCCGGCACCCCGGCACCCCGGCACCCCGGCACCCCGCCGCAAGATCGCAACACGGCGCAGGGAGTGCTCGTCGGCCTCGACACCAGCCCGGTTGGCAGCAGCCCGCAGCACGCGAGGCAGCGTCCCGACCGTCGGCAGGCCCAGCAGCAGCGGCTCCTCTGGGGACGTCTCCTGCGCGCCCAAGCAGGCCTCGAGCGCACGCGCCGCTGTCGGAGCGATCCGGATACGGCGCCGGTCAGGCACCACCTGCGGCTCCGTCCCGGGCGTGAAGTCCTCGACCGAGGCGGCGATCGCCTTCATCGGCCGAGCACCGCGAGCAGCAGCGACGATGTGGCCGCGGGCAGCAGCGGTTCCTGGCGGGTTTGCGCCAGCAGCATACGGGTCTCATCGGTGGACGGGGCGGGGCGGTCGAGCAGCTGCACGGTTCTTCCTGCGACAGCGGGGCATCAGCCCGGCAGGGCGGCGCCGACGGCAAGGAATGATCAGCCGGGGTCGCTGCTTGGCGTCGACTTCCATCCTCGCCGGCCCCGAGCCAGAACGCGGATCGCCCGCGCGAGCGAGTGCGCCGGCCTGCCGTCGAACGAATCGCTCCTCGTACTCGTAGTGCTCACGCCCCTCCGCATCCTTCTCCAGGTATGCGGGGTAGCCCTCGCAAGCGGCGACGACTGCCGCCTGAGCATCCTCATGCCGCGAAGGAGCAAAGCCGAAGTACCCCCACGAGAGGTACCAGCCCTCCTACTCATCGCCCACGCACTCAATGCGTCCGATGCATTCGCAGTCCTTGTGGTGGCGGATGGCGAGGCCGCCGTCTCCCCAGGGGCGAAGGTGGGCAGGGGCGCTTCTCCGGCGGGGCATCGAACCTCCCTCCTCCTAGTCCAGGTCCTCACGCTCCCAGCGAGCCAGGATCTCAGCCACGCGCGGGTACCGCTCGAGGAACTCCTCGTCGCTCAGATCCGCGCCGGCTCCTGTCAGAACCGCACCCGCGGCTGAGCCGTTGGGCAGCGTCATCACCCTTGAATGGAACTCGCTCACGAGACCTCCAGCGATCGTGCGGCCGAGGCGATCACAATCCGCCTGGGAGGCGCCCACGTCAACCCTTGCGGAGGAAATCATTCCGGAGAGCGCATAACGTCAGGACCTGCCAGGCAGGCCGTTGCCCGCTCGATGTGCATAGAACTTGTTCTCGAACACGGTGCTGCCGCTACCGGGGCCACGAGCACCCGTACGACCCGCGCGTGCGGGTCGGGGAGGTCGGCGGAACCGAGCAGCACAAGAGGGACCGGGGGATCTGAAGTCGCCGCAGATCGGCAGCGGCCGCCCGCCCTCGGCGGCGGCCTGCGCCGCGAGCTCGCCGAGCTGCCGTTCGGAAGGGATCGTGAACCGGGTTGATTCCAGAAACCGTTGGGGCAGTGGCCAGTGGCTGCCACGGCTGGAATCAGTTGCTCACCAGGTCACGTGCAGGGTCTCGGGCGAACGGTGGATGAGGGTGGGGCGCATGGATGGCAGCGGGCGGCGTGGGTCCAGCCGCAGTCCGGGCAGGGCGTGCGAGAACAGCTGCAACGTCAGGTGGAGTTGGGCCCGGGCCAGGCGGGATCCCGGGCAATTGTGCGGCCCGTGGCCGAATGCGAGGTGGCGCCGGTCCACGGGACGGCGGATGTCGAACCGGTCGGCCCGCGCGTGTCGGTGGTCGTCGCGGTTGGCGGAGGCGTAGGCCACGAGCACGGTGGCGCCGGCCGGCAGCTTCGTCCCGCCCAGCGTCACGGGCCGCGTCGTGACCCTCCGGAAGCCCTGGATGGCCGTGTCGAAGCGGGCGCACTCCTCCACGGCGGCGCCGATCAGCGTCGGATCGGAACGCAGCAGGAGCCACTGTTCCCGGTCGGTGAGCAAGTGCAGCAGGGCGGTGGAGATGAGCGCGCTCGTCGTCAGGAAGCCGGCGATCAGCAGGTTCTGCAGATTGGCCACGAGCTCGTGACGCTGCTCGAGTGTCAACTCCCCTTCTCCGGGGGCCAAAGCGGCCACGAGGTCCGAGCACAGGTCCTCACGGGGGTGGGCCCGGCGGTCGCGGACGTAGCCGTCCAGCAAGTGCTGGAGCGCCACGACGTCCTCCGCGGCGGCCGCCTGCTCGGGTGGTGACAGCGGGCGGAAGAACAGTTCCTCGGCGCGGTAGCCGCCGTGCACCGCCGACGGGACATCGGCGGGATCCAGTCCGATGAGCCGCCCGATGACCAGTCCGGGCAGCCGCCGGGCGTACGCCTCCACCAGCTCGGCCGAGCCGTCCGCGGCGAAGGCGTCCACCAGCTCGCGCGCCTGCTCGCGCGCGTACGGCATCAGCGCCGCAATCCGGCCGGAGGACAGGCCCCGGTTCAACGGGGCCCGGTAGCGCAGGTGGGCGGCGCCGTCCGAGGAGACCACGGTCGGCCGCGGGCCGAAACCGCGTGGGAGGACGCCGAGCGCAGCCTCCGACAGCGGGACGTCGGGCAACAACGCGTTCGCGGAGGAGAAGTCCTCGGCGCGCCGCAGGACTTCCCGTACGTCGCCCTCGCGCGCGACCAACCAGGCGTCGACCTCTGGTATCCAGGTCAGCCCCTCGGCTCGGCGGGCGAGGGCGTAGCGGGGGTAGGGATCGCGGTAGAACGTGTCCCGAAGCGCTTGCTCCGCTTGCTCGTGCCCTGCTGACACACAGCCTCCGTCTCGCGGCCGGTGCCCGGGAGTTCCCGGTGCACCGGGCATCCTGCCCGACCCCCGGCCCGATCGAAAGAGCGCATCGGGACGTCCGCCGGACGGGCGGGCACGGGCGGCAGAGCGCCCCGCTCGGGCAGCGCCGCACCGACGGGGCGAAACCCCGTGGGGATCGACTCACACATCGGGCGGCCCCTGCGCCCGAACCCGGACGGCACCACGAAGACGGCGCGCATCATCGTGCCGGTGTTCCTCCAGCCCGGCGAGAACCCCTACGACATGGTCGCCTCCGCCTCGTACGCACCCCTCGTAGCCGTACTCCAAGGCCTGCGCTCACACTCCGAACAGCTCGCGAACCGGGGCCTGACGAGCGGGCGGCGCAGGGTGCACGTCCGGCGGGACTCGGAAGGCCGGATCGTCGGAGCCAGCGGAGAGGGCGACGGCCAAGAGGAAGGGACCGAGGCCGCAGCGGAGTCAGCACTGCTGCACTTCTCTCTCCCCCAACGGACCGCTAATCCCAGACTTCTGCCACCGCCTGAACCGGCTCCCCCGTGCGCAGCCTGGCCAGCACAGCAGACCGGATACGGGCTGGGGGCTCGTCGGGCATCAGCGCACCGTAGGACGCCGCCCCCGCTGCCGACCGTACCTGAATTCGGTGTTGCGGGTGGCGGCGTCGGTGGAGGTGTTCGCCTTTATCCACGACGACGTGATGGACGACGCCGCAACCCGTCGCGGGGCACCGACTCTGCGTCTTTCATTGGCCGTCCGGCATGGCGGAGGACTGGATTCCGGCAGGGCAAGCGGCTGGGCAGAGACCTGCAGCGACACTGTTCACAAGCCTGCCGTCACGCCGACGGCGAATTGAGGAAGCCGCCTCCCTCACTGCTGTTCTGGCCGCGCCGATGCCAACCTGCGGAGCCTGCGAAATTCCGCTCGGCCGCAGCAGCCGCACGCGTTGGTGCTCATAACGCTGCAGCGAGCGGGCAAGGCGACGACCACGTCAAGGAGGCGAGTCGCCTCTGCCGAAGCGCGCCCCGGACACGCCGCCCAAGCACCAGCCCGACAACTGCGAAGGATGCGGAGCCCCACTGGAGACGAAACGGTCCGGGCGCGCCCGGATGAACCGGGCACAGCGCATTCACCGGGCCCGTCTGACGATGGCGGCAGGGTTGGGTCACTCGTTCTCGCGGTAGTTCATGAACCAGTGGGTGTCGAAGTAGTGGGCCATCGTGAACCGGTGCTGCGGGTCGAGGAGGATGCGGCAGATGAACTCCGCAGCCGGGCAGTCGAAGGGGACGACCTCGCCGTCGAAGGTCCGGACCGCGACGGGCCAGCGGTCGGGGTCGCCGTCCTCGGTCCGCCAGCAGTACAGGTGCTCGTGCTCGGTGCTCGCCCAGATGAGCAGGCCGTCCTTGCTGAGGCGGGTCCACGGCTCCGGGTTCAGGGTGAGGTATCCATCGAAGGCGCCTTCCCCGAATGTCTCCACCATGCGTTTGTAGTCGCCGGGAAGGCGCGTGCCCACCTCTGCCTCGATCTGCGCCCAGTCGATGTCCGTTCGCTGCGGGGGCGAGGTCCAGGCGGTGACGGCGATGAGCCGCTCAACCCAGTCCTCGTCCCGGCCGGTCCCCCTTGTAGCCGGCACCTGTACCCGCCGCGGCGCGGCCGCCAGCACTGGCCGGACGACCCCTTGCGCGTCCCGAGCGGTCCCGGCGCCGATCCACTGACCCCCGTACGCCCATGCCCGAATCGTCTCGCCCCGGCCTTCGAGGACAGTGAGAAGAGCCGCGCCACGGGACTCGTCCACGGCCGGGTCCGTGAAGCCGTCCAAGACCAGGGTCCGTGGTGCCCCGTAACGGTCGGCCAGCCTGTCTACGAGCATTTGCGGGTCGGTGTCCAGCGACAAGTGCAGGGATCCACTCGGGGCGTCGATCCGGTCCAGCAGGTCATTGAGCATCGATTGCGTCAGATCCATGACAGACAGGAAAGCGCACTCCACTGACGATTGGACGTCGGTCCAACTCGGCGACAATCGGGCCAGGTTCGCTGTCAGGGACAGCGGGAGTAGCGCGGTCCGGGGTGAAGCCCGCGGCCAACCCCTCAGTGATGATCTGCATGGACCCACCCCGCACCGGGTTCGCCAACCTCCCCACCGACGAACACCTGAAGGCATTCCGTGTGCTCGTCTCCGTGTTCACCGTCGCCGACACCCGCCGCCGGAAGACGTACTGCAAGGACACCTGCGGACACCCATGGCACAACCTGCCTACGGCAAACGAGGAGCCATAACAGCCGTCGCTCCCATCTTCAGCCGCGCCTCGGAATAGCAGCATCACCCCTTGGCGGGCGCCATCTTGTTGAACCAGCCGGCGGTCTCCTCCGCGCCGAGCACCCGCTCCAGCACCAGGTCGCCGTGCATGCCGGGGAAGAACCGCCCGGCGGGCCAGCTCCGCCGGTACGGCGGTGGGTCGAGAGCGATCAGCCGGACACCGTCCACGACGTGGATGTCGGACGGGTTGCCCTCGTTGAAGATCCACCCTCCGTCCACGCCGACCAGATTGAAAGCCCCGGTTGTCGGGACCTGCCCCGCAGCGTCCCGGGACACGGCGATCTCCTGTGCCGACGGCGCCTCGCCTGGCACGTGCATCCCACCGATGAGCACGCCCGCAAGCAGGGTGTGCAGCTGGAAGTTGTCACCGATTCCGCTCATGCGCAGGGCGTATCCAGTCCCGGTGTCGCGGTGCAGGACGATGAGCGGCTCGTCGTCCAGCACGCGCAGCGCGTACGTCAGGCACTTGAACTCGTGACCCGAGGCCTCGGCAACCCGCTCCACGAGCGCGAGCAGCTCTGCCTTACCCTCGAGCGTTTGGCGTACGGCCCGGGTATTGAGCATGGCGACACTCGCCATCTCCCACTGCTCCAGAGTGAACCAGCCGATGGCGAGCTCGTGCCCTGTCCGCTCAACGATCGCCTCGGTGAGATCGTCATCCGGTTCGGGCAGGTCCCCGCCCCCCGAATCCGCCCAGCGCGCACAGAATTCACCGGCGGCCGCAAACCCCTCCCGTGCCCCGGCGAAGATCCCCGGCGCACACGCCATTGCGTCCGCACCCCGCTCGACACACGCCCCGACAACCACCGCAACCGCGGCCCGAGGCCCGGGAGGCACCCCCGGGAGCAGCGCCGCCAACCGCGGCCCCGCCTCCCGGTACTCGCCGTCGCCTGCCTTCCCGGACGTCCGGTGGAGCTGCGCGAACGCCCGCTCCGCCCCCTGCACGTCCTGTGCGCCTACGGCCTTCTCGAAATCGGCCACGGCGCTCAGGAACGTCTTCCTACCAAATATCATCCGCACATACTGCATCACCGTCTGATCCAGTGAAGACACAGCCAGGACTGGCGTCGCGGGGGCGAAACCGCGCTCCGCTACCGCCAGCGCGAGGGCTACTGGAGGTCCCCCTACGACCACAGGCGTCGTCTGACCGGACCCGGCCGAGACGAACGGCACGTACTCGGCTCAGTGCGGGAGGAAGCGGCGGCGGTCAGCCGATCGGCTGCCGGGACTCGGCCCGCACCTTCAGGGTGGTCTCGGCGACCTTGACCAGGTCAACGGACCCGGGCTTCTGCCCCACGATCTCCGCGGTGACGACACCGACCGAGGCGCCGGTGTTCTCATCCGCCCAGGCGCACATCGGCAGTGTGCTCTCCGCACCGCCCTGCCTCATCGTCAGCACCTGGCAGGACAGGGTGATGCCGGAACCGGAGGGCGTGATCTCCCGGGCGGGGACCGCCAGGGTCGCACCTTCGGCGTCCGCCGCGCCGTCCAGCATCTTCCTGCGGGCACCATCGGGTTCCTTGAACTGGCCGTACATCCCTGAAAAGACCAGGGCGCCCTCTCCCTTCGGCGAGTTGGAGGTGTACTGGCCGACGACCGGCTTCGGATTGCGGATCTTCGAGTCGTAGCTGCCCTTCAAGGCCTTCTCGCCCTCGGTGCCCGACAGGTCCTGGACCAGCTCGTACTTGCCGTCCAGCACGGTCTTGGGAACGGTGAGCCGGTACCGGGCCTCGGGGAAGCCGGCTCCGCTCGCCAGGGATCCGGCCCCCGCCAGCAGCTTCACGCCGAATCCGAGGACGCCGAGCACCACGAACGAGCCCGCCACGATCCCGACCACCATGCCCGTCCGCTTCTTGGGCGGCGGGCCCATCGGGGGCTGGCCCCACACTCCCTGACCGGGATACGGCTGCTGCGGGTAGGGGTGCCCCGGGTACGGCTGCTGGTGCGGATGGGGTGTGGACTGCGGGGCCGGCAGCTGTCCACCGTACGGATGCGGGGGCTGCGGAGACCCGTAAGGGCCGGGGGGCTGCGACATGCTCATGTCCGAACGCTACGTCAGGCCCGCATACCGGAGCCGACCCAGGGTGCGCCGGTGTCTGATGCAGCGAGTCGCCACGTCGAGGGCTTGTTGCGGTGACAGCTGTCATGGCATGCTCTGGGCCATGATCAAGAGAATCGAGTCCTCCGTCCGCCGATGAGCGAGACGACCGGGATAGGACTGCCCGGATCACCGACGACACTGTTCGACCACGCGCTCCGGCTCCATCAGCTGGCTCCCGGTGAGCCGCTTCATCGCGACGGGGAACCGTACCCCGACGACGGCTTGCACCGTCATCGGAAAGGCCCGCGCGCACCTGAAGAACGGCACTTGGCCGGCAGGGACGTGGCGCTCATCCTCGACGCGCATTTCGCGCTGGCCTCCGCCCTTCCCGGCGAATTGGCCGATGCCTTCCACGACGTCTACATCCCGATTCACCCCAACGAGCACATCGCCGCCGCGGCTGAGCGGGCGGACCGAGAACGCGTTCGCCAAACGGGTCGCTGGCTGGTCCGACATGGCACCGATCGATGCTCGGTCACCGTTGGGCTTGCCCTGGTCTGTGCCGTGGGAACAGCCGACGACATCCCGCTGATTCAAACGATCGGGCTGCTGTCCAACCGCTTCGGGCCACTGGCGGCGCACGCTTTCGAGAGTCAGCCAGGAGGAGTCGAGGCCCTGCTCTGGCTTGCCGAGCGAGTCACCGGCTGGGGACGCGTCTATGTCGTTGAAGCTCTCTGCAGACTCGACGACCCAGCTGCCCGACCATGGCTGCTGCGCCGGGCCTGCGACGGCGACTTCCTCAACGGATACTTCGCCGGCAAGGTCGCCACGGTCGCCAGACTCCATGAGGCGCTTGCAGACCTCGACACCGACAGCGAGATGGTCGACCACATCGGTCGGCTACTCCATCTCATGAGCGACTGCGGTGGGATGGGAGTCACCCTCGCTCACTACCCCCATTCGAGAGTGGTCCTGGAGGCTCATGCTCGCCATGTGGGTTCACTCAGTCCGACCATCGAGCGCTACTTCACGATCGCGGTGCTCACTCAGCACCTGACCACGGAGCCTCCCGAGGCTGCGGGGTGCACCGCGGCGCAGCAGGAAGCGCTCCGGGCGGCGTACCTCGAAGTCCTCGACCGAGAGGAGTGGACCCGGACCGCACGCGCCGGGTTCGCGGCGGATGACAACCGGATGCAGTGGCTCGCCGACCACAGGGCGCCACAGTTGAGTCTGCGTGCGTTCCCCGATCGAACGCAGCCCGATGCCGAGGAATAGCGCACGCCAGGAATAAGTGATCTCCGCCGGTACACCGGGTGACCCGCACCTGACCGGCCTGTTCCCAGACGTGCCTGGGAGGCTGTCGGATGAAGGCCCTCTCGTCCGGGTGCCGGATGCGAGAGCAACATGCCGTCTGCCGGTCCGCCGCCGGGCTCCATGGGCCCGGCGGCGCGGCCCGGACCGCCTCCGGGTCGGCGGCCTCCACCACCGCCCGCGACCACTGCCGAGCGATTCCAAGGGGGCGGTGCAGAAACGCCGTCACGCCCGTCAACAGTCGAATACCGACCAGCAGATCTCATTTCGCAACCGCTGATCGTCTAGGACGAGTTCGCGAATCACATCCGGGAGCTGTTCGCGCTGCCAACGGCACTCGAGCCTGCCGACGCTCTCACCCTGTCGTCCGGGTGCCGTCGCGCGCACGGCTTTGATCGCGTAGGCCGCAGCGCCAAGCTCGTGTGCGGCGACATGCGCCACCACCGCTGCCTGTCCGGCAGCATATGCGGCGTGCCGAGCGGCTCCGCTCAACTCTCTTGCTGCAGCCATGGCATGGCCACCCGCCGCTCGGGACTGAGACATCCGGATCTCGCCGCGCGTCCATGCCCGAATCTGCTCGATCGCCTCGCGGGGTCGCGGGTCCGAGGGCTGCACCGACTCGAAGAGGTGCAGAACGTGCTCCGCGCACGCGGCAGCCCACAAAGCCAGGAGCCGATGGTCGGAGTCCGTAAGCGCCCCCCCCCACGGCGGATGGTGATGAAGCGGGGGTCGCGTTCTTTGGGGAGGATCATGGTGTTCCAAGGGATCGGCTGCGCGCATAGGGCGAGGGCACCCAACGTCGGTGCGTGAAGGCAGAGTTGGACACCCTCGCGACCGCACTCTATGTGAAGACCGACGATCTGCTGGAGGCATCTCCGCATCTCGCGCCGTGGCGGCCTGCCGTGGGAATCGCCCTGCAGCTCACCGACGCCGAACTGGTCACGCTGGCGGCGATGCAGGCGATGCTCGGCTTCACTTGGCATCTCTTTCCGTACCTGCCCAAGCAGCCCGGCTACAACAAGCGGCAGCGCATGGCAGCCGGACTGCTTCGGCGCATCACCCGGCTGCTCGCCACCGACACCCGGGTGTGGAGCGACGTCGTGTGGATTGTGAACTCCACGCCGGTGGAATGCGGCCGCTCCCGCGAGACCGTCAAACGCTCCGACCTGGCCGGACGGGCCGAGTACGGGTACTGCGCCAGTCACAGCCGCTTCTTCACCAACTGGCCGAACAGGGCATCCAGCTGCCGCGGCCGGCCCGCAAGGGCGAGCCGGAGCCGCCCGGTGCGCCACTGTTCAAGCCGTTGCGACAGATCATCGGGTCTGTCAACGAGACCTTCAAGGGCCAACTCGACCTCGAACAGCACCGAGGTCGCACACCAGGAGATGTCGCTGCCCGGTTGATGGAACGCATCCTCGCGACGAGTGGTTCCAAGTGAGAGGAAGACCTACCGTTTTGAGCAGGGTCGGGTCAGCCGAGGGCAGGGCTCACAAGGTCAAGCATCAGCCGGTTCCCCCAGTCGTTGGTCAAGACGGCGCTCATGCCTTCGTAGCGCACCCTGACGAACGGGTTGGAGTGGAACATTACGGCAACCCACTGCAAGGAGCTGTTGGCGTCGAGACGGGCGAGGTAGCCGATGTTGCCCATCCCGCCGCCCCCGCCGGACATCCACCCGGATCCGTCCGGTAGCGGGCTCTCGAAATGGGTGTCCACCTCGTCGATGCCGTGCTCCTCAATGGCCTGGGCCACGTCGAACGGCTCTCCGATACGGAAGGGAATCGACTGCCCAGCATCCGGATGGAAAGCCCCCGGACCGTCGACATGCAATTCCAGTCCAGTGTCGTCCGGACGGTACAGCCCGTCGCGGAGCGGCATCTCCCCCGCCTGCCAGAGCTCCTCGACCATCCCCATAGCGCATCCCACCGTCGACTACTAAAAACGACTGTACGTGAAGATCGACAACGAGATCGTAGGGGCGCAATGAAGCGAAGCTGGTCGCCGCCACCGGCTGGCGCCCGCCACCGGACATCGTCGACGGCGCCGTCCACATCTACCACCCCCATCGCGCAAGGGCAGGCCGGGGTACCGATCCACGGCGTCCTCCTGAAGGACTATCAGCAGGTCCCGTGGTGATCCCTCCAGCATGCGCGGTGAATCCCGAGTCGGACACTCATGCCAACGGAGTCCACCCGGCTTCGACTCACCTGGTGTCAGCAGTTGAGCGCAAGGTTCACCACAGCAGCGGAGTGCCCCTCCGCTGTTGTGACAAGCGGAAACTCCGTCCAGACTGTCTTGCCGTCCCGGGTGTAGCGGGTACCCCATCGTTCGGTGAGCTGGGCCACCAGGAAGAGACCGCGCCCGCCCTCATCGGTGGTGCGCGCCCGTCGTAGGTGCGGAGCGGTGCTGCTGCTGTCAGAGACCTCGCAGATCAGGCTGCGGTCGCGGATGAGCCGCAGGGTTACCGGCGTGCCGCCGCCGTACCGGTAGGCGTTGGTGACCAGTTCACTGACGACCAGTTCGGCGGTGAAGCCCAGATCCCCCAGGCCCCACCCGGTCAGTGTGGTCTCCGTCAGGTGCCGTGCCCGGGCGGCGGCGGTCGGCTCTGCGGGCAGTTCCCAGGAGGCGACCTGCTCCGGCGCCAACACGCGGGTGCGGGCGAGGAGCAGTGCGACGTCATCCGGTGGGTGATCCGGCAGCAGGGCGTTCTGCACGTCCGTGCAGGTCTCCTCCAGCGAGCGGCCAGGCCGGGACAGGGCTCCTCGCAGCCGCTCAAGTCCCTCGTCGAGGTCGAGGCCACGGGCCTCGACCAGGCCGTCCGTGTACAGCGCCAGCAGACTTCCCTCGGCGAGTTCCAATTCGGCGGACTCGAAGGGGAGTCCACCCAGACCCAGCGGCGGCCCTTCGGGAAGGTCGGGCAGGCTCACCGTGCCGTCGGAGGTCACCACGGCGGGGGGCAGGTGGCCCGCCCGGGCCAGGGTGCAGTGCCGGGAGGTGGGGTCGTAGACCGCGTAGAGGCACGTCGCGCCGACGATCTGCCGGCCCCGCGAGCGTCCGTCTGCAGGCTCCTGCTCATCTGCCAGGCGGTTGACCAGGTCATCCAGGTGGGAGAGGACCTCGTCCGGGGCGTAGTCGAGGCTGGCCAGGGTGTGCACGGCTGTGCGCAGGCGGCCCATGGTGGCCGCAGCATGCAGACCATGGCCGACGACATCGCCGACGACGAGGGCGACGCGTGCTCCGGAAAGGGGGATGACATCGAACCAGTCGCCGCCGACGCCGGTGGCGGGATCGGCCGGCAGATAGAGGTGCGCGACCTCGACCGCGCTGTATTCGGGCAACTCCTGCGGCAGCAGGCTGCGCTGCAATGTCAAAGCTGCCTGATGCTGCTGGGTGTAGCGGCGGGCGTTGTCGATGCACAGGGCGGCCCGCGCGGCGAATTCCTCTGCGAGCGTGAGGTCGTCCTCCTCGAACGGCTCGGGCCGCTTGGCCCGCCACAGACTGAGCAGGCCGAGGAGCAGACCGCGGGCCGTCAGCGGTACGACGATCAGTGAGTGAGCGTGCAGACCGAAGGCGCGCTGTGTGCGCTCCGGATCCTGGAAGTACCAGCCGGGGCTGCTCTGGAGCACTGGTTCGAGGATGGGCTGCTGTTCGGCGAGGCACCTGGCCTGCGGGGTACGAGGGTCGAAGTGGAAGACCTCTCCGACGGAGTACATCACCTGCAGCGCCTCTGCCATGACCGAGTGGACGGCCATCCTGCGGACCAGTCCGCTCGTCTCCTCGGCGGTCTCTTCACCCCGGGCAACCGACTCCAGCAGATCCACCGAGACGGCGTCTGCGAGGTCGGGGACGGCGACGTCGGCCAGCTCACGGGTGGTCTGGCCTAGATCCAGTGTGGTCCCGATGCGGGCGCTCGCCCGGTTGAGCAAAGCAAGCCGCCGCCGGGCCCGGTAGCGGTCGGTGACGTCCTCCACCAGTTGGGTGACTCCGAGGATCCCGCCGGCGGGGTCCTCCATCCGGAACGCCGACACCGACACCACCCGCTCGTGGCCGGGGTCGCTCCTCAGGCGACAGGGCTGCTCGGTGAAGATCAGGGGGGTGCCCGTCTCCAGCACCCGTCGCAGCCGGGTTTCGATGGTCTTCAAGTCCGGGCCGATGAGGAAGTCGCCGATGCGTCGGCTCCGGATCTCCGCCGCGGAGAGTTGCGTGAACCGGGCCAGCGCCCGGTTGATCCGCAGGATGCTCAGATCGGGGGCGTGGACGGACAGGCCGATCGGTGAGCGCCGGAACAGGCCGTCCAGGACCGACCGATCCGTCTCCCACTGGAGCACCTCCTCCGCCGGGGCGACGACGAGGAACCACTCGCGGGCCGAGCCGGCGCGGATGACAGCGCGGGCACGGAAGCCCAGCTCCACCCGTCGCCCGCTGCGGTGCAGGACGGGCAGAACGCCGGACCATCCCCGGTCGCGCTCGCACGCGGCCGCTGCATCCCGGACCGCCTCACGATCACGGGCGTCGACCAAAAGTTCGAAAGCCATCCGGCCCAGCACCTCATAGGGCAGGTAACCGAGGTGCTCCTGTGCCCGCTCGCTCCAGCCGACGACCCTGCCGTGGCCGTCCAGAACCGCCGAGGCAGAGTTGTGCAGCGCGAACGGGTCCTCGGGCAGCTCACCCGATCCCGGCGCCGGTGCGTCCATCGCTGCCACCCTTCGACCTGCTCGACCTGCTCGACCTGCCGAACGGGCCGCACAGCGGGCATTGCCGCGGCGACTACCCAGAGTGATCACAGACCAGGGGTCGAGCAGTCGGCTTACCTTCAGTATCGCCGCGCTGCTGCACGTCTGCAGAGGGTCGTCCACCGTGTGCCCAAGTTCTCGCGGTGCGGTCGAGGCGGAACCAGCCGGGCGTCTGAGCGACGAAGGTGGTCGCCTCCGGCCAGGCCGGCGGGACGTGGACTTCGCGGACGGTGTCGATCAGGTCGGGAAAGCGGCCCTCCCGGCGGGCGCGGGCCGGCTGCGCGGACAGACGGCGGTACATCGGCGGCGTGTGCGGCAGGACGCCCTCGAAGACGAGCCGCTAGCCAGGTCCGCGGGCTCTGGACCTCGAGCACGCTGGAAGCCGTCTGCGCTGTTCAGCGAACGGGGACCTGCTCTCCGGAGTGAAGCAGGCAAGGGCTCGGCCACGTCTGTCACTTCGGGCGCTTTCCCACACCTAGCTTGGAACGATGGCAACTCCTCAGCACAGGATCGGGTCAGGCTTCGGAGCCCAGAGCACCACGGAGGAGGTGCTGCACGGGATCGACCTGACCGGACAGCTCGCGATGGTCACCGGCGGCTACTCGGGCATCGGACTGGAGACTACGCGGGCGCTCGCCGGTGCCGGCGCCCATGTCGTGGTGCCCGCCCGGCGCCGTGCGGCCGCCCAGGAGGCGGTCGCCGGCATCGACCGCGTGGAGGTCGACGAACTGGACCTCTCCGACCTCGGCAGTGTCCGCGGCTTCGCCGAACGCTTCATCGCCTCCGGCCGCAGTATCGACCTGCTGATCAACAACGCCGGGATCATGGCCTGCCCGGAGACGCGAGTCGGACCGGGTTGGGAGGCGCAGTTCGCGACCAACCACCTCGGCCACTACGCGCTCGTCAACCGGCTCTGGCCGACGATCGCACAGCGCGAAGCGCGAGTCGTCACGGTGTCCTCCAACGGCCACCAGTTCTCGGACATCCACTGGGACGACATGCAGTTCGAGCACGGCTACGACAAGTGGCAGGCGTACGGGCAGGCGAAGACCGCCAACGCACTGTTCGCCGTACAGCTCGATGCGCTCGGCCGGGACTCCGGCGTACGGGCGTTCGCAGTGCACCCCGGCGCCATTGCCACCCAGCTGGGGCGCCACGTGCCCAGGGAGGAAATGGTCGCTGCCGGCTGGATCGACGAGGACGGCAACCCGACGAACGCCGGGTTCAAGACCCCGAGCCAGGGCGCGGCAACACAGGTGTGGGCAGCGACCTCCCCGCAGCTGGCCGGCATGGGCGGTGTCTACTGCGAGGACTGCGACATCGCCGAGCCCGCAGGCGAGGGCGACCTCACCGGGGGCGTACGCTCCTACGCGACGGACCCCGGACAAGCGGCGCGGCTGTGGAAACTCTCAGCCGAGCTCACAGGCGTCAACGCGTTCGCGGCGACCCTCTGAACGGGCCCCTCCGCATCAGCCACAAGGAATTACCCCCACTCATGGCGCTCTCGCTCCCACGACAGCCGATACCCTCCCCGGCTACTGCACCATGGCAGTGCCTTGGCCACCGCATGACAGCCAGCTGCGGGTGAGGCACGGCGTTGCACCACCGCCACCGCCAAGCTCTGCCTGCCTGCCTGCCTGCCCACGTCTCCACGGCGTTGGACTCCTTCGCCCGCCGAGCCGATGCCACCGCGCTCGGCTACCTCGACTTCCTCGGCCTCGTGCTCGGCGAGGAGCTCGCCGTTCGCGACGAACACCGCTCCGGCAGGGCCTGCGATAGTCCAAGCTGCCGCACCACAAGACACTCGACGACAACGAGTTCTCCTTCCAGCCCGAACTCGAGCCAGCCGCTCAAGACCAAGGTCCTGGCCACACTGTCGCTCGTCGAGACCAAGGCCAATGCCGCCCTGCTCGGGCCGCCGGGGGTGGGCAAGACACACATCGCCGTCGCCCCGGCGGTCGCGGCCTGCCGGGCCGGCTACTCGATCTACTTCACCAGCCCCGACGACATGGTCCGCAACCTCACCGCCCGCCGAAGCAGCCGGGCACCTGACCAGCAAACTCGGCAGCTGCCTGCGGCCGGCCGTACTTGTTCTGGAGGAGGTCGGCTACCAGCCCCTCGCTCGAGGCGAGGCGAACGTGGTCTTCCAGGTCATCTCAAAGCGATACGAGAAGGGCTCGATCATCCTGACCTCGAACAAGACCTTCAGCAAATGGGGACAGGCGTTCGGTGACCTGGGGCAGTTCCTCGCGCCAGGGGCGGGCGGCGAGGGCACAGCTGCGTCGGGGGCCGTGCCATCGTGGGGCCCAGGTCCTTGCGGGCGGCGTCACGGAAAGCGACGTCGAGGCCTGCGAGGTGGCCCAGGATGGATGTCGCTGACCGTCTACTGGGGGCAGCGCGTCCGGCCGGCGAGCCGGGCGTCCTGGACGCCCGCCGCCCGAAGCAGGCTTCCCATGTCGGGCCACCGCAGCTGGATGGTGCGACGTGTCGGCGAGACTCGACATGGTGAGGCCCCGGGAATCAGGTGGACGGCGGTCGGCCCGGCCCGAAGTCACTCCTTGCTCAGCCGCACCGTGTCTCCCGTCCGTCCGCCCGCGAGGACGTCGATGCGCACGCCGGTCGCGGGGTCGGTGAAGCTCTGTCCGGGTGCGTACGCGGCCAGGTCCAGCGGGGTGCAGCCGGTGGGCGGGGTCGCGGTCGGGTTCGCGTTCATGATCCGAACCGGGCCCTCGCCGGTCCGGGCGGCGGAGTCGACCTTGTAGATGAGGACGCCGGTGGAGCAGGCGGCCGCGTCATTGCCCTCGGCACGGCGGGATTCCGCCACGTATGCCGTCGTCTCGCCGGTCCGCAGCACGGCGATCTTGGTTCCGCCCGGCCGTTCCACCGGGGTCAGCCGTACCGTTCGGCGACCGGATGCGTGCAGGCAGGCGACCTGGTCGTCGCGGGTCCACCCGAGCTTCCAGGAGTGCCAGCCGAGATACTGCGGGGCGTGGCCGGCGATGTTACCCATGACGTCCCAGCCGCCCACGTACTGGTGGGTGGCGCCGGTGAACGAGTACAGGTCGGGCAGCCCGAACGTGTGGGCGGTCTCGTGGGCCGCGACCTTGTGACCCCAGCGCCACATGTCCTGTCCGAAGGTGACGGCCCATTTGAGGCGGGTTCCGTCGGCGGTGATGCCGGGCGCCGCCGGGTCGTACAGGTAGGTCGGTGAGAAGGGGATGGCGGTCGCCGTCCTGGCGGGGACGACATAGACCATGTCATAGCGGGAGAAGTCCGCGTAAGGGTCGGCGGCCGTGATCGCGTCGCGGAGGTACTTCTCGTGGGCCTCGAAGGTGAGGCCGCGCGCGAAGCCGTAGGAGGTGGACTCGGCGGGCATCCGGATCCAGCGGTGCAGTGAGGTGTTGTCCAATCGCAGACGGCCGTAGCTCGCGCGGCCCATCCAGCCGGCGGCCGGGGCGAGGTGAGAGGCGTACGGCTCGATGGAGTCGGTGGCTGGGGCGTCGGGGAAGTCCACGTACAGCGTCAGGACGCGGCGGGTTCCGGTGGCGGGCTGGAACTGGGTCCGGTCGGTGTCGTGGCCCTCGTCCGTCCAGCCGGTCCGGCCGGGGAGGGCGCAGCCGGCGGCTGGGGGCGGCGAGCCGGGGGCAGCGGCCGCGGTGGGGGCGGACAGGCAGGAGATGAGGGCGACGGCCGCGGCGAGCGGCCGCAGGCGGTGGAGCGGGGTGGTCATGTCTCTCCCGTCGGTGGCAGGTTGAGGGGTTACGCGGGCGGGCGGGTGGGAGGGCGCGGCGAGGCGGGTCGGGAGGACCTGCGAGGGTCCTCCCGACCCGCGGCCAGGTCCATCAGGCGGGACAGCACGCGGCTGCCGGAGGCGGTGACGCCGTCGTGCTCCCATTCGTTGGTGACCCATACCTTGGTTGCGCCGACCTCGCGCGCGGTGCGCAGGGAGAGCCCGGCGTCCACGTACATGTCGTCGTGGTAGACGAGTGCGGCCAGCGGGACCCGGTTGGCGGCGAGCCGGCGAGGGTCGTACAGCGGTGGCCAGTCGGGGCGTTCGGCGAGCAGATCGGCGGCATCGGCGAAGGGGCGCAGGCCTTTGATCTCTCGGAACATCCAGGGGTAGACCATTTCTCCGGTGAGCAGGAAGGGGTCGGCGCCCTCGGCGAACTCGGGGAAGCCCGCCAATGCCCTGGCCGCCGCCCAGCCCGTCGGCCCCGCGCCTTGGCCGTACAGGGTCTCCTGCATGACGGCGAAGAGCGGGTTGTCGGTGAAGCCGGTCATTGTCATCACCTGGTGCAGGAACGTGTCGGTCAGCTTCGCTTCGCAGTCGAGGGATTCGTCGAGGAGCCAGTGGATCCGCTCGAAGCCGTCGCCCATGCCGAGGGCGAGGCCGAGCGTGCGCAGGCGGTGGGGGGTGAGCCGATCTCCGTCGGGCAGTCGCACATCGGTGGCGGCCAGGAGGCGGGCGATGTCCCGCAGCCGGGCGGCGTCGTCGGGGTAGCGGGCGTAGAAGTCGAGGCCGCGGTCCCGCACCCGGGGGTAGGTGCGGGCGTAGACGTCGTCGGCGGTGGCCGAGAGGCCGGGCAGGCCTCCGGTCACGTAGCACGCCCGCAGACCTTCGGGCGCCTGGGAGAGATAGGTGAGGGTGATGAAACCTCCGTAGCTCTGGCCGAGGGTCTCCCAGGGCTCGTCGCCGCACAGCTGCCGGCGGATCAGTTCGGCGTCCGCGACGATCGAGTCGGCGCGGAAGTGGCCGAGATGGTCGGCCAGCCGGGCCGGTGAAGCGAAGCGGGAGGCGGCCCGGGCGGTGACGGGGGTGGAACGGCCCGTGCCGCGTTGATCGAGGAGGAGGACCCGGTGGGTTTTGAGGGCCCGGGGCAGCCAGCCGGGTGAATCGGCCGACGGCCTGGGCGACTTGCCACCGGGGCCGCCCTGCAGATAGAGCAGCCAGGGCAGTTGCCGGCCTGCTTGGCGCGCATCGGTCACCTCCCGGGCAAAGATCTGGAGAGTCGGACCGTGCGGGGCCTCATGGTCCAGGGGAACGGTGAAGACGTGGTCGACGGTCGCGTACGCAGGGTTCATGGGTCCCTTTCGCGGCCGCATGGCGTCAAGGCCGCATAGTGACGTGTGACATTGCGCGACAGCATGGCGTGGCCAACGGTGACTGTGGAGCCCCCCACTTACCCATAACTCCGCGCTATGGAGGCGCGACAATTGTGGGTGCCATTTCACATAACTATGTTATCGGTCACATTCCAGCCTCCTCGGGCTGCCCGACTGTTCACGGAGTGACCACTGATGAACAAGCGCACTCTCCACGCCGTCGCCACCGCCCTGGCGGCGACCGTCACACTCGGCATGGCCGGCTGTTCCAGCGGTGCCCACTCCGGCAGCAGTCAGCAGGACAAGGACCAGAAGAACCCCGCACTCGCCAACGCGGGGGCGATAGTCGGCGGCACCGCGCAGAAGGGCGGCACGCTGACCGTCCTGTCCAACCAGGACTTCACCCACCTCGACCCCGCCCGCAACTGGGTGATCGGCGACATGGACTTCGGCACCCGGCTGCTCTACCGCACCCTGGTCACGTACAAGGCGGAACCGGGCGCGAAGGGCGGAGAGCTGGTCCCCGACCTCGCCGAGGACCTCGGCGTCTCCTCCAACGGCGCCAAGACATGGACCTTCAAGCTCAAGAGGGGACTCACGTACGAGGACGGCACCCCGATCACCGCCCAGGACGTCAAGTACAACGTCGAGCGGTCCTTCTCCCCCGACCTGCCCGGCGGCCCGGACTACGCCGCCCGCTACCTGGCCGGCGCCGAGGGCTACCGGGGCCCCGCTCAAGGACAGCACCTCGACTCCGTCCAGACCCCCGACGACCACACCATCGTCTTCGAACTCCGCAAGCCCTTCGCGGAATTCCCCAACGCCACCGTCCTGCCCACCTTCGCTCCGGTGCCCAGGACCCAGGACAAGGGCCCCCAATACGACAGCCGCCCGTTCTCCTCGGGCCCCTACAAGATCGAGTCGTACGACCGGGACAAGCGGCTGGTGCTGGTCCGCAACCCCCACTGGGACCCGGCAACGGACGCCGTGCGCAAGGCGTACCCGGACAAGCTGGTCGTGGTGATGGGACTGAGGGCCAATCAGATCGACGACCGGCTCATCGCCTCCGAGGGCGTGGACGCCTCTGCGGTCTCCTGGGGCAAGCTGCGCCCCGAGAGCACCCCCAAAGTGCTCACCAAGGCCGATGTCAAGGCGCGCCTGCTGGCCGAGTCCACCAACTGCACCGAGATGGTGCAGATGCACACGGGCCGTGCCCCCTTCGACGACGTCAAGGTCCGGCAGGCCGTGCTGTACGCCCTGGACCGCGAAGCGGTGCTGACCGCCTCGGGCGGCCCGGCCCTGGGCGACCCCGCCACCGCACTCATGCCCGGCTCGCTCTTCGGCGGCAAGCAGCCCGACACACTGGGGATCCCGGCCACGGGTGACGTGGAGAAAGCGAAACAGCTCCTGAAGGAGGCGGGCAAGCCGGACGGGCTCACGACCACCATCACCGTCTCCAACGGGGACAAGGGGGCTGCCGAGGCGATCCAGCAGTCCCTGGGCCGGGCGGGGATCAAGGTCACCATCGACACCGTCGACCCGTCGGCCTTCTACGACACCATCGGTGACACCAAAAGCCGCACCGACCTCGTCTACACCGGCTGGTGCCCCGACTACCCCTCCGGCTCCACCTTCCTGCCCTTCCTCTTCGACGGCCGCTACATCAAGGAGAAGGGGAACTCCGGCAATCACTCGCTCTTCCGCGACGAGGCGACGATGAAGCGGATGGACGAGATCGCCGGCATGACCGACGCCGCGCAGGCCAACACGGCGTGGCGGCAGCTGGACGGCGAGATCCTCGCCAAGGCCCCGACGGCGCCCGCCGTCATCGAGCGCATGCCGCTACTGCTCGGCACCAACATCGCCGGCGCCTTCGGCCACACGTCCTTCGGCGGCCAGCTCGACTACGCCACGATCGGGCTCAAGGACCCGGCGAAGAGCGGCACCTGATCCCACCCCGCGCAGTGCCCCCGGCTCCTTGGCACGGAGCCGGGGGCGCTGCCGAGTCCGTGCCGCGCCTACGACTTCGTGATGCGTACGGTCTCGCCGTACCCGTCGGCGGCGAGCACGTCGATCCGCACTCCGGCCGCCGCATCGGTGAACGACTCGCCGGCCCAGAACGGGGCGTCGTCCAGCGGGCGGCAGCCGCCGGCGGGTGCGGCGGCCGGCTTGGCGTCCATCACCCTGACCGGCCCCTGGCCGGTCCGCACGGAGGCGTCGACCCGGTAGACCAGGGCGCCGGTCGAGCAGGAGCCCGCGTCCGCCTGGATCCCCCGCCTGGACTCGACGACGTACGCAGTCGTGGGGCCGGTGCGTACCACCGCCATCTTGGTGCCGCTGCCGTACTCGGCCGCCGTGAGGTACACGGTGTCGCTGCCCTTCGTGGCCCGGCACACGACCTGGCCGTCCCCGGTCCAGCCGAGTTTCCAGGAGTGCCAGGCGAAGAATTGCGGCCCCCGGCCGCCGACCAGGCCCATCACGTCCCAGCCGCCGACGAAGCGGTGGGCGTCATTGCCCGACTCGAAGGCGTACAGATCGGGCAGCCCGAAGGTGTGCGCGGTCTCGTGGGCGACCAGCTTGGCACCCCAGTGCCACATGTCCTGGCCGAAGGTCACCGCCCACTTGACCCGGCGGCCGTCGGCCACCACACCCGCCGTGCCCGGCTCGTACACGTACGTGGGTGTGAAGGAGATCGCCGCCGCGTTGCGCGTCGGCACGACGTACACCATGTCGTAGCCGGAGAAGTCCACGTACGGATCGGCGGCCGCCACCGCGTCCTTGACGTACGCCTCGTGCGTCTCGTGGGTCAGGCCGCGCGAGAAGCCGTAGTCGGTGGAGGCGCGAGGCATGCGAACCCACCGCTGGTGCTGGTCGATCGCGAGCCAGGTCTTGCCGTACGAGGCGTACCAGAGCCAGTCCGCCCCGGGCATGATCTGCGCGGAGTCCTCGCTCGGAGCCTCGGTGGCCGGGGCGTCCGGGAAGTCCACGAAGAACATGCCGACCTTGACCGTGCCGAGGGGACGCCGGAACACCGAGTAGTCCGTGTCGTGCCCCTCGTCCGTCCAGCCGGTGGTGCCGCGCAGGGCGCAGGCCGACGGGCTGTCAGCGGCGTCGGCGGTCGGCGCCACCAGCAGGAGGAGCAGCAGTGCGGCGGCCAGGGCGGCCGACAGCCCGCGCATGGCCGTCAGGCGGCGGATGCGTCTGGATCTGGGCCTGGGTCTGGGTCTGGGTTTCATGGACGCACAACCTCCCGTGAATCACGTGTGACATTTCACATAAGATTGAGGGGATCCGGCTCCTGTCCGATAGCTGTCGTCGCTCCATAACATGCGCGGCATGGAACTGGAGGTACGGCACCTGCGGGTGGTGTGCGCGATCGCCGAGGCCGGCAGCCTGACCCGGGCGGCCGCCGCGCTGTCCATGACCCAGCCCGGCCTCAGCACGCAGTTGCGCCGCATCGAGTCGATGCTCGGCGGTGTCCTCTTCGACCGGCGCCGGGCCGGAGCAACACCCACGGCCTTCGGCGAGCTGGTGCTGGCCCGGGCCCACGCCGTCCTGCCGGGCATCGACTCCCTCCTCGCCGACACCGCCCGCGCGGCCCGCCACCTGGCCTCCCCGGACCGGGTCCGCGTCGGATCGGTCGGTGCTCCCCTCATCGGCCACCTCGTCCTGGCCGTACGGAGGTTGCTGCCCGAGGCCGAGGTGACGTCCCGGTGCCACTACTCCCCCGTCACCCTCCTGGACGACCTCGCCGCCGGCCGCCTGGAGGCGGCGGTGCTCGGCGACCACCCGGAGCAGGTCCTGCCCCCGCGCGAGGGGGTGGTCCTCACCCCCCTGGTCACCGAACCCGTCTTCGCCCTGCTGCCCGCGACGCACCCGCTCGCCGGCCAGGAGGCCGTGTCCCTGACCGAACTCGCCGATCACGACTGGGCGATGCCCCGGCCGGACGGCGACCGCACCCGCGAGTACTGGTCCTCCGTGTGCGCGCTGACCGGCCGGCGCCCGTCCGCCCCGCACGAGGCCGAGGGGCGCCAGCTGATCGAACTGGTCCGCGCGGGACTGGCCGTCAGTCTCTGCCAGGCCACCTTCGCGGAAACCCCCGGCGTCGCCGTCCGCCCCCTCGCGGGGAACCCGCTCTGGTACCGCCACGTCCTGGCCTGGCACCGCGACGGCCCGCTGACCCCCCACGGCGACGCCATCCTCCGCACGGCGGCGGCCGGCTACCTGGACAGCTGCGCCGCCAGCCCGGTCTACGCGAACTGGCGCCGCCGACACCCGGCCCTGGCCCAGCCCTCCGCATGAGCAGCAGGTCAGGCACCCTTCGCTCCGCGGCCGTCCTTGCCATCCAATCCAGTCGCCGCAGGTCGCAGCGCTCGGAGGGCGCGGTGCCACGCGACCGCGTTGCCACTGAAGTTGGTCAGCGCAGGTCACGGCGTTCCGCCGGACTGACTTCGCCGTCCAGAGGCAACCCGCAATGACCGGCCCGTAGATGCCAGCCGCGGCCGCGGCCTCCCAGTCGATCGGATAAGTCGCGGCGCCCCGCCCGCCACACTGGCACGTACCCCCGGGCACCATCGGGGCCGCTCCCCGGGCCCGGGCTTCAAGGCCCATCCGGCGCGGGGAGGGCGCACTCAAGCATGGGGTCCTGGACGGCCGTTGCTACAGCGGATCCCGCCGCCGGAGTGTCGCTCCATCACGGGCCGCCGGTAGCCCGCTTCGTGGGTTCGTGGCGACTACGATGCGTGGGTTCGACAGGACAGGGCAGAACAGCGGGGGTGCGTGGCGTGAGCGGTTACGGCGGGAGCGGGTACGGGGGCCCGGTGGGCGGCGCGGGCAGTCAGCCGCCGGCGGGGTGGGCGGGCCAGGGCTCTCCGGTACCGCCGCCGGCACCCCCGTACGCCCCGCCGCCGGGTTATCCGTACGCGCAGCCGGTCCCGCCGCAGGGGTATCCGTACGCGTGGGCCTATCCACCGGTTGCGCCGCCGCGCGTCGAGCCGTCGCGGGGGCGGAAGATCCTGCGCGGCCTCTACAACCCGTTTTACGCCGCCCAGCTGGCCTTCCGCCCTTCGCGTCCGGGGATCGTGAACGATCCGGAGGTCCGCAAGCTCCAGCTGTGGCGGACCGCGCTGGGGCTCGTGGCCTGGGTGGGCCTGATGGTCACCTACAACGCCGTCGTCAGCGCCGATGACGTCAAGGCCGTGGCGGACGATCGCCTCAACCAGAGCTGGTCCAGCGTTCTGGTGCTGGTTTGCACCTTCCCCGTGGTGGTCGGCGCGTTCGTGGCAGCCGCGGGGGGCGGGTTGCGGCGCGTCTACCTGCGACGGGCCCTGCGTTCGCTCGGCGCGGTGGTGGCCATCATGGCGTCCATGGGCACCTCTGCGCTCGCAATGGCGCCGGAGTTGGCGGGGCTCCGGGACGCTGTCGGGCTGCCGGGAAAGATCGTCATCGGGGTGCTGTGCCTGTGGTCGATCGGTTTCGCTCTCTACGGCATCGGCCTGTCGCTCGTTCACGTCTTCCGTACCGCCGACATCCACGAGGTGGTGCCGCCGATCCTCGCCGGCATCCTGGTGTGGGAGATGGCGCTCCTGGATGTGGCCACAGGCGCCTACCCGCAGGTCCCGGCGGGCGCGCGGGCGGTCTTCATCCTCGGCGCCCCCGTCACCGTCACAGCCCTGTCCTGGTGGGAGATGCACCGACTGCGCCGCCACCACGGGCTGACGGTCCGTAGCGCGCTGGGGCGCTGACGGCTTGACCGCGTGGCCGCGTTCCGCGGAGGAAGACTCAGGCTCTTTTGCGGGCTCAGCCTGCGGACCGCAGGTCCTTGCAGGTCTTGCACAGGGCGCTGGCACGCGCTGCGCAGCTTGGCGGGGCGCCCAGCGCGGACGTAGTCCCGGTATTCGTCACCAGCCATGCCCTGATTGACCCACCAGCCGCGAGCGGCGCCGATCATCTGCTCGGAGATGGCCGGGGCCGCCTTGGTTCCGCCCGGTCGGCCGGCGCCCGCGAGCGGGCGTTTCGAGTGCCGCACCGATGCCCCGGTCACTGGTTCGGCCCATCGCCCGTGACGGACGGGCGGCTCGGGCGGTTGTGGGGGACGTCGTCCATGCCGTAATCCCTGCGGCAGGTGTGAGTTCAAGGAGATCCCCATGTTTCGTATCGCCAAGGCCGTAGCCGTTACCGTCGCCGCTGGTGCTGTCCTGGCAGGCGGGGCCGGCATGGCCGCCGCCGACGCCGTGGCCGAGGGCGCTGCCATCGGCTCCCCCGGTGTCCTGTCCGGCAACGTCCTCCAGGCTCCCATCCACATCCCGATCAACATCTGCGGCAACACCGTCAACATCGTCGGTATCCTCAACCCTGCCTTCGGAAACGTGTGCATCAACGACGGCGGAGACTTCAAGGGCGGCCACCACAAGGCCGACCACCACGGCGAGCACTGACAGCACCAGAGCCCGGACCCGGCGCGCTCATCGCGCCGTCACAGCCAGCGCCGCCATCTAGACCAGCCGCAGCGGTAAGCCCCATACAGAGCGGCCTCCCCTCATCCTCCAGGGGAGGCCGATCTCATGACGAGATCCAGTGATGCTCCGCAGCGGCCCGTCTCACGTAAAGAGGGGGCCTCTTCAGTCCGGCGCAGCCTCGGCGTCGGCCCCCGGCCCTAACCTCCGACCGTCTCCTCCCTCAAACAACCGACGGGCCATGCTGTGGTCCGCCGTAGCATGCGCTCCTGTGAAGCCGCGCTCAAGGAACCGGACGTGGGACCCCGCTCGGTGGTCGCATGGCTGTCGAGTACGCACTCAACCAGTCCGCGGGATCGAGGACCACACGCCGAACCACTGCTCGGCGCCGAACTCCTCGAACCGCTCCACCTCGGTAAACCCCAGTTTCACCGCGACACGTACCGAACGGCCGTTGGCCACCTGGGTGCACAGCACCACCGGCTCGCCGGGAAACGCGTCGACGAACCAGCCGAGCGCCGCGGTGCATGCCTCAAGGGCGTACCCACGTCCCCACGCCTCCGGCAGGAACATGTAGCTGAGCTCGGCCTCCCCGGCATCAGGACGGACGTGCCCCGGACGCTCCGCGTCCCGCCTGTCGAGCGTGACGATACCGATCATCGCCCCGTCGTGATCGACCACGAACACGCCGGGGCGGCGCCCGGGCACTTCAAGCACTGCATTCTCAAGCTCCGCACGTGGTCGGGGGCCACCGAGGTACGTCCGCACCTCTGCCGAGGCGAACAGGTCGATGAACGCCGCACGGTCCCGGGCCACGGGCTCGCGGAGCACGAGCCGCTCGGTCCGCAACGGGGCGGGCGGCCAGACAGCGGGTCCAAGCTCAGCCATGACAGGCAACCTACCTACTCCCCCCGTCGGGCGCATCAGGCCCCGACATCACGCCTTCAACCTCAGTAACAGGCTGCCCCGCGCTTGAACTTGGGGCGGGCTGGTCTGGGGGTTCGGCGGGCTGGTGGTTCAGCAATCGCCGGTCGGCCCGTTACTCGTACCGGTACTTCAGCGAATCCGCCTCCGCCTGCTCGATGTCAGCGATCGTCAGCTCCGGCATCCGCAGCTGGGCCAGCGTCACCTCGGCCGAGGTCGGCTGGGCGTCCGCCGGCAGCCACTGCTCCGACTTCCAGGCCGCGCTGCGCAGGAGCGCCTTGGGGCAGTGCGGGTAAACCTCCTCGATCCCCAGCACCAGCGCACTGGCCGGCGGCTTGCCCACGGCCGTCAGCTGCGACAGCAGCTCCGGACGGGTGGAGACGCAGGCCCGGCCGTTCACCCTGAGCGTCGTGGTGCGCCCCGGGATGACGAACAGCAGCCCGGCCCGTCCGGTGGCGACGACGTTCTGCAGGGTGTCCAGACGCTTGTTGCCGGTCGCGTCCGGTATCGCCACCGTCCGTGCGTCCAAGACGGCGACGAACCCGGCGGGGCCGCCGCGCGGGGAAACGTCACAGTTGCCCTCGGCGTCCGCGCTGGCGACCAGGACCAGCGATGAGCAGCCGATCAACCGCCGGGTCTGCTCGGTGAGTTCGGTCATCTGCTTGCGCACGGCCGCGTCGTTGGGGAGTTCGTAGGCCCGGCGCAACGCCTCTTGGTCGGGCACGGCGTCGAGGCGGAGCGAGTCGAAGGCACTGCCGGCAAGGGGTGTCGTCATGCCTCCGACTCTAATGGCGGCCGACCCGCGATTGATCTTCGTCGGTGAGTGCGGGGACATGGAGACACCCACGCGAGTTGTCTGGTGTCTGAAGATCAAACAGGCCCGCGCGGTCATGTCCCATCCTGCCTCCTGCGGGCTGTCGCGCGAACATCTGGGCGAGTTGGTCGCAGAACTCGCCCCGCTTTGGGTGGCGCGCCGTGAGTCCGGGCGCCATGAGCGACGTGAGGGCGACCGTCGGCGAGAGGCCGGGGCCGGGCCGCCTCCTGGAGTGATGCCTTCGAATCGGTCCGCCCTTCATGCGCCGGACGCCGACGGCCAGGGCGAGGAGTCCCGGCCCGCTGCGGGCGAACGCCTGGCCGGCAACCACCTGAGACCGGCCAGGCCGACTTCATCCGAGCGGGACACGCCCTGGGACCAAGGGCCCGGCGTCCAAGTGAGCTGCGATGCGAGTGATGGTCCCGGCGTTGCCCTCGAACAGATGCGCCTGCATGCCCGCCGCCTGGGCGGCCTCAACGATGACTGCGACATCGTCGATGAACAGGCAGTTCTCCGGCCGCACGTCCAAGCTGGCACATGCGACCTCGAAAGCACGCGGATCAGGCTTCTCAATGCCGATCTCGTGCGAGTAGACGATCTGCTCCACCAGTTCGTCGAAGTGATACAGCGTCGTCTCCCGCTCCCTCGCGCCGACGAAGCTGTTGCTCAGGATGCCCAGCTTGCACCTTCCGCGCAGCCCCCGCACGTAGTCGATGAGCTCCACGTTCGGCGTCCCCAGATACTCCGCCCAGAGATCAGCCATGAAGGCTTCAACCCGGGGGGCATCGAGAGCCAAACGGGCCGCCACTTGCTCGTGCACCTCTCGCTCGCTGATGTCCCCGACGCTCCCAGCCCGCCACACGTCGTGCATCCGCTCATGGATAGTGCCCAGTGGCAGGTCCAGCCGCTCTTCCCACCGTCGCACCCATCCCGTTTCCGGCGTGATCTCCAGCACGCCGCCGATGTCGAGAATGACGCAGGTCGCGATCACACGAACTCCCCTCTTCGTCCTGGCCTGACCGGCGGACACAGACCACCCGCTCATGTGGTCGGCAGAGACACTGTCATCTCTCCCTCTGGGGCAAGGTCAAGCGATCTTCGATGCTTGTGACAGCCCTGTCGCAACCAGCCGACCCGGCTCGCCCCAATCAGCAGGTGCCTTCAAAGCTCTTGGAGTGGCTGCGGTTCTTGCCAGGGCAGCCTCGGGATGCTCCTGGTGTCGAGACCGGCGCTCAGGGTGTTCGAGGTGCGGCGGAGGGGCTGCACGTGACGCCCCGCGGCTCGGCTGGGCGGCCAATGCTGCGACGGACGGTCAGGAGTGGTGCACCCCCGGGCGTGCGGCAAGCGCGTCACCCTGCCCGGGTGTCAGCCGTCGGTGCCGCCGGTCAGCAGCAGTTCCGCCAAGGGCGTTCGCGCATGGTGCACCGAACGGCCTGTGCGCGTGCTTGTGAGGAGACCAGCGGCGCGTTGGGCCGCGGCGTGGGCCGAGGCCGTGGCGTTGCTGACCCCGATACGGCGGGCCAGTCCTGTGGTCGTACGTGCTTCGTCCAAGAGCGCAGGAGCGCGAGCCGGGTGCGCCCGAGGACTCCCGCGAGGGGCTCGCCCGCCTGGCCGCCCCCTTTCGGGACGAGCGGCAGCCCCCGGCCTGCCGGGTGGGTGAGCAGCGTCGGGCGGTCCGGCAGGTGCTGAACGAGCGGGTCGCGATGCCAGTGGAATTTCCGGCGCAGGATCATTCCGCGTCCGCCGAGGTGTATCTCTCGCATACCCCCAGCACCCCGCCTGGGCCATTCCCAGACTCCGTCGCGCAGCCGGTGACCCCGGTGCCAGGTCGATCAGGCCGGCGCCGAGGCCGTGTTCGGCGACGGCTAGGGCATGGCGGGTGAACTCCGTCCGGTGCAGATCCTGGACCAGGGGCCAGACCGGCGCGAATACCGTCTCGTGGGCGCCCTCTGTGCCCGGCCGAGTGTCCGCCAGGCGTCGGCGGTCCCGCCCTGCAGGGCGCGGATCCACGGCGGGGCCGGCCGTCGCCCGTACACCTGCTCGATCCTGCCCGCACGGACTCCGGGTGGGCGGCCCTGATCAGCGCGACCCCCTCGTCCAGCGTGTCGCCGAGGACGTCGAGGAAGGCGGGGGCCAGCCCGTCCGGCCCCAGGTCCGCGAGCGGTTCGACCGCGCTCGGCAGGCGCCGGCCGCAACGCGGCCGGCAGGGGCGGGGCGCTGCGGCCGCGGGCAGCGGCCCGGCGCTGCAACGTCTCGAACGTGTAGCTCACCCGGCCGCGCTGCAGGCGGGTCAGCTCGCCGCGCTGGTCAGCACGCAGTTCGGTTAGTCGTTGCCCGGATCGCCGACGGCGACCCAGAGCTTCAGGACCTCGCCTTGCCTCAAGGCGGCGTAGGGCTCGGGCTCCCACTCACCCGTTTCGGGGTGATGGGCGTCGAAGGACACACCGACGGAGCTTTGCTTCTTGTTGGAGCCTTGCTCCCAGGTGCCTGTTCCGGACCAGGTCAAACCGTCGTACCAGCCGACGGCGATGCAGACTTTATCGGCGATGAACGTCCCGTCCTGCTTCATCGTGAGGGTGCCGCCGTCGGCACCGGTCCACGTGGTCGCAAGTTCGCCCGGCTTCAGAACGACCGGTTCGCCGTCGGGCGGCGGCATGACGGTGAACCTGCTGCAGGCCGTCAGGGCGAGGGCCATGGCGAGCAAGATCAGCGCAGTACGACACTGACGCAACACACTCCACCCCTAGGCCGTTTCGTTTGGATCATCCGATCGCTGGTCTGGGATGTACGTCCAGTCCTCCTCGGACTTCACCGGCGTCGACCGAGAAGGGCCGCCTGCTCCATCTTGAGTCGCGCGAAGCGCGTGGTGGTGTACTCCTTCAGCTCCGGCCCCGGGAACTGGATGACGGATTTGTATTCGCGGAACTCACCAGTCGCCCAACGCGCCGCGGTGATCTCGTAGCCGGAGACATGGGCGCACAGTTCGAGCAGGACAGGCGGCACCTCCTCCTCGATGAGAAGGTCGGCCTTGGTGACGACCACGTCGCGCATCTTCTGGATGTTGGGCGGGAAGACAGTCGTAGCCCAGATGCGCCACTCGACGAGCTCCTCCTCGGTGGGGGGAATTTCGTGGTCGAAGGGGTGGACCCCATCAGGGCGGGCATACTTCTCGCAAAACGCCTCATAGGCGCGACTATTGGACTCCATGAGCGCGAAGAGTGGGCCGTAGAAGTCGCTCAACTGCTGGTTCACTCGGGCGAGCCGGGCCTGTCGCTGCGCGAGCCTCAGCCCATTGAGGTACGTCGCCAGGTATCCGACGAAGGCCAGACTGACGGTCGTGATCACGGTGCCCATGGCGGGATAGCAGGCCCGCTTCCTTCAGACCATCTGATCGTTGGTCTCATTCAGTGTCTGAACGCGCTCAAGTCGTAGTTGTCGGCGGTCACTCTTCACGAGGCTTGAGGCGGCAGGGCAGCGAAGTACCGCAACCGCGACGGCCGATCGCGGCCGGGCCGCAAATAGCCCGCGGATCAGGTTCTGACCACCCGGGGCAGAGAACAGCTGCCGCCGCTACACCACGCCAGAGGACATGACCGAGACGAGGGGATGGCGTTGGCACAGTTGCTGCTCGTTGGAGGCGGCCGTGCCAGCAATGGACTGTGCGAGCCAGGACAGGAGGAAGAGTAGGGCCATGAGGGTACCCATGGAGCGTGAGTACAGCTTCTGCCGCCAATCCTTCCTGCCTGCCCAGCGGGGCGAGCAGGCTCGGGCGTGGTCACCGATGCGCTGTTCCCGGTCGGATTCCGGTCCTGCCTTGTGGAGTTCTTTGGATTCGGTAGCCGCGTTGGAGGAGCCAGACCGTGCCGAAGAGGTAGAGGAAGAACTGCAGAAACTCCGGCCGTCAGTTCTCGCTGACGTTCCATACCCTCGGGGCCGGCGCCCCTCCACTCCGCGAAGTCGGTGTCGGTGAGGTCCACTTCCTCGGCGTTCTCCATCCCAGCAGCGGCGAGGAAGGCTCGGATTTCGGCCGGGCGGTGCGCCACGCCGATGGCGACGTCGTCATAGCGGACACGACGCCAGCCCTGCTGGTCGGGGCGGGTGGTGATCGGCTTGGCGGACATGGCCCCCAGCCTCTGCCGCTCCCACCGCGTCGGCATCCCATGGCATCCGAACGGGTGACCACGCCCGCGCACCGATCGCCCAAGAGCGGCGCCCGTCTGCGGTAGGCCCACGGCAAAGCCTCCGCCGTGACTCTGGTGCCCGCCCAAGAAGCACCCGGGAATCGTCCCACCTCTGCCTCCGTGGGGTCCGGGAGTGCCCGCCAACGGATGAACCGATGAACAGGTCCGGGCCTTCACCAACTGGGCGCCCGACAAGGACCGACATGCGGCCCAAGTTCGGTGAACACGCTCCAACCACCAGAGGCGGTTCGGCAAGAAAATAGACGCGATCGGCAACAACTGCTGACCGTCGGCGCGTCCAGTCGGGAGCTCCCCCGGCGGGGCGGCCCCACTCCCCTGTCGCAGCGAGCGTTTCAGTGGCGGCGTGCGCAGGTCCAAGCCCCCATGCCCTGGATCTCGGCGAGTCTCCTCGCCGTCGCGATCTGCTCCGCCTTTGTGGCGAGGTCCGCGCGTGGTGCGTACTTGCGGCCTCCTGCCGCGTTCCAGCTCGACTGGGTGAACTGCAATCCGCCGTAATGGCCGTTGCCGGTGTTCGCCCGCCAGTTCCCACCGGATTCACACCGTGCGATGGCGTCCCAGTCGTGGTTCGGTTTGGAGTGGACCGCAGCAGCGTTAGCCCCGGAGGCGTTCAGCAGGAATACACTCAACAAGACTGCAGAGGCCAGCAGTTGGCCGACCATGCTCCGGCTTCGCCGGTCCTTGCGTTGGCGCGACATCAGTCCTCCTTCGCTGTTGGGGCGGTCCCGCGTACGACCACCTTCGGGCCGTTGCCACAGCACAGCACGGACCGACGTACCTTCAGCGGCACTTGCCGTCGGCGAAGGAGTGACGCCACCCGAACGGACGCTCCACGGCCCCTCGTGAGGTCTCCCCTGCGCAGAAAGAACCTGTCCCGACCGTGACACGACAAGGTGACCGGCTTCAACCAGTGCAGCCTCCACGCCGCCCCAGCACTACCATCGCCGTCGTCGGCGAGCACTACGCCCGCAAGACCACCCTGCTACGCGCGCCGTCCTCGGTCTCACCCCACGCGCGCTCGCCGAACACCGTTGCACTGCAACCGACTTGGCTAGGGCCCGTCCGGCGGATCTCGTGACCATCGCGACTTCGGGTCGTTGGCATGAGCATGGGGCGGGGAGACTTAACGCATGAGGAGTGGGCCCGGCTGAAGCCGCATCTGCCGAAGTCCGGGCAGCGCGGCGGCCGCTGGGCCGGCCACCGCAGGGTCATCAACGGGATCCTGTACCGACTGCGCACGGAGGTGCCCTGGCGGGATCTACCTGCGCGTTTCGCCCCTTGGAAGACGGTGTACGAACGGCACAGACGCTGGTCGGCGGACGGCACCTGGGGCACGATCTTCGCGGCCGTCCTGGCCGACGCCGACGCGGAAGGCCGGATCGGCTGGTCGATGGTAAGCGTCGACTCGACCTCCTGACGGGCCCATCAGCACGCCGCTGGGGCTCGTAGGAAACCGCCACGAGTGCCGGGAAAAGACGTACGCCCCGGCAGCACCGCCCCGACGAGGGACTCGGACGCTCCCGGGGCGGTCTGACCTGCAAGATCCACCTCACCGGTGAGGGTGGACGCCGCCCCCTGGCCCTGCTGATCACTCCGGGCCAGTGGGGCGACGCTCCGCAACTCATCTCGGTCATGGACCGCATCCATGTCGCCCGCCTCGGCGGCGGACACCCGCGCACGCGGCCCGACCATCTCGGCGGCGACAAGGCGTACTCCTCCCGCCGAAACCGCCGCGACCGCCGCTACCTGCGACGACGCCAGATCAAGCACACCATTCCCGAACCGAAGAACCAGCGGGCCAACCGCCGACGAAGGGGCAGCAAGGGCGGCCGGCCCGCAGGCTTCGACAAGACGATCTACAAGCGCAGGAACGAAGTCGAGGGGACGATCAACGCGTTGAAGAACTTCCGGGCCGTGGCGACGAGGTTCGACAAGCGCGGCTACGTCTTCCAAGGCACCGTCACCGTCGCCTCGATCCGACTCTGGCTTCGCCCGTGATCTCTGCCGGATCTAGTCGCCGGTCGTGCCGTCGAGCATCTCGCGCAGGATGTCCAGGTGGCCGTTGTGGCGGGCTGTCTCCTCGGTGAGGTGGAGGAGGATCCAGCGCAGGTCGACATGGAGGCCGTCGCGGACGGCTCGCTGGGCCTGCTTGTCCAGACCGTTCGCGGCGACCAGTTCGCGGTAACGGGCGCTCTGTTCGGCGTATTCGTCGAGCAACTGCGTGAGCGGGAAGTCGACGGCGATGCGCATCTCGCGGTCGGGGTCCTCCTCGGTCCAGGGGCCCTGGTCTTCCTCGCCGAGGAAGACCACTTGGAACCAGTAGTACTCGACCCAGCGGAGATGGTTGATCAATCCGCTCATGGTCATCAGCGGTGAGCCCGGCAAGAGCGCCTTGCGGGCGTTCTCCACCGAGACGCCATCGCACTTGGCGCGGGCGGTGTCACGTGCGTAGTCGAGAAACGTGGTGAGCTGGGTGCGCTCGTCCCACGCGGGCGGCGTGTCGTCGATTCTTGTCATCGCGCGAAGCGTCCCCGATCACCGCGCCCGATGTCGAGGCATTTAACGGCGGGCCCAACCTGCCCCACCAGCTCCTTGTCCGGTGAGTCGCCACAGCCAGTCAGCGCGGGCGGGCTGCCCGGCAAGATCCGCCGGACAGGCTCTTGACACGGTTGTTGTCACCGTGTTCCTGAGCAAGATGGTTGTCACTTGAGCAGGACTGTCCTGTCGCGTTGAGCCTGTCGGATTCCCACCCGTTCTCGTTCGTGCTGTCCGCTTCTCATCCGGGCACGTGTTGAGAGACGATGCCTCGTCTCTCGTGGGACCTCAGCTCACTTCGCCGGAATCTGACGGATCGGAGACGTCGACGGTTTCAGGTCCGCGAACGAGGTCGGCCACGCGACGTCATCGATGGCGAGCCACGGCGCAGCGGCTACGGCGGTGGGTGTCACCCCGGTGAACGCTTTGACCTCGCGGTGGAGGTGGGCCTGGTCGACGTAGCCGCTTGCGGCCGCCACCTGGGCGGCGGGGTCACCCGCCGCGAGGAGATGGGCGGCGTGGTCGAAACGCACCAGCCGGGTGGCGTGCTTGGGGGTGAGGCCGATCTGGGACCGGAAGCGGGACCACAGGCGCTTGCGGCTCCATCCCACCTCGTTCGCCAGTCTGTCGACGCGCACCCGTCCCCGGCTGGTGAGCATCAGCCACCAGGCAGCGGCCACCTCTGGATCAGGCGACGGGCGGGCGCTCATTCGTCGGCCAAGGGCATCCACTGCGATCGTGAACCGCTCGTCCCACGACGCGGCGGCCCGCAGCCTTTCCTCAACTCGCCCCGCGTCGCGGCCCCAGACATCCTCCAGGGAGACCACCGTCCCGCTGAGGTCGGTCGATGCGCCGAACACCGCAACCGCCAGGACCGGTGACAACCGGATCTGGAGGCACTCGATCCCCCTGGCCGCCCGGCCTCCGAGCCGAAGGTCACCCGGTACCAGTCCAACGACCGTGCTGCCGCATTCGCGCCCGCCGTGGGCGTCGTAGACAAGGCTGTCTCCGTCGCTCAGGTCCACGAACAGAGTGACCGATGGGTGCGCGACCATGGCGATATCCACGCGCGCCGGAGCACGCTGGCGGAATCCAGCCATGCTGACCCCCGGCAGCCGGCTCGGCTGCCGGGGCACGGCGACCTCCACCGACGCCCAGTCAGGTGGTGATTCGGTGGACCTCACGGCACCAGGCTAGGCGATGGGTGTCAGCGGCCCGTCGCTGCGAAGCGCAGCAGCAACTCGCCGGTCGGCTCCGGCGCTTCGAGCATGGGGAAGTGCCCGACGTCGGGCAGCTGCTCGACTCGCGCGTTCGGCACCGTGTCGTAGTGGTGCGCCGAAGACGGATCCCAGCGGCGGTCGGCAGCGCCGAAGATCACCAGAACAGGGACGTCGAGTGCGGTCAGGCGCGCGGGTACGCTCCTCTCGGCGATGTACGCGCCGTTTTGGCGCAGCAGCGTCCTGAACGTGCGGTAGCCAATGCCCCGTACCTCGGCGACCAGGTCGTCCGGGACGTCCACCGGGCGGTTGCACACCGCGGTCACCCCCCGGCGGAGCATCGCGTCGGAACGGATTCTCCATAGAAGCGGGCCGAGCGGCGGGTCGATCAGGACCCGAAGGAGGACGGGCTGCGGAAGGAGCGCGTCGGGACTCGGGCCACTGCTGATCAGTGCGAGCGAACCCACCAGGTCCGGACGCTGTTCGGCGAGGGCGGTGGCGATGTATCCGCCGCTGGAGTGCCCGGCCACGGTGACCGGACGAAGGCCGAGCTCATCGAGCGCCGCGGCCAGGCTGGCTGCCTGCTCAGGCACGTCGTACGACGGCGCGGGCGCGGACTGACCGTGGCCCGGGAGGTCGATCCGGATGACGTGATACCGGCTGGCCAGTGCCGGCACTACCGGGCCCCAGAAGCTGCCCGAGGCCCCCGATCCGTGGATGAGCACTAGCGGCGGCGCCTCCCGCGGGCCGTCGTGGACCACGTGCATTCCGTGCAAACGCTTACCGTCGTAGATACCCATACACGGGAGGATGCCTGGGCTGCCGGCCCTCGGTCTTGTACAAATGTCGTCACGGGGCCGACGATCGCCAGGACTTTCGTCTCCACGGCGAGCGGGACTTCCGCGAAAGCCAGGACGTTTGAGATCGGCAGCCATCGGCAGTCTCGAACCACCTGGCATTCATGCAGGTCAACGAGTCCCTATGTACCAGCTGCACCGCGACAGGACAACGACGACTGTCACTGCTCAGTTTGTCGAACTCCCGTGCAGGCGAGGGTTGCGCTGGCGTCGTCGTCCGCTGTCCGCTCAGTCGTCAAAGTAGAGCTCAGGTCGGGTCCAGAGGGTGAGGTCGCTACTGGTGGGGACCGCCAGGGTCAGGCCTGAGGGGGAGAACCCGGCGGGCCTTGACCCCGGATTTTGGACACCGGAGAGACTTGGATCTTGATGTCCAGGAGAACGGAGTCCCCGTGGGGATGAAGCACTACCCCGCCGAGTTCAAGGAGGACGCGGTCGCGTTGTACCGGTCGAGGCCGGGAGCGACGGTCAAGTCGGTCGCCGCTGATCTCGGGGTGAATACCGAGACCCCGCGGAACTGGATCCGGGCCGCCGACGGGCGCCGGCCCGGGGCCCACTCCGCACCGCTGTCCGCTGCGAAGGCGGGCGGTGACGACGTTCAGGCGGAGCTGGCCACGGCACGGAAGAGGATCCGTGAGCTGGAGGAGGAACGCGACATCCTCCGCGAGGCGGCCCGGTATTTCGCGACGGAGACGCGCTGGTGAACCGCTGCCAATTCGTTGATGATCACCACCGCCGTCACGGCGTGAAGCGGCTCTGCGACATTCTCGGCGTTTCCCGCTCGAGCTTCTACTACCGGCGCGCCGTACCGCGGCCGCCCGGACGGCCCGGCAGACCGTCGAGGACCGGCTCGCGGCCCGGATACGCGAGATCCACCAGGAGTCCGACGGCAGCTACGGAGCCCCCAGAATCACCGCCGAACTCCGCGGCGAGCGAGGCCTGGTGGTCAGCCACAAGCGTGTCGCGAGGATCACGCGGAGCATTGGGCTCGGGGGAGTCCGTCTGCGCCGCCGGCACCGGACCACTGTCGCGGAACCGACGGTGGCGAAGGCGCCGGATCTGATCGGTCGTGACTTCACCGCGGCCGCGGTGAACACGAAGTACGTCGGCGACATCACCTATCTGCCGATCAGCGGCGCGAAGCCGCTCTACCTTGCGCCTGTCATCGACCTCGCCTCACGCCGTCTGGCCGGGTGGGCGATCGCCGATCACATGCATGTGGAGCCACAAGGCGGCAGCGAACCGAGAGCCACACCCGCCTCCCCTGGGTGCCGCAACCCTACGAATGGCTGGGGCCTCCCAGGAAGAACGTAGAGCGAACCGAGCTCGTCATCGACGCCCTGGCGGCAGCGGAGCGGACCCGCGGGGCCTGGCCGGAGCGGTGATGCACACCGATCACGGCTCGCAATATACGAGTAGGGCCTTCGCTGAACTCTGCAGGTCAGCAGGGTCCGGCAGAGCATGGGCGCGGTCGGGTCCAGCGCGGACAACGCCGCGGCGGAAAGCTTCAACGCCGCTTTCAAGAGAGAGACACTCAAGGGCCGCAAAGGCTGGTCGAGCGAGCGTGAGGCGCGACTCGACGCCTTCCGCTGGCTGACCCGATACAACACCCGACGCCGGCACTCCCGCCTCGGGCAGCGATCTCCGATCGCCTACGAAAGCGACCTCCAACCAGCAACAACTACCCTGGCCCAAGCCGCATAGACGTGTTCAAAATCCGGGGTCAAAGCCCCTGGCGGCCTTAACCTTCTTCGAGTTCCTTAGCCGCCTCCAGCAGTTCGGGGTAACGGGGAGGGTGCGCTCGGCGGCACCGGCCACCGTGGGTACGCTCACGCGCAGGGTGGGCCAGTGAAGGAGCTGTCCGGCCAGCCACACCAGGAGGTGGTGTCCAGTCGCCGAGGTCAGCCCGCATGTCAGGTCCAGGGACCGGCCCCAGGTGGCGGCCACCGCGTGCCAGCATCCCCGCGGCACCTACAGCATGTCCCCGGCCTGCAGAACCACCTCGGCGAATGGCGGCCCCTCGGGCTTCTCGGGCGCTTCGACGTCCAGGCGGAGCGGGTCCGTGCGGGTCGCCCCGTACAGGTTCCACCGCTTCGCGCCTTCGAGCTGGAAACAACGGGGCCGAAGACCCTCCTGTCCGAAACTACCCAGGTTAGGAGGTTCTTTGTAGTGAGCATTCGAACGTGAGCGGGTCGTGCAGCTAGGATGCGCGAAGTCGGCAGTTCACATGAGGGTGGGTCTGATGGATCTCGCAACGTCGGTGGCCCTTCTCAGGGGATGGCTCGAGACGAATGCTCCGGACGATATCGGTCGCCTCAACCCTGCTGCCGATCCGAAGGATATCCGGTCGATATCGGCGAACCGATTCACCCTCCATTCCGAACTGAGGGAATGGCTTGCCCTTCATGACGGGGTTCGTGCCGACCGGGGGCTTACCGGACCAGGTGGGTTCATTCCGGGAGGATATTTTCTCCTAGGCTCGGAAAGTATGCGGCTGGGGCAGCGCGACATGGAGAAGGCCGTTGCGTGGAGCCTTGAGGACGACCTCGTCGACTTCGTGGTGGGAAACGTGGCGCATGTGCGGTGGGTTCCGATAGCTGAAACTCACGTCGGGTCCCAATTGGTGGTCGATCACCGAGAAGGGCCGGACTTCGGATCCGTTCTAGAAATCGATTCCGATCTCGAGGTCTGGGGAATGAAGCGCTGGAGCAGCCTGGCCGAGATGTTTGATTCCACCTATCGAGCGCTGTCCGATGGGACCCCGATCAGTGATGTGACCGGGGACGAGATTCGCTCATCCCTGGTGCAATCGCCTGACGGGGCGGCATACATCGACTGGCGGTAGCTTTCCCAGGCACGGTACTGGGGTCCGGCTCCGGCCGGACCCCAGAGCTGCACACAGCCGCCACCGTTGGTGAGGGACTGCCCGCCGCTTTCCTCGCTCGCCGCAAACGGGAATTCGTCGCACTGGACTCTTCCCTTATCGTCGGGCGTCGCCTCTGGATGTGCAACGGTTCCATGCTTCTTGCTTCCCGGGTGCGAGGCAAGCCCTTCTCGCATCACCCAGTAGTAGGCGGCTGCAGGAGGATACCTGTCGGTGCTATCCGACCACGTCGGAATGTGCTTGGCGAACACACATCCGGTCGAGTTGGCGACCGCAAGGCTGTTGTCACACATCTCATCGAAGAAGGACCAGCTCGGGGCCTTTGTCTTCACTGCCCCCGCTGCGGCTGGCGAGGCCGCGCTGAACTTCAGAATCGTTCCGCGGTCGAATTCCTCGGACGTTCCAGAGGTCGGCTTGGTCCACGTGAACGTGCGTGTCGCGGAAGCAGTGTGGCTGTCCACGACCGGCACCCAGGTCGTGAGACCGCTCCAGGCTCCGCTGAGGGAACTGCTGCAGTTCGTCGTACAGAGCGCGTCCCAGTAGTCCAGCGTCACATTACCCAGCTCGGGGCTGATGGACATCGGGCTGATGAACATGCGCTGCTCGAAGCGCGCCGAATCACTGAGGAGTGTTTCCTCCCGAACCAGGAAGACGGCTGTACCGATCGTCTTCCCATCTTTCTCCCACCTGGTGAGGACTGCCAGCTTGTGGCAGCCTTGGCGACATTTGAGAGTGTATCCGGTCACGCTCGGCTCATTGCACCAGGAGACCAGCGGAGCGTCATTCGTCGCCTGCTGCCCGCCTGAAGACGTTTGAGCAGAACTTGGCTGGTACTTACCGATGCTGTAATCGATTGCTGTGCACTGAAGAACCCCCTTCTGGTCGGTTTCTCGGCAGGCTTCGGGAGCATTCAGGAAAAGCGAAGAAGGTGCTTGGGGTTCCTTGAGAACCAGCGGTGCCGACCCCAGCGGGCTGGGCTGCTTCTGCATGTCGTTGTCTCGGCGGGAGCCATGCGTGATATTCAACCGGTGACGATGCCGACGGGGACAGTTAGCATACCGGGAACGCTCATTGTCAGCTCACCGATGTACTTGGCCTTCGGGCAGTACATCTCAGTCGTCGGTCTCGACGCCGGCGAGACCAAGAAGATCGCCGAGATCCGCGACAAGAACGTAACGCGAGGCCCGGGCGCTGAATGTGCTCCTCGGGCTCCTCGATGACACCCCCGGAGCGAGGAAATCCGCCGGGCCGGGCAGCCGTCGCCCTCGCCTCGCTCCTCATGTGGGTGTGATCTTTGACGTCGATCCCTAGCCGATCACGCGGCGGCGCCAGTCCAAATGGGTGACGGTGATGGCGCGGCCCGGGTCGTGGTCCCACTCGGCATGGAGGCCGACCGCTTCGAGGGCAGCCACGACCTCCTGGCCGATGACTGCCGTGGTCTCGGAGGAGCCGTCGAAGCCGCCGTAGAGAAGCATCAGTCCGTGGCCGGCTGCAGCGGAGTCCGTGCACTGGGTATGGAAGTAGACGAAGCCGCGGGCGTTGGGTCCGGCTTCGCCGCCGATCTCGGATTGGCCGCAGCTACGGCAACAGGTGAAATTCTCGCGGGCGGTGATCCCCGCCTGCTCCATGGCGGTGAACGCGCGGGTGAGCCGCTCGGGGTCGGTTTCGCCCTGCCATGAGGCTTGCTCCGCGACCCGCTCCAGCCACAACCGGTCAGCCAGCGCCTGCGCCTGCTCTCGCGAAACGGGCCGGCGGTCCTGGGTGACCAGGTACTCCTCAGCAAGTTCAGCCAGTTCAGCGCGGGAGGTATAGCCGCCGACCAGCACTTCGCGGAGGCGCTTCTCCAACTCTGCACGCTCGTCTTCGTCGAGTTCGAGCGGCGGCACCTCGCGGGCGGGTCCCATGTCCAGCAGCGACCAGGCGAGGCCAGCATCCCAACCAGCCTCTTGGCGGGCCCAGCCGGTCATCGCGGCAATCACGGCCTCGGGTCCGTCGGCCATCACCTGGAAGTGCCGGTCGGCGGCACCATCGCGATACTCCAGCGTGTAGTCACCACCGGCCTTGTGCCAGACCTGAGCGAAAACGTCCGGCAGGTCGGGTATCCGCTGGACCACCAGGAACAGGTCGCCGTCACCACCGATCCGCCGGACCAACCCAGCCAGCTCCTCGGCGGACACACGGACGTGCCGCTCCCAGTTCTCCGTCTTCACCACGATCTCGAGCATGCGCAGACTCTGGCACACCCCTGCTACATCAGACCTCCCGGGATCCTCGACGCAACCGCTGCTGCGACAACTCGACCAGCCCTGATCCTGGATACTCGCTGGCCGAGGTCTGACGGCAGACCCTAAGGGCTGTCCCGTATCTGCCAGGAGGGACGAATCGGGCTCAGACCCCCTCGTGGCCTGCTGCTGCGGCCCAGCGACGGATGTGTAGGTCGGGATGGACTTGGGCGGATGCGAGTGTGCTTTCAAGTAATTTGTGCAGAGATGGGGGGTAGGCCGCGCGGGAGGTGGGCAGGCCCAGCAGGACCTGGTGGCGCATCTGCAGGTCAGTGGCTTTGGCGAACACTCGCATGGATGCCTCCAGCCACGAGTCCTTGATGTCCTGTGACTTGTCCAGAGCGGGATCACGTACCCCGCCGGGTCCGTACGCTGGGGATCGATCTGCACGTAAGGGCACATGGGCGCTGTACCAGGCCCGCACGGCACCCGCTCGCTCGGCACCTGTGCCATTCCTCAGGTAGTCGACCAATGCCGCCATCACACGGCGGCGTCCGAATGCGTAGACCGCCGGCTCAACGAACCAGCGGCAGAAGCTGGGATCTGGGTCGTACACGGCTGCAGCCATCAGCGGAGCGAACAACTCCTCCGGCAGACGAGCGCGTTCGAGCAAGGGCTTACGCACCGCGAGGGCGAGGCTGCGGGCATTGTCGCTCGCCTTCATGGCGACGTCTCCGACGCCCAGCTGCCGAGCCACCTCTATCGTGCATGTCAGGAATGAACGCGCTTCTATGCCGCTCTGCTTGTCTTCGGCCACGGCAGTATTCTGGACTGGCCGTGACGGCAGGCACAGCACCGGTGGCCGCTGACCTTGCGGAATGGCACTCGCTCGACCAGGTGGAGTTCGAGCACGGGCCGTGTCGGTGCCGCCGCTGCGCTGTTGGGTCCCGACCCTCTGATGTCGTACGGAGTCCGGAACGATCACGCGATCGACGTGACCACCCCCGGGCATGTCTTGGGGGATGCGGCCTACACCCTGACCGAGTGCGTGGAGGCCGGGTGCCCGCTGCCTGAGGAACTCGTCGCACAAGCGGAGGCCGAACTGCGCCACCTCGATGTCGCCCGGGAATCGCTTAGCGCGCATATCGTTGGCCGACTCGCCGCACTCGGCGTTGAGGTGGAGCGCCCGGCTGGAGGGCAACCCCCGGATGACTCAAGTGCCTGAGCTGTCGGGTCAGAGGTTTTCAACAAGACACTCAACCCGTGACGCGGTCACGCGACTTATCCGCATGAGGAACCCGTGGGATCACCGCGACCGGAAGTCTCGGCGACGTGGTGCCCACCACGATGCCACCTACGTCGGCGGCCGGCGCCGCACAGCCAAGAGGGCAGACATGGCCGCCGTCACCCCGCGCTGACCCAACGTTTCAGCGGTAAATCCCGAATCCGCCTCACCACATAGGACACGGTCCAAGGACACGCTCCGTAACGAGGTCTCCGAGACCCGCGGCGAGCGACGCCCGCCGGCCCCCTGCGCGGTCCCCTTGGCCCTCGCCGCTCGCGGACACCGGCCCCGGTCTGATCCTGTACAGGCCCCGGGCGGCCCGCTGGGAGGTGCGGGAGCGGGTGCCGTCGGCAAGACCGTCGTTGCCGAGCTGGACCTGCCGCGCTGAACGCCCCTTCTGGCGATGGTTGTTAGGGTGATCCCTTCCGATTCGTACACCAGGGGGAGAGCTTCGGTGACTTTCGACGAGGAATGGGCAGCCGCCAAGCAGAACGCCGCCACGGAGGGCGGCTCGTCGTACGACCTGGTCGTCACCCAGGACGACCTGGGTGCCGTCGGACACGAGGCGTTCGTCGTCCACGGAGACCTGCGCAAGAAGTCGGACATCGCCGGCACCGGGGCGACCGCCCGTGCCGCTGCCGAATGCTCCACCCGGAACCTGGGCGTGGGGCCGGAGCTGTCGGTCACCCTCTCCACCTGGGACTCACAGGTCAAGACGGTGCTGCAGATGTACGCGCACATCTCCAACCACCTCGACTTCTCAAAGAAAGCTCACGCGAACGACGACGAGGCCATCGCGGCAAGCCTGCGCCACCGCGACGGGTCCGCGATGTCGGTCTCCGAGATACAGAAGTACGTGAAGTGACCCTCACCTGGACCGACCTCATCACCCTCGACCTGGGCAAGCTGAACGAGGCGGTGACGGAGTGGAAGACAGCTTCGGAGGAACTCATGAAGCTGCATGGCACCGTGCGCGACGGCCTGGTGAAGAAGTCGGAGGCGGCCCGCTGGGAGGGGGTCAACTCCACCGTCACCCGGGAGTTCGTCCGCAGCGCTGCGAAGGAGGTGGACGACCTTCAACGCGAGGCCAAGAGCATCCACGCGGTGCTCGCGGACGCTCATGCCGAGCTGACGCAGATCCAGAAGCGGGCGAAGGAGCTGGCTGACGAGGCGAGGCAGGGCGACCCCTTGCACACACCCGAGCCGGACCCTGGGCTGCTGGTGTCGGATGGCGGTGGCGGCAAGGTCCGCGTGGAACCGTCCATCTGCGATGCGAAGGGCCCCAACCAACGAACCCAGGACATGGTGCGCTGGTACGCCGAGACTCTGACCGGCATCGTCAGCCACGCGGCGGAGGTGGACGCGGCCGCCACCCGGGCTCTGCGCGCCGCCCATGGCGCCGACCCGTACAACGCAGGCCACGCCGAATACACCTCGCTGGACCAGGACCAGCTGCCGCGAGCCATGAAGCTGGCCGCGCTGGGCAAGGAAGCCAAGCCGGCCCAGCAGGCCGAGCTGCGAAGGCTGTGGCAGTCGCTCAGCCCTGACGCCCGCGCACAGCTGTGGACCGCCCACAGGGACGACCTGCTCGCCGCCGGACTCTTCAGCCCGTCGGTTAAGCAGGTAGCACCCGACCGAGGGTCCGGCAAGCACGGAGCGGAGCGAGCCGGATGGGACGACTGGGTCACCAGGACGAAGATGCAGATGCTCGTGGTGGGCGCCGACGGGGGCGATCTGAACGATGCCTCGCGCAACATGAAGCACTACCTCGACAACACCGGCACCCCCATGAAGCTCCCGGTCGACAAGATGCTCACCGACGACAAGGGCTTCCGGGCCCACGTGGACCAGGTGCTGCTCCAGAACAACGAGGCGACGTGGCGGGAGGAGGCGCTGGCGGAATACGAAAAGAGCGGTGGCCGCCCGGTTGTCATGCCCGTCGAGACAAGGAATGAGGACTACTCCTTCTCCCAGGGGGCGGACCCCAACTGGTTTTACGCGGTCGGCTCCGCCCGGTCGAATGTGACAGGGGTGGTGACCGTCGTGCCGGGCGCCGACGGCAGACCGGTGGTCGGGCTCGACTACCAGGTCAACGTCTGGGACCGGTACAACTGGGACGAGGGCAAGGGCGTACACATCGGGAAGTTTCAAATACCCGACGGCGAGCCGGGCCAGCAACACAAAATCGGTCTGGCCCAGGAGTTCAACATGGCGGGAAGCGGTTCGGTCAAGCACTACGAACTGGGTAACGGTGCGGCAGTGCCCGCCCCCGATGATCCCGGACGGGCCGGCGAGCGCAGTGACCCCGGACGCCACGCCCGCGACGGCGGCGGGGAGATCGACCGATGAGCGGTCCGGCGGCTCCGGCCGAGCGCGGGAAGCAAAAGTGGTCCTGGCGGCGGCGCCTCGCCGTCGGCGCCTGGGTGTTCTCGGCCTTGTGTATTCTCGGCGTCCTCGGCACGGTCCTGATGGTCGCGTACGGGTTGCGGTACCCCACCGAGGATCAGAAGAAGTGCTGCTGGGAGCAGAACGCCACGCCCGAGTGGGCGGCAAGCGTGACCGGCCTCCGGGTGCCGGAGACGGCCAGCGACCGGCGGGCCGGGCTCCATACCAACGTGCAGTATGACGTTGCGCTACTCGCCTTCACCGTGCCGACCGCGGAGGCTGACCGGTTCCTGCAGCCGCTTCGGCGTGAGGGCACCCAAATGGCCCGCAACCGGCACCCGGAAGAGCCGGGGTACACCCGCAGCGACGGCTTCAGCCACCTCGGCCTGCCCGAGCCCGAGACCTTCGTCGAGGGCATGCGCATCACCAGTGTCTGCCCTCGCGAGGCGAAGACGCCCGAAAGCGGCGCACTCCGGTTGTGTGCGGAGATCCATGCGCACGAGTTCCAGCCCGGCACCACACGCATCTACATCTGGGCCGGCAGCGACGCGCCCATCGGAAAGCCGGCGGCTGACGGTGAGGCACTGCCTCCGACCCGGTCGAATCAGCCGCGCTGACGGTTCCCGGTGCCGTCCATAGGCTGGCCGCGGTCGACGGCAGTGCGGGGACTGACACGAAAATGACCCCCTGGTTGACCGGTCAGGAATTGGTCGGTTCGAAGCGGATGGTCAGTCCGAGGCTGTTGGCTTCCTTGATCATTCGGCGCATGGAACGTTCGGGAGCGCGGCGTGTGAAGTGGTCGGCTCCGAGTTCCCGGTAGGGGGGTCTTGTCCCGAAGGACGTGCCAGATCGCGATGGCGAGTTTTTGCATCACGGCGGCCAAGGCCCGTTTGCCTCCGCGTCTGGCTGCGAGCCGTCGGAAGCAGACACCGAGCTAGGAGTCTTTCTTCCTGATGGCGACCATGGCGGCGATCCCGAGCAGGCGTTTTAGGTTCTTGCTCCCCGGCCGGGTGCGGCCGGACCTGTTCAAGCCGGCCGACTCGTTCTGCCCGGGACAGACGCTGATCCAGGACGCGAGGCGGTGGGCTGAGGAGAACTCGGCCATGTCACCCCCGGTCTCGGCGAGGATGATCTCCGCGACAAGACGACCGATGCCGGTGATGGTGGCCAGATCGGCCAGGTACCTCTCCTGGTCCGCCAGTAGCACGGAGACCCGGGTATCGAACGTTGTGATGATGCTCTTCCACCGGTCGATCTCGTCCAGGCAGTGCCGAACCATGAATGCGTGATGGTCCGTGAACTCCCCGTCGAGGGCTTCGACGAGTTCGGGGATCTTGGCCGGGCGCGACGGATCGCGAAGTCGGCAAGCCGGGCCGGGTCTCGTTCCCCGCCGATCAGAGCTTCCAAAATGGCCCGGCCTCTGGCCCCGTCCACGTCGCTGAGGACGGAGGACAGTTTCATCCCTGTGTCCTCGAGCTCCTTCTCGAGACGCTGGGCTTCCCAGCCCGCAGCCCTCGCCAGCTCAGTCCGCCGTCGCGTGAAATCTCGTAGCTCACGGATGTCGCAACCTGCCACGAACGAGGCGATCACCATTCCTGCGGCACCGGCTCGGGCGAGGAAGGCCGCATCGTTTCGGTCGGTCTTGCGGCCACGAATCCCTGTGAGGTGGGCTGGGTGGACCAGCATCAAAACCCCCGTGGTCTCACGTGGACGTACGCCTACGATGCCGCTGGCCGGCTCGTCACGGAGACGGACTTCGACGGCCGCACTCTGACCTACGAGCACGATGCCGCAGGCCAGCTCGCCCGCCGCACCAATGCGGCCGGACAGAGCATCGCCTTCGAGCGGGACGTTCTCGGCCGGGTCATTCGCCTTGTCCACGACGACGGTGCCGCCTCCATCTTCTCCTACGGGCCGGCAGGACACTGCCAACGGATACCAACGCTCATGCCGACATCGTCCTGGAGCACGACCGCGCCGGTCGCCACCTGAGCGAAAGCGTCAACGGGCGCGTCACGCGCTTCGGCTACGACGCACTGGGCCGCCGGGTAGGCAAGGAGCGCCTCGCGCCCGATGGCACGGTCGCCGAGTCCTGCACCTACACCTGGGACGGTTGCCAGCTGGCCGAACAGGACGACGGCAGGACCACGATCGTGTGGGACTACGCCGGGCTCTTTCCCCTGGCCCAGCGAGAGGTGAAGAAGGACAGCGCCCAGAGGGAGACCGATCGCCGGTTCTTCGCGATCATCTCCGACCTGTCAGGCATGCCCTCGGTCCTGGTCGCCCCCGACGGCTCGGTCGCCTGGCGTGCTCGCAGCACGGCGTGGGGCGCCACCCAGTGGAACCGCGACGCGAGCGCCTTCACCCCGCTGAGGTACCCGGGACAGATCCTCGATCCCGAGACCGGTTTCCACCACAACTTCAACCGGTACTACGACCCGGCCACCGGCCGGTACATCAGCCCCGACCCGCTCGGCCTCGCCCACGCGTTCAACCACTACACCTACGTACCCAACCCGTTCACCCTGTGGGACCCCCTGGGTCTGGCCGGCTGCGACGCAGACCCCATCTGGGGCGGGAAAGTAGTCTTTGTCCGTGACGAGCACGAGCGCCCCTTCGAGATGCACGCCACCGTGACACGTAACATGCTCAACGAAGGCACCCACGCCAGCAACACGCTCAAGCCGCCCGGCTTCATCCACGGCGCCGAGCACAACCAGGCCCGGGGGCCCATGCTGGCCAGAATGCTCGGCGGGTCCGGCGACACGCTGGACAACCTGTTCACCATCACTCCGTGCCTGCACGGATCTACATGGCAGCCGACGGCAGAAACGGCTCCCAGCTGGACACCGCCTTCCCCAACCCCAACCACGCGGCCCAGCAGCAGCGATGCCGCCGAGGAAACCCGTGACCGACCTGAGCGCCCTCACCCGGCTCTGCCCGGCCCCCCGCCCGGCCATGCACATTGCCTGGGATCACGTCGAATCCACCCTCGGCATGACACTGCCCACCGACTACAAGCAACTCGCGCAGCACTACGGCGCCGGCGCCTTCAACAACTACATCCACATCTACCACCCCCACGGGCCGACCGAGTTCGTCAACCTCACCGGCCCCATGCCCGCCCGTATCCGCGCATACCTGCGCAAGGACTTCGACCAGGGCACCCACCCCGTCCCATACAACCCAGAACAGCTCTTCACCATCGGCGGCACCGACAACGGTGAACACATCTTCTGGATCACCGACCCCGCCCAGGAACCCGACCGCTGGCGGATCGCAGTCAACGAAGCCCGCGGCCCGCAATGGTTCACCTTCGACGGAACCCTCGCCGACTTCCTCACCTCCGTACTCAGCGGGCAGACCAAGGTCTCCCAGTTCCCCCGCGGCCTCCTCGAGGGCGGCCCGTCCTTCACTCCCTCACAACCGGTCCTGTGGAAACCCGAACCGATCCCGGACCAGCCCCCAGTCGATACAGCTGCCATCCGCGCATGGGCCCGGGCCAACGGCTACAACGTTCCTCCCCGAGGACGAATCCCCTCCGGAGTCCGCGAAGCCTGGGAACGCCACAACAGCTGAACACTGCCGACCTGGAGACCTCACGGACGAACAGTGGGCGGTGTTGCAGCCGTTGTTGCCGAAGAGGATGAAGGCGGGGCTGCCGCCCGTCTGGTCCCGGCGGCAGCTGATCGACGGCATCCGCTTCCGGGTCCGTACCGGTGTGCCGTGGCGCGACGTGCCGTCGGGTACGGGCCGTGGGGCCGGATCTATGTAGAAGGCGTTCATGAGCCCGACAGCCCACCCTCAGCCCGTCCTGGCCTCCGACGGAGACTGTGCCTTCTGCCAGGCCGTCATCAACCGGATCTCCGCCCGGGGCCAACCGACCCTGCGCGCCCGCCCCCTGGCAGTTCCTCCCCGATACCGTCACCCAGCCGCATCGGGCCCGCCTGGACCATGAAGTCCTCCTGCTCCGCCACGACCAAGTGATCGCCGGCGGCGCACAGGCCCTGGCCGAGTACATGCGCCACTCCCCCGGCCGCCGCTACCAACTGGCCGGGGCAGCCATCCAGGCCCCCCTCCTGCGCACCGCCGCACGACCCATCTACCGTTGGGTGGCCCGCCACCGGCACCGCATGCCCGCCGGACCCCGACTTGCGCCGTTCCACCCGCCCGCCCCTGAAAGGATCCGAACCCGTGTTACGGACACCCGCGCCCACATGTGTCCTCACCAGCGCCTCCGCGCCCCGCACCACACATGGCCACCACCCGGACCGCTACGTCCAGATCGGTTCACTCACCAAGGTCCTCACCGGCACCGCCTTCGGCCGCATGGCCTCAGCCGGCCTGCTCGACGCCGCCGACCCGGTGGAACGCTGGCTCCCGGCGCCCCACGGGACCGGCATCACCCTGCAGCATCTGGCCGAGCACACCTCCGGTCTCCCCCGGCAGCCTCCCGGGCTGCCGGGCAAAGACCCCTACCGCAGCTTCGACACCGCCGCCCTGCACCGACTGCTGGGCACCTGCGACGAGATGACCGTCGCACCCGCCGGCACGACCAAGGAATACTCCAGCCTCGGATACGCCGCTCTCGGCGCAGCCCTGTCCGCCGCGGCCCAGCAGCCCTACGAACAACTCATCCACGACCACGTCCTCACACCCCTCAGCATCCGCGAGATCACCGTCCGCCCCCCGGCGGAGCGCTGCCTGTACCCGACGGGACTCTTCGGACGCAGACGACCCCAGTGGACCCTGGACGGCGCCATCCTCCCCTCCGGCGGCCTCTGGGCCACCCCCCGCGCCACCGCCGACCTGCTCAAGGGCCTGCTCGTCGACCGGAAACTCGGGAAACCGCTCCCACCTGGCAGACCACCGGCCTCGTCACCTGGCACAACGGCGCAACCGGGACCTCCACCGCCTTCGCCGGCGCGCTCCCCAACGGCGCCTGGGTCCTGATCCACCGAATCGGCGGCACCTCCAGCGACACCGACCGCATGGGCGTCGAACTCCTCAGAGACCTGCACGATGGCTGACCGTCTGTCTATCAACCCACCGACCCCACCCTGAAAACCTCAGTAACGGGTCAAGTTGACCTTGGTCAGCCAGCCGCAAAGGCGGCCAGCAGGGTGTCAGCCCGGACTTCCAGTTCGGGCGTCAGAACTCCCTTCACGGCCAACATGACCTCATCGCCGCCGACCGCGCGGGCAAGCCGAATCTCGACCTGTCGATGCTCGCCGACCAAGGGATACGAGTACCAGCCGTCGGCCCGCTCATCGTCGGTCGCCTCGACCGCCAGTGTCACCGTCTCCCAGTCGGTGGCATCGAAGCCGTAGCCGACATAGTGCGACAACAATTCCAGGAACGACCGCAGGTTGCGTTCCCAGATCCATCCGCCAACTTCTGTCATGGCTCCCCCTCCGTGCTCAGGAGGACAGCCTGTCATGAGCCGGATCCTCAGTGATCAGTCAGCTGCCGCGGGAGGAGGAAACGTGATGGATGCGCCGAAGAGCACATGATTCTGGAAGGCAGTGACGGAGTTGTCCGAGCATGCGGTTGAACCGGTGCCGCAGGGCTTGGGCACGCCAGTCTCCTGCCTCGCGCCGGCGTCGGTAGCGGGCGATGGCTCCGGGTGAGTGGCTGAGGGCCGCGAAGGCCCACTGGTATCCGGCCTGGTTGAGTCGGCTGTTCTTCACAAACCGGCGGCCTACGTACTTGCGTTTGCCGGAAGCCTGGGTGATCGGGGCCGCGCCCGCGTATGCCTTCAGGCCGCCGGCGGTGGCGAAGCGGGTGCGGCCGTCACCGATCTCGGCCAGGAGGCGAGCGCCGACTCCGGGCCCGACGCCGGGGAAGCTGAGCATGATCGGCGCGTCGGGGTGGGTTCGGAAGGTCCGCTCAACCGCCTTCGAAAGCTCGTCGACGGCCTTGCAGGCGGGCATTGAGCTGGGTGAGCAGGGCCTTGGCCTGGATGCCCATGGCCTCTTCGACCGCGGGCGCCAGGCGGGCGGCGGGCTGCCGGAAGAGCGTGTGGAGCCGCTCGGCGTACTCGGTGATCCCGCGCTTGCGGCCCGCGTTGGTCAGCATCAGTCGGAGTTTCCACGTGGGCAGCTGGGCAGCCAGAGTCGGAGGTTGGCGCCGCGCCGACTAATCCAGGATGAAACATCAGGAGAAGGCGACCTCTCTGGCACCCGTGAGCGTCAGGATCGGGAAGTGACCTCATCCCGCTTCAGATAGCCGCCCGCAGGGCAGCCGGCATCTGGGTCCCTTGTGGGGCACATGCTGGGGTCCTCTGCATCGCCGAAGTATCCGTAGAGGTAGACCCGCACCGTACACGCCGGATCATCGGCGAAGGACAACTGAAGTTCGTTACCACGCGTGGCAGTCTCGTCGGGGACGATGAGGCCGTTGCCTTCAGAGCTGACATAGAAGGCCCAGCGACCAGTGGACCGCACCTCAGGGTGAGCGCAGTCACCCATCGCCTCGACCTTGTCGAAACCCGTTCCCGTGAAGGTGTGATCCTGCGAGAAGGTCAGGGACGTCCCAGCAGGGCCCGTCCACGTCCCTACCAACTGCTCCTGCGGAATCTCCGCCGAGTGGATCGCTGCGGCGTACCCACAGGACGCAGTGAGCACCGCCCCGGTCACCGCGAGAACGATCGCACACCATCCGCGCATGTTCACAGGCCTCCCCCAGAGGTTGGGCGTCGGCCCCGCGGCTGCACGCCCCCATTTGAACATGCTCAAAACTTGCGGCTTCTCTCGGGGCCCCGCAACCGACACACTCCGCAGGAAGCTTGCGGGGCGAAACCTTCCCCACCGCCGGATGCCCGCCCCGGCCCGTCTCGCAGTAGACGGCGGCCGGAGTGATCAGATCCGCTGACCGGCGACATCTCGGTCGATGGCCGGTGAAACTGCACAGTGCTACACCGCATCCTGTCCCGGCCCGACGCGCGTCAGCAGTCGGACATCAGCCGAGCGCGCCGAGTCCGTTGGGGTCGGCGGAGCGCCGCTTCGTCATACTGCACCGAGGCGGCGGAATTCATGGGTGGCCATGGGGAACAATGACGTCGCCGGGCATCAGGCAACCGCCGCGGATTCGGCTTCGACGTCCACGGCACATGCGTCGGGAACGATCCCGGCGACGGGCGGGAACAGCATCGACCCGTCCGCATCGGCCACGTTCACCGCCACTCCGGCGGCGCCGGCCACCTCCGGAACGACCGCATCGACCAGACGCGCGCCCAGAATTTGCCAGGTAGAGCCACTCCCGGTCGGCTTCGCCACCAGCCTCGGCGAATCAGGCAAGGGCATCCTCGTCCGTGAACGCGTAGAACCAGCGGATCCCGCCCGAGACAGCTGACAGCAACCCGTTGTCGGCTTCCGTGGAACCACCGGCAAGGGGCACAAGCAGCACAGCCCGCCGGAACTCACCCACCAGTCGTCCGGGATCCCCGGTACCGGTCCGATACGCGGCTGTCTCTGCGGTCAGTCCCATGGCAGCCGGCGATCTCACCCGGTCAGCCTGGCCGGCCAAGTGCGCGCTCAGGTCGCTGATGGTGGCGCCGGCCCGCTCGTCAGGAGGCGGTCAGCGCATCGACGATGCCGACGAACTCGGTGCGCTGCCGGTTGGTCAGACCGGCGTAGAGGGGCATCTGCATCTCGTCGGTGATCCGCTCGGCACGTTGCCGCCGGGGGATCCGGGCTGTGTCGACGTGCTGCGGCTCCTGCCAGCCATAGTGGGCGGCCTGTTCGACACCGAGGTTGATGACCATGGCTTCTCGGGCGCTCAGCCCGCACAGGCGCACCGCCGCCAGATGGCAGGCGCCCCGGTGTTCGCGTAGTACGTGCAGGAGCTGCATGGCCGAGCCGGCCGGGTCGTCGACGGGGCAGGGTTGCGCGCGCCAGCCGGCGAACAGGGGCAGGGCGTCGGCGTCGGCGGCATCGATCAGCTGCTGTGCCAGGTGGTTGAAGTGCTCCACGTCGATGTCGGCGGGGATGTGTGCGCGCCCCCACGCGCGGACAGCCTGCGCGTAACAGGCGGCGGCCTCTTGCGCCGGCATCACGGGCTGTCCCGTCAGCCAGCCTGTCGTCACCAGCCGGGGGCCGAGGAAGCCCTGTACCGCTTGGACCACCGTGACCGGAGCCTCGCCGAGCACTCCGAAGCGTCCGCGGCAGTAGAAGCCGCGGCCTGGGGCGAACCCGGCGCGCAGACCGATCTCGGCGGTCGCCTCGTCGGACATGAACTCGTCACCGAAATCGTGGATGGGGCGGGCCACAGCGGCGATGCACTGAGAGATTTCCATGGCCCGAAGGTCGCCCACCACAACTCAGTAGGTCAAGAGGCGCTCTTCTGATGGCATCCTTTAGCTAATCTATCGAGTCATGCTCGATGTCCGCCGCCTGCACATGCTCAAGACCGTCGCCGCCCGGGGCTCCATCACCGCTGCCGCTCACGCCCTGGCGCTGACCGCCGGTGCCGTGTCCCAGCAACTGGCCGCTCTGAGAAACGACGTGGGAGTCGACCTGCTGCGCCCCGACGGGCGAACCGTCGCACTGACGGAGGCCGGCCGTGTCCTCCTCGAGCACGCCGACCTGATCTTCGCCGCCCTGGAGGAGGCGGAGAGTGCCATCGCGGCGGTCAAGGGCACGGTCGGCGCCACGGCCACGCTCGCCGCTCTGCCGTCCACCGTCGCCGGGATCGTGGCCCCCGCACTCACCGCACTCGGTTCATGCCACCCGCAGCTCACCGTGACCTGCCTCATCACCGACCAGGCACAACTACGCGAACTCGCACTCGGCACCGTCGATGTGGTGCTGGGACAGCGCTATCACCACCTGCCCGATACGACACCCCGGGGCATCAACGTCTCACCGCTGCTCGACGATCCACTGCTCGTCGTCACCTCAGCCGACCAGGGCGACGACCGGCCCGTCATCCTGCAGGAGCTGGCCGCGCACGATCTCGCCGTACCCCCGCCGACCACGGACTGCGGACAAGCCATCCTGCAGGCGTGTCACCAGGCCGGCTTCACGCCCACACCCCGCTACATCACCGCCGACATCACCACCCAGCTCACCCTCGCACGAGCCGGCCTCGCCACCGCGCTCGTCCCCCGCACGGCCATCGACGCGACCACACCCGGAATTCGTACGACTCCCATCGCTGACCACCCGATCCAACGCTTCCTGTTCGCCGCGACCCGTCACACCGAGAACGCGAACCCGACAACCACCGCCGTCATCGCAGCACTGTGCACAGCCGCCCAGGAAGGTCAAACCCGGGACAGGGAGCGCCAAGAGGCCTGACCCTGCGGCCGCTTCCCCCACGGCAGCGGCCCGGACCATGTCGTGGGGTGCGGTGCGGTGCGGTGCGCCAGGAAGCACAGTGGCCCGCCCTGCAGACCCCTCCCCCTGCCCGGCGCGCAGCCCGGGCCCCGACCTGTCAGGGTGGCAGGTCATGGTGCTGCTCCTCGCGGTCGGAGGGAGCGGATCCGGTCCTGGATCCGGCGCCCCCTTCGCTACCCGCAGTGACCGCCAGGCTTATCCGTGCCGCGGACAGTCACCTCGTGTGCCGCACCCGGCCCCCGTCCGGCCCACCAAGCCGTGCCGCCGCTCCGGGGCCGGACACGCCCCGGTGCGGGGGACCCCGTGTCCGCCGACCGGCCCCCGGCAGCGCGCGGCGCGGGCCCGTGACGCCTGCCCGGCTGCTAGGCAGACAGCTCCGGCAGGTACGCCCACTGCCGCCCCACCGCACACCGGGAGACATCCGTGCCCACCCGCGCCCCCGCACACCGTTTCCGCGCCGGACTGTCCGTCGCGGCGCTCACCGCCGCCGCGCTCGGCTCGCTCCTCCCGCCCGCGCAGGCGGCGGGGGCCGACCCCGGCCACGATGGCCGGCTCCAGCGGCAGCTCGAACAGCTCGTCGGCCAGGAAGACGGCCCGCCCGGGGTGATCGCCGTGCTCACCCGGGGCGACCGCACACAGGTGTACACCGCCGGCGTCGGTGACCTGGCCACCGGGCGGCCGCCGCAGCTCGAGGACCACATGCGCATCGCCAGCATCGCGAAGGCGTTCAGCGGGGCCGTCGCGCTCCGGCTCGTCGACCAGGGGGCCCTCTCCCTCGACGACACCATCGGCGGCGTGCTGCCCGCCCAGCCCGCCGCCTGGCACCCGGTGACCCTGCGTCAGCTCCTCCAGCACACGAGCGGCCTGCCGGACTACACCGCCGACCCCGAGTTCCTGAGCATCCTGCAGGCCGACCCCCGCCACGTCTTCGACCCGCGCACGCTCCTCAACTACGTCGCGCACGAGCCGCTGCTCTTCCGCCCGGGCTCCCTGTACGAGTACTCCAACTCCGACAACATCGCCGTCGCCCTCATGGCCGAGGCCGCGACCGGCCGCCGCTACGAGGACCTCCTCAAGGAGCTCGTGTACCGCCCGCTGGGGCTGCACCGCACCAGCCTGCCCCTGGGCCACCGCCTCCCGCACCCGTTCCTGCACGGCTACGACGTCACCCCGCCCGCCGAACCCGAGGACATCAGCGAGGCCCTGAGCGCTTCGGGGGTCTGGGCCTCCGGGGGCATCGTCTCCACCCCCAGGGACCTGGGCGCCTTCATCCGGGCGTACGCCGGCCCCGCCCTGCTGTCGGAGAAGACCCGCAAGGAGCAGCTCACCTTCCGCCCCGGCGACTCCTCCGAGCCCGCCGGACCCGGCACCAACGCCGCCGGGCTCGCGATCTTCCGCTACACCACCCGCTGCGGCGTGCTCCACGGCCACACCGGCAACTTCCCCGGCTACACGCAGCTCGCCGCCGCCACCCCCGACGGGACGCGTTCCCTCACGTTCTCCATCAACACCCAGACCAGCAAGGGGATCAAACCCGCCCTCCTCGCCCGGCTCCGCACGGTCCAGGAAGACTTCGTCTGCGCACTGCTGAAGGGCCGGTGATTCCCCGGCGGAGGCCGGCCGCCCGCTACCCCCTCCAGAGATTGCGCTGAGCGGAGGTGTGGCGGTCGCCGGCGTCGCGTCGGCGGTCGTAGTGGGCCCTGGCGCCGGGTGAGGCGTTCAGGGAGGCGAAGGCCCAGACGTTGCAGACGGCGGTGAGCCGCTGCTTCTTCACCCGGTGGGACATGACCTCGTGGCTCTTGCCGGAGGCAAGCTCCGCACCCTGCACGAGTTCTTCCCGGGCCCTGCCTCACCGCGGTCCAGGCCACCACCGGCGGCATCAACGCACCGCCGACCCGCGCACTGCCGGCCGTCACCCTCGTGTAGACAACATCCACAGGCCCGCGCTCCCCCCGATCCCGGCGGGGGGAGCGTGGACCTTCGTCCTGCTGTACCCCGAGCAGCACGGGACCGAACTGACGTGCGCAATTCATGCATTGCCGCGTCGTTCGAGTCAGCTGCGGCCGTGCGGCGCGCCGTGCCAGCGCCAGTCGGTCCGGCGGGGGCGATCGGACGTCTCGATGCGTCCGGTGGCCCACAGCAAGGTCGACCATGGGGTGTCGATGACGGGCACGTCGGGGAACAGACGCGCGAGGGCCCGCTCGCTGAGGTCCTGCGGGGGCTCCCAGGCACGGTCCAGGCCCTGGGTGATGTCGTGCGTGTGGACCAGTGTCTCGACGACGCCCATAGCTGCGAAGCCCTCCGGGTCGGAGGCTCCGAAGACGTGTGGGGCCAAGGTGGTTGCGGGCGCAGTGTCCACGACGGTTGCGAGCAGTCCGCCGCACGCCTCCACGACGGTCAGGAGTCCCTCTGGCCCTGCCTCATGGTCTCCGAAGATGACGTTGGCCGGGCCATCGGGTCGATCGCGGGAAACGCGCAGCGGGACGCGCGGCACGCCCATGGGCTGCGCGAGTCCGAACCGCAGCGCGTAGGTGAGCAGGTCATCCGCGAGGTGGTCAAGAGTCTCCCAGCGCGTCCACTCCAGGCCTCCGGCCCGGTCGTGCCATTGGGCAGCGGGGATGCCTTCGAGGGCGTCGAGGCACTGGGCGACGGCCCGGCGTACGTGTTTTCCCGACACTGGCGTGAGCGGTTCTCTGGACTGTGGCATGCGAGGAGCCTACAAAGCCGGACCGATGCGCTCCTGCGCTGCCACAGCCACGCTGAGGCGATGCAGCCTCACATCACTGCGTTCTACCGGCAGTCGGCGTGGGCGGCGGTGTGTGGGCGCGCTGCGTGAGTCCTCCAGTGGAGCCCCCGGAGACTCGCGAGAAAGGCGGTTCGAGAGCGGAAGGCTCCGGGGAAGCGAAAGGGCAGGCGGGCAAGAGCCCAATCCGCGCGGGTGGGCCGGGGTCCGCCGACAGCCCCCGATTCGTCGCGGTCCTCGAGAAGGCCGAGGTGCGCTGGGCCGGTAGGCCGCCCCCGCAACCGCCCGGACCCGGTCGCCGCCCAGTCGGCGGGGTGTGCCGGGCTGAGCTGGTATCAGCTGTAGTCGGCGGTGTTCCGGACCTCGCCGAAGCGCGGGAAAGTCCGCTCTACGGCGAACTCGTGCTCGTCCGCGGCCAGTCCGGACATCGCGTCGGCCACGAATTCCACCTCGTAGCCGTGGTCGGCCGCGGCCCGTGCGGTGGATTCGACACCCATCGTGGTGACCAGCCCTGCGAGCACCACGGTGGTCACACCGAGCTTGCGCAACTGCTCGTCCAGGTCGGTGCCGTAGAACGCTCCGATGGTGCGCTTGACCACCACGATGTCGCCGTCCTGTACCAGGCCATCGGCGAAGTCGCTGCCCGGCGGCTGCTCGGCGACCTTCGGGCGCTCCACCCGGACCAGCACCACCGGCTGTCCGCTGGCCCGGAATGAGCGGGCCAACGCGCGGCAGCGCGTGAGCACTTCGTCGCCGGAGTGCGGTGCGAGCGGGAGGGAGATGATGCGCGGCATCAGGTCGATGAGGATCAATGCGGAGGTCATGGCGACGATCGTAGGGCCGTTCGGTGGACCGGGATCCAGGTGGGAATGCGATGGGAGCCAATAGACCAGGCTGCAACTGCGCGAAAGAATCATCTGGGATCCCCCGACCTCCACCCGATGGGCCCTCGCGAACCCCGATCCCGCCGCCCCCGCGGGTCGGTTCCACGAGCGGTCGTCCACCGCAACGACACGCCTTGGCCACCACAACGCCGGCACAAGGTCACAAGGCGAGGGAGAATCTGGTGGTGATCTATACAGTGGGCATCTGGACGGCTAAAGCCGGGCACGGGCCTGCCTTCGTGGCGGAATGGAATGCGTTGGCGGAGTGGACTCTGTCGCGGTTCCCGGAGGCACACGGCACCCTGCTACGTGACCGGGTGACGCCAGATCGATTCATCAGCTTCGGTCCGTGGCCTGACGAAGAGACCGTCAGCGCGTGGCGCTCCGACCCCGCATTCGGGGACCATGTCGCTCGTATGCGAGAGCACCTCGACGATTTCCAGCCGGGCACGTTCGACGTCGTCAGTGTGGCCGGGCGTGAGCGGTCCTAGTAGTGCTTTGTTACCTGGTGTCGTAGGGCTGCCATGGGGCGGGTTGTTGGCAGGTTGGGCAGGTGCCGGTCCAGGTGGCGAGTAGGTGTTGGAGGAGGTCCAGGGCCTGGTAGAGGGTCAGGCCCTGGCAGGGGCTTTTAGGTTGCTCCGTTGTTCGGTCAGGAAGAGGTGGGCGGCGGTGACGAGGGTGACGTGCCGGTGCCATCCGGTGAACGAGCGGTCCTCGAAGTGGTCCAGGCCCAGGAGGGTTTTCAGTTCGCGGTAGTCGTGCTCGATCCGCCAGCGGGACTTCGCGAGCCGGACCAGATCCTTGGCG
>NZ_JBVING010000008.1:159874-421807 GCF_055579465.1 Streptomyces sp. NPDC032745 | reverse complement strand
GCGGCGTATGACGCGGCCGGTGGCCCGGTCCAGGTGCGTCAGGCGGGCGATCCGGTAGCGGACCAGGACGCGGTGGACGGTGGAGGCGGGCACGTTCAGCAGGCCGGCGATGCGGGCCGGTCCCCACCGGCGCGCGAGTCTGACCTTGATGATCCGGCGTTCGGTGCGGGTCGCTGTGCGCCGGGGGCTGTGGTGCGGGCGGGAGGACCGGTCGGTCATGCCGGCCTCGCCCAGGGCCCGGTAGCGGGCGGCCCACCGCTGAGCGGTGGTCGGCGAGACCTGGAAACGCTCGGCCGCCCGGCGCAGCGGCCAGCCGTCCGCGACGACGCAGCGGGCCAGGCGCAGGCGGCCGGTCTCGGTCAGGGGTGCATTACGGTGGGGCATGAGGGCCTTCTGTCGTTCGGTGGAGATGTCGCAATCCACACCGAACCCGGGAGGCCCTCACCCGTTCAAGACGCCTCAGCCGAGACCTCCATCACCGTCCACAACCTCCCAGGGCAATACAGCTAGCCCGTCGGCCGGAACCCGGTCGGCGGGTGGGGGTCCTGGAGGGCCGCAGCCCGGTCGGAGGGTTCCGGCGGGGGCTTCGGGCCGACGGCGTACTGGTTCTCGACGAGGTGCTCGTAGATCTCGAAGTCGACGGCCTGCCACCGCCCCATGTCTCCGTGGACGGCCCGGAACTGGGCCGGAGTCGGACTGGTCACTGTTCTCACCTCTCCCGTCAAGGGTGCAGGATCGCAGGACGTCCTGCACGCCGTGCGGACTGGGCCGTTCGAGTGACGGCGAGGCCGGTTCTACGGGGCGGGGACGGCGTCGGCCGTGAGGCCGGCGAGCTGCAGTGCACGGTGCACGGCGGGCAGGTCCCAGTCCTCGTCCCGGCCGCCGTTCCCGGTACTGGCGACCAGCAGATCCAGTGCCTCCGGCGTCAGCCGGTAGTTCTCCGCGGCCTCCAGGAGCCCCTTCGCCGCCGGCCCGTGGCCGGCCAGCAGCCCCAGGACCTTCTCGCGTGCCACGAAACGGCTCATTCCGCAGTCCAGGCCGTCGTCCTGGAGGCCCTCGGGGTACGGCGCGCGAGCCCAGGCGCCGTTCTCGTACCAGTAGACGCAGCCCAGTTCCCAGCCCTCGAGCAAGCCGTGGAGGGTCTCGTACGGGAGCCAGTCCGGGGCCTGCGCCAGCATGTCGACGGCGGGCTCGTGCCACTTGACGCCGCTCGACTCGTCCTCGCCGTAGAGCACGAAACGACCCTGGCCCATCCGGGCCAGGGTCCACCACGTGCAGCCGGCGTCGTCGAGACGGAGCCTGGCGCCGTCGATCCAGTGGCCGGTGCGGTGGATCCCGCGGCTCTCCGCCTCGGTCGTCGCCTCCAGTACGGCGACGAACGCCCACCGCGCCCAGAGCAGTTCCGCCGCGGGCAGGTCTCCGGGCCGGCCCGGCCGGTGAATCGTCATGCTGTCCTTGCTCCCCTTGCCGGTGGCACACGCGTACCGGCAGGATCGTAGCGGCAGTCAGCGCAGCGTCGGAGCGCCTGGATCCGGCTGACGCCGTCACACCGTCAGGGCTTCGCCGTCCGGGGGACGTCGGTGCACAGGGCCCAGATGACGAACACGCCGATGCCGATGGCGATGATCGACCAGAGTGGCTGGTACGGCAGCCACATGAAGTGCAGGATCACGTACAGGCTGGTCAGGGCGATACCGGCGATCCGGCCGGCCTCCCAGCCCTTGAGGATCGCCGCGCCGGCGCCGACCACTAGGATGCCGACGATGAGGTGGATCCAGCCCCAGGCCGTCAGGTCGAACTTGAAGGTGTAGCCGCCGACGTGCTGGTACACCTCGTCGTTGGCGATGGCGACGATGCCTTCGATGATGCCGAAGATACCGGTGACGATCATCACGACGCCCGCGAACGTCGTACCGCCCGATGCCCAGGCTCTGCTGGTAGCGCTCGGCGTAGTACTCGGCGTGCTGCTCATTGCGCCGCCTCTCTCTTGAGTGTGGGACCCGGTCTCCGTGACGCACCGGTCCCGTAACCCATCGTGCGCACCCATCGCGCAGGGCGCACGTCGGGAGCCCGAGGGGTGTCAGGGGCTCTGACGGCCGAGCCCCACGTCGACGCCCCCGTCGCTCTCGACCCGATCACCGGGACGTACCTCGGCACGTCCGTCGGCGCCGGGAGACTGTCTCGGGGACCTGAGCGACGAACTCGGGTCCCTGTAGACACCGGCTAAGGGCGTGCGGCGGTGTGCTCGAGGACGGTGCGGACCTCCGCGGTGATAGCGGCCTCGTTCTGCTCGAACTCGGGGCCGGTCAGCAGGTTCGGGTCCGCCGGGAGGCCGTTGAGGACCGGGGTGTGCAGGTGGCCGCCGGGCACGTGCGGGGCGAGGTCGCCGCGGAGACGGTTGGAACGGTAGGCCACCTCGTTCGACAGGTAGCCGCCTCCGCCGCCCGCCACCGCCCGCGAACCCGGCGTCGGGCCGTCCTCGCGGTCCACGGGCGCGGCGGCGCCCGCCGGGATCTCGGTGACGGCGGTGTTCAGGAGCACCGGGTAGGGACTCTGGACGGCGCCGGTCGCGGCGTCGGTGGGAAGCGTGGTCCGGATGAACTCCGCGCCCGGGGCGAGGCCCGGAGCGGTCACCGGGTGCTCGCGGGTGCCGCCGGAGAGGGAACGGGTGTTGTCGGGGTACGGATCCGCCGACCGGGACCGGCCCGCCCAGGCCTCCAGGGTGAAGAGGCCGGGGTAGCCCTGGCTGATGGTGGTGATGACGTCCGCCGTGCCGGGGCCGCCGGCCAGGCGCGGTGCGAAGGCCCGCTCCACGATGCCGGCGTCGAAGTCGGCGTACCGCACGGGCAGGACGACGGCCCGGATCTCGGCGCGGCTGCCGTCGGCGAGGGTGATGCGGCGGCCGTTGAGCTGGAGGGCGGCGGAACCGGAGGGGTTGGCGCGGCGGAGCTCGGCGTCCAGCCCGAAGGGGTCGAAGCCGCTGATGAAGACGCGGCGTACGCCCGGAGCGGTCCGGAAGGCGTTGTCGGTGAGGCCGCGCGAGGCGTCCTCGAAGCGCGCGCGCAGCGAAGCACGGTCGACGGCGAATGCCGGCTCCCAGCGGGCGAGCGCGGTGGTCATGGCCAGCCGTGTCCAGTACAGCGGCCGGTCGTCCCCGGCCGGGAGGTCACCGGCGGGCCGCTGCCCCTGGGCGCGGCGTACGGCGGCCTGCCAGAGGGCCTCGCCCCAGCTGTCGAGCAGCCGCCCGGCTTCGGCGGGGTTCCGGACTCCGCAGAGCGCGGCGGGAAAGCGCCGTACGAAGTCCCCGAACCCGGCGCTCTCCACGAGCGCCGTGGTCCGCGCATCCGTGAGCCGCGCCTGCTCTGCGTCGAGCGGTATGCCGAGCGGTGGAGAGGCCGCCGGGCGGCAGGAGGAGGTGTCGTCCGCGTGCGCCGGAGCGGTGACGGCCAGGGGGAGGACGGTGGCAAGCAGGGCCGCGATCGACGCGGCACGCCGTAAGAGCATCATGCCATGTGACATTACATAGCCGCTCAACACCGCCGCCAGACGCCCTCGTTCGGACGGGGTGTGATCCGGTCACTCCGGCGCAGGGGTGTCGCGCCGCCGCCGGCGCAACGCTCCGTCCAGGGCGGCGGACAGTTCGGGGACCGTGGGCCTGGCCGCCGGGTCGGGCCGGAGGCAGCCGTCGATGGCCGCCGCCAAGGCGCGGGGAAGACGCCGGCGGGTGCTGACGGGCGGCGCCGGTTCCTCGAGCTGTGGGTACCGGTCCGCGGCCTCGGCGCCGGCCTCCGTCTCACTTCCGGTCGTCCCGGTGAGGGTGTCTCCGGGGTCGAACGGCACGTCACCGGTGGCGAGTTCGTACAGCGTGATGCCGATGCCCCAGACGTCGGCCGCCGTCGACAGCGGTCCCCCGCGTGCCTGTTCGGGGGCCAGGTGGCTGAACGTGCCGACACCCGGCGGGGCGATGCCCGGCGCGCGGGCGACGCTGAGGTCGAGCACCTTCGCGTGACCTCGTTCCACCACGACGTTGGACGGCTTCAGGTCCAGGTGCAGCAGCCCCTGCCCGTGCAGGTAGTGCATCGCGGAGCACAGCTGCACGCCCAGGACGGCCACGTCGTCGGCGGCCGCCCGCCGGGGCAGACGGCCGATGAGGTGGGACAGCGTCTCGCCCGTCAGCGTCTCGAGGACGACGAGCGGCTCGGGCGAATCGAAGGTCTCGTACGCACGGACCAGATGCGGATGCGTGAAGCGCTGGAGCCAGCGGCCCTCGCGCACGAGCCGGTCGCCCAGCCGGGGCTCGTCGCGGCAGTCGGGGCGCAGGACCTTCACCACGCACCGGCAGTCCCGCTCCTCGCTCCACGCGTCGTAGAGGTCGAGCCAGCCGGTCCTCGCCAGGTGCGCCAGGACCTCGTACCCGGGCACGGGGGCCGCGCCCGGCGCGAGGGGCGGGGCGGCGGGCCGGGTGGCGGGGGCAGGGCTCATGACAGGACCTTCGGGCTCACGACAGGACCTTCAGGGGAGCAGCGGCCGTGCCGGCGCCGGGCGCGCCGCCGTTCGCGCGGTGCAGGCGGGCGTAGGCCCCGCCCCGTACGAGCAGCTCCTCGTGCGTGCCGCACTCGACGACCCGGCCCCGGTCCAGTACCACCGTGGAGGTCGCGTCGCGCACGGTGAGCAGGTTGTGCGAGATCACGACGGTGGTCCGCCCGGCCATCAGCCGGCGCAGCGGTTCCATGATCCGCCGGCCCGACTCGGCGTCCAGGCCGGTGGTCGGTTCGTCCAGCAGCAGTACGGGTGCGTCCCTGACCATCGCGCGGGCGATCGCCAGGCGCTGGGCCTGCCCGCCGGACAGCGTCCGGCCCCGCTGGCCCACCACGGTGTCGTAGCCCTCGGGGAGCAGCCGGATGAACCCGTCGGCGTCGGCCGCGCGGGCCGCCGCGACGATGTCCGCCTCCGTCGCGCCGGGCCGGCCGTAGGCGATGTTCTCCCGTACGGTGCCGTGGAAGACGAGCGTCTCCTGCAGCACGACCGCGACGTTCTCGCGCAGCTCGGACAACCGCAGCTCCCGCAGATCGGTGCCGTCGAGGAGCACCGCCCCCTGGTCCGGGTCGTAGAAGCGCAGTTGCAGCTTCCCGATCGTGGACTTGCCCGCGCCGCTCGAACCGACCAGCGCCAGCGTCGTACCGGGCTCCACACGGAACGACACGTCGCGAAGTGCCCACCGCGACGTGCCCGGATAGCGGAACGAGACGCCGCGGAACTCGACATCGCCCCGGGCGCGCCCGATCCTCCGGGCACGGGCGGCTGCCACCTCGACGACCTGGGGGCGCTGGTCGAGCAGTTCGATGATCCGCTCGGCCGACGCGGACGCCGCGTAGAACGTGGTCGTGAGCTGGGACAGGTCGCGGATCGGACTGTAGAGCTTGCTCAACAGGGCGATGAAGACCAGCAGTCCGCCCAGAGTGAGCTGCCCCTGCGCGAGCTTCCACGTACCGAGGCCCATCACGGCCAGCGCGCCGGTCAGTTCGATCATCTCGACGATCGGGCCGTAGACGGAACGGATCCGGGCCGAGACCATCTCCGCGCGGAAGCGGCCCATGCTCTCCCGGGCGAACCGGCCTTCCTCCGTCCCCTGCCGGTTGTACGCCTGCACCAACGCGATGTTGCCGAGCGACTCCTCGGCTATCGCGCTGATCGAGCCGCTGCGCCGGCGCCGCTCCCGCGACGCGGCCCTGACCAGCCGCGAGAAGCGCCGGGCCGAGGCCCAGAAGAGCGGCACGATGACCAGCGCGAGGAGGGTCAGGTCCCAGCTCAGGTAGAAGAGCAGGCCGAGGAAGACGCCCAACTGGATCACGTAGTAGAGGGCGTTGGCCACTCCGGAGAGGAGGAACGTCTCGATCGCGTCGACGTCGCCGGTGATGCGCGACAGTACGTCTCCCAGCCGCCGCCGTTCGAAGAACCCGAGCGAGAGCCCCTGGACGTGCCGGTAGACGTCCGAACGCAGGGCCAGCAGGAAGCGCTCGCCCACCCAGGTGGACATCACGTCGTCGGCGAACTCCAGAACGCCGGAGAAGATGACGAGCCCCAGGTAGGCCAGCGCGATCCAGAGGAAGGGGCGCAGATCGCGCGGAACGAGGACCTCGTCCACCACGATCTTGAAGAGCCAGATCTCGGCCGCGTCGATGAGCGGGCCGATCATGCTGAAGAGGAGGATCGGGACGAGCCAGCGCCGGCCGCCGCGGGTGTAGGGCCAGAACCGCCGGAACGCCTCGCGCGGGGCCACCGGCGGCGCGGCGGCGACGACCGCATCGGGATCATCGGCCACCGACAGCAGCCGGTGCAGCGCATGCCACGCGACACGCCTCATGGACGCGTTCCTCAAGGATTGCCGGCTGGGCGGATCAAGGAGCGGGGTCCGCCCAGCCGTTCTCGGCGGTCAGCAGCCGTGACCGTGGTTGCCGTTGTTCCCGTGGCCATGGCCATGGCCGTGGCCGGTGTTCCGGTGACGACGGTGACGGCGCTTGCCGGTGTTGTCGTCGCGCCCCGAGGTCCAGTCCCTCTTTCCGTGACGGCGGTTTGCTGGGATGAGATGAGTGAAGATCGCCATGAGCTTTCCTCCTGGAGAGGCTTCTACAGGGGCATACGGTCCAGACGGGCCGGGAGATTGCGTTCTGCGGAAAAATCTCCCGACCGGCATCTCGTGGCATCCGGTGTCATCTCGCCGCGGACGGCGCCCACGGGTGGGTGAATCCGCCTGGATCGGGCCGGTCTGGTATGGGATGGCCCGGCACACCCTCATTCGATGGGAGATCCACATGAAGATCCGTACCCTGGCCGTTGCGGCCTGCATGGTCGTCGGTGCGACGCTTGGCGGGATCGGCACCGCTTCGGCCGACGCCACGGCCGAAGGCTATGCCATCGGCTCCCCGGGCTTCCTCTCGGGCAACGTCGTCCAGGTGCCGATCCACATCCCGATCAACATCTGCGGGAACAGCGTCAACATCATCGGGCTGCTGAACCCGACCGCCGGCAACGTCTGCGTCAACCACTGATACGCCCTGCACGCGGTGTCACCGGACCCGTCCGGTGACACCGCCGGGCGTTACGGGACCCCGCGGATGCGGCGGACCAGTACGGATCCCGCCAGCGCCAGAACCCCCGCTAGCGCGTACAGCGCCGTGTACCCGCCGAAGTGGGTGACCACCGGCGCGGCGATCACGGGAGCCAGCACCTGGGGCAGCGCATTGGCTATGTTGATGACGCCGAGGTCCCGGCCCCGGTCCTCCGCCGTCGGCAGCACATCCGTCAGCAGGGCGAAGTCCACCGACGTGTAGACGCCGAACCCGACCCCGAGGACGAGCGAGGCGACGATCGCCCCCGTCCAGGTCTGCCAGACGGCGAGCAGCAGGGTGGCCGCCGAGATGACCAGCCCCGACCCGATGACGTAGACCTTCCTGCGGCCCGTACGGTCCGACCGGACGCCGCTGATCACCACCGTGGCCAGGAGGGTGAGCGCGTTGAGCGCCGTCAGGATCAGTACGCCCGTGTCCGCGTCGTCCTCGTAGTGCACGGCGTCGGTCAGGTAGTACAGCAGGTACATCGTGCTGACGGAGTACGACAGGTTCATCAGGAAGCGCGTCAACCAGGCCCAGCCGAAGTCCGGATGGCGCCGCGGGTCGATCCAGAAGCCGGTCAGGAAGGTCCGCCACCGGAAGACGGGCCGGGCGTCGGGCCGCAGGCGCGTGTCGCGCCGCGACACCACGTACGGGACGGCCGCGAGCACCGAGAAGGCCGCGCACGCGAGATACCCGGCGGTGACGCCGCCCGCGACCGTGGCCAGCGCCGTACCGACCAGGATCCCGCCGACCTGGGAGACGCCGAGCCAGCCGCCGACCAGGCCGCGCTGCCGGACCGGGACCTGGTCGGGCACGGCGGCGGTGAGGGCGGCGAACGCCGCATTGAGCGCGAGCTGGACCAGGCACCAACCCGCGATCACCCCGGCGACGCTCGAAGCCCGGGCGAGGACGAGCAGCCCGGCCGCCCCACCTGCAACTCCCGCCACCACCCAGGGGATCCGCCGGCCCGCCGGCGATGTCGTACGGTCCGACAGAGCCCCGAAGACCGGGTTGGCCACCATCGAGACCGCCGCTCCCACACCCGTCACGAGGGCGAGGGTGGACGCCTTGTGGTCCGGGGTGAGCTGTTCCGCCTGGCGGGCCAGGAGCAGTTGGAGCGGGCCGAACCAGCCGACCCAGACACCGAGGTTCGCGAGGGACAGCGCACCGACCCAGCGCCCGCCGACCGGGTTTCCGGTCTCCTCGGCCGTCCGTCCGACGGTCATCTGCCGCCCTTGATCAGGTCGCGGTACCAGGCGTACGATTCCTTCGGGGTCCGCTCCAGCGTCTCGTAGTCGACGTGGACCAGCCCGAACCGCTGCCGGTACCCCTCCGCCCATTCGAAGTTGTCGAGGATCGACCAGATGAAGTAGCCGCGGACATCCACCCCTTGCGCCATCGCCCGGTGCAGGGCGGCCACATGGCCCTCGTGGTACGCGATCCGGCGCGCATCGGCGACCCGTCCCGTCGTGGGATCCGGCCCGTCCCCGTACGAGCAGCCGTTCTCGGTGATGTACAGCGGCGGCAGCCGGTCGCCGTAGCGCTCGCGCAGGGAGACGAGCAGTTCGCGCAGCCCGTCCGGGACCACCGGCCAGCCGAAGTCGGTGTGTGCGTACCCCTCGACCGGCCGGATGCCGAAGGGGAGGTCCGCGGGTATCCCGATGCCGCCGAACTCGCCTGCGGGGGCCGCCGGTTGCGGGGCTCCGACGCGCATCGGGTTGTAGTAGTTGATCCCGTACCAGTCCAGCGGGGCCGAGATGGTCTTCAGGTCCTCCGCCACCGGGCCGGGCAGCAGGGAGGCCAGGCCCTCGTCCGGATACGCGCCGGTCAGGACGGGGTCGGCGAACAGGCGGTTCGTGAGCGTGTCGTACAGCTCGGCGGCGGCGCGGTCGGCCTCGCCGTCGCTCGCGGCCCACACGGGGCTGTGCGAGGCGGCGATGCCGATCTCGCGGGCGCCCGCCGCACGCAGGGCCTGTACGCCCAGGCCGTGGGCCAGGAGCTGGTGGTGCGCCGCCGGCAGGGCGTCGAAGACGAGACGCTTGCCGGGGGCGTGCTCGCCGAGGCCGTATCCCAGGAGGGTGACCTCGGCGGGCTCGTTGATGGTGATCCACATCGGGACTCGGTCGGCGAGCCGCTGCGCGACCACCGAGGCGTACGCCGCGAACCGCTCGGCGGTGTCGCGGCTGAGCCAGCCGCCCTTCTCCTCCAGCGCGAGCGGGGTGTCCCAGTGGAACAGGGTGGGCACCGGGGCGATGCCGGCGGCGCAGAGCTCGTCGACCAGCCGGTCGTAGAAGTCCAGCCCCTTGCGGTTGACCCGCCCGTGGCCGTCCGGCAGGACCCGCGACCAGGACACCGAGAACCGGTAGGCGCCGACGCCGAGTCCGGCCATCAGGGCCACGTCCTCTCGGTAGCGGCGGTAGTGGTCGGTGGCCACGCCCGCGTGCGAGCCGTCTCTGATGCGCCCCGGCTGCTCGGTGAAGGCGTCCCAGGAGGAGGGGCCCCGGCCGTCGGCGGTGGGGGAGCCCTCGATCTGGAAGGCCGAGGCGGAGACGCCCCAGAGGAAATCGGCGGGGAACGCGGGTACGGGCGCTGTCATGCGGGCTCACTTCGGTCGCAGGTGCATCGCTGACGGCACACTTTTGGGCCCCGGAGCCCGCCCTGTCAATGGAAAGTGAACAATCCTCAACTTTTATCGCCGGGGGTGGTGGCGACGGTGTCCGCGAGCCCGGTCCGGCCGTGGAGCGCGTCCCGCCGGTCGAGCCGGGCCCGGGTGCAGGGGGCACCCTGGAGGTATGCCCAGGGCCAACGAACGCGTCGAGGCACTGCTCCAGGAGTACGCCGACCTGATCGCGATCAGCGGCGGCGACGCCTTCAAGGCGCGCGCGTACGAGAAGGCCGCCCGCGCCATCGGCGGCCACCCGGCCGATGTCGCGCAGCTCGACGCCGAGGGCCTGCGGGAGATCCCGCACGTGGGCAAGTCCATCGCGGACAAGATCCGGGAGTACCTGAGCACCGGGCACGTCCCGGACATCGAGGCGCGCCGGGCCACCGTCCCGGCCGGGGTGCGGGCACTGACCGCCATCCCCGGGCTCGGGCCACGCAAGGCCCTCGTCCTGTACGAGGAGCTGGGCATCTCGTCCGTCGAGCAGCTGGAGGACGCCATCCGGGAAGAGCGGCTGCGTGACCTGAAGGGCTTCGGCGAGCAGACCGAGCAGAACATCCTGCACGGCATTTCCGTACTGCGGAACGCCGACGGCCGCATCCTGATCGGCGCCGCGATGGACATCGCCGAGCAGATCGTCGCCGAGATGGAGCGCATCCCCGGGTGCGTACGGTGCACGTACGCGGGCTCGCTGCGCCGGATGCGCGAGACGATCGGCGACATCGACATCCTGGTGGCGGCCGACCGGTCCGTGCCCTTCATGACGGCGCTCGCCGAGCTCCCCTACGCGGCCGAGGTCATCGCGCACGGGGCGAAGAAGACCTCCATCCGGACCGGCGCCGGCCTCCAGGTCGATCTGCGCGTCCTGCCGCCGGCGTCCTGGGGAGCAGGGCTGCAGTACTTCACCGGATCGAAGGCGCACAACATCCGCACCCGCGCGCTGGCGGTGCGCCAAGGGCTCAAGCTCTCCGAGTACGGGCTCTTCGACGCGCAGAGCGGCAAGAACCTCGCCTCGGAGACGGAGGAGGAGATCTACGCCCGGCTGGGCCTGCCCTGGATCCCGCCGCCGCTGCGGGAGGACCGCGGGGAGATCGCGGCCGCGCTGCGGGGCGAACTCCCCGACCTCGTGGCCGAGGGTGACGTCCGGGGCGACCTGCACACCCACACGGACCTCACCGACGGCCTCGCCTCCTTGGAGGACATGGTGGCCGCGGCTGCCGCCCGCGGCTACGCGTACTACGCGGTCACCGACCACGCGCCGGACCTCGCCATGCAACGCATGACGCAGGAGAAGATCCTGGCGCAGCGGGAGCAGGTACGGGCACTGGACCGCACGGTGCACGGGATGCGGCTGCTGCACGGCACGGAACTCAACATCGGACCGGACGGCGGCCTGGACTGGCCCGACGGGTTCCTCGCGGACTTCGACCTGTGTGTCGCATCCGTGCACTCCCACTTCGGTCAGAGCCGGGCGGCCATGACCCGGCGCTTCATCCGGGCGTGCGAGAACCCGAACGTCGCCGTCATCGGCCACCCCACCACCCGGCGGATCGGCAGACGCCCCGGTGTGGACGCCGACTTCGACGCGGTCTTCGAGGCCTGCGCGCGGACGGGCACAGCCCTGGAGATCAACGCGCATCCGGAGCGGCTCGACCTGCGCGACGAGGACATCCTGCGCGCGAAGGGCCACGGGGTGAAGTTCGCGGTGAGCTCGGATGCGCACGCGACCACGCACCTGCCGTACCTGCGCTACGGGGTGGGCACGGCGCAGCGCGGCTGGCTGACGAAGGACGACGTCGTCAACACGTGGCCGTGGGCCCGCTTGCGCCGGTTCCTGCAGGGGAAGCGGGCCTGACACCCTGTGCTCACGTCGGTTGCCTACGGCTTTCCGGCCCAGGCGGACAGTGCCTGGCACCGCTCGCTGCGGCGGGCTGCGGCGTCGGCCGTCCGGGTGGCCCAGGCGATGTGGCCGTCGGGGCGAACGAGGACTTCGGCCACCCCGTCGAGGCCGGGGTTGCCGTGGTGGCCGGTGGTGGTGACGGCGGTGACCCGGCCGGCCCGTCCGCCGTCGCAGCCCGCGTCGCCATCGATGTCGAAGTGCTGCTCCTCTGCCAGGTTCAGCAGGACGAAGCGGCCCTCGTGGAGCAGCTCGTACACCCGGGAGGCCGTGGAACCGGAGATGCTCAGCGCGATGTCGGGCATCCGGGCGCCCACCAGCGGATCGGCGCCGGGGCCGGCGGCCGGATAGCCGACGCCGAGCGCGGAGACCAGCCCGGCGAGCCGGCGGTTGACCTCCTCGATGCCGAGCAGGTCGTCGAGCAGTTTCCGCAGGGCCGCGGCGGGCCGCTGGTACGAGGGGACCAGCGTCAGCTCCGCCAGCAGGGTCTGGACCTCGGTGTTCTCGGTGACCGTCAGGCCGACCGGGTGACGCTCGTCGTGGTAGGTGTCGAGGAGCCCGGGCGGCGCCCATCCGTGGATCTCGGCGGCCAGCTTCCAGCCCAGGTTCACGGCGTCCTGGAGCCCGGTGTTGAGTCCCTGGCCGGCCGCGGGGAAGTGGATGTGCGCCGCGTCCCCCGCCAGCAGGACGCGGCCGGACCGGTAGCGCTCGGCGAGCCGGGTGGCGTTCCCGAACCGGGACAGCCACCGGGGCCGGTCGATGCCGCAGTCGCTCCCGCAGATCCGTGTCAGCGAGTCGCGGAACTCCCGGGCGGTGACGGGCTCGTCGGCCGGCGTCCGCATCCGCTCCGGATCGATGAGGACGAACCGGGTCAGGCCGCCCTCCAGCGGGACGGCCAGCACGCCCCCGGCCCGCGCCCGCCCGAGGCTCTCCGGGTCGGCCACCGCGAAGTCGCCGAGGATCCCGGTCAGCGTTTCCGCGGTTCCCGGGAACCCGATGCCGGCCTCCTTCCGCACGATGCTGCGTCCGCCGTCGCAGCCGACCACGTAGCGGGCGCGTACGGTCTCCACCCCGCCCGGACCGCGTACGTCGACCTCCACGCCGTCCGGGTCCTGGCGCAGCCCGGTGGTCTCGTGCCCGCGGCGGATCTCCACGCCGAGCTCACGCGCCCGCTCCTCCAGCAGGGCCTCCGTACGCGCCTGGGCCAGGAACAGGGTGTACGCGTGACGCGAGTCCAGAGCGCTGAAGTCCAGCCGGGTGTTCAGACCGGCGAAATGCCAGCCGGGCACGGTCCGGCCGAGTGCGAGGAACCGGTCGGCCAGCCCCCGCTGGTCCATCAGCTCGACGCTGCGCGGGTGCAGGGTCAGCGCCCGGGAATCCTGCTGCGGGGCGTCCCGCCGCTCCACGACCCGGGTCCGTACGCCGGCCAGCGCGAGCTCGCCGGCGAGCATCAGTCCGGTCGGGCCCGCGCCCACGACGATCACATCGGTGTCCATCGGCAACCTCTCCCCAATTTAGTGAACAGTGTTCACGTGAACGATGTTCACTATAGTGGGGGCCATGAGTGCACCGTCAACCCCGCCGCCCGCCGACGCCGCCCGCCCGAGCCGGGGCAGGCCGCCGAGGCTGGACCAGGCCCGCACCGTCGAGGCCGCCCTGGTTCTGCTGGACGAAGCCGGCCTGGACGCGCTCACCATGCGGCGGCTGGCCGACGCGGTGGGCGTCCAGGCCGGGGCGCTCTACCGCCACTTCGCCACCAAGCAGGACCTGCTGACCGCCATGGCCGAACGGATGCTGGCGGGCTGCGCCACCCCGCCGCCGGACGCCGACTGGAGCGGACGGCTGACGGCCCTGGCCCGCGGCATGCGCACGGCGCTGCTCGCGCACCGCGACGGCGCACGGGTCTACGCGGGAACGCACTCGACCGGACCGAACACCCTCGGCTTCGCCGAGACCCTCATCGGGGTCCTGCGCGAGGCGGGTTTCGGACACGAGGAGGCGGCGCGCACCGCGCTGACCGTCGCCCACTTCACCGTCGGGCACACCCTCGAGGAGCAGGCCGCCCTGCAGCCCGGGGACCAGGGGCCCGCGGACCCCGGGCAGCTGCGTGAGGCGGTGACGGCAGCCCGGTTCCCGCACCTCGCCGCGGCCCTGCCCGTGTTCACCAGCGCCGACTTCGCGGCCCACTTCGAGTTCGGCCTGGGCCTGCTGGTCCAGGGCCTGCGCGCACTGCACCCGCCCGAGCCCGCTGCGTAAAACGCATCCGGCCTGCCCCGAGGGTCGGGGGCAGGCCGGATGCGTGCGTACGGGGTGGGTCAGTTGTTCTGGGCGGCGTCCGAGTCCGCCTGGGCCGCCGCGCTCTCGGCATCGTCCAGCTTCTGCTGCATGTCCTTGACCTGGGCGTCGTCGGCGCTCACGGACTGGGTGTCCTGGGGCTGGGCCTTCGCGCCGGGCATGCAGCCGGTGAGCAGCAGCGCGGCCGCCGTGAGCAGGGTGGCGAGCCCCGCGGCGGCGCGGCGGGGCACGGTCACTTGGACCCCTGCGCGGAGCACCAGGTGCTGACGGCCTTCAGGTCGTCCTGCCGCTTCTGCAGGGTGGGCAGCAGGCTCTTGCGGAAGGTCAGGCGGTCGTTGAGGTAGGTGTGGACCTCGGTGTGGCCGGCGGTCTGCGCGTTCGCGACGCGCTGCTCGAGCCGCGCGACGGAGCCGGGCACGGTGACGTCGCCGTTGAGGCGGTTGATCGCGGTGCTGACGCGCGTCTCCGTCTTCGGCAGGCGCTTGCAGATCGCCTTGGCGCCGTCGCCCTTCGGCGCGGACTTGGCCGTCTTCGGGGCGGCGGGGGCGGGGCTGCCGCCATCGGCCTGGGCGGGGGCGGCGGAGAGCAGTGCGCCGGCCAGCGCCACGGCGCCGATCGCGGCAGCGGCGGTCCTACGGTTCGGGAGCATGGCTGTATCCCCTTCGGTGCGAGCGGGCCGGCTCACGGGCGGCCGACCGGTCAGGACGGTAGGAGGTGTCCTTGTGGAATCTTTGTGAGTCCACAGCAGCGCCCCGTGCGGCCCGGCCGGTTCGGCTCCGCTCAGTCCCCCCGGGAGATCCAGTCGCGGCGCCTCGGCAGGCGCAGGGTCGGGGCGTCCGCGGCCGACAGGGGCAGGCGCACCTCGACGCGGGTGCCCGTGCCGCCGGGCGGCGTCCCGATGATGACCGTGCCCCGGTGCAGCGCGACCTGCTGGGCGACGAGCGTCAGCCCGAGCCCGGAGCCGGGGCTGCCCGGGCGGTGGTGGAACCGCCGGAAGACGGCTTCCCGCTCGCCGGGCGGGATGCCGGGCCCCGCGTCGTCCACGGTGAGCACCGCGTACCCGCCCTCCGCGCGCAGCCGTACCGCGATCCCGGACGGCTCGTCCGGCAGGTGGCCGTGCACCACCGCATTGCCCAGCAGGTTGGCGAGCAGGATGGCCAGCCCCGCCTCCCATCCGAACACCCGTAGCTCCGGCGGGAGTTCAGCATCGAGCCGGGCCGTGGGATGGCGGCGGGCGGTCTCGCCGACGACCGTGTCCACCAGCTCGGAGAGGTCGAGCGGGGCGAAGGCGGACACCTCCACCAGATCGCCCCGGGCGAGCATCCGCAGGGCCGTGAGCAGGTCCAGCAGCCGGGCGTGGTCGCTCTGCAAGTCCCGTACGATCTCTGCCCGTTCGGCGGGGGAGAGGTCGGGATGGGCGGCGAGGACGTCCAGGTCGGTCCGCATGCTCATCAGCGGTGTGCGCAGTTCGTGCGAGGCGGCGGAGGAGAAGGAGCGGGCGGTGTCGAGCGCCTGCGCCGTACGGGCGGCCTGCTCCTCGTACCGGGCCAGCAACTGGCCGATGGCGGAGGACAGTTCGTCCACCTCGGCGATGTTCACCGGTGCGGTGGCGAAGGCGGCCGCGCCCGCCCCCGGGTCGAGTTCGGCGGCCCGGCGGCTCAGCCTCCGTACGGAGGTGGTGGCGCGGCCGGCCAGCCCGTACGCGAGCAGCCCGGAGACCGGCGCCGCCAGCAGGGCGACCAGCAGGACCCGGCGGCGCACGGCCACGACCTGAGGGTCGGCGGCCGAGGCCGGGGTGAACAGCCAGAACGTGCCCGGCGCCGGTCCGGCCACCGGGACGGTCAGCACTCGCCAGGCATGTCCCTTGGCCCGGACGGTGACCGGTCCGCCCGGGGTCTGCTCGGGCAGCCGTACCGGGTCGGCGGGCTGCGGTCCGCCCTCCAGGACGACCGTTCCGTCCGTGGTCCGTACCCGGATCCCGGCGTCGAGGACGTCGCCGAGGACCTTGCGGTGCTGGTTCTGCTCGGCCTTCGGACGCCCGTTCAGGTCGGCCGTGAGCATCGCCTTGACGTCAGGGAGGACGGACGAGGCCCGGTCCTGGAGCCGGGTGTCCTGCTGCTGGTGCAGGTCGCGGCTGACCAGCCCGAGCACCAGCAGGCCCGCGGCGAGCACCAGCAGGGGCACCACCACGGTCACGGAGAGCGCGATACGGGTGGCGAGCTTCACGAGCCGCTCCAGGCCTCGGGGACGCGCAGGACGAAACCGACACCGCGCACGGTGTGGATCAGGCGCGGGCGCCCGCCCTCCTCCAGCTTGCGGCGCAGGTAGCTGACGAAGGTGTCGACTGCGTCGCTGCGCACCTCGAAGTCGTAGCCCCACACACGGTCCAGCAGCTGATCCCTTGTGAGGACGATCCCCGCGTTGCGCACCAGCTGCACCAGGAGCTCGAACTCGCGGCGGGTGAGGTGGAGTTCGGCGCCCTCCTGGCGTACCTGCCGGCTGGCCTCGTCGATCACCAGCGGGCCGGCGCGCAGTACGTCCGGCGCAGGCGCCTGGGCCGGCCGGCGCCGCAGCAGGGCGTGCAGGCGCAGCACGAGCTCCTCCAGGGCGAAGGGTTTGACCAGGTAGTCGTCGGCCCCGGCCTGCAGTCCCGCGATCCGGTCCGCGACCTCGTCGAGGGCCGACAGCATCAGGACGGGGGTCTCGTCGCCCTCGGCGCGCAGGCTGCGGCAGACCTCCGTGCCGGTCAGACCGGGCATCGAGACGTCGAGTACGAGGACGTCCGGGGCCCGGTCGGCGAGCAGGCCCAGCGCGGCGGGTCCGTCCTCGGCGAGGAGCACGGTGAAGCCGCTCAGCCGCAGCCCGCGCTCCAGCGAGCGGCGGATGGCGGCGTCGTCGTCCGCCACCAGTACCAGCCCGGTGGATGTGCTGCCGGTCACACTGCCCTCCTCGCGCGCGGCCCCGTCGCAGGCCGGGCGCCGACCCTCTCACGGCCGACGGACCGCCCGGAAGCCGGGGTGCGGAGCGGGGTGGGTACGCGGGTCCGGGCCCCCTCCCGATGTCGTGAATCCTTCCTTGACACGGTAGAGGGGCGCCCTCACACTGGCGTTGCGTTCACCGCAATCCGTTTCGCTATACGCACCGAGGTGTCATGAAGATTCCCGCGTGCCGACTCGCCGATCTCCCGCGAGGCGAGGCCTGCAGACTCGATTCCGATCCTCCGATCGCGGTGTTCCATACCGAGGACGGCGAGGTGTACGCCATCGACGACACGTGCACCCACCAGGACGCCTCGTTGTCCGACGGCTGGCTCGAGGGGTGCGAGGTCGAATGCCCCCTGCACGCCTCGAAGTTCGACCTGCGCACCGGTGGCGTCGACTCCCCGCCGGCCAAGCGCCCCGTCCGCACCCACCAGGTCCTCGTCGAGGACGGCATGGTGTACGTCCTGCCGTCCCCGACGCCCTGCGCGGCCGCCCACCGGGTGGAAGGCCGCGCGTGAAGACCGTGGCCGTCGTCGGCGCCTCGCTGGCCGGCCTGTCCGCCGCCCGCTCGCTGCGTGAGCAGGGCTACGACGGACGGCTCGTCCTCATCGGCGGCGAACCCCACCGCCCGTACGACAGGCCCCCGTTGTCGAAGGAGTTCCTCGCCGGCGAGATCGACGAGGACGCACTCGCGCTGGAAGCGGAGGGCGAGGACCTCGCGGCCGTGTGGGAGCTCGGCGTGCGAGCCGTCGGGCTCGACACCGGGTCGTGGGCCGAGCACCACGTACGGCTCGCCGACGGCCGGTCGGTCCGGGCCCACGGCATCGTGATCGCCACCGGCGCCGCCGCGCGGACCCTGCCCGGGAGCGAGCCCCTCGACGGCGTGTACGTCCTGCGCACCCTGGACGATGCCCGCGCGCTGCGGGCGGATCTGGCCCGCGGCGGCCGACTGGTGGTCGTCGGCGGCGGATTCATCGGAGCGGAGGTCGCCTCCACCGCGCGGCGCCTCGGCCTCGACGTCACCGTCGTGGAGGCGGCGCCCACACCGCTGGCCGGCCCGCTCGGTACGGAGATGGGCTCCCTCGTCTCCCTGCTGCACGCCGACCACGGCGTCCGCCTGCTGTGCGGAACGGGCGTACGTGCACTCGCCGGTACGGGGAGGGTGGAGGCCGTCGTACTCGACGACGGCCGCCGCCTCGACGCCGACACCGTGGTCGTCGGAGTGGGCGCCCGCCCGTGCACCGACTGGCTGGCGGGGTCCGGACTGGACCTCGACGACGGCGTACGGTGCGACGCCGCCGGCCGTACGAACATCCCCGGCATCGTCGCCGTCGGGGACTGCGCGGCCTGGTACGAGCCGGCGGTCGGGGCCCACCGCCGGGTCGAGCACTGGACCGGCGCGCGGGAGCGCCCGGCCGCGGCGGTCGCCGCCCTGCTCTCCGGAGGGCGGGGCGTGCCGGAGGCGCCCCGGCCCCCGTACTTCTGGTCCGACCAGTACGGGACCCGGATCCAGTTCGCCGGGTACGCGGCGGAGGCCGACAGCGTCACCATCGAGGAGGGCGCGGCGGCCGACCGCTGCTTCCTCGCGGTCTACCGGAGCGCGGGCCGGCCGGTCGCGGTGCTCGGCCTGAACCAGACGCGCCTGTTCACCCGGTGGCGGCGCCGGCTGGCCACCGCCGAGGCCCGGACGGCCGGTTGACCCGTGGCGGGTCCCGATCCGACGCTGCTACGCCCCCATGCGCCGCCCCGCTGCCCCCGACGCCCCGAACCACGACGTTCCGCGAGGAGTGCACGTGACCACGACCGGCCTGCCGGAAAGCCTGATCGCCACCCTCCCCGGCGACTACTACACCGACCCGGCCATCTTCCGGCTGGAGCAGGAACGCATCTTCGAGACGATGTGGTTCTGCGTGGGGCGCTCGTCCGAGCTGGCCAAGCCGGGCGCCTTCCGGACCGTGGACGTCGGCCGCGAGAGCATCCTGGTGACGCGAGCGCGCGACCACGCGATCCGCGCCTACTTCAACGTGTGCCGGCACCGCGGCGCGAAGCTGTGCACGGAGCAGACCGGAGAGGTCAGGCGGGCGTTCCAGTGCCCGTACCACGCCTGGACGTACGACCTCGACGGCAGGCTGATCGCCGCCCCCAACCTCACGAAGATGCCCGACGTCGGCCGGACCGAGTTCGGGCTGGCGCCCGTGCCCGTACGGGAATGGCTCGGGTACGTCTGGGTCTGCCTCGCGGAGCGCCCGCCCTCCTTCGAGGAGCAGGTCGTGGGCGCGGCCGTGGAGCGGCTCGGCGACGCGGAATCCATCGAGCGGTACGGCATCGCGGACCTGGAGGTCGGACGGCGGATCGTCTACGACGTCAAGGCGAACTGGAAGCTCATCATCGAGAACTTCATGGAGTGCTACCACTGCGCCACGATCCACCCCGAACTCACCGAGGTGCTCCCGGAGTTCGCCGACGGCTACGCGGCGCAGTACTACGTCGGGCACGGCGCCGCCTTCGGCGAGGGCGTCCAGGGCTTCACCGTCGACGGTTCGGAGGGCCTCGACCGGATCCCCACCGTCTCACCGGACCAGGACCGCAAGTACTACGCGATCACCGTGCGGCCGCAGGTCTTCGTCAACCTGGTGCCGGACCACGTGGTCTTCCACCGGATGTACCCGGTCGCGGCCGACCGAACGATCGTCGAATGCGACTGGCTCTACCTCAAGGACGTGGTGGAGAGCGGCAAGGACGTCAGCCGGTCCGTCGAGCTCTTCGACCGGGTCAACCGGCAGGACTTCGACGCCTGCGAGCGCTGCCAGCCCGCGATGAGCTCCCGCATGTACGCCAAGGGCGGCGTGCTGGTGCCCAGCGAACACCACATCGGAGCGTTCCACGACTGGGTCCGGGACCGGCTGGGCACCGGGCACGAGCAGCCGCGGCAGGAGCCGTCGCGGTAGGAGCCGTCGAAGGGGACGCTCAGCCCAGGTGGCCCATGCGGTGGCTGATCTCCAGCGCACCCTTCAGCAGCAGCGGGGCCAGCTCGTGCATGCGCTCCTCGGTGAAGCGGTAGCTCGGCCCCGATGCGCTGATCGCGGCGATGACCACGCCGTCCCGGTCGCGGATCGGGGCGGCCATGGCGTGCAGCCCGATCTCGTACTCCTCGAACGTCATGGCGTACCCGCGGTCCAGGGACGCGACGAGGTTCTTCTCGAGCTTCGTTCTGGCGGTCAGGGTGCTCGGCGTGTACTTCTTCAGACCGGCCTCCGCCAGCAGCTGCACGCGCTGCTTCGCCGGGAGGTGGGCGAGGAGGACCTTGCCGCTGGAGGTGGCGTGCAGCGGGGTCAGCTGGCCGACCCAGTTGTGCGCCGTCACCGCGCCCGGGCCGCGCACCTGGCAGAGGTTGATCGCGTACTGCTCCTCCAGGATGGCGATGTTGACCGTCTCGCCGAGCTCCTCGGCCAGCCGCTCGCACACCGGGCGGCCCACCTGGGTGATGTCGATCCGCCCCGTGACCGCGCCCGCCAGCCGCACGATGCCGAAGCCGAGCCGGTATTTGCCGCGCTCGGTGGCCTGTTCGACGAGGCCGCGCGCCTCCAGCGCGCCGAGCAGCCGGAACGCCGTCGACTTGTGGACGTCGATCTCCGCCGCCACCTCGCTGACGCCCGCCTCGCCGCGCTGGGCGAGGATCTCCAGCACGCTGACGGCGCGGTCGACGGACTGCACCCCGCCCGCCGGCGCGCCCGCGGTTTCGGTGGCTGCCTCGTAGTTGCTCATGGCGAAACTATACGCGCCGTCATCAACAGCAGGCCGGGGCGAGCCGAGGCCGAAAAGTTGCGCGGAACGCAACCTGGTGCGCCTGGCGATACCCGTACTAGCATGCGCCGCATCTTGACGGCTGGGGGCAGCCCTCGGCCGGAGACGACGGAGGGACGAGACTCCGATGGTGCCCCAGCAGTACGACTTCGTCATCGTCGGCGGCGGCTCGGCCGGCAGCGCCCTCGCCAACCGGCTCTCGGCGGATCCCGGCAACCGCGTCCTGGTCCTCGAAGCCGGCCGCCCGGACTACCCGTGGGACGTCTTCATCCACATGCCCGCGGCGCTCACGTTCCCCATCGGCAGCCGCTTCTACGACTGGAAGTACGAGTCCGAGCCCGAGCCGCACATGAACGGGCGGCGCATCTACCACGCCCGGGGCAAGGTGCTGGGCGGGTCGAGCAGCATCAACGGAATGATCTTCCAGCGCGGCAACCCCCTCGACTACGAGCGCTGGGCCGCCGACCCCGGCATGGAGACCTGGGACTACGCGCACTGCCTCCCGTACTTCAACCGGATGGAGAACTGCCTGGCCGCGGACCCGGAGGACGAGTTCCGCGGCCGCTCGGGACCCCTCGTCCTGGAGCGCGGCCCGGCCTCCAGTCCCCTCTTCCCGGCCTTCATGGAGGCGGTCCGGCAGGCCGGGTATCCACTGACCGACGACGTCAACGGCTACCGGCAGGAGGGCTTCGCGGCCTTCGACCGCACCATCCACCGCGGGCGGCGGCTGTCCGCCGCCCGGGCCTACCTCCACCCGGCCATGAAGCGGCGGGGCCTCGACGTGCGGACCAGGGCCTTCGTGACGCGGATCCTCTTCGAGGGCGAGCGCGCCGTCGGCGTCGAGTACCGCCGCGGCCGCGGGGCACCCCGGCAGGTGCGGGCCGGCGAGGTGATCCTGTCCGGCGGCGCGATCAACTCCCCGCAGCTGCTCCAGCTGTCCGGGGTCGGCAACGCCGACGAGCTGCGGGCCCTGGACATCGACGTCGTCCACGACCTGCCGGGCGTGGGGGAGAACCTCCAGGACCACTTGGAGGTGTACGTCCAGCACGCCTGCAGGCAGCCGGTCTCGATGCAGCCCTACCTGAAGTGGCGCCACCGCCCCTGGATCGGCCTCCAGTGGCTCTTCCGCACGGGCCCCGGCGCGACCAACCACTTCGAGGCCGGCGGTTTCGCGCGGAGCAACGAGGACGTCGCGTACCCCAACCTGATGTTCCACTTCCTGCCCGTCGCGGTCCGCTACGACGGCTCCGCGCCCGCCGGGGGCCACGGCTACCAGGTGCACGTCGGCCCGATGTACTCCGACGCCGTCGGCTCGGTCAAGATCAGGAGCAAGGACCCCCGGATGCACCCGGCCCTGCGGTTCAACTACCTCTCCACCGAGCAGGACCGCCGCGAGTGGGTCGAGGCGATCCGGACCGCACGCACCATCCTCGGCCAGCCGGGACTGGAGCCGTACAACGACGGCGAGATCTCGCCCGGGCCGGAGGTCGAGACCGACGAGCAGATCCTCGAATGGGTGGCCAGGGAGGGCGAGACCGCGCTGCACCCGTCCTGTACCGCCAGGATGGGCACCGGCGAGGGGGCGGTCACCGATCCGGCGAGCCTGCGCGTGCACGGTCTGGAGGGGCTGCGCGTCGTGGACGCCTCCGTGATGCCCTACGTGACGAACGGGAACATTTACGCACCCGTCATGATGGTGGCCGAGAAGGCCGCCGATCTCATCCTGGGCAACGAGCCGCTGCCGCCGTCCAAGGCCGAGTTCTACCGGCACCACCGCCTCCGCAGCGAGGCAGAGCAGGGGCAGAGCCCCGGCCACACCTGAGGAGGAGCGGCATGTCCGCCCGGCCCACGCCGTATCCCGAACGTCCCGTACAGGCCCCGGTCACCGGGGGCGGCCTGGCCGAGCTCCTGCGCAGGGTCCGCTACGAGGTCCTGCCGGCGAAGGCCACCGAGGACAAGGTCCTGGCCCACGTCCCGGCGGACGTGCCCGTCACGGTCACCGCCTCCCCGGCCAAGGGCCTCGGCCCGACGCTGGACCTCGCCACCCGCCTGGCCGGGCACGGCTACCGGGTCGTCCCGCACGTCCCGGCCCGGCAGATCGCCGACGCCGGTCACCTCGCGGACATCGTGGACCGGCTCGTCGCCGCCGGCATCGAGGACGTCTTCGTACCGGCCGGCGACGCCGACCCGCCGGCCGGGGCGTACGACGCGGCCCTGCCCGTCCTGCGCCGGCTCGGCGAGCTGGGCAGCCCGTTCGCGCACGTGGGCATCACCGGTTACCCGGAGAGCCATCCCCTCATCGACGACGACGTCACCGTCCAGGCGATGTGGGACAAGCAGCCGCACGCGACGTACATCGTCAGCAACCTGTGCTTCGACCCGGCGACCCTGCGGCAGTGGCTCGGGCGGGTACGGCGGCGGCAGATCGTGCTGCCCGTACACGTCGGGGTCGCCGGGCCCGTCGAGCGCGCGAAGCTGCTGTCCATGGCCACGAAGATAGGCGTGGGGGAGTCGGCCAAGTTCCTCACCCGGCACCCATCGTGGTTCCTGCGCTTCGCGGCGCCCGGCGGCTACTCCCCGGAGCGGCTGCTGCGCCGCAGCGCCCCGGCGCTGGGCGCGCCCGAGGCCGCCGTGGCCGGGCTGCACCTGTTCACGTTCAACCAGATCGCCGAGACCGAGCGCTGGCGCCGCGCGATGCTGGAGCGCATCAGCGGCTGAACGGCTGAACGGCTGAACGGCTGAATGGCAGAGCGGGCCGGGCGGGCCGGGCGGGGCGCCGCACAACCGCCGTGCCCGGGCGCCCGTCCCCTTGACGTACCGCACCCCGTGGGCGATCGTGTCGTTCCATTCCGAGCAATACGATGCGCAATACGCAACTCGCATACCGGTGTTATCCGGATGGAGGCTCCGCGCGTGGCAGATCTGTACGTCGGTGGGAAGTGGCGCGAAGCGGTGGCGGGCGGCCGTCGGGACATTCACTGCCCCGCCGACGGTGCGCTCGTGCGGACCGTGTCCGAAGCGACGCGGGCCGACACCGAAGCCGCGATCGCCGCCGCCCGCAGGGCCTTCGACGAGGGGCCGTGGCCGCGCACACCCGAGCGGGAGCGCGGCGCCCTGCTGCTGCGCACCGCCGAGGTACTGGAGCGGGAGGCGAAGGAGTTCGCCCGCGCCGAATCCCTGGACACCGGCAAGCGCCTGGTGGAGAGCGAGTACGACATCGCCGACGTCGTGGCCTGCTTCCGGTACTTCGGCGGGATCGCGGGTACCAGCGCGGGCCGGGTGGTCGACACGGGCCGCGAGGACGCCGTCAGCCGGGTCGTGTACGAGCCGGTCGGGGTGTGCGGGCTGATCACCCCGTGGAACTACCCGCTGCTCCAGGCCGCGTGGAAGGTCGCGCCCGCCCTCGTCGCCGGCAACACCCTGGTCCTCAAGCCCAGCGAGCTCACCCCGTCCACCTCGATCCTGCTCATGCGCGCGCTGGAGGAGGCCGGACTGCCCGCCGGCGCTGCCAACCTCGTACTGGGAGCGGGCGCCGAGGCCGGCGCACCGCTCGCCGAGCACCCGGGCGTGGACATGGTGTCCTTCACCGGCGGCCTCGAGACGGGCAAGCGGGTCATGGCGGCCGCCGCGGCCACCGTGAAGAAGGTCGCGCTGGAACTGGGCGGCAAGAACCCGAACGTGGTCTTCGCCGACGCCGACTTCGAGGCGGCCGTGGACTTCGCCCTGACCGCCGTATTCCTGCACTCCGGGCAGGTCTGCTCGGCCGGCGCCCGCCTGATGGTCGAGGACCCGCTGCACGACGCCTTCGTCGACGAGCTCGTCCGCCGCGCCCGCACCATCCGCCTGGGCGGCCCCTTCGACCCCGCCGCCGAGACCGGGCCGCTGATCTCCGCCGCGCACCGGACCAAGATCGAGGAGTACGTCGCGGCGGGCCTCGCCGAGGGCGCCGTACTGCGCTGCGGGGGCCGGCGCCCCGAGGACCCCGCGCTCGCCGGGGGCTTCTACTACCCGCCGACCGTGCTCGACGCGTGCCGCCCGGACATGCGCGTCGTACGGGAGGAGTCCTTCGGCCCGGTGCTCACCGTCGAGCGGTTCTCGGGCGAGGACGAGGCCGTACGGACCGCCAACGACACGGAGTACGGGCTCGCCGGGGCGGTGTGGACCCAGGACGCGGGCCGGGCCCAGCGCGTGGCCCGGCGGCTGCGGCACGGCACGGTCTGGATCAACGACTACCACCCCTACGTCCCCCAGGCGGAGTGGGGCGGCTTCGGCCATTCGGGCGTCGGCCGCGAGCTGGGCCCGACCGGCCTGGACGAGTACCGCGAACCCAAGCACATCTGGCAGAACATCCAGCCCGGGGCGCAGCACTGGTTCCGCGGCTGAACCGGTGCCATCCGAAGAGAGGCCGACAGTGACCGCAACGAAGACAGAACTGCCGTCGCAGCGCGGCGCGTCCGGGGACGGGACCCCCGTGATCTCCGTCCGCGGCCTGTGGAAGGTCTTCGGGCCCAAGGCGGCGCGGGTGCCGGACTCGCCCGAGCTGTGCGCCCTCTCGCGCCGCGAGCTCATGGAGCGCACCGGATGTACCGCGGCCGTGCGGGACGTGGCCTTCGACGTGTCGCCCGGCGAGGTCTTCGTGGTCATGGGCCTGTCCGGCTCCGGGAAGTCGACGCTGGTGCGCTGTCTGACCCGGCTGATCGAGCCGACGGCCGGCGAGCTCGTCTTCGAGGGCGAGAACATCCGCGCCGCCGATCAGAAGAGGCTGCGCGAGCTGCGGCGGCGCAAGTTCGCGATGGTCTTCCAGCACTTCGGGCTGCTGCCGCACCGCCGGGTCCTGGACAACGTCGCGTACGGGCTGGAGATCCGCGGCATCGGCCGGGCGGAGCGCACCCGGCGGGCCATGGAGGTGGTCGAGCTGGTCGGTCTCGCCGGGTACGAACACTCCTACCCCGACCAGCTCTCCGGCGGCATGCAGCAGAGGGTCGGGCTGGCCCGGGCCCTCGCCGGGGACCCGGACGTGCTCCTCTTCGACGAGCCGTTCTCCGCGCTCGACCCGCTGATCCGCCGGGACATGCAGAACGAGGTCGTCCGGCTGCACCGCGAGGTCGGCAAGACGATGGTGTTCGTCACCCACGACCTATCCGAGGCGCTGAAGCTCGGCGACCGCATCCTCATCATGCGCGACGGCCGCACGGTCCAGTGCGGTACCGGCGAGGAGCTGGTGGGCGCGCCCGCCGACGACTACGTCCGGGACTTCGTGGCGGACGTGCCCCGATCGCGCGTGCTCACCCTGCGCTGGATCATGCGCCCGGCCCGCCCGGGCGATGCACTCGACGGACCGGAGCTCGGCCCGGACACCGTCGTCCGCGAGGCCACGCGCGCCGTCCTCGCGGCGGACCGGCCCGTGAAGGTCGTCGAGAACGGACGGCTGCTCGGCGTCGTCGGCGACGAGGAGATCCTCGAGGTCGTCGCCGGCCCGGAGGGCGGTGCGTGATGGCCGTCCTGGCAGCGGCGGGCGCGCGGCGCACGCCCGTACGCGGCGGGCGCGCACTGGTCGCGGCCGCGGTCCTCGTCGGCTGGGTCCTGCTGTGGCTCGCCCTGCGCGGCGTCCACACGCTTCCCCTCGGCGCCGCCGAACTGACGCCGCTCCACCGGCGGTTCAACGAGATCAACGACGCCGTGGGGGCCGGCCGCAACAGCAATCCGGTCTTCCTCTACGTCTTCAACGAGATCCGGCTGGTCATCGACAACCTGGTCACGTTCCTCCAGGCGCTCGTCGCGCAGCCGTCCTACGGCCGCCCGGTCCCGGTGGTCGGCTGGCTGGGCGTCGTCGCTCTCGTCGGATACGTCTCCTGGGTGTTCGGGAACGTACGGGTGGCGGCCCTGGCCGTCGCCGGATTCGTGCTCTTCGGCCTCCAAGGGCTGTGGCGCGAGAGCATGGACACGCTCGCCCTGACCGTGGCGGCCGTCCTCGTCTCGCTGCTCATCGGCATTCCGCTCGGTGTCTGGGCCGGGCTGTCGGACCGGGTGCACCGCCTGGCCACCCCGGTGCTCGACTTCATGCAGACGATGCCGACCTTCGTCTACCTGGCCCCGCTGACGCTGTTCTTCCTCATCGGCCCGGCGTCCGCCACGATCGCCACGCTGATCTTCGCGACCCCGCCCGCCGTGCGCATCACCGCCCACGCGATCCGCTCGGTCCCCGCCGCCACGGTCGAGGCGGCCGAGTCGCTCGGCGCGACCCGGCGCCAGACGCTCGCCACGGTGCTGCTGCCGATGTCGAAACGGACCGTCGTGCTCGGCGTGAACCAGACCATCATGGCCGCGCTGTCCATGGTCACCATCGCCGCCCTCATCGACGCGCCCGGGCTGGGCAAGACCGTCGTCAAGGCACTGGAGACGCTCGACGTGGGCACCGCGTTCAACGCCGGCCTCGCCATCGTCGTACTGGCCGTCGTGCTCGACCGCGTGACCACCGCGGCGAGCGAGCGGAGCAAGACGGGGGTCCGCCCGGCCGAAGGCCGGGGGAGGGCGGAGGACGCCGGGCGCCGCGGCGGGCGCGCGGCGCGGTGGCGCCGCCCCCTGGTCCTCGCCGGCGGCGTGCTCACCGCCGTGTGCGTCTGGCTCTCCCACACCTACGTATGGGCGGCGCAGTTCCCGGCCGGCTCCGGTGTCGGCGGGGCGATCGCCCGTACGGCGGACTCCGCCACCGCCTGGGCGCAGGGCAGCTTCTCCGGGGTGACGGGCGGTCTGCGCGACCTGGTCACCACCTTGCTGCTCAATCCCTTCGAAGCGCTGCTGACCGGCTCTCCGTGGTGGCTGGTCGGCGCGGTGGTGGTGGCTCTGGGCGCGCTGTTCGGCGGCCGGCGTGCGGCGGCCACCGCCGCGGTGTGCGTGGCGCTGATCGTCGGTACGGGCCTGTGGCGGGACAGCATGACGACGCTGGCCTCCAGCGTGGTCGCCACCGTCATGGTCCTGGCCCTCGGCGTCGTGGTGGGCGTGTGGATGGGGCGCAGCGCCCTGGCCGACCGGCTGATCCGGCCCGTGCTCGACGCGGGCCAGACGATGCCGGCCTTCGTCTACCTGGTGCCGTTCCTGGCCCTGTTCGGCGCGAGCCGGTTCACGGCGATCGTGGCGGCGATCGTCTACGCGGCCCCGGTGACGGTGAAGATCATCGCGGACGGGGTGCGAGGGGTCCCGCAGAGCACGGTGGAGGCGGCGGTGTCGGCCGGCTCCAGCACCTGGCAGATCATCACGAAGGTCCAGCTCCCGATGGCCCGCGGCGCCCTCGCGCTCGCCACGAACCAGGGGCTGGTCTACGTCCTGTCGATGGTCGTCGTCGGCGGTCTGGTCGGGGCGGGCGCCCTCGGCTACGACGTCGTGGCGGGCTTCTCGCAGGGTCAGTTGTACGGCAAGGGACTGGCGGCGGGCCTGGCCATCGTGCTGCTCGGGGTCATGTTCGACCGGATCACCCAGGCGGCGGCGCACCGGGCGGCAGCAGCCCCCGGCGGGCGCTGAAGCGGAAGAAGGGGCAGGACACATGGCAGGGAACCTCAACACAGGCCCGGCGCCGCTACGGCGACGGGCCCGGCGGGCGGCACTGGCGGGCCTTTCGGCGCTGGCCCTCGCGCTCGCCGGATGCAGCGGCGCGAAGGTCGGCGAGGCGGGCGCAGGGCCCTCGGGCGGCGGGGGCAGCGCAGGGAAGTGCGGGTCGTTCAACCTCGCCGTCAACCCGTGGGTCGGGTACGAGGCCAATGCGGCGGTCATCGCGTACGTCGCCAAGAAGGACCTCGGCTGCGAGGTGACCAAGAAGGACCTCAAGGAAGAGGTCGCCTGGCAGGGGTTCGGCACGGGCGAGGTCGACGCGATCGTCGAGAACTGGGGCCACCCGGACCTGAAGAAGAAGTACATCGAGCAGCAGCAGACGGCCGTCGCCGCCGGGGAGACGGGCAACAAGGGGGTCATCGGCTGGTACGTCCCGCCGTGGCTGGCGGAGAAGTACCCGGACATCACCAAGTGGCAGAACCTCAACAAGTACGCGGACCAGCTCAAGACCTCGGAGTCCGGCGACAAGGGCCAACTGCTCGACGGTGACCCGTCGTTCGTCACCAACGACGGTGCCCTGGTGAAGAACCTGAACCTCGATTTCAAGGTGGTGTACTCGGGGAGCGAGGCCGCGCTGATCCAGGCGTTCCGCCAGGCCGAGGCCAAGAAGACGCCCGTCATCGGCTACTTCTACGAGCCGCAGTGGCTGTTCTCCGAGCTGAAGCTGGTCAAGGTGGAGCTGCCGGAGTACAAGGCGGGCTGCGACGACGACCCCGAGAAGGTGGCCTGCGACTACCCCGTGTACGCGCTGGACAAGATCGTCAGCAAGAAGTTCGCCGATTCCGGCAGCCCGGCCTACCAGCTCGTGAAGAACTTCAGCTGGTCGAACGAGGACCAGAACCTCGTGGCGAAGTACATCGCGCAGGACAAGATGTCGCCGGAGGACGCCGCAAGGAAGTGGGTGGAGGGCAACCGCGCGAAGGTCGACGCCTGGCTCGGGAAGAAGAGCTGATCCGGCCCCCTGTTCCCGAGTGCCGCACCGTGCCCGGCGGGCTGTTCCGACAGCCCGCCGGGCACGGCTGTTTCCGCCCTCTGCGCAGGGGAGTTGCGTCGCATCCGACGCTCTTGACACCGCCCGGGGCGACCGGCAGTGTGAGTTGCGCAACCTGCACCACGTTGCGCTGACGGCAACTCGATTTCGTTCGAATCGGAGGGGCGGAGATGGCGGGACCGCGCGTGGTCATCATCGGAGCGGGTGTCGTGGGTGCAGCGCTGGCGGACGAGCTGTCCTCGCGCGGCTGGACCGAGCTCACCGTGGTCGACCAGGGTCCCCTCCCCGCCACCGGCGGCTCCTCGTCCCACGCCCCGGGCCTCGTGTTCCAGGCGAACCCGTCGAAGACCATGACCGAACTGGCCCGCTACACCGTCGAGAAGCTCCGCACCCTCGACGTCGACGGGCAGCCCTGCTTCCTCCAGGTCGGCGGGCTCGAACTGGCCACCACCCCGGAGCGCCTCACCGATCTGCGGCGCCGGCACGGCTGGCTCACCTCCTGGGGCGTCGAGGGCCGGCTGGTCGGCCCGGACGAATGCGTGGCGTTGCACCCCCTGGTGAACCGCGACCGGGTGCTCGGCGGACTGCTGGTCCCCACCGACGGCCTGGCCAAGGCGGTGCTCGCCGTGGAGGCGCAGCTCCGGGCCGCCCGCGCCCGGGGCGTCCGCCTCCTGGAGCGCCACGAGGTGCTGGACATCCGTACCGAAGCCGACGGCACAACCGGCGGCGACCGTGTCACCGCCGTGGTCACGGACCGCGGCGAGATCCCCGCCGACATCGTCGTGTGCTGCGCCGGCATCTGGGGCCCCAAGGTCGCCCGCATGGTCGGGATGAGCCTGCCGCTGACCCCCCTCGCCCACCAGCTGGCCTGGACCGGCCCTGTCCCCGCGCTCGCCGGACAGACCGAGGAGGCGGTCCGCCCCATCCTGCGCCACCAGGACGCCGACCTCTACTACCGCGACCGCTTCGACCGGCTCGGCATCGGCTTCTACGGACACCGCCCGATGCCGGTCTCCGCCGACGACATCGCCCCACCGGACTCCTCCGGGCAGATGCCCTCCGTACTGCGGTTCACGGCCGACGATTTCGCCGACGCCTGGACCGAGACCCAGTCCCTGCTGCCGGCCACGCGGGACGCCAAGGTCGAGGAGGGCATCAACGGGCTCTTCTCGTTCACCACCGACGGAATGCCCCTCCTCGGCGAATCAACCGACGTCAAGGGCTTCTGGGTCGCCGAGGCCGTCTGGGTCACCCACTCCGCCGGCGTCGGCCGCGCCATGGCCGAATGGCTCGTGGACGGCCACTGCTCCTCCTTCGACCTGCACGCATGCGACGTCAACCGCTTCGAGCCGCACCAGCTCGCCCCCGCGTACGTACTCGCCCGCGGCTGCCAGAACTTCGTCGAGGTCTACGACATCCTCCACCCGCTCGAGCCCGCCGGTGCGCCACGCCCACTGCGCACCAGCCCCTTCCACGTCCGCGAACGCGAACTCGGCGCCTTCTTCCTGGAGGCCTCCGGCTGGGAACGGCCCCAGTGGTACGCGGCCAACGAGGCCCTCCTGGACCGGTGGGACATCCCGGTCCCGGGCGACTGGGCCGCACGGATGTGGTCGCCGGTCGTCGGCGCAGAGGCCCTGGCCACCCGGGAGGGCGCCGCCCTGTACGACATGTCGGCACTCAAACGGCTGGAGGTGTCCGGCCGCGGAGCCGCAGCGTTCCTCCAGCGCCTGACCACCTCCGATGTCGACAAGTCCGTGGGCTCGGTCACGTACACGCTGATGCTCGACGAGGACGGCGGCATCCGCAGCGACATCACGGTGGCCCGCCTCGCCCGGCACCGCTTCCAGATCGGGGCCAACGGCAACCTCGACCTCGCCTGGTTCACCCACCACCTCCCCGACGACGGCTCTGTCGTCGTACGGGACATCACCGCGGGCACCTGCTGCATCGGCCTGTGGGGGCCGAAGGCGCGAGAGGTGCTCCAGCCGCTCACCGACGCCGACTTCTCCAACGAGGGCCTGCGCTACTTCCGGGCCCGCAGCGCCCACATCGGGGCCGTCCCGGTCACCGCCCTGCGCCTCAGCTACGTCGGAGAGCTCGGCTGGGAGCTGTACACGAGCGCCGACATGGGGCTGAAGCTGTGGGACACGCTCTGGGAGGCCGCGCAGCCGTACGGCGGCATCGCAGCCGGCCGGGGCGCCTTCAACAGCCTGCGCCTGGAGAAGGGCTACCGCGCCTTCGGCACCGACATGGGCCACGAACACGACCCGTACGAGGCCGGCCTCGGCTTCGCCGTCAAGACGGACAAGGGCGACTTCATCGGCCGGGCCGCACTGGAACGGCGCGCAGCCGACGTCCGGCGCCGCCTCACCTGCCTGACCATCGACGACCCGGGCGCCGTCGTCATGGGCAAGGAGCCCGTGTACGACGGGGACCGGCCGGTCGGGTACGTCACCAGCGCCGCGTACGGCTACACCATCGGCAAGGGCATCGCCTACGCCTGGCTGCCCGCGGAGCTCGCCACGCCGGGCCGCACCCTGGACATCGGCTACTTCGACCTGCGCATCGCGGCCGTCGTCGCCGAGGAGCCGCTGTTCGACCCGGGGATGCGGCGCCTGCGGGGCCTGTCGGGAGACGCCCGATGAGCCCCCGCACCCCGGGCGCCGACCTGCCCGAACACCCCTCCTGGCTGTGGCGCACCCCCGAACCCAGGCGCAGCTACGACGTGGTCATCGTGGGCGGTGGCGGACACGGCCTGGCCACCGCCCACTACCTGGCGAAGAACCACGGCATCACCGACGTCGCCGTCCTCGAACGCGGCTGGCTCGCCGGCGGCAACATGGCCCGCAACACCACCATCATCCGCTCCAACTACCTCTGGGACGAGAGCGCCGGGATCTACGAGCACGCCCTCAAACTGTGGGAAGGGCTCGAGGAGGACCTCGACTACCCGATCCTGTTCTCCCAGCGCGGCGTGCTGAACCTGGCCCACACCCTTCAGGACGTACGGGACGGCGTACGCCGCGTCGAGGCCAACCGGCTGAACGGCGTGGACGCCGAATGGCTCGACCCCGCGCAGGTCAAGGAGGTCTGCCCGATCGTCGACACCTCCCCGGACGTGCGGTATCCCGTCATGGGTGCCACCTACCAGCCGCGCGCGGGCATCGCCAAGCACGACCACGTCGCGTGGGGCCTCGCCCGGGCGGCCGACGCCGCCGGCATCGACCTCGTCCAGAACTGCGAGGTCACCGGCATCGACGTGCAGGACGGCCGGGTCACCGGGGTGCAGACCTTGCTCGGCCCGATCGCCGCCGGCCGGGTCGCCCTCTGCGCGGCCGGGCACTCCTCCGTACTGGCCGCGATGGCCGGCTTCGAGGTGCCCCTGCAGAGCCACCCGCTGCAAGCACTGGTCTCCGAGCTGCTGGAGCCCGTACACCCCACCGTCGTGATGTCCAACGCGGTGCACGTGTACGTCAGCCAGGCCCACAAGGGCGAGCTGGTCATGGGCGCCGGCATCGACGCGTACAACGCGTACACGCAGCGCGGCGCGTTCCACATCATCGAACGCCAGATGGCGGCCGCCCTCGAACTCTTCCCGGTCTTCGCCCGCGCGCACGTCCTGCGCACGTGGGGCGGCATCGTCGACGTCAGCCCCGACGCGTCACCGATCACCGGACTCACCCCTGTGGAACACCTCTACGTCAACTGCGGCTGGGGCACCGGCGGTTTCAAAGCCACACCCGGAGTCGGCTGGGCCTTCGCGCACACCATCGCCCACGACGCCCCCCACCCGCTCAATGCCCCCTTCACGCTCGAACGCTTCACCACCGGCGCGCTCGTCGACGAGCACGGCGCGGCCGCGGTGGCCCACTGAGGAGCCGAGACGATGCTGCTCATCCCCTGTCCCTGGTGCGGGCCCCGCGACGAAGCCGAGTTCCACTACGGCGGCCAGGCACACGTGCCCTACCCCGCGGACCCCGCCGCGGTGAGCGACGAGGCGTGGGCCCGCTACCTCTTCTTCCGCGACAACCCCAAGGGCCCCTTCGCCGAGCGGTGGAGCCACGCGGACGGCTGCCGCCGCTGGTTCAACGTCGTCCGGGACACGGCGACCAACGAGATCCGCTCCGTCTACCGGACCGGTGACCCGAGGCCGGTGAGCTCATGACCGCACACCCCTTCCGGCTGCCCGACCGCGGACGCATCCGACGGGACCAGCCGCTCGGCTTCCGCTTCGACGGCGTCGCGTACGAGGGCTACCGGGGCGACACCCTCGCCTCGGCGCTGCTCGCCCACGGCGTCCACCAGGCCGGCAGCAGCGTCAGACTCGGCCGCCCGCGCGGGATCTTCACCGCCGGGGTCGAGGAGCCGAACGCCGTCGTACAGATCGAGGAACCCTTTCCCGAGCCGATGCTGCCCGCCACGGCCGTCGAGCTGTACGACGGGCTCGTCGCGAGCAGCCTCCCCGGGCAGGGCCGGCTCGCCACGGCAGCCGACCCGGCCCGCTACGACGCGGTCCACGCCCACTGCGATCTGCTCGTCGTCGGCGCGGGCCCGGCCGGCCTGGCCGCGGCGACGGCGGCCGCCCGCAGCGGGGCGCGCGTGATCCTCGCCGACGACCGGCCCGAGCCGGGCGGCAGCCTGCTCGGCACGGGCGAGCTGACCGAGTGGGCCGCCGCGGCGGGCGCGGAGCTCGACGCGGCGCCCGGGGTCCGCGTACTGCTGCGCACCACCGTCTTCGGGTACTACGACGACAACCATGTGCTCGCCGTGGAGCGCCGCACCCACCACCTCGGCGCGCAGGCCCCCGCGCACGTCTCCCGCGAGCGGGTATGGCGGATCCGGGCGCGCCGGGTCGTGCTCGCGACCGGCGCGCACGAACGCTCGCTCGCCTTCGCCGACAACGACCGCCCCGGCGTGATGCTGGCCGGGGCCGCCCGTGCGTACCTGAACCGGTTCGGTGTCGTCCCGGGCCGTCGCGCGGTCGTGTTCACCACGAACGACGGCGCGTACGAGGCCGTGTTCGACCTGATCGCGGCGGGTGTCGCGATCGCCGCGGTCGCCGACGCCCGGCCCCGGCCGGGGGAGTGGGCGGGCCGCGCCGCCGAGGCCGGCATCGAAGTGCTCGCCGGGCATGTGGTGACGGGCACCGCGGGCGCACCCCGGGTCTCCTCGGTGACCGTGTCCGGTCCCGGGGAAGGCTCCGCCGCCCGCGAGGTCCCCGCCGACCTCCTGCTCGTGTCCGGCGGCTGGAACCCGGTCGTCCACCTGTTCAGCCAGGCCGGCGGACGCCTGCGGTACGACCCGGTGCTCGGGACGTTCGTCCCCGACGGCTGCCGCCAGGCGGTGGAGGCCGCCGGCGCGGCACGCGGCGCGTTCGACCTCTCCCGCTGCCTGGCCGAGGGCCGGGCCGCGGGAACCCGGGCCCTGGAAGCCGAGGGCTTCACCGCCCACGACGCGCTCCCGCTCCCGCCCGTCGCCGAGCAGCCCCGGACCCCCGCCCGGCACCTGTGGGTGGTCCCCGGTGCGGACACCGCCCGCAGCTTCGTCGACCTCCAGCGCGACGTCACCGTCGACGACCTCGCCCGAGCGACGGGCGCCGGCCTCCGCTCGGCGGAACACCTCAAGCGCTACACCACGGCAGGCACCGCGAACGACCAGGGCAAGACCTCGGGCGTCCTCGCGAGCGGAGTCGTCGCGCACCTGCTGGGCCTGGACGTCGGCGAGCTGGGAACGACGACCTTCCGCGCCCCGTACGCCCCGGTCTCCTTCGCCGCGCTCGCCGGCCGCGACCGAGGCCTGCTGCACGACCCCGTACGCGTGACCGCCCTGCACGAGTGGCACCTCGCGCACGGGGCCGAGTTCGAGAACGTCGGCCAGTGGAAACGGCCGTGGTACTACCCGCAGGCCGGAGAGGACAAGGCGGCGGCGGTGCTGCGCGAATGCCGCGCCGCCCGCGAGGGCGTCGCCTTCATGGACGCCTCCACCCTCGGCAAGATCGACGTGCAGGGGCCGGACGCCGGTGTCTTCCTGGACCGGCTCTACACCAACATGATGAGCACCCTGAAGGTCGGCATGATCCGCTACGGCGTCATGTGCCGCCCGGACGGGATGGTCTTCGACGACGGGACCGCGATCCGCCTCGCCGGCGACCGCTACCTCGTCACCACCACGACCGGCAACGCCGCGGCCGTACTGGACTGGATGGAGGAATGGCTCCAGACGGAGTGGCCCGAACTGCGCGTGCACTGCACCTCGGTCACCGAACAGTGGGCCACCGTGGCCCTCGTCGGGCCGCGCTCCCGGGACGTCCTGCGCGGGCTCGCCCCCCGGCTCGCCGTGGACGCGGCCGACTTCCCGTTCATGGCCTGGCGGGACACGGCCGTCGCCGGGATCCCGGCCCGCGTGTGCCGGATCAGCTTCTCCGGCGAGCTGGCGTACGAGATCAACGTACTGCCGTGGGAAGCGTCCCGGCTGTGGGAGGCGCTGTACGAGGCGGGCCGCCCCCTCGGCATCACCCCGTACGGCACCGAGACCATGCACGTCCTGCGCGCCGAGAAGGGCTATCCGATCGTCGGCCAGGACACCGACGGCACCGTGACCCCGCAGGACCTCGGCATGGGCTGGGCCGTGTCCCGCAAGAAGCCCGACTTCATCGGCAAGCGCTCGCACACCCGGCCCGACACCGCCCGGCCCGACCGCAAGCACCTGGTCGGACTGCTGCCGGACGACCCCGGCATCCTGTTGCCCGAAGGCACCCAACTGGTCGCCGCCGCCACGCTGCCCGAGCCGCCGGTGCCGATGCTCGGACACGTCACCTCCAGCTACCGCAGCGCGGCGCTCGGCCGGACCTTCGCGCTCGCCCTGGTCAAGGGCGGCCGGGAGCGCATCGGCGACCGGCTGTACGCACCCGTGGGCGGCGACCTGGTCCCGGTCACGGTCACCGGTCCCGTCCTCTACGACCCCGAGGGGGCACGCCGCGATGGCTGACACCGCCGCCCGCCGCGCCGGGACGAGCCCGCTGGCGCCGTACGCCGCACGCTTCGCCGCCGCCACCCGCGCCTCGGGCGGGGCCCTGCGGCTGGCGGAACTGCCCTTCCTCGCCCAGGTCGGCGTACGGCTCGACCCCAAGGGCCCGGCCGCGGACGCCGTGGGGCTCGCGCTCGGCTTCCCGCTTCCGCAGGAGCCCAACACGGTCGCGTACGGCGGCGAGTTCGCGGCGCTGTGGCTGGGCCCGGACGAATGGCTCGTCATCGGCCCGGCCGGAACACGGACGCACCTCGAAGCCCGGCTGCGCGAGGCCGTCGGCGACGGGCACGCGGCAGTCGTCGACGTCTCGGCACAGCGCACCACCCTGCTCGTCGGCGGGGACCTGGCCGCCGGACTCCTCGCGCACGGCTGCTCCCTCGACCTGCACCCCCGCGCCTTCGGCGCCGGCCGCTGCGCGCAGACCACACTGGCCCGGGCCCAGGTGGTGCTGGTCCCGCGCGACGGACACCGGCCCGGATTCCGGGTCCTGGTGCGCTCCTCGTTCGCCGGCTACCTCGCCGAATGGCTCCTCGACGCGGCATCGGAATACATCTGGAATTCGCCCGACCCGACCCCGGCCCGAACGCTGCCCGGCTAGCGTGGCACCGGTCGCGCGACCAGGGAACGCGCTGGTGCCCGGAACCCGGAACCAGCAGTACAGGCCGAGGAGATGATGTGCGCAGCTTGCTGTCGGCGTCGGTGAACGAGCATGCAGAAACCTTCCGCCGTCAGCGGTGGGCCAGAGTCCGCCGGGCTGCGGCCACCGCAGGCCTCGGTGCCGCGGCACTCGTGATGACCCTTCCGGCCGTCGCCGTCGCCGACGTGATGCCGCCCCTGCCGCAGAACGCGGACGGCCTGGAGCAGACCTTCTCGCCCGCCTTCGACTACGACGGGGACGGCTGCTACGCCACCGCCGCCATCAGCAGCAGCGGCACCCTCAACCCCGGCCTCAAGCCGGGCGGAGCGGTGAACGGCCACTGCCGGGACTACGCGCAACTGCAGAACTCCAACACGTACTCCCGCGAGAAGTGCAACAACGGCTGGTGCGCCGTCATGTACGCCGGCTACTTCGAGAAGGACCAGGCCACCCTCGGCCCCGCGGCCATCGGGCACCGCCACGACTTCGAGCACGTCGTGGTCTGGATCAAGGACAACGAGGTCCAGTACGTGTCGACTTCGCAGCACAGCGGCTGGAAGTGGTACCCCCGCTCACAGGTCCGCTTCGACGGGACGCACGCCAAGGTCGTCTACCACAAGGACGGCGCCTCGACCCACTTCTACCGCCTCGCCAACAGCAACGACGAGCCCGCGGAGAACCACACCGGCAACTGGTTCTACCCGCGCCTCGTCGGCTGGAACGGCTACCCGGCCGGGTTCCGCGACAAGCTGATGACCGCCGACTTCGGATCCGCCACGATCAAGATCTCCGACGGCCGCTTCAACGACGCCCTGAACGCCGCCAGGCCCCCCATCCCCTTCGACCCCTTCGCGTAACGCCCGCCAGGGGCGGGGGGCCCATCGCCCAGGGCTCCGCCGTGGAAGGACCGCTACGCCGGGTGCCCGCCGCCCCGGGCGCGGTGCCGGCGTACCGCGTCGCGGTTGGCGCAGCGCTGGGTGCAGTAGCGCCGGCGTCCGGTACGGGAGGTGTCGGCGAAGACCGTGGCGCACTCGGTCACGGCACACCGCCGAAGCCGGTGCATGCCCCGCCCGGCCAGGTGCAGCGCCGTCCCGACGGAGATCAGCGAGAACAGCAGGGAGCCGAGCGGCTGCCGGTCGGGGCGGTAGTGCAGGTGCCAGCCGTCGCCGGCGTGGTCGGTCCCTCCAGGGCCAGCCCGGCTGCGCGGCAGCGGTCCGCGAGTTCCCCGGGGCTCGCCGGGCGCCGGTTGGCCAGGTCCGCAGCGAGGTTGACGGCGTCCTCGCCGTAAGGGTTGAGGTGCACCAGACCATTACACCAGTCTGGTCGGCATGGGAGACCACACCGGAGTACGGCCGGCGACGGACGGCGATGTCGCGGAACTCGTCCGCCTGCGGGCGCTGTTGTTCGAGGACCTCGGCGGCGACTTCTTCAACCCCTCGTCAGCGGACGGCGGGTGGCGCGAGGCGCTGGCCGTGGTGCTGAAGGAACAGCTGACGGCGGACTCCGTACGGATCCTCGTCGTGGACGGCGACCAGGGCCTCGCCGCATGCGGCATCGGCACCGTCGAGCAGCGGCTGCCCGGCCCGCACCTGCGCAACGGCCGGATCGGGCACGTGATCGGCGTGGTCACCGACCCCGCCCACCGTCGGCGCGGCCACAGCCGGGCGATCATGCGGGCCCTGCTCGACTGGTTCCGGGAACGCGGCGCCGCCCGCGTCGACCTGTACGCCTCCACCGAGGGCGAACCGCTCTACCGCGCGCTCGGCTTCGACGACCACCCCGACCCCGCCCTGTGCCGGCGCCCGTGACGGCGGTACCGCCGGACGCGGCCGCGGGCTCGCCCGGAGCGGGCGGGTGCCGACGTGCGGGAGGACGGGGAGGGAACATGGTCGGGTGCGAAACCTTCCAGGGCGTGATCACGGTGGCGAGGGGGCCGAGCGGACCGAGCGGGCCGCGGGGCCCGAGGGGGCCGACCAGCGGGTGCTGGGGGAGGCGCTGCTCGATGCCTGCAGCGACGCGGGGGCGTCCATCGTCATGCTCTACCTGCCCGACCCCAGCCGGCGGGTCCTGCACCTGGCGATGGCCGCCGGGGTGTCCCGCGAGTTCGCGCTGCCCTGGTCCCGCGTCGGGCTGGACGATCCCATCCCGGTGGCCGACGCCGTCCGTGACGGCCGGCTCGTCTGGCTCGGCGGCCAGGAGGAGACGGCCCGCCGCTACCCGCGCATCGGCCTGGTCCTGCCGTACGACTTCGCCCTCGCCGCCGCCCCGCTCCCTGCCCGGGCCTCCGACCGGGAGGGGTCCCCGGGGGCCGGCATCGTACTCCTGTGGCCCGGCTCCCACGGGCCCCGCATGACCGACGGGGAACGCCGGTCCGTGGAGTCGTCCTGTCACCGTCTCGCGCACGTCCTGGGACGGGCTGCTGACGACGGCCGCCCGATCCGCCCCCCTGCACACCCGGTCATACTGCGACCGCTTCCCCCTCCCACACCCGGACCGGTCGAGGCGGCCGCCGCCCTGGCCTTCGTCCGCAGGCTGCCCGGCGGAAACTGCGCACTCGACCTGAACGGCACCATCACCTTCATCACCCCCGAGGCCGCCGAGCTGCTCGGCGCACCCGTCTCCCAGCTGCGCGGAGCCCTGCCCTGGGAGGCCCTTCCCTGGATGGACAACCCCACCATCGAGGACCACTACCGGGCCACCGTGATCAGCCGGATGCCCCGCAGCTTCACCGCCGCGCCCCCGATCGGCCGGTACCTGCGGTTCGACCTCTACCCGGACGACACCGGGATCAGCGTCCGCATCAGGCCGGCCGCCGACCAGCCCGCCCCACCGCCCGCCGCCCCGACCGCCGCCCCGGAGGAGCCGTCCCCCAGCCGGGCCACCGCCCTCTACCAGCTCATGCACCTGGCAGCCACCCTCACCGAGGCCGCCCACGCCCAGGACGTGGTCGACCAGGCCGCCGACCAGCTCGTCCCCGCGCTCGGAGCCCAGGCCATGGCCCTCCTGGTGGCGGAGGAACAGCGCCTGCGCATGGTCGGGCACCGCGGCTACCCCGCCGAGCTCATGGCCCGCTACGACGGCATGCCGCTGAGCACCGACACCGCCACCACGCACGGCCTGCGTACGGGCAACCCGCTGTTCTTCGGTGACGAGAGCGAGCTCCTGGCCGCCTTCCCGGCCGTCGTGATCGCGGACGGCATGGCTGCCTGGGCCTTCCTGCCGCTGATCGCGTCCAAGCGCCCCATCGGCACCCTCGTCCTCGCCTACGCCCGCCCCCGCACCTTCGCCCCCGGCGAACGGGCCGTCCTGACCTCCATCGCCGGACTCATCGCGCAGGCCCTGGACCGCGCCCGCATCTACGACTCCACCCACCAGCTCGCCCACAGCCTGCAGACGGGCCTGCTGCCGCACGCCCTGCCCCGCATCCCGCACCTGGAAGTGGCCGCCCGCTACCTGCCCGCGGCGCACGGCCTCGACATCGGCGGTGACTTCTACGACCTCATCCGCATCGACGACACCACGGTCGCGGCCGCCATCGGTGACGTCCAGGGCCACAACGTGAGCGCCGCCGCCCTCATGGGCCAGGTCCGCGCGGCCGTCCACGCCACCGCCGGCGCACCGCCCGAAGAGGTCCTCGCCCGCACCAACCGGCTCCTGACCGACCTCGAACCGGGGCTGTTCACCAGCTGCCTGTACGCCCACATCGACCTGGCGGCCCAGACCGCCCACCTCGCCACCGCCGGCCACCCGCCACCCCTGCTGCGCCGCGCCGACGGCCCGACGGAGATGCTCCACCTGCCGCCGGGCCTGCTCCTGGGCATCGATCCCGACGCCTCGTACACGGCCGTCGAGATCCCGTTCACCCCCGCCACCCTCCTCACGCTCTACACCGACGGCCTGGTCGAGGTCCCCGGCCAAGACCTCGAGGAAGCCATCGAGGCGGTCGCCGCACGCATCACCGCAGCCCCCGAAGACCACCCCCTGGACTCTCTGGCAGACGACCTCATCGACCACGCCCGGAGCGGCGCCCCGCGCACCGACGACACCGCCCTCCTCCTCCTGCGGTACCAGCGGCCCCCGCGGGCTCAGCTGTAGAGCACCGGGCAGCCGTAGGCCAGGCAGTGGCGCGCCGCGTGGAGGTAGAGGGCGGTGTGGAAAGTCCTGTCCGCGCCGGGGACTTCGCGCTCGGAGGCGTCGAGGAACCACGAGGTCAGGGAGAGGGGGCCGGAGGGGGCGAGCAGCTCGGGCGGAAGCGGGACGGACGCCGCCAGGAGTTCCGCCATGAGCAGCACCTGCGGAGCACCGGCGATGACGACGGGCTCCTCGGGTTCCTCCTGCGTCGCGACCGTGATCTCCGAGTCGAGGGAGACCGGCACCAGCACGGACCAGGCGAGCAGGTCCTCCACCCCGTGTTCCCGGCACAGCTCGACGAAGCCGTCCAGCGAGGGGACCATCTTCTCCTCGAAGCGGGGCGCCGGGCCCGGCCCGGGTTCGTACGGCGGCAGTCCGCGCCTGCCCAGTTCCCGGTTCAGCCCGGCCGCGATCTCGGCCCGACCGCCCTCGTCCGCATCGTGCCAGTCCTCCGCGGTGACGCTCACCATGTATATGCCCATGGCCACAACGTAACGCGGGGCGCGGAACGTGACGGAGCCCGGGAGCATATCCAGCTCCCGGGCTCCAGCTTGCCACCCAATTGCGCACACCGGCGGCGTTTAAGAGTCGCGGATCATTCTGAGACCGACGTGTTCTGCCTTTGAACTACCGCGCCACGAGAGAGGCGCAGAGGGGACTTGAACCCCCATCCGTCGATGATCGTCCGCGCTCGGTCGATCCGGCGTTCGGCGGCGAATGCTGAGACTGGAGCGAGAATCTGAGTTTCACGGGGCCGCCTCTACCGGCTTGGGCCACCCCGGCACGTGTGCCGGGGGAGGGATTCGAACCCCCAACTGACACCCCTTGGTCAGCTTCAACATCAGTTTCAGCTTTGCGCTTTGCGCGCACCCCCCCGCTCGCACAGGGGGCGATCTTGAGGCTACCGGAACAGGTAGCCGAACACTGCATCCCCGACGCGCTGGTCGGTGACCTCGGTGCCGTTGGCCTCCTCGCGGGCGAACTTGACGGCCTGCTGGAGCCTTTCGACCCGGTCGAGGAGCTCGTTGACCCGGCGGGCCGGCAGCGCACCGGAGAACTTGACCGTCGTCCAGTAACCGACCGGGACGTCCTCGTAGTACACCTCGACCTGCGCCGGGTGCTTCTCCGTGGCCTCGGCCTTCACGTGGTTGCGCGGCACCTTCTTGGTGCGGATCGTGCGGACCGGGTCGGTCTTCCACGCGTCCGTCGAGGGGTCGAGGTTCCACGCCTCAGAAGCGTCCAGGACGGGGAGCTTGCGTACGAACGTGTGCAGGTCGGTGAGCTGCTTCTCGAGGAACAGCAGGTACGGTACCGGAACTTGGGGCAGCAGGACCGTTCCGTCGACGACGACGTCCGCGGCCGCCGTGCGGTTCGCCCAGTCCTTCGTCGCCGTCACGTCGAACAGTCGCGTCAGCGTTCCCGCCGTCGCGCGCAGCACGTCCTCCGCCTTGATCTGCACCCGCGTGGACTCGGGCGGCAGCTGCTCGCCCTCCTCGTCCTTGGGCTGGTACGTCCGCGAGATGCCGGCGAGCAACGCGGGCTTCTGGACGTCCTGATGGGCTTGGGTGAGTTCCTGGAGAGACTTGGACTTGACGCCCTTCTCCACTGCGATGATCTGATTCAACTTCGGCACACGAGGAAGCTAACAGCACAACAGTCCACCGCACACCCGGGTTTTCGCGCCGGGCTCCCCACGAACGCGCGCGGCCCGTCCCCCCGCCCGTGATGGGCGGTGGAACGGGCCGTGAGTACGCGGAGAGTGCGACTCGTGTGCGACGGGATCAGACCGCCGGGGCGGGGTACGTCGGGTACTCGACGCCCGAGACGTGCTGGACGACGCGGATGACCTGGCACGAGTAGCCGAACTCGTTGTCGTACCAGAGGTAGAGGATCGCGTTGTCGCCGTCGACCTTGGTGGCGCCCGCGTCGATGATCGAGGCGTGGCGCGAGCCGACGAAGTCCATCGAGACCGCGTCGGGGGCGGTGGTGAAGTCGATCTGGCGCTTGAGCGGCGAGTGCAGCGAGACGTCGCGGAGGTGGTCGAGGACTTCCTCGCGGGTGGTCTCGCGGCCCAGGCGCAGGCTCAGGATGGCGATCGAGACGTCCGGGACGGGGACGCGGATCGAGCTGCCGGTGATCGGCGCCTTGAGGTCGGGCAGCGCCTTGGCGACGGCGGACGCGGCACCGGTCTCGGTGATGACCATGTTGAGCGGCGCGCTGCGGCCGCGGCGGTCGGCCTTGTGGTAGTTGTCCAGCAGGTTCTGGTCGTTCGTGAACGAGTGGACGGTCTCCACGTGGCCGCGCAGCACGCCGTACTCGTCGTCCATGGCCTTCAGCGGCGGGACGATCGCGTTGGTGGTGCAGGAGGCGCAGGACAGGATCTGCTCGTCCGGCTTGATCGTGTCGTGGTTGACACCGTGGACGATGTTCGGGACGTCGCCCTTGCCGGGGGCGGTCAGGACGACCTTGTCGATGCCCGGGCGCAGGTGCTTGGACAGACCCTCGCGGTCACGCCACTTGCCCGTGTTGTCGATGAGGATGGCGTCCTTGATGCCGTACGCGGTGTAGTCGACCTCGGACGGGTCGTTCGCGTAGATCACCTTGATCGCGTTGCCGTTGGCGATGATCGTGTTCGTCGCCTCGTCCACGGTGATGGTGCCCTGGAACTGGCCGTGGATCGAGTCGCGGCGCAGCAGGGAGGCGCGCTTGACGATGTCCTGGTCGCCGCCCTGGCGGACGACGATGGCGCGCAGGCGCAGGCCGTTGCCGGAGCCGGCCTTCTCGATGAGCAGGCGGGCGACGAGGCGGCCGATGCGGCCGAAGCCGTACAGGACGACGTCGCGGCCGTCGCCGCGCTCGATCTTGTTCGCACCGGTGGCACCGGCGACGGCCTCGGCGGTGAACTCGGCCACCGAGAGGCCGCGGTCGTCGTTCTTGTACTCCGCGGCGAGCATGCCGATGTCGATCTGGGACGGGCCGAGATCGAGGGTGGTGAGCACCTGCAGGAACGGCAGCGTCTCGGTGACCGAGAGCTCCTCGCCGTCGATCTGCCGGGCGAATCGGTGGGTCTTCAGGATGCTGACCACCGACTTGTTCACCAAGGAGCGGCTGTGCAGCAGGATCGTCACGTCCTGCTCACGGTGCAGCTTCCCGATGATCGGGATCATCGACTCCGCGATCTCCTCGCGGTTTTTCCAGTTGGTGAACGAGTCGTCATTGACAGTCACAGGTTTATCTTTCGAGCTAGGCGGCGCTCACATGCTAACCCCACGCCCCTTTGGGCACTCAAGGGGTACCGCCTGAGCAGCGCTATGTAGGGAAATGTCTTATTTGCCCCTCGGGTGATCCTCTGAATGGCCCGCGCGCCCGCGAAGCGGGAGGGGGAGGAGCGTGGGGGTGGTGGTGAGGGGCGGCATCCCGTCGCGGAGGCCGACGGGCCGTCCGGGGGGCGCAGGGGTGAAGACGTACCCATCATGACAGGTCAGACGCCGTTTTCGTAGGATCAAGGGCACAGTCGATTGCCCTTGTTTGGGCACCCGTGCGGCTTTGAGAATCACCGTCATGAATCACTCGGCGAACATCAATCACCACGCAGTCCTCCGAGCCCGGGTGGCCCTTCTGGGATCGGCGAAGCCGTCGGTCCGTGAGCGGGTCGCGGCCTACCGCGTCCTGGCCCAGGTGAGCCCCCTGGCCTATCTGCCGCTGCTGTCCGCCGCACTGTGGAAGTACAGCCGCTACGAGTTCGCACACCGGCCGGACATCGCGCTGGCCCTGCGCGCCGAGTCCGTCGCCGCCGCGCGGCGCATGTACGCGATGGAACCCGGACGGGCCGATCTCCTCGTCACCGCACTGACCCACTACCGGGAGCAGCTGATCCCCATGGACCGGCAGGAGGAACTCCGCGAGGTGGAGGAAGAGATCGCCCGCATGGTGTCCGACGGGCGCTAGCCGACCGTCGCGGGTACCCCTGACCGGCGCTGTGGCCGGTCAGGGGTACCCGCGCCCGGAGCCGCCGCCCGGGCGGCCCGGCGGGGTCAGCCGGCGATGGGGTACATGGATCCCCGGCGGCCCTCGGCCGAGGTCAGCCACTCCAGCTTCTCCGCCGTATCGGTGGACGGCAGCGGGGTGTGCAGCACGATCGACAGGTCGGGCCGGGCCGGTACGCGCAACTGGGTCGATTCGACGAACAGCGTCCCCACGACCGGGTGCTCGATCTCCTTCTGCATCAGGCCGCCGGGCCGGACGTCCCGCCGGTCCCACAGCTCGGCGAATTCCGGGCTGACCTCCCGCGCCTCCTCGACGACCGCCTGGAACCCCTCGTCCTCGGGCCACTCCGAGCACGCCGCCCGGTACTGGGCGACCACGTTGCAGGCGATCTCCTCCCAGTGCCTCGAACGGGCCTTGTAGATGGGGTCGGTGAAGAACGCGATCAGGCAGTTCTGCACGATCTCCGGGCGCATGCCGAGCACCAGCGCGGCCGCGTCGTTGTAGAGCACCGTGTTCCAGTACACGTCCATGATGTGCGCGGGGAACGGCATCCACGCGTCGATCAGCCGCTTCAGCCCCTCGCACATGCCCCGGTCGGCCGGCGCCACCTCGAGGGCCGGCGGGTTGAGCCCCGCCAGCACGTACAGGTGCCGGCGCTCGGCGCTGGTCAGCTTCAGGACCCGGCCGACCGAGTCGAGGACCTGCGGCGACACCGTGATGTCGCGGCCCTGCTCCAGCCACTGGTACCAGGACACCCCGACCCCGGAGAGCACGGCGACCTCCTCCCGGCGCAGGCCCGGGGTGCGGCGGCGGGCCCCGCCGTCCGGCAGACCCGCCTGCGCGGGGGTGATCCTCGCCCGCCTGTTCATCAGGAACTCGCGCAGTTCGGAACGGCGGTGCCTGTCGATCGGTGTAGCCACTAACTCCCCCTGTCAGCTGCCTGGTGGTGCCACCAACAGGATAAGTTCCCACTCTCCACGGGCATTCCCGGGCCGCGAGGGTAGTGGTCATGGCGATCGATACTCATACGACGACGGCACCGACCACCACCGGCCCCCGGGCAGCAGCACCCGCTCCCGGGAACGAACGGCTCACGGGCCGGGCCAAGCTGGTCCTCTTCGTGCTCTGCGCCGCCCAGTTCATGGTGGCCCTCGACTTCTCCGTACTGAACGTGGCCCTGCCCGCCCTCGGCAAGGACCTGGGCCTGAGCCGGTCGGCCCTGCAATGGGCGGTCACCGCCTTCACGCTGCCCTCCGGCGGCTTCCTCCTCCTCTTCGGAAGGATCGCCGACCTCTACGGACGCAAGAAGCTGTTCCTGATCGGCCTGACCCTCTTCGGTACGGCCTCGCTGCTGGCCACGCTTGCCTGGGACCCGGCGTCGTTCCTGGCCGGGCGCGCCCTGCAGGGCCTCGGCGCGGCGGTCATCGTGCCGACCGGCATGTCCCTGCTGACCACCACGTTCCCCGAGGGCCCGCTGCGCGACAAGGCGGTCGGCATCTCCGGCACCCTGCTGTCCCTCGGCTTCACCATCGGCATGGTCCTCGGCGGCGTCATGACCGACACCCTCGGCTGGCGCTCCACGATGGCACTGCTCGCGGTCACCGCGGTGATCGTGCTCGCCCTCGCCCCGGGTCTGCTGCCCGAGTCGCGGACCCCCGACCGGCCGCGTCTGGACGTCCCGGGTGCCGTCACCGTCACCGGAGGCCTGCTCGCGCTGATCTACTCCCTGTCCACGGCGGCCCAGCGCGGCTTCGGCGGCGTGGACGTCTGGGGCACGCTGCTCGCCGGCCTGGCCCTGCTCGTCGCCTTCGCCGTGGTGGAGTCGAAGACCCCGGCCCCGCTGGTCTCGCTGCCGATGCTGAAGCGGCGCACGATCGCCTGGGGGAACGCCGGCGGCCTGGTGACCTTCGCGATGATGTCGACGGTCGTCTTCGTCCTGACCCTGTACCTCCAGGAGACGCTCGAGCTGTCGTCCTTCCGGACCGGTCTGGTCTTCGGCGTCCAGGGCGTCGCATCGGCCCTCGCCGGCTCGTACGCCCCGAAGGTCATCGGCCGCTTCGGCGCCCGGCGCACGCTGGTCGGCTCGCTGCTCGGCCAGGGGCTCCTGACCGCGGCCCTGCTCGCCGTGGGCGCCGAGTCGGGCGCGCTGGTGGCGACCGTCGCCGTCTCGGTGGCCAGCATGTTCCACCTCGGCGCGATCATCTCGTACGGGCTGACCGTGACGAGCGGCGTGCCCGACGAGGAGCAGGGCCTGGCGACCGGCCTGGTCACCACGACGCAGCAGGTCGGCCTCACCATCGGGATCCCGCTCCTCGGCGTCCTGGCCACCACGCAGGCCTCGCTCTTCGACGGCGTGCGCACGGTCCTGGCGATCGACGCGGCGATCGTGCTCGCGGCGGCGGTCCTGGTGGGCCTCGGCCTGGGCGGCCGTACGAAGAAGGCGTGATCGGGATCGAGGACGGCCGGCTGCCGCCGGGACCGGGGACCGGAAGCGGAGACCATCCTCCGCACACCGGTCCCCGTCCGGTCTCCACCCCGGGCTCCGTTCCCGTGCCGGCCCCGTCCGCGGTGGCGGCGCCCTCGTGCGCGGCGATCCCGCGGGTCCGGCCGGTGGGACCGGATGATCGGGCCGGACGCCCGGCCCGGACGCGGGGGCGGGCACGCACACGAGGAAACGGGAGAGCCGATGAGACAGCGGATTCCGCTCCTGACCGCGGCCCTGGTCGCGGCGGCACTGGCCGTGGTGCCCGGCTGCGGCAGCACACCGGTCCTTCGCGGCGCCCCGGCCGCCTCCCCTTCGGGGCCGGGCCCGGCCCCTCGGGACTTCTCCGGCCCGGTCGACGTGGGCGGCGGCCGAAAGCTCCATCTGAGCTGCAAGGGGACCGGCAGCCCCACGGTCGTCCTGGAGTCCGGGCTGCACGATGCGTCCGACACGTGGAACTTCACCGAGACCCGGCCGCCCGTCCCGAAGTCACCCGCAGTGTTCCCGGGCGTCGCGGCCTTCGCCCGGGTGTGTGAGTACGACCGGCCCGGAACCATCCGCTACACCACCCCTCCGGCACTCACCACCCGCAGCACGCCGGTGACCGGCACCCGCTCCCTCGCCGCCATGGCCGGGGACCTCGACAAGGTGCTGACGGCGGCTCACGTGCCGGGTCCCTACCTGCTCGTCGGCCATTCCTTCGGCGCGATGATCACCCGGCTGTATGCCCAGCAGCATCCGGAGAAGACGGCCGGCCTCGTCTTCGTCGACGCGTTCGGCACCAACATGCAGCCGTTCTTCGCCGCGCAGTGGCCCGCGTACCTGAAACTGCTCGACAGCCCCGGTACGCCCTTCGACGCGGATCCGCGGTTCGAGAAGGCCGACATCGACGGTGCGGTCGACGCGGTGCGGGCGGCGAAGCCCCTGCCGAGGGTCCCGATGGCCGTGCTCAGCAAGACGGAGCCGTTCGCGACCCCCGCCGGGAGCCCGAAGGCCGTCCTGGCACCGCTCGAGCGCGCCTGGCCCGCGGTGCAGCAGGCCCTGGTGGAACTGGGGAACCAGACCCCGCACCTCCTGGCCACCGGAAGCGACCACTACGTACAGGTGCACGACCCCGATCTGACGATCAGCGCCATCCGCCTCGTCGCGGGCCGGGCCCTCGCCGGACGGTGACCGTCCGGCTGCCGGTCGTCGCCTGGCCTCAGGCCCGCGTCCACCGGGGCGGGTTCCCGGGATTGACGGGCTCCGGTGTGGGCTCCGGGCCGCGCAGGTGGAGGTTGCGGACCGTGGCCGCGGTCTCGCGTTCGAAGTGCTCCCAGGAGACCAGCCGGCGCCAGGCCGGATCCGGGCGCCCCGGCACGGTGGCCCCGCGCTCCGCCCACTCCCGGGCGAGCTGCTCGAACAGCGGGGCGGCCGCGGCCGCGTGGGCCGGCTGCCGGGAAGTGGGGACGTACAGGGGGCGGCCGCCGTCATCCGGAGCCGCCCGGTGTCGCGCCGTGGTGGCGAGCGTGGAGCGCGTCGTCGTCATGCTCGGGCAAACGATTCGCTGGGCGGCGGGGTCACGGACCGCCGCATGCCGGGGTCAGACCCCCCGTCGGGCGCGACCACCCTGAATCCGGACAACCGGCCGACACGTCGGGTTCCCTCCGGCGAATGTGTCAATTCCCTTGTACTGTCCGGGAGTTCAGTCCAAATGGCCTGCCGTTCATTATGACCGGACCATATCTTCGGCAATGCCGGTGTTTTCTTGAAAAGGACCCCGGGTTTCCGGACATTGTGATGGGGTCGGGGCCGGGAGATGTCTGCCCAGGTGGGCTGCGCCGCGGTTGTCTCCCCGTTTCCCGGCGTCAGCGCGGTTTCGGCCCCGCAGGCCAGAAGTCTGCCGTTCATGGCCGAGGCGGGCCTCGATCGATTTGGCGGTGCGTTCCTCTTGTCTCATCATGTGAACAGACATCAGGTTGCGGCCGCGCTCGCCAACTCTGCGCAACGTTCGCATTGTTGACTGATCAACGGGTGAGAGTGGTGTGAGTTCCGCCACGCCGCCCCGACGCGTCACCCGTATCCCGCCTATTTCAACTTTCATCTTTCGAGGTAAAGGCAGCATGCCCGTCCAGCAGTTTTCAGACCTCGTGCGTTTCGCCCGTGACCGTTCTCCTTTCTACGCCGACCTCTACGCGGACCTGCCACCGCACGTGAGCCGGATCACCGATGTGCCCGTCGTGGACCAGGACAGGTTCTGGGCCGCCAACACCCTGCACGACAACCGCGTCCTCACCGCCCCCCTCGGGGAAGCCGTCGTGTTCAAGACGGGCGGTACCACGGGGACGCCGCGGTTCTCCTGCTACACCCGCGAGGAATGGCAGGAGTTCGTCAGCGCCTTCGGCGCCGGGATGGTCGACGCCGGCCTGCGGCCCGGACACAGAGTCGCCGACCTCTTCTACGCCGGCGAGCTCTACGCCAGCTTCCTGTTCATACTGGACTCGCTCGCGCACGCCCCCGTCGCCAACGTCCGGCTGCCCATAGGCGGCGGCGCCCCGCTCGAGTCGACGGTCACCACGCTCGAGGACTTCGCCGCCCACGTCGTCGCCGGCACCCCGACCACCCTGTGCCGCCTCGCCGAGCACCTGACCTCCGCCGGCCGCCGACTGCCCGGCGTCGAGCTCCTGTTCTTCGGCGGCGAAGCCCTCTTCGCCGACCAGCGCCGCCTCCTCTCGGCCGCCTTCCCCAACGCCACGCCCCGCTCGCTCGGCTACGCCAGCGTCGACGGCGGCCTCCTCGGCCGCCCGGTACCCGGCACGGACGACGACCCGCGCACGCACCGCCCGTTCGCCCCGCACACCGTCGTCGAGATCCTCGACGAGACGACCGGCGAACCCATCCGCGAGCCGGGCCGGCCCGGTCGGGTCGTCGTCACACAGCTCTTCCGCCGCCTCATGCCGGTCATCCGCTACCCCGCGGGCGACCGCGCGGAGTGGACCGACACCGAGGGCGGTGCCTTCCGCATCCTCGGCCGCGCCGAGGAGGGCGTACGCGTCGGCCCCGTCTCGCTGTACTGGCAGGACGCCACGGACGCCGTCGCCGAGGCCGACACCGAGGGCAGGGTCACGGGCATGCAGCTCGTCGTCCGCCGCTGGGAAGGCCGAGACGGCCTCGTCCTGCGGCTGGCCACCACACCCGGCCAGGACCCGGCCGACCTGGAGGTCTTCGCCAAGGAGGTCGTCACCGGGCTGAACACCGCCCGGCCGCTCTACCCCGACAGCGTCGCCGCGGGATTCGTCCACCCGCTCCGCGTCGAGTGGGCCAGCCACCGCGAGCTGGTGGTCAACTCCCGCTCCGGCAAGCTCGTCCGCGTCATCGACGAGAGGCCGACCGCATGAGCGCCCCGGCATCCGAGGCCGCCGGCCGGCGGCTCCCCCTCGTCCTGCGCAACCGCGCCTTCGGGACCGTATGGCTGGGCCAGGTGCTCACCCAGGCCGGTGTCCGCATGTTCCAGGTGGGCATCTCCTGGTGGCTCATCGGTTACGCCACCTCCGGTGACGGCGGGTTCGCGGCCGGGCTGTTCATGGCCGTCAGCACGCTGCCCGCCGTGGTCCTCGCCCCGCTCGTCGCCCGCGCCATCGCCGGCTTCGCCCACCGCTCGCTGCTGCGCACCGCAGCCGGCGGCGCCGGAGCGACCGCTGCCGCGCTGGCCGTCTGGGCCTGCGCGAGCGACCTGCCGGTCCCGGCGGCTTACGCGGCGGCCCTGGCCCTGGCAACCTGCCAGGCCTTCTTCGACCCGTGCCTGACCACCTCCGTGCCCGAGCTCGTGGACGACGCGGACATCGAGGCCGCGACCGGCTTCGAGCTGTCCACCCAGTCGCTGGCGAGCCTGGGCGGAGCCCTCCTCGGGGCCCTCGTCGTGGACGCGGCCGGGGTGGCCGGCCTCGCCGTGGGATGCGCCGCCGCCTACGCCACGGCCACCGTGCTCATCGCGACCGCGCGGTTCCGCACCGCCGATGCCGTTACCGGGTCGCATGATGCGAGTACCGACGGCGAGGAGGCGCCACCGCGTCGGACACTGCGTCAGATCCTCGGCGCCATGCCGTACGTGCGCGGCATCCTGCTGTGCTTCACCGCGGCCAACCTCTTCACCACGGCCGTCTTCGTCGTCATGCCGCTCTACACCGCCTCCGTACTGCACGGCGACGGCGGCACCGTCGCCCTCCTGGAGGCGTCGCTCGGCGTGGGCACGCTCGTCGGGTCCTTCACCGGCGCACGGGTACCCGGCCGGCCCGCCGTGGTCGGCACCACGTGCCTCGCCGCGATGGCCGCAGCCCTCGCCGTACCCGGCCTGATCGCCGCACGGCCCGTCATCGCGGGCGCCCTGCTGGTGACCGGCTGGTGCGTCGGGGTGATCGGGGTCCGCTTCGTGGCCCTGTTCCAACGGCTGGTTCCGGCCGCCGACAAGCCCGCGTTCTTCGCCGTCATGCAGGCCGTCCTCGGCGCGACCTTCCCGGTCGCCTCGCTGCTCTTCGGGTTCCTCGGCGACCACCTCTCCGCCCAGACGCTGTGCCTGATCCAGGCGGCCGGACTCGTGCCCGCCGCCCTGGCCCTGGCCCTGCTGCCCGGGCACTCCCGCCCGGCGGGCGAACCGTCCGCCGAGAACGGTCCCGAGCCCGGGAACGGTCCCGAGCCCGCGCCCGAGGCCGCGGACCGCGCCGCGGTCCCCTCCGCGCCCGCGCCGGCCCCCACAGGAGGCGCGCGATGACCGCCGTGATCGAGCAGGCCACCCCGGCCGACATAGCCGATCTCCGCCAGCTCTACTACGCCGTCTACGGACCGCACTACCCGACAGCCCTCGGCACCGACCCCGCCGAGATGTCCCGGCTCATCCGGGACCCGCACACCCTCTGGCTCGTCGCCCGCTGCCCCCGTACCGGCGCCCTCGCCGGATCGGCCGCGGTCCACAGCGAACCCGGCAGCCGCGTCGGCCGCCTCGAAGGGCTCGCCGTCCACCCCGACCAGCGCGGATCCGGGCTCGCCGGGCAGCTGACCGAGGCCGTGTGCGCCGGCACGCTCGATGCCGGGACGCTCGACTCGGTGTACGCCACCGTCCGTACGGTCAGCGCCGGACCCCAACGCGTCGTGGCCCGCAACGGCTTCCGCCCCCTGGGCATCCTGCCCAACGCCGTGGAGCTCAGCAGCCGCGAGAGCCTGGCACTCTACGCGCGTCACTCGCCCGGAGTGCTGGACCGCCGGGTGCCCGTCGCCGAGGTGCCCGCCTCCCTGGTGCCGCTCCTGCGCACCGCAGGGGCGAGCCTCGGCATCAGCTACGCGGACGCCCGGCCCACGCCGCCCCAGCCCGCGCCCGCCGGGCCGGCCGTACGGCCGCTGGAGATGATCGAGGCGCCGGCCTTCGTCCGCCGCCGCTTCCACCAGCACTTCCCGGACACCGGCCGCTGGTTCTACCCGCTGCACACCCCCAACATCCTCCTCACCCCCGACGACGGCGGTTTCGAGGTGTACGCCTACCTCAACCGCACCGGCGGCTACTGCGCCCTGGTCACCGCCCACCCGGACCCGGCGGCCGCCGCCGGCTGGCTGGAGCCGGTCACCCGGACCCTCACCCGCGCCGGCGCCGGCTACGTGGAGGCGCTCGTACCCCTGGAACACCACGCCGCGCTCTCGGCCTTCGCCGCCCAGGGCTTCATCGCCGGAGCCCTGTACCCGGCCATGCGCCGGGACGGCGACGGCTTCCACGACTACGTGGTGATGTCCCGGACCACCGAGCACATCGACTTCCGCGGCGTGGTCGTCGACCCGCCCCTCCAGCCCTTCCTCGATTCCTATGTGTCGGCCTGGGCGTCGACCCATCTGCCCGTACGTGAGGTTGCTTCATGACCCCTTCCACGACCCCTTCCACGGCCCCCTCGAAACCCCATCTCGCCCCCGTCGGCGTCCCCGACGCCGCGGCCCTCGGCCGGGTCCAGCAGCTCTGCGACCTGACCGCGCCCTACACCTCCGGTCCCGCCGAGGAAGAGCTGTTCACCGCCGCCATGGCGGAGATCAACACCTGGCACCGCGACCGGTCCCCGTTCTTCCGCAGCCTGTACGACGGCGAGCGCCCGGACACCCCGTACGAGGCGCCCCTGGTGCACGCGAACTTCTTCAAGCGCCACGAGGTCCTGTCCATACCCGAGGACGAGGTCCACCTCCACCTGACCTCCTCCGGGACCACCGGACAGAAGTCGCAGATGTTCTTCGACGAGTGGACCATCCGGTCCGCCCAGCGCATGGTCGCCCGCATCTTCGACCACAACGGCTGGATCACCCCCGACCAGCCGGTCAACTACCTGCTCTACAGCTACGAGCCCGCCCGCGACCTCAACCTGGGCACCTCGTTCACCGACAACTACCTGTGCGACTTCGCCCCGGCCCGGCAGGTCGAGTACGCACTGCGCAACACCGGCAACGGCCACGAGTTCGACCCCTTCGGCTGCGTCGCCGCGCTGCGCCGCTTCGCCGCCGACGACGTGCCCGTCCGCATCCTCGGCTTCCCCGCCTTCCTCTGGTTCACGCTGGAGCGGATGCGCGCCATGGGCCTGGAGCCGCTGAAGCTCCCGGAAGGATCCCTGATCATCCTCGGCGGCGGCTGGAAGGGCCACACCGACCGGCAGATCGGCAAGCACGAGCTGTACGCGCGCGTCACCGAGCAGCTGGGCGTCCCCTCCGAGCGGATCCGCGACACCTTCGGGTCGGTCGAGCACTGCATCCCGTACATCGAGTGCGCGCACCACAACCTCCACGCACCCGTCTGGTCCCGCGTCTTCATCCGCTCCACCCGCACCCTCGAACCCCTCCCGTACGGCGAGCGCGGCTACCTGCACCTGGTGTCCCCGTACATCACCTCCGTACCGGCGCAGAGCGTCGTCATGGGCGACCTCGCCTCGCTCCACCCGGGCGAGGAGTGCGGCTGCGAGCTGACCACCCCGTGGTTCACGATCCACGGCCGGGCCGGTGTCAGCCGCAACCGCAGCTGTGCCGTGGCCGCCGCCGAACTGATGAAGGGAATGTCATGACCGACACCATCAACCACCACTACTGGCAGGGCACTTTCATCGGGGACGAGGAGGCCGCCCGTCGCCTGGCCACCCTGCCCACCGCCGTCGAGGCCGCACTCGGCGCACCGCTGGACACCGAGACCGTCCTCGCCGCCTGCGACGCCCTCTCCCGCGCCCTGCGGGACCCCGGCCACCGCGTACGGCAGCGGCTGGCCCCGCACCTGCCCGTGGACGGCGACACGGACCGGGAGGAACTCCTGGCCGAACTCGCCGACTTCCTCGGCCGCAGCTCCCTCACCCGCAAGCTCCGGCGCGAGCTGGGCAGCGTCGCCCCGCAGCGGCTGAACCGCCCCGACGCCAAGGAGACGGTGTACGAGGCCTGGGCGCCCGTCGGCCTGGTCGCCCACATAGCCCCCGGCAACGCCGCCACGGTCGCCCCGCTCAGCCTGATCGAAGGACTCCTCGCCGGGAACGTCAACGTCCTCAAGACCAGCAGCTCCGACACGTTCCTCGCCCAGCACCTCCTCGCCGAACTCGCCGCGCAGGACCCGAGCGGGGCCCTCGCCGAGCGCATCATCGTGCTGCGCTTCCCCTCCTCCCGCCAGGAGTGGCTGCGCCTGATGTGCGCCCCCGCCGACGCCGTCGCGGTCTGGGGCGGCGAGTCCGCCGTCGAAGGCGTCGCCGCCCATGTCCCGGCCGGCTGCCGCCTGGTGGAGTGGGGGCACAAGATCTCCTTCGCCTACCTCACTCAGGACGCCTGGGCGGACGAGGCGACGCTGACGGCCCTGGCCCGGGACGTCTGCGTCTTCGAGCAGCAGGCCTGTTCCAGCCCCCAGGTCGTCTACCTCGACACCGAGACCGGGAACACCGAGGCGCTGTACGCGTTCGCCGAGCGCCTCGCCGCGGCCCTGGACGCGCAGCCGGCGCCCGCCGCGGCGGATCTCGATCCCGCCGAGTACGCCGAGCTGACCACCACCGAGCACCTCGCCCGCCTCGAGGAGCACCTGGGCCTCACCCGCGTACTCGCCGCCCCCGACGGCACGTGGCGGGTCATGGCCGACAGCCGGCCGGCCCTGACCGCCTCACCGCTGCACCGCAGCGTCTGGGTGAAGCCGCTGCCCCGCAAGAGCCTCATCGCGACGCTGCGTCCCATGCGCCGCTACCTCCAGACGGCGGGCATCGCGGGCAGCCGGACCGACATCGCCGAGCTCTCGGGCCTGGTCCTGGCCGCCGGTGCCACCCGGGTCACGCCCGTCGGCGCCATGACCGCGGGCTACGCCGGGGAACCGCACGACGGGGTCTACGCCCTCCAGCGCTACAGCCGGCGCGTCGCCGTCCAGGCCGACGGGCGCTTCGCCGCCACCGCCTGCCTCGACGACCTCGCCCGCCCGGCCGTCTTCCCGCCGGCCACCGGGCCGCTGCTGGACAAGGCCGCCGTCCAGAACCTCAATCGCGGGGTCGACCGGAGCGACGCCGAGCTGTACTTCCGCAGCGGGGGCAGCACGGGTACGCCCGCCCTGTCGCTGTTCACGTACGAGGACTACGACACGCAGATGCACGCCGCCGCCCGCGGCCTGCTCGCCGCCGGCTACGACCCGGCCCGCGACCGTACGGCGAACCTCTTCTACTGCGGCGGCATGTACGGCGGGTTCATCAGCTTCTTCTCCATCCTGGAGCGCCTGGGCGGCGTCCAGATGCCGATGGCCGCGGGTTCCGACCACCGGGCCACCGCGGAGATGATCGCCGCGTACGAGGTGGACACGCTCTTCGGCATGCCTTCGTACCTCTGGCAGCTCCTGCACGAGGAGGCCGGCCTGCTGCGCTCGTACGGAGGCCTGCGCAAGATCTACTACGGCGGCGAGCACTTCACCGACGAACAGCGCAGGACGCTGCGCGAGACGTTCGGCATCGAGGTCATCCACTCCATCACCTACGGCAGCACCGACCTCGGCCCGCTCGGCTACCAGTGCACGCAGAGCAGCGGCAGCGTCCACCACCTCCACGCCGACCTGCACACCCTGGAGATCGTCGACGTCGACGAGGACCGCCCGGTGGCGCCGGGGGAGACCGGCCGGCTCGTGTTCACCACGCGTGCCCGCCGGGGCCAGCTCCTCGACCGGTACGTCATCGGCGACCTCGGGCGCGCCCTGCCCGGCCGCTGCCCCTGCGGAAGCCACGCCCCGCGCTTCGAACTGCTGGGCCGGCTGGGCGAGGTGATGCGGGTGGCGACGTACTTCCTCAACTACCGCCGATTCCTGGCCATCGCGCAGGAGCAGCTGCGCTACGGCGGCGAGCTCCAGGCCGTCCTGACCGCAGGGGCCGTCCGTGAGGGCCTCACCCTGCGGATGGAGAGCGCCCACGCCCCGGACCCGGACAGGGCGCGCGAGGCCTTCCTGGCCGGGTACCCCGAGGTGCGGTCGGCGGTGGCGGAGAAGCTGCTCGACTTCACGGTCGAGGTGGTGGACGGTACGGCCCTGTCCCGTACCGCGACGAGCGGGAAGCTCCTCGCCGTGGTGGACCGCCGGCGGTAGCACGGGCTGCACGGCTGCACGGCCGTGCGTGCCGTGCGTGCCGTGCGTGCCGTGCGTGCCGTGCGTGCCGTGCGTGCCGTGCGTGCCGTGCGTGCCGTGCGGATCTTAGACGGGGGAGGAGGTGTTTTCCGTCAAATCCCCCGTTCTCCTCACACTGCCGCGCACGCTCAGTAGCGTCGGTCTCACAAGAGAGGTCCCGCGTGCAGCGGAAGCGGCGCGGGGCGTGGACGGAGAGAAGAAGGAGCGGGCGCCGATGGCGAACGTGGAAGTCTCCCTGAAGGAGACGATGACCTCGATCGAGGGCACCCTGGGGGTCGCACTCGTCGACTACACCAGCGGGATGGCACTGGGAACGCTCGGTGGCGGCAAGGATCTCGACCTGGCGGTCGCTGCCGCAGGCAACACCGACGTGATCCGGGCCAAGGTCCGCGCCATGGAAATGCTGGGCCTGAAGGACGAGATCGAGGACCTGCTGATCACGCTGGGGAACCAGTACCACTTGATCCGGCTGCTCAAGGGCCGGGGGGGCAACGGACTGTTCCTGTACGTCGTACTGAACAAGGCCAACTCGAATCTGGCGATGGCCCGGCACCAGCTCAAGCGCATCGAATCCGCTCTGGAGCTTTAGCCGCCGCTCTCTCGGGCCCACGCATGCCCACGAATTGAAGAACTCTTCAATCCGGCACATCCGAAATTGGTCAACCAGAGGCGCGCGTGGGCCCAACGGGCGGAATGATGAGCGGTGGTGGCGGTCGAGCAACGGCAGGAGCGTTCGTGAGCATGCAGGTACCCCTGTACCAGGCGAAAGCCGAGTTCTTCCGCATGCTCGGACACCCCGTCCGTATCCGCGTTCTGGAGCTCTTGCAGAGCGGTCCGATGCCCGTACGCGAACTCCTCGCCGAAATCGACATCGAGCCGTCCAACCTGTCCCAGCAACTGGCGGTCCTGCGCCGCTCCGGAATCGTCGTGTCCACGCGCGAGGGTGCGACCGTCAACTACGCCCTCGCCGGCGGTGACGTCGCCGAACTCCTGCGCGCGGCCCGTCGTATCCTCACCGAGCTCCTGGTGGGCAAGAGCGAACTCCTCGCCGAACTCCGGCAGGTGGAACCCCGGACCGGCCCTGCGGGGCCGGGTCCCGGCCGCTGAGTGCGCTGGGGCGCGTATCGAGTCGTGATCAATTTGCGGGATGTGCGTTCGTGGCACGGTCCGGTCCGATAGACGGTCTTACGTAACGCGAGTGCAACTGACCGATCCGGATTGGGAGTTCATCGAGCCGTACCTGCCGATCGGCGAGTACGGCCCGTACCCCGAGCGACTGCGGCAGCAGTTCGAGGGCGTGATCTGGCGGTTCAGGACGGGCGGGCAGCGGCGGGAGATGCCGACTGAGTTCGGCGCCTGGTCGACCGTCCGCAACCGCTTCCGGCAGTGGCGTGACGCCGGCGTCTTCGAGGCCCTGCTGGAGGGCCTGATCACTGAAGCCGCGAAGCGGGGTGAGGTGGACCTGTCCCTGGTCAGCGTCGACTCCACCACCGCCCGAGCCCACCACGACGCGGCCGGGATGCACCTCGACGAGGACGTCGTCACCGCCCTGGAGAAAGCCGCGGCCGAGGAGGAGGAGGCCAGGTAAAAGGGGGCGGCCTCGAAGAGCCAAACGGGCAAGGGACCGAAAGTGATCCCGCGCTGGAAGAACGACGACGCATCCGGCGTCGGCGGAAACTCCGGCTGAAGGCCGCCCTCCTCGGACGTTCCAGAGGCCGGGCAGACCAGCAAGGTCCACGTCGCCGCCGACCGCAAGTGCCGCCCGCTGGCGTTCATCCTGACCACAGGCCAGGCAGCGGACAGCCCGCAGTTCATCCCCGCCCTGAAGAAGGTGCGGGTACGCGGGCCCGTCGGCCGACACTGCATCCGGCCGGACGCGGTCGCCGGGGACAAGGCATACTCGTCCCGCGGAAACCGCGCCTACCTGCGCAAACGCCGTATCAAGGCGGTCATCCCGGAGAAGAAGGACCAGGCCGCCAACCGGAAGAAGAAGGGCTCCAGAGGTGGCCGACCCGTCAGCCACGACGCCGATCTCTACGAGGAGCGGAACACCGTCGAACGCCTGATCAACAAGCTCAAAGCATGGCGAGGCAGCGCCACCCGATACGACAAGAATCCCGACAGCTACCTCGCCGGTCTCCACCTGCGCGCCTCGATGATCTGGATCAAGGACCTCACCAGGGTGACGCGCTGAGGTGCCGGACGCCAAGGGCAGGCAGGAGTTGAGTCAACGGTCAACCCGCCGTGGACGCGGGGCTTCACCCGTGGATTCCGCGTCGGTGTCGTCGGTGCCGACCGGGCCGCGGGGAAGCATCCAGTCCAGCCACTTCGGCAGCCACCAGTTGGTCCGGCCGAGGAGTGTCATGGTCGCCGGTACCAGCACCATGCGTACGACCGTGGCGTCGATGAAGATCGCGGTGGCCAGGCCGAGCCCGAACATTTTGCTGGAGGGGTCCTCGGCGACGGCGAAGGACAGGAAGACCGCCACCATGATGAGGGCGGCCGAGGTGATGATCCGGGCGGTGCCCGAGACGCCCTCAACGATCGCCGTGCCGTTGTCGCCGGTGCGCAGGTACTCCTCGCGTACGCGGGAGAGGAGGAACACCTCGTAGTCCATCGACAGGCCGAACAGGATGGCGAAGAGGAACATCGGGATGAACGACACGATCGGAACCGTCGCTTCCAGTCCGATGAGTGCGCCTCCCCAGCCCCACTGGAAGACCGCGACCATGATGCCGTAGGCCGCGCCGATGCTCAGCAGATTCAGCAGTACCGCCTTGAGCGGTACGAGTATCGAGCGGAAGACCAGCATCAGCAGCAGGAACGACATCGCCAGCACGGCGGCGACGAACACCGGCAGGCGTTGGCTGGTGCGTTGGCCCACATCGGACAGGCTCGCGGCGGCGCCGCCGACGTGGGCCCTGGCCGGGCCGTCCCCGATCGCCGTGGGCAGCACGTCGGTGCGCAGCCGGGCGATGGTGTCGGCCGTGGCCTTGTCCTGAGGGCTGGTGGTCGGGAACACCACGAGGGTCGCGATGCCGGTGGCCCGATCGATGTGCGTCGGCGCGGCGGATGCGATGCCCGGATCCGCCGCGACCGCCCCGACGAGTCGGTCCAGCACTCCCGGATCACCGGTGGGGTCCGCGGCGATGACGAGGGGACCGTTGGTGCCCGGGCCGAACCCCTCGGCGACGAGGTCGTAGGCCCGGCGTTCAGTACGGCTCTGCGGCAGTGAGCCGTCGTCGGGCAGGCCGACGCGCAGGCCGAGCACGGGCAGCGTCGCGGTCAGCAGCAGCCCCGCCGCGCCGACCGCGTACGGCACCGGGTGCCGGCCGACGTGCCCGATCCAGCGACGCCACCCGGCGGCGTGGGCGGCGCCTGCCGCCGGGTCCCGCCGCCGTGCGAGTCGGCCCAGCTTCCTGGTCTGCAGAGCCCGGCCGATCAGGCCGGCCCGGGCCAGGCGCGGGCCCGCCGCGCCGAGGAAGGCCGGCAGCAGCGTCACCGACGCGAGCACCATCGTCAGCACGACGATCGAGACGGCAACCCCGCCCACCGTCATGAACGGCACGTTCGCGACCGCCAGGCCGAGGATCGACACGACGACGGTGCCGCCGGCGAAGACCACCGGCCGCCCCGCCGTTGCCACCGCTCGTCCGGCCGCCGCCTGCGGATCGAGCCCGCACGCGAGGTACTCCCGGTGCCTGGCGAGCACGAACAGCGCGTAGTCGATGCCCACTCCGAGCCCGACCATGCTGCCCAGGACCGGTGCGAAGGTGGGGACCTCTGTCACCCCCGCCAGTACCGTCATCGTGGCGACCCCGACGGTCAGCCCGAAGACCGCCATGCCGATCGGCAGCGCGGCGGCGACGAGCGAACCGAACGCCAGGAACAGGATCGCGGCCGCGGCGAGGAGGCCGATCAGCTCGCTCGCGCCGCCGTCGGGGTCGGAGAAGGCGTAGAAGAGGTTCCCGCCCATCTCGATGCGCAGCGGCAGCTCGGCGCGCAGCCGGTCGCCGAGATCGACGAGGGCGTCGAGGTCTTCGGCCGACAGCCGGCTCTGGTCGGGGTACTGCACCCGGACGACCGCGATCCGCCCGTCGGCCGAAACGAAGCCGCCGCGCACGGCGGTGTCCCCGCCCGTGTCGAGCGCCCCCGCCGGGTCGCTCGTGCCGAGCACGTGCGGCAGCCGCTTCACCTCGGCCCGCAGCCGCGTGAGAGCGGTGCGCACGCCGTCGTCGTCGAAGAACGTCGCACCGTCGTCGAGGGGGGTGACGACCACTTGGGCGGTCATCCCCTCCTGGCCGGTGCCTGCCCGCTCGATCAGTTCCGCGGCCCGTCGGGAGTCCAGTCCCGGAGCGGTCATCGAGTCCGCGGTACGCCCGCCGAAGGCGACGGCGGCGAGGACGGCGAGCGTGGCGGCGATCAGCCATGCCGCGATCACCCGCCAGGGATGGCGGGCGGCGCTTGCGCCCAGGCGCAACAGGGCATTCGAGAGCATCGGGTCCTCCAACCACTTCGGCGGCCGTCCTTGTACGGCCGCCGATGCCGAGGCTCGTCGCCACGGCGCTCCGCGTCATCGGCCCGCGGGCCGCGGATCCGTCGGCCCCGGGGCGGAGTGACGACCCGTCCTTTCGGCCGATGCGCGGCACGCCGCGGACCCTAGGCTGAGAACCGTGCTCCGAGACGACCTGCGAACCCTGTGGACCGAACCCCGGCCGCCCGACGCGCCCGCCCGGGTGCGGCGGGACTGGGCGCTGCTCGCCGCGGGCCTTGCCGGTGTGGCGCTGGAAGCCACCCTGCGCGAGAACGTCGTGTGGCGGCCGGTGGCGGTGGTGTTCGCCGTATGGCTGTGCCTGCTGCCCCTGTGGCGCCGGACCCGCCCGCTGGCGACGGTGACGCTGGCGTTCGGCTCGGTGATCCTGCTGCCGGTGGCCTCGCTCGTCGCCGCAACGCGCGAGCCCGTCGGCCTGTACACCGGCGCGGTCGTGCTCGTGCTGGTGTACGCGCTGCCCCGGTGGGGATCGGGACGCGAGATCGTGCTGGGCGGCGCGGTGATCCTCGTGGCCGGCGCGCTGTGTGTCGTCACGGACGGGACCCCGGTCGTCGAAAAGGTCGTGGGCTACGTCTTCCTGCTGCTGCCCGGCGTGGTCGGGGCTGCCGTGCGGTTCCGGGTGAGCGCTCGCGAGCGGCAGTTGGAGCAGGTGCGCTCCCGCGAGCGCGAGCAGCTCGCCCGGGAACTGCACGACACGGTGGCCCACCACGTGTCGGCCATGGTGATCATCGCCCAGGCGGGCCGGGTGCTGGCGGGCACCGACCCGTCCGCCGCCGTCGAGGCGCTGGAGGGGGTCGAGGAGGAAGGGGCGCGCACGCTGGAGGAAATGCGCGCCATGGTCGCCGCGCTGCGCGACCGCGGGGTCGGCGCCGAGCTGGCGCCCCCTGGCGGAGTCGCGGATCTGGAGCGCCTGGTGCGCACCCCGGGTGGTCGCCTCAGGGTCGACCTGGGGCTCGACGGCGAACTGGACGCGCTGCCCACGGCCGTGGACGCGGCCGTCTACCGGATCGTGCAGGAGTCGGTGACCAACGCGCTGCGCCATGCGGTCGACGCGACCGAGCTCGTCGTCCGGGTCGCCGCGGAACGGCACACGGTACGTGTGAGCGTGCGCGACAACGGCCGGCGCACCGGCCGGGGTCGCGACGGATACGGACTTACCGGACTGCGCGAGCGCGCGACCCTGCTCGGCGGCATACTACGAGCCGGCCCGGGTACTGACCGGGGCTGGCATGTCGAAGCCGAACTGCCGAGAGCGAGGAGCGAGAGCGGTGTCCATTCGCGTCCTCGTCGCTGACGACCAGACGATCATCCGCACCGGGTTGCGGATCATGCTGAACGCCCAGCCCGGCATCGAGGTGGTCGGCGAGGCCGCCGACGGGCGGGAAGCGGTACGTCTGGCCCGCGAACTACGCCCCGACGTCTGCCTGTTCGACATCCGCATGCCCGTACTCGACGGGCTCGAGGCCACCCGGCTGGTCGCCGGCCCGGGCGTCGCCGACCCGCTGGCCGTGGTCGTCATCACCACGTTCGACCTCGACGAGTACGTCTACGGCTCACTGCGTGCCGGCGCCCGCGGATTCCTCCTCAAGGACACGGGACCGGACCTTCTGGCGCAGGCCGTACGGTCGGCGTCCGACGGTGAGGCGCTCATCGCGCCCAGCGTCACCGTCCGTCTGCTCCAGACATTCGCGGACCTGCCCGCCGGCCGGCCCGTGGCCCAGCCGGTCTCCCCCGTCACCGCCCGCGAGGAGCAGGTGCTCCTCGCCGTCGCTCGCGGGCTGACCAACACCGAGATCGCCGATGCACTGCGCATCAGCCTCAGCACGGTGAAGACGCATCTGGCCAGCCTGATGGCCAAACTCGGCGCCCGCAACCGGGTCGAGATCGCGATGTGGGCTTACGAAACGCGCCGTATCCTCCCCGGAACCTGAGCCGGGTGCCGGGCCATGTCCCATGAGTCCCCGGCCGGACATCAGTGCACCGGTCGGCTCACGTCGGCTCCACGTGCCTCACCCGCCCCAGAGCGTGACGTACCAGGAGGCCGGAACTGGGACGGTGAGACACCCGATACGACAAGACTCCCGACAGCTACCTCGCCAGTCTCCACCTGCACGCCTCGATGATCTGGATCAAAGACCTCACCAGGACCACCCGGTGATCACGACTCGGTACGCGCCCTAATCGGCCTCGTCGAGGGCGTCGAGCAGCTCGTGCTCGCGCCCCGCGCTGAGGCCGGCGCGCCGTTGCCGGTCCAGACCCTGCTCGCGTTCCCAGGCCAGCGTGTCGGCCAGCAGCTCCGCCCGGGGCCGGTGCCGCAGTCCCGCGGCGTACGCCGCGGACCCGTCCCGGGCCGACCAGCCTTCCCAGCCCGCCTCGACCAGCCACATCGGCAGCGACTCGGCCCCCATGTACTCGGCCACGCCGTTCGCCAGCAGCCACGCCGAGCCGGCGGTGACCACAGAGCCGGTGTGCCCGCCCGTCGTACGGGACAGCTCGATCCACTCCCGGAACGGCAGGACCGGACCGACGGCGTTGTACGTCCCGGTGCTTCCGTTCTCCGCGGCGTCGAGCAGCCAGGCCGCGAGGTCCCGTACGTCGACCGTCTGCGTCGGTGCGGCCGGTTCATCGGGAACCAGCATCGGCCCGTGCGGATCGCGAGCGGCGCGGGCCACCCAGTAACCGGAGCGTCCGCTGTGATCCCCCGGGCCGCCGATGAGGCCGGCGCGAGCGATGAGGAGGCGCTCGCCCAGGGCGGCCGCCGACGCCTGCTCGCAGGCCGCCTTGGCTTCGCCGTACAGCGCGCGGTCGACCTCGCTCCGGTCCGTCGGAGGCAGGAGCGGCGCGGACTCGTCCGCCCCCGGCGTGGCGTGGGAGGCGTAGGCGCTGACCGATGAGACGTACGTCCAGTGCCGGGCCCGGCCGCCCAGTGCGTCGAGCGCCCCACGGACGAAGCCCGGCTGCCAGGACACCTCGACGACCGCGTCCCACACGCGGTCGAGCAGGGGCTCGTACGCCGATGGGTCGCGGCGGTCCGCGGCCACCAGCCGCGCCCCGTCGGCGACTTCGCCGCTTTCGCCGCGGGCGAGGCACGTCACGCGATGGCCGCGCCCGGTCGCCTGCCGCGACAGTTCCCGGCCCACCCATGCAGTTCCGCCCAGAACCAGGATCTCCATGCCGACACCCAAGCATCGGGAACTTCGAACATCCAGACGGATTCGCTGACGGCGGACCCGTCCATGGATTCGGGTCCGCCGTTGCGGCGGCGGACACCCCTTAAGGGCTGTCCCGCAATGACCTGGAGGCCCGCGTCAGGGCAGAAAAGAATGCGATGCCATGTGCGCAGTGTGGGTACGGTGCCGGAGTGATCGACTTTGATGGTGCTTGGCTGGGTGCGGAGGCCGCGCGGCGGTTGGCGGAGGCGGACTGCTGTGAGATGGCTCCAGGGCTCACGGAGGAAGAGTTCAGCCGGATCGAGGCGGCCTACGGGTTCGAGTTCTCCCTGGAGCATCGTGCTTTCCTGGCGGCAGGGCTGCCGGTTGCCTCACCTTCCGAGGAAGGTGCGACGTGGCAGCAGCCCTGGCCCGACTGGCGTCACGCTGATGAAGACGACCTGCGCCACCGGCTGGAGTGGCCGGTACGAGAAGTGCTGGGCGACGTCGCCCATGGCAGCTGGCATCGGGCCCTGGGGGCGCGTCCCACCTCTGATGAAGAGGCCGTGGAGGTGGCCCGAGCGGTACTTGCACGAGCGCCACAACTCGTTCCCGTCTACGCGCACCGCTTCATACCTGCAGGTCGCGACACTCCGGGACATCCGGTCCTGTCGGTGTGGGGAACCGACATCATCTACTACGGTCACGATCTGGCCGACTACATCGACCACGAGTTCGGCGAGGTCGACGAGGACGCACCCTGGGCTCCGCAGGCGTCCGTGCCGTTCTGGAAGGACTTCCTCGGCTGAGATTGTCCCCGGCTGGTGCCGGTCGTAAATGATCTCTGTCGTGCCTGGTGTGATCGCGGCGTCGGAGCCGATCACGGTCCTGCTGACTCGGAGATCTTTACGGGACAGCCCTTAGCCCGAACGGGTGAGTTCCCTAGCCGCTGGTGACCGGGATGTTGATGCCGAGGTTGCGGAGCAGCACCCACTCGACCTCCTTCCCGATGGGGAACTCGCCCGCGACTTCGGTGTCGGTGACGACCGGGAGGACCGTGCCCGTGGGGTCCTGCTCCACCAGGTTGAGGTGGAGCACCTCGGGCGTCGCCACGATCGGCGGGCTGGCGAGTTCCAGTGCGAGCCGGAAGCCCGAAGAGGGGCAGGCCGCCACACCCTTCACCCGGACCGTGCGTCTGCCGTCGCCCGTCCGGTATTCCGTGGCCTTGAAGTGCTCGGTCTTGTACTCGCACGAAGGCCCGTCGGCCGGTTCAGCCATGTTCGCTCCTCTTGTACGGGGTGCTGCCCCGGAGGCCGGTGTTCGGCGCCGGCCCGTATCGGCAACACCACACGGCATCACCCTCGGCGCTCCCGCCGGGCCGCGCAACTCCGCCACCCCCCGGGATACCGGCCGGACGCCCGGTCCGTGGCTAAGGGCTGTCCCGTAACCCCCGGCGGGCGCACGACGACAGCTGCGGCACCTCGCCGCGTTGTCGGAGCGCCCGGATACGCCCGGTATGAGGACGCTCCTCCGCCTTGCGATGCACCGCATCTGACGCCGCGCGCTGATCCACCGGGGATTACGGGACAGCCCTTAGCCTGGGCTGCATGAACTCCTCCGCCGCACCCGGCCCCGCCGCCGCCCCCGACCGGTACACCGTCGTCCTGCGCCCGGGGCTCACCGAGCCCGGTGGCTCCCCGCGCCGCGGCGTGCTGCGCACCGCGGCGGTCGAGGCCACCGGCGAATTCGGGGCATCCGGCTATCCGCGGTACGCGGGCGAGGGCGTACAGGCCGACATCGACCCGAGGACCCGCACCGTCGAAGCGGTGACGGTCGACGGCGCGGAACTCCCGTACGGCTGGGTGGCCCAGGTCGCAGACGCCTGAGGCCGTGACCGGGGCATTGTCAGTGCTCCCGCCTATGTTCAGCAATGTCCCGCCGATCGGCGCGGAACTCCCCTTGCTGCATAGGAGATGGGTGCGTTGTCAGACTGGGAGAGGTCGAGCACGGCCCGGGTGGTACCACCCGCGCGGCCGCGCAAGCTCGCCAAGGTCCCGTTCGTCGAGCTGGCCGACGGGCGCTTGCAGGGCGTGGTGTCCAGCGGTTCGGACATAGAGCGCGTCTACGTCTCGTCGGTCGCGGCCGGTACCCATGCGTTCACCTGCAGCACCAACAACAACCGGCCCTGCGGCGGCGCACGGGGCTCGTTCTGCAACCACATCAAGGCCCTGATCACCGAGGCGGTGCTCCAGTACGGCGCCCCGCGCGTCGCCCGCTACCTGCGGGTCGACGCCCCGGACGGTGAGCCCACTGCACTGAGCATCGCCGCCGACATGAGCAGCACCCGTCCTCCGCAGGGGGACAACCAGGCCGCTGCGCCCGTCTTCAGCCGGTTCCTGCGCCACCTGGCCTACCTGGAACTCGCCCCGACCACCGCACCGTTGCCGGAGATGCAGTGGTTCCCGCCGACCAGGGCGTCGGCGATGGGGGTGCCCCCGCGCGAGCCCGGTCCGGGCGCGGGGGAGCGCACCGGCCTGCTCGCCGAAACCATCGAAGGGCTCGACGAGGCCCTCGCTGCCGTCGATGCCTTCGACGCGGCTCTCGTCGCCGGTCTGCTCCGTCCCCGTCCCGCCCAGGCGGCCGGCCTGACCGAGTTCGCCCAGGCCGTCGCGGGGACACCGCTGGCCGCCAGGGTCGCCGAAGCGGCCGGGAAGGCAGCGGCCGGAGCCGCCGGCGAAGACCATTTCGTGGCCCTCGCCGCCGCCCGCACCGCACTGCTCGGCTCCGTCCACGACGCACTGACGACCCGCGTCGACGAGGTGACCGGCCGGGCGCGCAGCGAGGAGACCGCCCCCGTGTCCGGCGGGCAGCAGGCGCCGAACCTGCTCGCCGCCGCCCGCTCCTGGCTCTCCGATCTCGCCCGCGCCGGCTGGCAGGGCATCGACCACGACCTGGTCTCCGGGTCGGCGCCCGTCGTCTCCGCGATGCTCCCCGACCCGGAGCTGCGCCGCCTGGCGACGCTCCTCGACGGGTTCGCCGCCGAACTGGCCGCCTCCTGCCCGGGCGTGTCCCTGGACCGCATCCCCGCACGCCGCTGGGCCGACCTGTGGTCGCGCGCCCTGCTGCTCACGCTGCCCGGCGCCGCCGGCGTACCCGCCACCGGCACGGCCACCGGCCGGCTCCTGCCCCTCGGCATCGACCTGCACGAGCACGCGACCGCCGTACAGGCCCAGGTCCATGCGGTGTTCGAACCTGCGGACGGCTCCACACCCCGACTGGTCCGGGCCGGCGTCGCGGTGCCGAAGCCCGACACGGTCGTCGAGGCAGGCCTGTGGCAGCTGCTCCGCCCGCACATGTCGCTGCTGGCAGCCGCCGGCGAAGGCCGCTCGATGGAGCTCGCCGACATGCCGATCACCGCCGAGGGCGACCTGATCTGGAGCGAGGCGCACGCGCGCTCGGGCGAGCCCGCCGACGCCTTCGCCACCGCCCGCGTGGCTCTGCCCGCCGCGGCCGCTGCGGCGACGGCGCCGCTGGACCGGCACCCCGCGCGGATCGCCGTACCCGTCTTCCTGGAGGGCTACGCCACCCGGAAGGAAGACGACGGCGCACTGACGTGGACCACCGCCGGCAGCGAACTCACCGTCGACGCGGACCGGATCCCGACCGCAGGCCCCCTCACCCCGGAAGCCGTTGCGGCGTCGAGCGCGTGCATCGGCCTGCTCCGCTGGGACGCCGGGACGTTCACCGTCCAGCCGCTCGCCGTCGAAACCAGCGTACGGAAGAAGGCGGTCGCGGTGCACGCCGGGGCGTGGGCGGGCGGCACGGCCGACAAGGCCGGCGTGAAGGCCGAGAAGGCGGCCACCGACGCCGCGGCGGTGCTGCGCGAGCGAGCGGGAAGGCTGCTGCGGAAATGACCGGACAGGAAACCGGGGTGCTCCCCGCCCCCGAAGACAACCGCCGGCAGGTCCTGTACTGGCGGCTCCTCGCCCGGCTCTTCGACCAGGAGGAGCAGGCGACGCTCGAGTCGGCGAGCCTGGCCGTCGTCGAGGACATCGGCCTGCCGACCGCCCTGCTGGACCCGCAGGTGTCCGTCGATTCGATCGTGCAGCGCCACCCGGAGCTGGCCGCCGAGTTCGAGGGCCTGATGGTGCCGCCCGAGACCGGGCCCGCCTCACCGGCCCCCGGCGACGACGGACGTGACCGCGCAGCCGAGGTAAGGCGCGCCGCCCTGGTGTCGAAGGTACTGCTCAACGTGTTCGCCTCCGCTTCCGGCACGGTCACCGCCGGGCAGCTGTCGCGCTGGCAGTCCGACGCGGCATGGCTGGAGCGCTCCTTCGGCTGCAAGCCGGGAGAGCTGCGCGGTGGCCGGGCCGGGGGAGCCGGCGTCGGCCCGACGGGTACCGGCGGCGGTACGACCCCCGACCTCAGCCGGCTGATCCCGGCGATCGGCCCGGAACTCGGCGCCATCGAGGCCGACCTGGTCAAGCGCATGCACCTGCGCGAGGTGCTCGCCGACCCCAAGCTCGCCGCACGGCTGACCCCGAGCATGTCCCTGATCGAGCAGCTGCTGCGCGACAAGAACAACCTGTCCGGCGTGGCCCTGGCCAACGCCAAGGCCCTGATCCGCCGCTTCGTCGACGAGGTAGCCGAGGTGCTGCGCACCCAGGTGGAGAAGTCCACGGTCGGCGCCCTGGACCGGTCGGTGCCGCCCAAGCGGGTGTTCCGCAACCTGGACCTCGACCGGACGATCTGGAAGAACCTCACCAACTGGAGCCCGGAGGAGGAGCGGCTGTACGTCGACCGTCTCTACTACCGGCACACCGCGCGCAAGACGACGCCGCAGCGGCTGATCGTGGTCGTCGACCAGTCCGGCTCCATGGTGGACTCGATGGTCAACTGCACCATCCTGGCCTCGATCTTCGCGGGGCTCCCGAAGGTGGACGTCCACCTGATCGCGTACGACACCCAGGCGCTCGACCTCACCCCGTGGGTGCACGACCCCTTCGAGACCCTGCTGCGCACCAACCTCGGCGGCGGCACCGACGGCACCGTCGCGATGGCGCTGGCCCAGCCGAAGATCGCCGAGCCCCGCAACACCGTCGTGGTGTGGATCTCGGACTTCTACGAATGGCAGACCGAGCCGCTGTTCGAGAGCATGGCCGCCATCCACCGCTCGGGCGCCAAGTTCATCCCCGTCGGCTCGGTGACCAGCTCCGGCCGCGGCAGCGTCAACCCGTGGTTCCGGGAGCGCTTCAAGGACCTCGGCACGCCGGTGCTCTCCGGCCACATCCGCAAGCTCGTCCATGAACTCAAGACGTTCCTCGCTTAATACCCTTCATCCTTTTGAGAAAGGCCCCGACATGTCCGACCTGTTGCGTGCCCCTGCCGAGATCAAGTACGCCGAGGAGCTGGCCTGGCTCGAGTCCGTCGACGACGGCCCGAAGCCCTTCTCCTGGCGCCTCTCCCCGAAGATGGTCCGCCTGTTCATCCTGGGATCCGAGCGCTCCGACGGCCTTGACCGGGAGATCCCGCAGAAGTGGTACGGCGACCGCAGCTTCGTCGAACGTTCCATCGTCACCCTGGCCTCCGACCGCGGCCTGCTGCTGATCGGCGACCCCGGTACGGGCAAGAGCTGGCTGGCCGAGCTGCTGTCCGCCGCGATCTGCCGCAACTCGACGCTGGTGGTGCAGGGTACGGCCGGCACCACCGAGGACCACATCAAGTACTCCTGGAACGTGTCCATGGTGATCGCCAAGGGCCAGTCCCGGGAGTCGATGATCCCTTCGCCGATCATGACGGCCATGGAATCCGGCGCGATCGGGCGCTTCGAGGAGCTCACCCGCTCCACCAGCGACGTCCAGGACGCGCTGATCTCGATCCTGTCGGAGAAGTACATCTCGGTCCCCGAGCTGGACAGCGAGAACATCGTCTTCGCCAAGCCCGGCTTCTCCATCATCGCCACGGCCAACAGCCGTGACCGCGGCGTCAACGACCTGTCCTCCGCGCTGAAGCGCCGCTTCAACTTCGTCCGCATCCCCGTGGTGACGAACAAGAAGAGCGAGGAGGAGATCGTCCGCTTCCGCACCGAGGAACTGCTGCGCCGCCACCAGATCGAGCTGGACGTGCCCCCGACCCTGCTCGACGTGCTGCTGCAGAGCTTCGCCGATCTCCGGGCCTCGGCAGCCGCCGCGGGCAGCGACGACGAGAAGCTGGAGTCGGCGCTGTCGACCGCCGAGCAGATCGGCGTGCTCGAGGACGCGATCCTGCACGGCAACTTCTTCGGCGAGCGCACCCTGACCGCCCAGACGCTGGCCTCCTCCCTCGTCGGATCGCTGGCGCGGCGCGAGCCGGAGGACCTGGCCATCCTCAACAAGTACCTGCACGGCGTCGTCGAGCCGCGCAGCAAGGAAGAGGGCGGCTCCTGGCCGGAGTTCCTGGAGGGCGGCCGCAACGCGATCGCCACCCTGTCATGAGTCCCGTACAGGAGGGGACGGCCTTCGACGCGCTGCGCACCCAGCTGCAGGAGGCCGCGACGGCCTTCGCCGACGTCCCCGACGCGCTGGAGGGCATCCTCCTCGGCATCGTCGACGACGTCGACCGCGCCGTACGCGAACCGCTGGAGGTCTTCCCCGTCTGCCACCACTCGCCGGCCTCGGCCGTCGCGATGGCCCGGCGGCTGCGGGAGAAGCAGCCGAAGGTCGTCTACCTGGAGCTGTGCGAGGACATGACGCCGCTCCTGACCGAGCTGCGCAACTGCCGTCTGCCGGTGGCGGTGCAGGCGTTCGCGAGCGAGGTCGACGGCTTCCCCGTCGAATGGGCGCCGCTGTCGGTCGTCGCACCGATCACCGAGGCGTCGGCCGAGTACCAGGCGATCGCCTATGCACTGGACACGCCGGGCGTCGAGCTGGTCCTCGTCGACCGCTCCTCGGACCACGTGTTCCAGTGGCAGGCGGCCGGGGCGCAGTCCGCGGCCGAGCCGGCCGATGCGGACGCGCCGCCGGCCGACGAGGAGGCCGCGCTGCACGGCGACGCCGTCGGCGTGGAGATCGGCGACCTGCGCCCGCGCTTCGCCGAGCTGGAGGAGCACCTGCTGCACCACGGCCGCGTGCGGCACTGGTCGGAGTGGTGGCACCAGTACGTCGAACTTCCCCTCGGCGACAGCGACCACGACACGTACCGGCAGGTCATGCTGCTGATCGGCAGCCTGTTCCGGCGGCTCGCGCCCGGGGACCCGGGGCGGGTCCGCGTGGACGAGGACCGCGAGCGCCACATGTGGACCAGGATGCGCGCACACCTCGCCGCGACGGGCACCGATCCCGCGGACTGCCTCTACGTCTGCGGCGCGTTCCACGCGGCCAGCCGCGTCGCCGAGTTCGGCGTCGAAGGCACCGACACCTTCGAGATCAGCCCGCCCAGTGCGAGCACGTGGCAGTACGGACTCATCCCGTCCAGCCATGCCGCGATCGAGGCGCAGTTCGGCCTCGCCGCCGGCTCCGTGTCGATCGCCGCGACCCAGTGGGCGAAGAACCTCAAGCGGACCCGGGTGCAGCCGTTCCGGCTCGCGGGGCAGGCGGGCGCCAAGAAGGCGGCGAAGCCGCGGAAGACGGCGGCCCCGGCATCCGTCCCGGCAGCGCCGGACTCGGCCTCCGGCATCCCCGCGGACATGCTCTCCGGGTTCCTGCAGCGTCCGCCCGTCCTCGACCGGCTGGACGAGGCCGAACTGCTCGGCTGGTCGGTGGAGATCGTGCGCGCCGCGCGGCGGGGCGGCTACCTCGCCTCGACGGCCGACGCCATCGCCGTGTTCGAGACGTCGATCCTGCTGGCCGGCATGCGAGACCGGGCCAAGCCCACCCCGTACGACTTCCAGGACGCGGCGATCACCTGCATCGAGAAGGACAGGGTGCCGGGCCGGCGCGACGTACGGCGCCTCGTCGAGATCATGATGGGCGGCGACCGGATCGGCCAGGTCGGCTACGAGGCGCTGCCGCCGCTCGCGCGCGACGTGCACGACCGGCTCGCACCGCTGGGCCCGGCGCTCCAGCAGCGCGGTGTGCAGCGGGCCTTGCTGGACATGGCCTCCCGTCCCGAACTGGAGAAGTGCTCCGACGTCCTGTGGATGCTGCGCCACCTGATGCCGCAGGGCTCCGCACGGCCGATCATGGGCGAGCGGCGGCTCGGCGAACGGCCGATCCAGGAGTCGTGGGACCTCGCCCTGGGCACCCATCAGCGGGCGCTCATCGAGCTCGGCTACGAGGGTGTCAGCATCGAGCAGGTCCTGGAGCAGCGCCTCCGGCGCACCGCGTACGGGCCGCAGGCCACCACGGAGACGGTACTGCAGGCCGTCGAGGACGCGACGCTGTACCTGCGCAGCCGCCGTCTCGCCGACGAACTGGGCACACGCGCCCTGGAGGTCCTGGCGACCGAGCGCAGCGTCGACGGCGCACCGGAGGTGCTGCAGCGGGTACGGCGGCTGCTGGGCCACTACCGGACCAGTGAACCGGTGCTGCCGGCGTGGATCGAGTCGTTCGTCAAGACCGGCTACGCGCACTACTGCACCCTGCTCCCGACGGCGTTCACCGACGAGGACGCGACGGTCCGCCAGGTCGCGGCGATGCTGGGCTTCCTGTTCGGCATGGAGAGCCTGGCGCTGTCGCTGGGCTGCGACCGGACCCAGCTGGAGCTGGCCTTCGCACAGTCGCATCCGAAGGAGCCGTCGAAGGTGGCGCTGCTGTGGGCGGCGCAGGTGCACCTCGGACAGCTCTCCCGTGCGGAGCTGCGGGCGCGGTGCGACGGCCTGCTGGGCAACCCCCTGGTGGTGCCCGCCTATCCGCACTACCTGAGCGGATTCCTGCAGGCGCTGGAGCCGGTGCCGCAGTTGGCCGACTTCGTGGTGGAGGCGGTGTCGAACGCGTTCGCGCGGCTGCCGGATCCGGTGCTGCTGCCCTGGCTGCCGACCCTGATCACCGGCCTCCGCTCGGGTGGCGCGGAGCTGGCCCCGCTGCTGATCCGCGAGGCCGGCCGGACCTTCCCGGGCCGGCTCGCGGCACTGGACACCTGGATCCCGCCGTGGCAGGTCTCCCCGCAGGCACCGCCGCCGCCGACCCGCGCCAGGGCCGCCGCACTGCTCACCACCCACCCCGAGCCGTGCAACGCGCTGGCGGCCCTGTTGGGCTGTGCCGACCCCTGGACCCCGTCGGACCCCACCCCCGCAGGCGCAACCCTGACCACCCGCCACCCGGCAACGGCCCTGGCCCTGGAGGCACTCCTGCTGCTCTGACGACACTCCCCAAGGGTCAGCGGTAGTCGTCCGGGTGGCCCTGCATCCAGATGTTGATCTTGTCGCGGGTGCCGAGCAGCAGGGTCTGGTGCTTCTTCAGGTTCTCGAAGGAGCGGTCCCCGGCGAGCTCCGCGTCGAGCTTCTTGATCAGGGCGATCGGCTCGGGGAAGTGGCCGGGGCCCTTCGGGTCGGCCTTCATCGCCGCATCCATGCGGTGCAGTTCGTCGTGGACCCGCCCGAGGAAGTAGGCGCAGTTCCCCGGGGTACACGATTCGCCCAGGGTGGCCTGGAGGCCCGCGAAGGCGTCCCGTACCAGGCTCACCGGCTCGGAGCTCTGGGCCGACGGCGTACGGGACGCCGAGGGCGAGACCGGCGCCGAGGCGTTGGGCGCCGCGGAGCTCGATGCGCTCGGGGTCGCCGCGGGTGCGCTGCTCGGGGCGGACGAGCCGCCGGGCGACGCGCTCCCCTTCGGGCTCGTCCCGCAGGAGACGCCGAGCGCCGCCAGGGCTACGGCGACGACCGCCGCACCTCGCATCTTGGATATGGGCATGGCCATGACTTCCCCCGTGATCATTGAGTCGCCTGACTCTACTTGGCAACGGGGGTTGACGAGGCGCTCTCGCCTCCCCGTTCCTCGACGCCCCGGCCGACGGCGCCCGCCGGCCGGTCGCCGACAGCTCGCCGCCCCCCGCGGCGATCGGTCTGCGGTGATCCGCGCGCCCGGCAGGCGCGCGGCGCACGTGCGGGTGACGGTTCGGGCTGGTGGAATGGCTTCTTCGGCTGCCGGGCCGGGGAGGTGTCTTGTCGGAGCATGACGGGAGGTCCGCCGGGCCCCCGGGGGAGTACGAGGCGCTGCTCGCGCGGCTGCGGACGACGGAAGCCGCGGCCGAGCAGATCGGGACGCGGCTCGACGAGACCACCACGTGTGAGGAACTGGCCGGCTTCCTGTTCCGCAACCTGTGCGACGCGGTCGCGGTGGAGCTGAGGGCCGAGGACGGCGGGCTGAACCGGGTCGCGGTGGCCGGGGCCCTCGGACTGCTGACCGCCCCGGCCGACGGGTCGACCTCCGTACGGGCCACGGACGGCGGACATCCGCTCTCCGAGTGGGTGGTGTTCTCCGGCGGCGCCCCCGCGCACCTCGTCTCGGTTCCGCTGCTGGCCCGCGACCGGGTCTTCGGCGCGGTGCTCGCCGTACGCGCCCGGGGCGGCTTCAGCGACCACGAGGCGGCGACGATCCACTTCGCGGCCCGCTTGGCGGCGGTGCACCTCGGCCATGCCCGGGAGCTGGCCGCCACCGAGGACACCGCGATGAACCTGCAGCGCGCGCTGGTGGCGGAGCCGGGTCGGCCGCACCCGAATCTGGAGATGGCCAGCCGCTATCTGCCGATGGGCTCCAGGGCCCTGGTGGGCGGGGACTGGTTCGAGACGGTCCGGCTCCACTTCGGCCGCACCCTGCTGGTCGTCGGCGACGTGATGGGCCACGGGCTCGACGCCGCCGTGGACATGAACACCTACCGCTCCACGCTGCGCGACGTGGCCTCCACGGATCTCGCCCCGCACCGCGTGCTGCGCCAGCTGGACGCCCTGGTCGCCGAGGATCCCGCCCGCCGGCCGGCCACCTGCCTGCTGGTGCGGATGGATCCCACGCGAGGCGTCGCGGACTTCGCCAGCGCCGGCCACCTGCCACCCGCGATCTTCGGGGCGGACAGCTCGGGGGCCCTGGTCGACGTGCCGGTGGGTCCGCCGCTGGGCACCGGGGTGGGCGGCTACGAAGGCGTCACCCGGGCGATCACCACCGAGGAGACCCTGCTGATGTTCACCGACGGGCTGGTGGAACGGCGCGGCGAGGACATCGACGCGTCGCTGGCCCGGCTGGCCGGACTGCGGCTGCCGGTGGGTGCGGCGGTGGAGGATCTGGTGGACGCCGTGGTGGCGGGCCTGGACGCCCGCCACGCCGAGGACGACGTCGCGGTACTCGCGGCCCGCATCCGCCGCCGCAGGCCGTGAGGTCAGCGATCGCGGCGCGGACGAAGACGTCCAGGTCTTTTGCCGGCAGATCGCGCAGCCGGGCCGACAGTCCCGGCGGCTCGTCGCCGACGCTGGGTGGGGGAGTCGTCAGCAGGCCGTCAAGGATGGGGGGTTGGGCGGAAGGGAGGCGTCAAGACGGGCTGGTGGCGGGGTGATGGGGGCGCAGAATGATCTCGCGACGGCAGCGCGAGACGGGTTCGCGGGCGACCGGGCGGCGGCTGAGCGGCTGGTGACCTGACACTGCCGGGACGACGCCCACCGGACCGGCCCGTGGGGGGCCGGAAGCGACGGACCGTGCTCCCGTTCGTCGCCGTCGCACGACACAAGGGCCGCTCGGTCGGCAGCTCCAGGGGGGTGCTGCGGCCGGGCGGCCTACGTGGACGGCTGTGCCAGTCAGGCCAGCCGGGCCAGTCGGGCTTCGAGGCCGTCCAGGATGGCCTCGATTCCGAACTCGAACTTCCGGTGCGTCATCTCGGCCGGGTCGGCCACCGCATGCTCCTCCAGGCGGGCACGCAGCCGGGGGTACCGGGAGGCGATCCCGGTCGCCCATGTCACCACGTCCTGCACCGGACCGTCGCCCTCCGCGCCCCTGCCCGGCCGGATCTGCGCCTTCGTCATCGCCGCCGTCATCGCCTCGTCGATGGCCGAGCCCGCCACGAACGTGCAGGCGGTGTTCACGGCCCAGTCGAGGTCCCACCCCCTCATGAGCTCGCAGCGGGAGCGAACTGCTCGGTGTGCCCTACGAGGACCGCAGGACCTTCCACGACCACACCGTGGCCCTGACGAGCATGGAGGAACGGTCAGCCGCCATGGCAGGGCAGCAGGAGTACATGACCGTGCTCGTGCGGGCGAAGCGGGCGGCCCCGACCGACGACCTGCTCAGCGACCTGACCGAGAGCGACCTCACCGAGGAGGAGCTCGCCGGCCTCGGCGGCTTCCTGCTCGGCGCCGGCATCGACACCACCGCCAACATGCTCGCCCACGGCACCTTCGCCCTGCTCGGCCACCCGGACCAACTCGCCGCCCTGCGCGCCGATCCGGGCCTCGCCGACAGCGCCGTCGAAGAGCTGATGCGCTACCTCAGCGTCGCCCACACCATGGTCCGGGTGCCCCTGGAGGACGTCGAACTGGACGGCCGGACCATCAAGGCCGGCGAGAGCGTCACCCTCTCCGTCGAGGCCGCCAACCGCGACCCGCTCCGCTTCGCCGACCCCGACACCCTCGACATCCGCCGCAAGGCCACCGGACAGCTCGGCTTCGGCCACGGCATCCACCAGTGCCTGGGCGCCCAACTCGCCCGTGCCGAGATGCGCGTCGCCCTCCCCGCGCTCCTCGCCCGGTTCCCGGGGCTGCGCCTCGCCGTCCCCTCCGCGGACGTACCGCTGCGTACCGGCATGAACATCTACGGCGTGCACCGGCTCCCGGTCACCCTTACGTGACCACCGACGCCGGCAGCTCCGGCGCAGCCGGCGGGGTGTCCCCGGCCGTGGGCAGGGTGAGCACCATGGTGAGCCCGCCGCCCGGGGTGTCCTCCGCGGTCAGCGTGCCGCCGATGGCCTCCGTGAAACCGCGGGCGACCGCGAGCCCGAGGCCGACCCCGGCTCCGCGCGGGGCGTCCCCGTGCCGCTGGAACGGCTCGAAGATCCGGTCCTTGGCCTCGTCGGGAACGCCCGGGCCGCGGTCCACGACCCGCAACTCGACCCGGTCGAGCAGGGAACTGGCGGCGACGTGCACGGGCTGGCCCTGCGGGCTGTACTTGACGGCGTTCTCGACCACGTTGGCCACGACCCGTTCGAGCAGCCCGCGGTCGACGGCGACCATGGGCAGGGTCTCCGGGATGTCCAGCTCGACGCTGTCGTCGGGTACGCCGCCCAGCGCCATCGGGACGACCTCGTCGAGGTCGGTCTCCCGGATCAGCGGAACCACCGAGCCCGTGTTCAGGCGGGACATGTCCAGGAGATTGCCGATCAGCGCGGCGAGCCGGTCGGCGCCCTCCTCGATGCCCTCCAGGAGCTCGGCCCTGTCCTCCTCGGACCATTCGACGTCGTCGGAGCGGAGCGAGGTGACGGACGCCTTGATCCCGGCGAGCGGTGTGCGCAGATCGTGGCTGACGGCGGCCAGCAGAGCCGTGCGGATCCGGTTGCCCTCGGCGAGTTCACGGGCCTTGCCCGCTTCGTCGACCAGGCGCTGGCGGTCGAGTACGACGGCCGCCTGCGCGGCGAACGCCCCGAGCACGCGCCGGTCCTCGGCCGGCAGGACCCGCCCGGACAGCGCCAGGGCCATGTTCTCGCCGATCGGCATGTCCACATCGGCGTCCTCGGGACGGCTGACCGGATCGAGGCCGACGGTGCCGGCCGTGGTCCACGGTTCGACCTCGTCGGTGCGCTCCAGCAGGGCCACGGACCGCATCGAGAACGTCTCGCGCAGCCGCTCCAGCAGGGCCTCGAGCGAATCCTCGCCGCGCAGGATGCTGCCGGCGAGGAAGGACAGGATCTCGGACTCGGCGCGCAGCCGGGCGGCCTGGTGAGTACGGCGGGCGGCCAGGTCCACGACGGAGGCCACGGACACGGCGACACCGACGAAGATCGAGATGGCGACGATGTTGCGGGGGTCGGAGATGGTGAGCTGGTAGAGCGGCGGAGTGAAGAAGTAGTTCAGCAGCAGTGAGCCGAACGCGGCCGACGCGAGCGCCGGGAGCAGCCCGCCGAGCAGCGCGGCGGCCACGGTGAACGTCAGGAAGAGCAGCATGTCGTTCGCGAGCCCGAGCTCGGGTACGACCTCGTGCAGCAGCAGCGTCAGCAGCGCGGGGCCGACGACGCCGGTCAGCCAGCCCCAGATGAGGCGCGAGCGGCCCAGCCGGGCGCCGCGCGCGACCGGCAGGCTCCGCCCGCGGGCGGCGGCGTCGTGCGTGACCATGTGCACGTCGATGTCGGGGCCCGACTCCACGGCCACCGTGGCGCTGACCCCCGGACCGAACACGTACTGCCAGGGCCGGCGGCGGCTGACGCCGAGCACGATCTGCGTGGCGTTGACACCCCGGGCGAACTCCAGCAGGGCGTGCGGGATGTCGTCGCCTATGACGTGGTGGAAGGTGCCGCCGAGGTCCTCGACCAGGGTGCGCTGGACGGCCAGTTCCTTGGGGGAGGCCGAGGAGAGGCCGTCGCTGGCCGCGATGTAGACGGCGAGGACCTCACCGCCCGCGCCCTTCTCGGCGAGCCGGGCGGCGCGCCGGATCAGCGTGCGCCCCTCCGGGCCGCCGGTGAGGCCCACGACGATGCGCTCGCGGGCCTGCCAGGTGGAGCGGATGTTGTGCTCGCCGCGGTACTCCTGGAGGTACTCGTCCACCCGGTCGGCGACCCAGAGCAGCGCCAACTCGCGCAGCGCGGTGAGGTTTCCCGGCCGGAAGTAGTTGGACAGGGCCGCGTCGACGCGGTCGGGCTTGTAGATGTTGCCGTGGGCCATCCGCCGGCGCAGCGCCTGCGGGGACATGTCGACGAGCTCGATCTGGTCCGCGCGCCGGACGACCTCGTCGGGAACGGTCTCCCGCTGCCGGACACCGGTGATCGACTCCACCACGTCGCCCAGCGACTCCAGATGCTGGATGTTGACCGTGGTGACGACGTCGATGCCCGCTTGGAGCAGCACCTCGACGTCTTGCCAGCGCTTCGCGTTGCGCGAGCCGGGGACATTGGTGTGCGCGAGCTCGTCCACGAGGGCGACGGCGGGCCGGCGCGCCAGCAGGGCGTCCACGTCCATCTCCGTGAAGGTGCTGTCGCGGTAGGCGATCTCGCGTCGCGCGGTCATCTCGAGGCCGTGCAGCATCACCTCCGTACGCGGCCGGTTGTGGTGCTCGACGAAGCCGACGACGCAGTCGGTGCCGCGCTCGATCCTGCGGTGTGCCTCGGACAGCATGGCGTACGTCTTGCCGACGCCCGGTGCCGAGCCGAGGTAGATCCGGAGCTTTCCGCGTCTCATCTGGTGCCGACTTCTCGTTCCACTCGATGTGCTGTGTCCGTCAGGGTTCGAAGCGGTAGCCCATGCCCGGCTCGGTGATCAGGTACCGGGGGTGGGACGGGTCCGCTTCCAGTTTGCGTCGCAGCTGGGCCATGTAGACCCGAAGGTAGTTGGTGTGCTCCGCGTACGTCGGCCCCCACACCTCCAGCAACAGCCTGCGCTGGGAGACGAGATGGCCGGGATGGGCGATCAGCAGCTCCAGCAGGTGCCATTCGGTCGGGGTCAGCCGGACCGTGCGCTCGCCGCGCACCACCTTCCGGGCCGCGAGGTCGACGCTGAACTCGTCGGTCGTGATCCCGGACGGGCCGGCGGGGGAGGCGGGGTCCTCCTGCCGCCGGGTGGCGGCCCGCAGACGCGCCAGCAGCTCGTCCATGCTGAACGGTTTCGTCACGTAGTCGTCCGCACCGGCGTCCAGGGCGCGGATCTTCTCCTCCGAAGTGTGGCGCGCGGACAGCACGAGGATCGGCACCCGGCTCCAGCCGCGCACGCCCTTGATCACGTCCACGCCGTCCATGTCCGGCAGGCCGAGGTCCAGGAGGATGACGTCCGGTTTGCGGTCGGCGGCGAGCCGGATGGCCGAGCGGCCGTCTCCGGCCTCCACCACGTCGAACTTGCGCGCCTGAAGGTTGATCTTCAGCGCACGCACGAGCTGGGGGTCGTCCTCCACCACGAGCACCCGGGTCATGGGGCGTACAGCCTTTCTTCGTTGGGGGCGGATAAGGAACCGGTGGGGCGCGGAGCTTCCGCGCCCCACCGGATTCCCGTCCGAGGGAGCAGGACGGCCATCAGCTCTTGGTCAGTGCCTTGAGCGCGATGTTCAGCTCCAGGACGCTGACGCGGGGCTCGCCCATGAAGCCGAGGGTGCGGCCGGTGGTGTTGTCCTTGACGAGCCGCTCGACCTGCTTGACGTCGAGGCCGTTCTGCTCCGCGACCCGGTGGACCTGGATCTTCGCGTACTGCGGGGAGATGTTCGGGTCGAGGCCGGAGCCGGAGGAGGTGACGGCGTCGGCCGGCACGTCCGAGGGCTTGACCTTGTACGTCGCCGTGGAGTTGTCCGCGATCACGGCGTCCTTGGCATCGGTGACCAGCTTGACCAGGTCCGGGTTGTCGCCCGCCTTGTTGGTGGCGCCGGAGAGGATCAGGGAGTACTGCTGGTTGACGCTGTTGGAGCCGAGGCCGTTGGAGGGGCGCGGCTGGAACCACTTGAGGTCCGGCTTCGCGGCCTCTTCGGCGTCGTTCGGGTCGTTCTTCGGAAGGTTGTAGGTCTGGCCGATGAGGGACGATCCGACGACCCGCCCGCTCTTGTCCTTGATCTCGGAACCGTTCGCCTTGTCGCTGAAGGCGACCTGGGCGATGCCCGTGACGGCGAGCGGGTAGAGCACGCCGCAGATGACGGTCAGGACGAGGAGGGCGCGCAGTCCGGCGCCGAGCAGACGGGCGGTGTTGCCTACGGAGTTGTTCATGGCAGATCAACCGATTCCGGGGATGAGGGTGATGAGCATGTCGATGATCTTGATGCCGATGAACGGGGCGACGAGGCCGCCGAGTCCGTAGATCCCCAGATTGCGGCGGAGCATCTTGTCGGCGCTGGTCGGCTTGTACTGCACGCCCTTCAGGGCGAGCGGCACCAGCGCGATGATGATCAGCGCGTTGAAGATGACCGCGGACAGGATCGCCGAGTTCGGCGAGTGCAGGCCCATGATGTTGAGCTTGTCGAGGCCCGGGTAGACCACGGCGAACATGGCCGGGATGATCGCGAAGTACTTCGCGACGTCGTTGGCGATGGAGAACGTGGTGAGCGCGCCCCGGGTGATGAGGAGCTGCTTGCCGATCTCGACGATCTCGATGAGCTTGGTGGGGTTGGAGTCCAGGTCCACCATGTTCCCGGCCTCCTTGGCGGCCGAGGTGCCCGTGTTCATCGCCACGCCGACATCCGCCTGCGCGAGGGCCGGGGCGTCGTTCGTACCGTCGCCGGTCATCGCGACGAGCTTGCCGCCGGCCTGTTCCCGCTTGATGAGGGCCATCTTGTCCTCGGGGGTGGCCTCGGCGAGGAAGTCGTCGACGCCGGCCTCTTCCGCGATGGCTTTCGCGGTCAGCGGGTTGTCGCCCGTGATCATGATCGTCTTGATGCCCATGCGGCGCAGTTCGCCGAACCGCTCGCGCATGCCCTCCTTGACGACGTCCTTGAGGTGGATGACACCGAGGATCCGGGCGCCCTTCTCGTCCTCGACGGCCACGAGGAGCGGGGTGCCGCCCGCCTCCGAGATCCGGTTGGCGAGGAGGTCCGCGTCGTCGGCGACCTGCCCGCCCTGCTCCTTGACCCAGGTGATGACCGAGCCGGCGGCGCCCTTGCGGGTCTTCCTGCCGTCGACGTCCACACCCGACATACGGGTCTGGGCGGTGAAGGCGATCCACTCGGCCTGGGCGAGCTCGCCCTGGTGGCGCTCGCGCAGCCCGTACTTCTCCTTCGCGAGGACCACGATCGAGCGGCCCTCGGGGGTCTCGTCGGCCAGCGAGGACAGCTGGGCGGCGTCGGCCAGTTCGGCCTCCGTCGTGCCCTTGACCGGGACGAACTCGGCCGCCTGGCGGTTGCCGAGGGTGATCGTGCCCGTCTTGTCGAGCAGCAGGGTCGACACGTCACCGGCGGCCTCGACCGCACGGCCCGACATGGCCAGCACGTTGCGCTGGACGAGGCGGTCCATGCCGGCGATGCCGATGGCCGAGAGCAGGGCGCCGATGGTGGTCGGGATCAGGCAGACCAGCAGGGCGGTCAGCACGATCATCGATTGCTCGGCGTCCGCGTAGATCGCGAACGGCTGCAGGGTGACGACGGCGAGCAGGAAGACGATGGTGAGCGACGCCAGCAGGATGTTGAGGGCGATCTCGTTGGGCGTCTTCTGCCGGGCCGCGCCCTCGACGAGGGCGATCATGCGGTCGATGAAGGTCTCGCCGGGCTTCGTCGTGATCTTGACGACGATCCGGTCCGAGAGGACCTTCGTACCGCCGGTCACCGCGCTGCGGTCACCGCCCGACTCGCGGATGACGGGGGCCGATTCACCGGTGATGGCCGATTCGTCGACCGAGGCGACGCCCTCCACGACGTCACCGTCGCCCGGGATGATGTCGCCGGCCTCGCAGACCACGAGGTCGCCGATGCGGAGCTCCGTGCCCGGGACCTGCTCCTCGCCGGAGTCGGTCAGACGGCGGGCGACGGTGTCCGTCTTCGCCTTGCGAAGGGTGTCGGCCTGGGCCTTGCCGCGGCCCTCGGCCACGGCCTCCGCGAGGTTGGCGAAGATGGTGGTCAGCCACAGCCAGGCGGTGATCGCCCAGCCGAACCAGTCCGTCGGGTCCTTGACGGCGAGGACGGTGGTGACCACCGACCCCACGAGGACCACGAACATGACCGGCGACTTGACCATGACGCGCGGGTCGAGCTTCTTGACCGCGTCGGGGAAGGACTTGAGCAGCGCCTTGGGGTCGAACAGACCGCCGCCGACGCGCCCCGCCGGGGCCTTGTGCCCGGTGGGCAGGTCTTCGTGTGGAGCACGGGTGGGGGTGATGGTGCTCATGAGGCGAGCCCTTCAGCGAGCGGACCCAGCGCGAGGGCGGGGAAATAGGTCAGACCGGTGATGATGACGATCGTGCCGACGAGCAGGCCCGCGTAGAGCGGCTTGTCGGTACGGAGGGTGCCCGCCGTCTCCGGTACGGGCTGCTGCTCGGCGAGCGAGCCGGCCAGAGCCAGGACGAAGACGATCGGCAGGAAGCGGCCGAGCAGCATGGCGATGCCGATGGTGCTGTTGAACCACTGCGTGTCGGCGTTCAGGCCGGCGAACGCGGAGCCGTTGTTGTTGGCGCCGGAGGTGTAGGCGTAGAGGATCTCGGAGAAGCCGTGCGCACCCGGGTTGGCCATCGAGTTGCCGGGCGTCGGGAGCGCCATCGCGGCGGCGGTGAAGCAGAGCACCAGTGCCGGGGTGATGAGGATGTAGCAGGCGGCCAGCTTGATCTGGCGGGTGCCGATCTTCTTGCCCAGGTACTCCGGGGTGCGGCCGACCATCAGGCCCGCGATGAACACCGCGATGATCGCCATGATCAGCATGCCGTACAGGCCGGAACCGACACCACCGGGCGCGATCTCGCCGAGCTGCATGCCCAGCATCGCGATGCCGCCGCCGAAGCCGGTGTAGGAGGAGTGGAAGGAGTTGACCGCACCGGTCGAGGTCAGCGTGGTTGCGACGGCGAAGATGGACGAGCCGCCGATTCCGAAGCGGGTCTCCTTGCCCTCCATCGCCCCGCCGGCGATGTCGAACGCCGGACCGTGGTGGGCGAACTCCGTCCACATCATCAGCGCGGTGAGCCCGAGCCAGATGATGCCCATGGTCGCGAGGATCGCGTAGCCCTGGCGGAGGTTGCCGACCATGCGGCCGAAGGCCCGGGTCAGCGCGAACGGGATGACCAGGATCAGGAAGATCTCGAAGAGGTTCGAGAACGGGGTGGGGTTCTCGAAGGGGTGGGCCGAGTTGGCGTTGAAGTAACCGCCGCCGTTCGTGCCCAGCTCCTTGATGACCTCCTGGGAGGCCACCGCCCCGCCGTTCCACTGCTGGCTGCCGCCCATGCCGTGCTGATTCAAGAATTGGCCGACCTCGTGGATGCCGGCGAAGTTCTGGATGACACCGCAGGCGACCAGGATCAGCGCGCCGATCACGGAGATGGGCAGCAGGATCCGGACGGTGCCGCGCACCAGGTCGGACCAGAAGTTGCCGAGTTCGCCGGTGCGCGAGCGGGCGAAGCCCCGTACGAGGGCCACGGCGACGGCCATGCCGACCGCTGCCGAGACGAAGTTCTGCACCGCGAGGCCGCCCGTCTGCACGACGTGGCCCATGGCCTGCTCGCCGTAGTACGACTGCCAGTTGGTGTTCGCCACGAAGGACGCGGCGGTGTTGAAGGCCTGGTCGGGGTCGATCGACACGAAGCCGAGCGAGCCGGGCAGGCTGCCCTGCAGGCGCTGCAGGGCGTAGAGGAAGAGGACGCTCACTGCGGAGAAGGCCAGGACCCCGCGCAGGTACGCGGGCCAGCGCATCTCGGCCGAGGGGTTGGCGCCGATGGCCTTGTAGATCCACTTCTCCGGGCGGTAGTGCCTCTCGGAGGAGTAGACGCGGGCCATGTAGTCACCGAGCGGACGGTATGCGAGGGCGAGCGCGGCGACGAGCGCGAGCAGCTGCAGCACACCAGCGGTTACGGGGCTCATATCAGTGCTCAGAACCTCTCCGGGTACACAAGGGCGAGGACGAGGTAACCCAGCAGGGAGACGGCCACGAGCAGGCCGACGATGTTCTCGGCGGTCACAGCTTGGCCGCCCCTCGGGCGATGAGAGCCACCAGCGCGAAGACCGCGACCGTGGTGACGACGAAGGCCAGATCGGCCATCGTGAGCTCCTGGATGAAGTGATGAAATGGATTTCGGCCAGACGGCCGATGTAGAGCAAACCTCGAGCTCAGCCGGGCGTTAAGACCTCTTGACGGGCTCCATACGGGCGGGCCGGAACTCTTGATGCCGCCCTGACGCAGAAACGGCCCGGCAGCCCGGCGGTGCGGGGGCTCCGCCGGGGCGGGGGCTCAGCCGCGGCGGGCCAGACCGGCGGAGTCGAGGGCTGCGCCGGCCTGCGCGGCGAGGGCGACGGCGACGAGGCGGGCCTGCTCCGAGGGCAGGGGACCGGGGGGCGGGTCGAGCAGGAAGCGGCCGTAGTAGTGCCCGCCGCCGACGGCACGCAGCTCGGTTTCGCCGTCCGGCCACCGGTCGGGCCAGTACGTCGCCTCGGTCTCCCCGGTGTCGAGGCCGAGCCACAGGCTGCCGTCGTGCTCCAGGCGCGGGAGGTGGCCCATGAGCGACCCGTACTCGAAGCGGCAGCCGCGCAGGTTCAGCAGGCTCACGAGCTCGCGGCGCACGTGCTCGACGACGGCTTCGGGGGAGTCCCCGGCTTCGGCGAGCCGGGCCGTGCCCTCCAGCTGGGACAGGTGCGAGGCGTCGGTGACCACGGCGCCCTGGAGGCGGCGTGCGCGGACCGCGAGCTGGGAGACGATCAGGCCGACGACCAGCAGGAGGGCGGCCGTCTGGACGTCGTCACTGTCGGTGATGGTGAAGCGTCCGTACGGCCGGGTCAGGAAGAAGTCGAACCAGGCGGCGGCCGACAGCGCGGCGAGGGCGCCGGCCGCCCTGGTGCCGAGAGCGGCGACGGCGACCACCGCGACGACCAGGACCAGGGCGGCGTTCGTCGCCGAAAGATCCGTACGGAACGGTACGAGCGCGAGTGCCACCAGGAAGGGGGCCACAAGGGCCGAGATCAGGGCGATGCGGTCGTGGAGCCGATACCCGGACATGTGAAGCCTCCCGTCCGGACACGCTGGTCTCCCGGGTCAGAACCTCTCGGGCTTGATCAGGGCGGCAATGAGATAGCCGAGCAGAGCGAGTGCGATGATCAGCCCGACCACGTTCTCAGCGTCCATGGACCACGTCTCCCGGTTCTCCTGGCAGGGGCGGTGTTCCACCCACCTCCACAGTGCCCGCACCGCGCGCCGGCGTATCGGGCAATCGCCGCCTTTTGATGTGTTTCATACGCTTTCCCGACAGCGGCGACCACGGGCCGTTCGCCTTAGCCCTCAGGTGGCCTGGACCGGGAGCCGGCCCGGCTGGAGTGGGGCGGCCCCGGCCGCCGGAGCGGGCAGCCGCCTCTCGGCGGACCGGCCGGCCGGCGCCACGGAGGCGGCACCCCGCTGCTCGCCGAATCCCGGGCCGCGGCGGTGTCGCGGCTGCGGGAAGTGCTGGGCAACGCCTTCGGCGAGGGCAGGCCGGGCGTGACCTGGACGCCGTACGCCGGCGCATCGCTTGGCGGAGGCCGCTCGACACCGTCGGGCTGGCGAGGTGACACCCGTGCCCGGGCCGAAGCCCGGGCAGGACTGCAAACCGGGCGGGAGATGCCCGGGCCGCAGCCGGTATCGCCGTACTGCCCCGGGCCGGCCCTGGGGCGCTCGGTCGACAAGGCCATCAGACCGCGAGCGCGGTCTTCAAGGTCTCCGACATGGACCACCGCTGACCGGAGTGCCGGTCGGCCCTGCCGGCGCACGTCAGCCGGTGTTCGCCCGGATCCGGCACAGTTCGATGAGCCGCTCCCAGGCGGGTACCGGCTTGCCGGTCCGGGCCGCCATGAGAGTGACTGCGACCAGGGCGTCGAGCGCGAGGACCGGCTCGGCGCCGTCCGATTCCGGCGTCCGGAGCCCGCCGAAGCCGTTCACCTCGTCCGCGAGAGCCTCCAGGCGTGGATCGTCCCGGTCCCAGCCGGCAGCCTGATCGGTGGTCAGGTACAAGCGCCGGAAGGCGGGATCCTCGAACAGGACCTGCTTCTGCCGGGCCCACTGCGGCACCTGGTCGGGGTACTGCGCCGCCAGCAGGATCCACGTGTCGCGCTCGGTGCGCACCGCCTCCGGACTCAGACCGATCTCCCGCAGTCGTGCCAGCAGGACCACGACCTCGTCCGGCAGGAACAGGGCATCACCCGCGGACAGCTCGGCGATGCGGATCCGGCGCCGTTTCAGGTCCCTGATCCGGCCCTTCAGTTCGTCGTCGATCGCCGAGACCGCGGCGGAGAACTGTTCGGGCGAGGCGCCCATCAGCTCCTCGATCCGCGCCAGGGGGACGCCGGCGTCCGACAGCGTCTTGATCCGTACCAGGGCAACGACCGCATCGGCTCCGTAGCGCCGGTACCCCGATGCATCACGCTCCGGCTCGGCCAGCAGGCCCCTCTGGTGGTAATGGCGGACGGCCCGCACCGTCACGCCGAGATGGGCCGCGACCTGGCCGATCGTCAGCATCCCTGGTCCCCCCGGAAATCGTCGTACGAAGCCGCTTGACCCTGACCCTGCGTCAGGGTCGGACGATCTAATCATGAACACGACGACAGACACACGACAGGTCCCCGCAGCCGCCTCCGCAGCGAAGCCGCGGCTCACCCGACTGGGCCGCGCAGGCCTGCGGCTGCTGATGGCCACGGCGGCAGTGACCGAGATCGCCATCGCGGTTCCCACGGCGTCCGCCGCGCCGGTCCGTACCGACCATGCAACGGTCCAGCAGGTGCTGGACCGTGCCGTGGCCGAGGGGGGCGTGCCGGGCATCCTGACCGAGATCCGCGACGGCCGCGAGACGTGGTTCGGCGAGGCGGGGGTGGCGGACACCTCGACCGGCCGGCAGCGCCGCCCCCAGGACCGTTTCCGCATCGGGAGCACCACGAAGACGTTCACGGCCACCGTGATGCTGCAACTCGCGGCCGAACGCCGGCTCAGTCTCGACGACTCGGTGGAGAAGTGGCTGCCCGGCACCGTGCGCGGACCGGGGTACGAGCCCGAAAAGATCACCATCAGGCAGCTGCTCAACCACACCAGCGGGATCTTCGACTACGTCAACGACGAGGTCATGAGGGCCCGGGGTGCGGACACGCCGTTCCTCGAGCACCGCTTCGACCGCTACAGCCCCGAGGAGATCGTCCAGATCGGCGTCTCCCATCCGCCCACCTTCGCTCCCGGCACCGGCTGGGGATACTCCAACACCCCCTACTTCCTCGCCGGAATGATCATCGAGCGGGTGACCGGCCGGCCGCTGGCCGACGCCATCGCGCAGCGCATCGCACGCCCGCTGGGGCTCACCGGAACGTACCTGCCGAGCAGCGGCGATCCGTTGATCCGCGGACCCCACGGGCGGCACTACTCGAAGCTGATGATGACCACGCCCGACGCCGGGATCCACGACGTGACCGAGCTCAACCCCTCCTGGGGATGGGCGGCCGGCGGCGTCATCTCGACGGCCGGCGACCTCGACAGGTTCTTCGGTGCACTGCTGGGCGGCCGGCTGCTGCCGCCCGAACAACAGCAGGACATGTTCACTATGGTCGCCACCGAGAGGTGGATCCCGGACACCGCCTACGGCCTCGGAGTCGCCTCGCTGAAACTGCCGTGCGGCGCGACGGTCTGGGGCATGGGAGGCGCCATCAACGGCTCCTGGACGTACACCTTCGGCACCCGCAACGGCACGCACATGGTCTCGGTCAACTCCAACGGCGACTGGAACTACCCGATCAATGCCTTCACCGACGTGCTCAAGGCCGAGTTCTGCCCGGGCCATTCCCCGACGCCGGGCCAATAGGGAGTGTCGTCGAAGCAGCGTCGGGCGCCCGAAAGGGCGCTTCCGACGGCCTTGTCCGGCCCGACCGTAAGGAGCCCGTCAATCCGGGGCCCGTGTGCTTGCCCCGGCCTGCCGGGATGCGGTGGGATGGGGTGCATGAACAGCGGTCCGCGTTACGAAGACCGGCCTCCGAATACGGTGCCGCCGGCGGCGTCCGCTGCCCGTACGGCTGTCTGAAACCGGCCCTACGCCCTTTGCGTGCACGCCACGACCGGCCCGGAGAGGCCGTGGTCGCGGCCGCGAACGCGAACGCGTTCCCTCCCCTTTCATCGCATGCCCCCGCCCCCCCGACCCCTGCCGCGTGCCGGGGCGCGGGGTGCACCGGCCATGCCTGCCCACCCACAGGAACACACACATGTCTTCATCGCTGTCCGGCCGTACCGTCCTGGTCACCGGGGCCACCTCCGGCATCGGCTTCGAGGCCGCCCGGCTGCTCACCGAGAGCGGCGCCACGGTCCTGCTCCACGGCCGCACGCCCGAGGAGGCCCAGGCCGCGGCGGACCGGCTCGTCGCCACCTCCGCAGTCGACACCGCCCTGCTGCGCCCGCTCGCCGCCGACTTCTCCCGCCTGGAGGAGGTCGAGACCCTTGCCAACACCGTCGTCCGCGACCACCCGCACCTGCACGCGCTGGTGAACAACGCCGCGATGGCCGCCCCCGAGCGCCACACCCTCACCGCCGACGGCAACGAGATCGCCTTCCAGGTGAACTTCCTTGCCCACTACCTCCTCACCAACCTGCTGGAGCCGGCCCTGACCAGCGACCCCGGCGGCCGCGTCGTCAATGTCTCCTCCTCGCTCCACCGCACCGCCGCGATCCAGTGGAACGACCCGCAGCGCATCCGCCGTTACGCCCGCCTCGCCGCGTACGCCCAGTCGCAGTTGGCGCTCACCGTCTTCGCCGCCGACCCGCGCGTCACCGCCGTCTCCGTCAACCCGGGGGTCTGCGAGACCGGCCTGCTCCCCCTGTACGGGCACGAGGGCGCGCCGGCCGCCGAGGGCGCGGCACACGTCGTACGCCTCTGCGACCCGGCGCTCGAGATCGTCAACGGCGCCTACTACGACCGAGACCGGCGTGTCGCCCCGGCCGCGGCCGCCACCGAGGACCGCACCGTCAGGCGCCTCAGCAAGCTCGCCGACCTGCTCGTCGGCCACACCGCCTGAAGGGATCCACACGCACGCGGAGATTGCGTGCCCGCAGTCCGCACGTCGCGGGCCGGTGGATCGGCGGCCCGCGACAGAACTGCGTCAAGGTCCTCGGGCCGGGCCTCGCCGGGGGCCCCGCTCGCCCGATGATGACCTGGACGTGTCGTGTACCGCGCACGCAGGAAGGCACGCACGCAGGAAGGCACGCACGCAGGCAGGCCGGCCGCGGGCCGGAGCGGCCGTCGGGAATGAGGAGGCAGGTTCGGTGGTGGCGGCGGACGTGCGGCCCGGGAGGCTGAAGGTCTTTCTCGGTGCGGCACCCGGGGTGGGCAAGACCTGCCGGATGCTCGACGAGGGGCGGCGCAGGGCCGAGCGCGGCACCGATGTGGTGGTCGCCTTCGCCGAGTGCCACGGTCGCCGCCGAACCGAGGAGAAGGCCGACGGCCTCGAGGTCGTGCCGCGGTCCCCGCGGGCGCACCGGGGCGGCACCTTCACGGAGATGGACCTGGACGCGGTTCTCGCGCGGCGGCCCCAGGTGGCGCTGGTCGACGATCTCCCGCACACGAACGTCCCCGGCGGGCGCCATGCGGCGCGCTGGCAGGACGTCGAGGCGTTGCTCGCCGCCGGGATCGACGTCGTCACCACGGTGAACATCGCTCATCTGGAGTCGCTCAGCGACGTGGTCGAGAAGATCACCGGGGTGCCGCAGTACGAGACCGTGCCCGACGACGTGGTGCGCCGTGCCGACGAGCTCGAACTGGTGGACCTGCCCGCCGAGGCATTGCGGCGCCGGATGGCCCACGGAGATCTGTATCCGCCGGAGAAGGTCGACGCGGCGCTCGCGAACTACTTCCGCGTCGGGAACCTGACCGCCCTTCGCGAGCTCGCCCTGCTGTGGGTGGCCGGCCGGGTCGACGAGGCGCTGCAGAAATACCGCTCGGAGCACGGCATAGGCGGGGTGTGGGAGACCCGGGAGCGGGTCGTGGTCGCGCTCACCGGTGGCCCGGAGGGCGCGACGCTCATCCGCCGGGCGGCCCGGATCGCGGCCCGGTCCGCCGGCGGCGACCTGCTCGCCGTGCACATCGCCCGCAGTGACGGCCTGGCCGCCGGGGCGTCGTCCGCCGCGCTGGCCGGGCAGCGGGCTCTCGTCGAGAGCCTCGGCGGCAGTTACCACTGCGTCGTCGGAGACGGTGTCCCCACCGCTCTCCTGGAGTTCGCCCGCGCCGAGAACGCCACCCAGCTGGTGCTGGGCACCAGCAGCCGCAGCCGTCTGGAACGCTTCCTCACCGGGCGCGGCATCGGGGAAACGGTCGTCGGGCACTCCGAGGACATCGACGTCCACATGGTCACCCATGAACGGGCGGGCGGCGGGCGCCTGCTGCCGTCCCGCAGACGGACGCTGCCGACGTCACGGCTCATCGCGGGGCCGGTCCTGGGCCTCGTCCTGCCGATCGCCCTCACCTTCCTCCTCGACCACACGCGCGGCAGCCTCAACCTCACCAGCGAGGCGCTGCTGTTCCTGCTCACCGTCGTCGGCGTGGCCTGCGTGGGCGGGGTGGTCTCCGCGGTCGTCGCGTCGGTGACCGCCTCGCTGCTGCTGAACTACTGGTTCATTCCGCCCGTCGGCGCGTTCACGTCGACCCTCGACAGCGTGCTGGCCACCGTCGTGTTCGCCGTGGTGGCCGGGACGGTGGCCGCCGTGGTGGACCGGTCGCTGCGGCTTTCGCGCCGCTCGGCGAGGGCGACGGCCGAAGCGGAGACGCTCTCCTCGCTGGCCGGTTCGATCGTCAGGGGCGACCAGACGGTCCCCGCGCTCCTGGAACGGGCGCGGGAGACCTTCGGCATGGACGCGGTCGAGCTGCTGACCGGGCCGGTACGGTTACCGCCGCCCGTACGTGAACAGGAACCGGAACCGGAAACGGGGGCAAGGGCCTCTGCCGCTCCGCTCGGCGCAGGCGTCCCCGTGGTACAGGTGCCGATCGGGCCGGACACCCACCTGGTCCTGCGCGGCCGCACCCTGCCGTCCTCCGAACGCCGAGTGCTCACCGCCTTCGCCGCCCACGTCACCGCTGCGGTGGAACGGGCCCGGCTCGCCGAGGCAGCCGCCGAGGTCGAACCCGTCAAGGCCGCGGACCGGATGCGTACGGCGCTGCTCGCCGCCGTCAGTCACGACCTGCGCACGCCGCTCGCCGGAGGATGGGCCGCCATCAGCTCCCTGCGCAGCAGCGACGTGGAGTTCAGCGAGGAGGACCGGGCCGAACTCCTCGCCACCGCGGACGAGTCCATGGCCCGGCTCAGCCGGCTGATCGAGAACCTGCTCGACATGAGCCGCCTCCAGGCCGGGGCGCTGACGCTGAGCCTGCGCGCCACCGTCCTGGAGGAGGTGCTGCCGGCCGCACTGGAATCCCTGCCGCCCGACGCGCCTGCCGTCGAGACCCGGGGCCTGGAGACGGTCCCCGCCGTCCTCGCCGACCCGCCCCTGCTCGAGCGGGTCATCGCCAACCTCCTCGGCAACGCCGCCCGTTACGCCCCCGAGGGGACCTCGGTCCTGCTGACGGCCAGCGCCCTGGTCGACCGCGTCGAGTTCCGGATCATCGACCGGGGGCCCGGGCTGCCCGCTGCCGACCGGGAGAAGGCCTTCGTACCGTTCCAGCGGCTGGGGGACACCGACAACACCACTGGTGTCGGGCTCGGCCTCGCGCTGGCGCGCGGCCTGACCGAGTCGATGGCCGGCACGCTCACCCCCGAAGACACCCCCGGCGGTGGCCTGACCATGGTCCTCGCCCTCCCCGCCGCCGGCGGATGCGTACGGTCAATTGACGCACGCCACACGTGCGGTTCGGGCAGGTCGTCAGGACTGCGTGAAGAGTCGGACGGCGGGCGTATCGATGTCGACAAGATGGCTGGCGATGCCGCATTCCCGGCCGGACGCTGTCCCTCGTCTTTGCTCGATCGGAGGGACCGGCACCATGGCCATGCACACAGGTACGACGGATGCGGCGACGCAGATCCCCGGCACGGAGGAGCCCCCTGATACCGGGGCCGGCGACCGGCACAAGCTCACTGCGCTCCAGGGGCTGGCCGCGCTCTCGCTGGATGCCATGGCGTCCGTTGCCTACGGGCCGGAATCGATCGTTCTGGTACTGGCCGCGGCCGGCGCGTACGGGATGGGGTTCACGCTCCCGGTGACCGTGGCGATCGCCGTGCTGCTGGCGGTGCTGGTGGCCTCGTACCGGCAGGTGATCGCGGCGTTCCCGGACGGCGGCGGCTCGTACGCCGTGGCCAAGCGGCATCTGGGGCGGCGTACGAGCCTGGTGGCCGCGGCCTCGCTGATCCTGGACTACGTCCTGAACGTGGCGGTCTCGGTCACGGCCGGTGTCGCCGCGCTGACCTCGGCGTTTCCGGAGCTGTACGGGGAGCGGGTGTGGATGTGCCTGGGCGTCCTGGTGCTGGTGACGGGCGTCAACCTGCGTGGAGTGGTCGACTCGGCGAAGGCCTTCCTGGTGCCGACTGCGGTCTTCGTCGGCTCGATCCTCGTCATGATCACTGTCGGCCTGTTCCGGGACGGCCCGGTCAGCACGGCCTCCGCGGCCGGACACGCCTCCGCCCTCGGTGAGGGCGCCCTGCAGCACGGTTCGGGTGCCGTCGGCGCGCTGCTCCTGCTGAAGGCCTTCGCGGCCGGCTGCTCCGCCCTGACCGGTGTCGAGGCCGTCGCCAACGCCGTGCCGTCCTTCCGCGCCCCGGCCGCCCGCCGCGCCCAGCGCACCGAGGTCGCGCTGGGCGCCCTGCTCGGCGTCATGCTGATCGGCCTGTCCGTCCTCATCGGCCGCTTCCACCTCCAGCCCGTCGAGGGCGTGACCGTCCTCGCGCAGCTGGCGGACGCCTCCTTCGGGCACAACACCGCCTTCTACGTGGTCCAGTTCGCGACGATGGTGCTGCTGGCGCTCGCCGCCAACACCTCCTTCGGCGGACTGCCCGTGCTGATGAGCCTGCTCGCCCGCGACAACTACCTGCCGCACCTGTTCGCCCTGAAGGCCGACCGCCAGGTCCACCGCCACGGCGTGCTCGCACTGGCCGCGGTCTCAGCCGCCCTGCTGGTCTTCTCCGGCGGTGACACCAACACCCTCGTACCGCTCTTCGCGATAGGCGTGTTCGTCGGCTTCACGATCTGCCAGGTGGGAATGGTCCGCCACTGGTCCGCGGAACGTCCCGCCGGCTGGCGGAACAAGGCAGCCCTGGGCGGCTTCGGCGCACTCCTCACGGGTGTCGCGGCCGTGGTCGTGACCGCGACCAAGTTCACCGAGGGCGCCTGGATCATCGCCCTCGCCCTGCCGCTGCTGGTCCTCGGCTTCGAAAAGGTGCAGCGGGCCTACACCCGCATCGGGGAGCGCCTGGAGCTCGGCCGGATCCCGCAGTCCCCGACGCGGGCCCGCTCGCTGGTCGTCGTACCCGTCTCCGGGCTCTCGAAGCTGACCTGCCAGGCCCTGACCGCCGCCCGCTCGATGGGCGACGAGGTCCTCGCCGTCACCGTCACCCACCCCGCCCCCGAGGACCGGCGGGCCGCCGAGGCCCTGCGCCGCGACTGGGAGCTGTGGAACCCCGGGGTCGAGCTCGTCGAGGTCAGCTCGCAGACCCGCGCCCTCGGCCGACCTGTCTCCGGTTACGTACGCGAGCTCACCGCGGCTGACCCGGACTCGCAGATCACCGTACTGATCCCGGAGACCGAGCCCGCGCACCTGTGGCAGCGACTGCTCCAGAACCAGCGCGGCTCGGTCGTGGCCCACGCCGTACGCCGCGACACGGACGCGGTGATCTGCCGACTGCGTTTCCGCGTCAGCGACATCACCGAAGACACGCGTTGACACCTCGTTGACGAGGCCTTGACGGCCCTCCGCACGCCGCCGTCAAGAAGCCACCAATTCCCTTGATGTGAAAGGGAATTGCGCAGATCCGACGGTAAGTTTCTGCCCGTCCCCGCCGCCGGGGCGCCCGACCCATTCGCATGACGACGGCCTGAGGGGGCCATGCCGACAGGCACCCGGCGGCGGTCTTTTCCCACCGCTCTCGATCAATCGTGTCTCGCGCCCACCGGCCTTCCCATGGCCGGTGGGCGCCCTGCCGATCCCACAGAAGGCGACTCCCATGTCTTCCGCTGCTGCGCAGCACATCCCTCCGGGTCCCGGAACTCCGCCGCCGCCCCCGGTGACCCGGCCGTCCCGCAGGCGCCCCGGTCCCGTGAACATGCTGGAGCCGGACCAGCTCGCCGCCTCCGCACGCGAGGCCGTCCGCAAGCTCCACCCGCGCGAACTCGTCCGCAAACCGGTGCTGTTCGTCGTCGCGGTCGGCTCCGTTCTCACCACGCTCTCCGCGCTCCTGCACCCGTCGGTCTTCACCTGGGTGATCAGCGTCTGGCTCTGGCTGACCGTGCTCTTCGCCAACCTCGCCGAAGCGGTCGCCGAAGGCCGGGGCCGCGCCCAGGCCGAATCGCTGCGCAAGGCCCGTACGGACACGGTGGCCCTGCGCCTGCAGCACTGGACGTACGGAACGAACCTGCGCCGCGCGCAGACCGAGGCCGTCACCCCGGCGGAACTCCAGCCCTTCGACTTCGTCCTCGTCGAGGCGGGCGAGATGATCCCGGCCGACGGCGACGTCGTGGACGGCGCCGCCATGATCGACGAGTCCGCCGTCACCGGCGAATCGGCGCCCGTACTGCGCGAGTCGGGCGGCGACCGGTCCGGTGTCACGGGCGGTACGACCGTCCTGTCCGACTCCGTCGTCGTACGGGTCACCTCGCGCCCGGGACACAGCTTCCTGGACCGCATGATCGCCCTGGTCGAGGGGGCGGCCCGGCAGAAGACCCCGAACGAGATCGCCCTCAACATCCTGCTGGCCGCCCTGACCGTGATCTTCATCCTGGTGGTGATCACCCTCCAGCCGATGGCCGGCCATGCGCATGCAGCCCAGGCCACGGCCGTACTGGTCGCGCTGCTGGTCACCCTCATCCCCACCACCATCGGGGCGCTGCTGTCGGCGATCGGCATCGCGGGCATGGACCGGCTCGTCCAGCGCAACGTCCTGGCGATGAGCGGCCGGGCCGTGGAGGCGGCGGGCGACGTGAACACTCTCCTCCTCGACAAGACCGGCACCATCACCACCGGCAACCGCGAAGCCGAGCGCTTCATCCCGCTGCCCGGAGTCGACCACGGCAAGCTCGCCGACGCCGCCCAGCTCTCCTCGCTCGCGGACGACACCCCCGAGGGCCGCTCCGTCGTCGCCCTCGCCGAGCGGTACGGCCTGACGGCTCCCGCGGAGCACGAGCTGAGCAACCCGCGCTTCGTTCACTTCAGCGCCAAGACCCGGATGAGCGGGATCAACCTGAGCTGGGACAACGGCACCGGTTGCGCCATCCGCAAGGGCGCCGTGCAGCAGGTCGCCGACTGGGTGGCGATGCGCGGCGGCACCGTGCCCGCCGAGACCGCCGACCGGGCCGCCGCCGTGTCGAGGTCGGGCGGCACGCCCCTGCTGGTCGCCGCCCACGACTGGGAGGGACCGCGGGTCCTCGGGATCATCCACCTCAAGGACGTGGTCAAGGACGGCATCCGGGACCGCTTCGCGGAACTCCGGAGCATGGGCATCCGTACGGTCATGGTGACCGGCGACAATCCGCTCACCGCGGCGGCGATCGCCGCCGAGGCGGGAGTCGACGAGTACCTGGCCGAGGCGACGCCCGAGGACAAGCTCGCACTGATCAAGAGGGAGCAGGCGGGCGGCAAGCTGGTCGCGATGACCGGCGACGGTACGAACGACGCTCCGGCGCTGGCCCAGGCGGATGTCGGCGTGGCGATGAACACGGGCACCTCGGCCGCCAAGGAGGCCGGGAACATGGTGGACCTGGACTCCAACCCCACGAAGCTCATCGAGATCGTCGAGGTGGGCAAGCAACTCCTCATCACCCGGGGTGCGTTGACCACCTTCTCGATCACCAACGACGTCGCGAAGTACTTCGCGATCATCCCCGCCATGTTCACGTCGGCCTACCCCGGCCTCGGGGCCCTCAACGTCATGGGCCTGCAGAGCCCGACCTCCGCGATCACCTCGGCGATCATCTTCAACGCCTTGATCATCGTGGCGCTGATCCCGCTCGCGCTGCGCGGCGTCCGCTACCGCCCGGCGTCCGCGCACGACCTGCTGCGCCGCAACCTCGCCGTCTACGGACTCGGCGGTCTCGTCCTGCCCTTCGTCGGCATCAAGCTCATCGACCTCGTGGTGTCTGCCGTGCCCGGGCTCGGATGAGTTCCGTCAATGCCGGATCAGGGACGCGTAAGAGGCCTTGAGGCGTCGCTGCCCCGGAGGTTGGATGAGTCCATGGACATCGGCCTGCGCCACGAGGACCGGCCACCGCACCCGGTGACGCCGTCCGCGCAACCTGTCCGGCTCCCGGCGCTCTAGGTCGTGTCGTCAAAGTCCCGTCTGGCTGGCGGGGTCTGGCACGCACGCTCGCCGCGTTGTCGTCGGTCAACGACGCTCCGCGTCGCTTCCCTCCTCCGCCTTGCGATCGCACGCACCAGACCCCGCCAGCCCCGCCCTTCCGGGCGGCCGACGCCACTTTGACGACACTCCCTAGCACCCGTCTGCCCGTCTGCCCGTCGGCCCGTCGGCCTGGCGGTCGGCCGCGGAGGTCCGCGCGCCGCGCCGGCGACTCTGCCGCCGGGGGCGGCCCCGTCCGGGCTGCCCCCGGCCCCCCAGAGCCCCAGGGCCTCAGAGTCCTCTCCCTTCCGCCCCCAGAGGTGGCCCCGTGATCGAGCTGCACCCTTCCCGTCTCCCGTCCCTCGCCCCGTGGTTCCCTGCCGGGTCCCCCGGCATCGGGGCGCTCGCCGAGCACGTGCTGAGAACCGGGAACGGCCGCTGGTGGTGCGACCGGCCGCTCAACCCCCGGGCCCTGGCCGTCTCCTGCGGCGACCACGCGCTGCTGCGCGGTGACCCGCGGGCTCTTTCCGCCGGGGACCTCGGCCCGCTGGCCGCCCACTACGTCCAGGCCCCGGCCGGGTTCGTGCCCTCGCTGCGGGCGGCGTTCGAGGGCGTCACCCCCTGGGAGCGGATGACGTACATCCGCCGGGCACCCGCCGTACCGGCCCGGCCGCCGCGCGGAGTGACCGTACGGCGCCTGCGCAGCGACGATGCTCAGGCACTGGCGGCGATGGGGCCGCAGGCGTCGTGGATCCACGGCACCTGGGGCGGCCCCCACGACCTGGCCCGGTCCGGCGGCGCCTGGGGCGCTTTCCACCGGCGCGGACTGCTGGCGGTGGCGAGCACGTACTTCGTCGGCAGCCGGTACGAGGACGTCGCCGTCCTCGCGGACCCCGACCACCGCCGCCGGCACCTGGCACTGGCCTGCGTGACCGCCCTCTGCGAGGACGTCGCGGCACGCGGCCGGACCCCGACCTGGTCCTGCGCCCGCGGCAACCGCCCCAGCCGGCTCCTCGCCTGGCGGGCCGGCTTCCGCCTGGAGCACGAGTACGTCCACTACGCCACCCGGGGGATCCGCACCACGGCCCCGTCAGGGCTCGCTCGGGCCCACCCGGCGAGCACTGCCCGGGGCGGTGTGTTCGAGGATGGCAGGGACGACCGTCGCCCAGTCGGCCCGCTCGACCCCGTGGCCGGCGTCCTCCAGCACCAACAGCCTGCCCCCGGGGATTCGCTCCGCAAGTGCCTCACCGTGCCGGAGCGGGAACATCGGGTCGGCGGTCCCGTGGATCACCAGCGTGGGCACGGTGATCGAGGACAGGGGCGCCGGTGAGAGCTCGCCGTCCGGAAGCGAGTCGTGGTTGCGGGCTGCGCCGAAGTCGTGCGCGCGCTCGACATCGCGACGGACGAGGCTGCGCGCGGCAGCCTCGTCGAACCGGCGCCTACCGCCGGCGAGCACGCGCGCGTAGGCAACCTGGTAGTCGATCACCGAGTCGCCGTCCGACCAGTCGACGCGCGCATCGGAGACGAATCGCATGAACTCCTCGGTGGGCGGCGGGAGCTCGCTGTCGCCGGGCACGGCGGAGGACGTGCTGATCAGTACGAGAGAGAGGACGCGATCGGCGTGATCGAGCGCGAGCAGCTGCCCGAGCGCCCCTCCGGCCGAGACACCCACCACGTGCGCGGCAGGGATCCCGTAGGCGCCGAGCACGCGGGCGGCGTCGCCGACCAGGTCCGCGCCGGTGTATCCGGGACGCCCCGGCTGGTAGGTGACCGATCGGCCGGTGTCGCGGTGGTCGTAACGGATCACGAAGCGCCCGCCTTCGGCGAGCAACCGGCAAAAACCCTCCTCCCACCAGAGCATCGAAGCACCCAGGCCCATGATGAGCAGGACGGGCGGATCCGACGGGTCGCCGAAGGACTCGGTGCACAGCGTGATGCCGCCCGACTCCACAACACGCTCGGCCATCGTTGCCTCTCCTCTCCTGCGGTGCGCCGGACCGTCCGCCGTGGATGCCGGTGTCGGGTCGGTGGTAGTTGTACCAGTCCGGCCGGTCGGGAAACACGACCCGGCGTCCGTGGTCCGAGGTGCAGGGCCGCCGGCAGGCCCGGCGCTGTCGGCCGGCGCCGGTAGGGTGGCCGCCTGCCGATCGGGGAAGCGGGTGATGCGGATGACGGTGCGGGGCAAGGTCGATATGGCGCGCAGTCAGGTGTTCGGGGAGGTGGCCGAACTCTACGATGCCGCCCGCCCGGGATATGCGGACGCTCTGGTTGCGGACGTCCTCGCGTACGCGGCCCTGGGCGATCGCGAGGCGGTGGAGGTCGGTGCGGGGACCGGCAAGGCCACGGTGCCGTTCGCGGCGCTGGGTACGTCCCTGGTGTGCATCGAACCCGATCCGCGCATGGCTGAGGTGTTGCGCCGCAACACCTCGTGCTACCCGGGGGTCCGGGTGCACAGCGGCGGCTTCGAAGAGTGGCGGCCCGGCGGCCGCCGCTTCGGGCTGCTCCTTGCTGCCACATCCTGGCACTGGGTGGCCCCGGAGCGGCGCTGGGACCTGGCCCGGAACGCTCTCGCGCCGGGCGGGGCCGTGGCGTTGTTCTGGAACCCGCAGGGGGTCCGCGATGCACGGTTGCACGCCGCCCTGGCCGAGGTCGACGGCCGCCACGGGATTGACCACGCGCCGCATGGCGAGCCGGCGTCCTCCTACGGCGAGGTGCCCGGGAACTGGGCCGGGCTGCCCGGCTGGCCCGAGGAGGAATGCCGGCGCGACGGGCGCTTCACCGACCTGCGTGCCGTCCGGTATCGGCAGGGTCAGCACTACGACACCGGCCGCTACCTGGGATACCTGGCCTCGCTCTCGCGCTATCGCGTCCTGCCCCCTGACCGGCGCGAGCAGGTCCTCGCCGAGACTGCCCGGGTCCTGGAGGCCCACGGCGGCGGCATCGAGATGGAGCACTTCAGCGACCTCTTCCTCGCCCGGGTGGAGTGAGGCGATCCTTGCAAGGGTGCTTCCGAGCACCGGTCATGACCTCCGGCCGCCCTGGAGAACCGCCTCGATCTCACCCGCGATATCGCCCCGGCCGAGCTGCGCCGTGTGGAAGTCCCGTGTGCGCGGCATACGCAGGACCAGTTCGTAGCCCACGTCGACGCGTACTCGCCCGGAGCGGAGCACGAAGTCGTAGGCGTGTCCGCCGCGGGTGCGGCAGCTGGAGAGGAAGTGCAGGTGGTACCCGGCCGCTGCCACTCCGAGCATGTGGGTGGGGCTGCGGAAACCGACGATGGTCCCGTGCAGGTCGGTGTGGGTGGAGATGATCTGTCCCGCCACCGCGTCGATCAGCCGGGGGTAGGGACGGTGCTGCTCCGGGAGCATGCGGGTGACCATGTGGTCGAAGTACCCGTCGACGCGCACTGCGTAGAACATGTTGGGGCTCGGCAGCCAGTTGTCGATCACCGCGCGCAGTTCTGTGGCGTCGACCGGTTCGGCCATCCGCCAGTCGTACTCGCCGTGGAAGTAGGTCACCGCCGCGAGGGGTGTTCGCGTGGCCAGGTCGGCTTCACCGGCGGTCCCGTCGGCGCGCAATCGATAGCACCGGCCGTCGAGGACGATCATCTCGCCGTCGAGCCGGTCGAAGGTTCCGATGCCGAAGTCGCCGTGGCGGCAGAGCTCGGCGATGGTCGTCGTGCCTTCGTAGACGCCTTCCAGCATGGCCGTCATGGTCGAGGCCTGGAAGATCCGCCCCCTCGGACGTGCGGGTGATCCCTGTTGCCCCGGCGTGTTCGGCGGAGTTGAGTCCGGTCCCTGCATGTGCCCCCCCTGGGTCCCCGTGCGCAGGACGGTCCGGCAGCGCCTTCAAGTCGCTCCCCCCGACCCGGCAGATCTGCATCCAGCAGCACGCTAGGGAGCCGGCCATGTCGCCACAACGGCGCGCAGGTGGTCGCCCGTTGTGCCGGACAGGGCACCCGACCGGCACCCGCCGTCCGACACCCCCTCGCGCCCCCGCCAGGCTGCGTGTGTCAGGGGCAGTGCAGGGTTGTGATCAGAGTGATCACACGCCGGGTTCCGACGCCCCGGCGTCTGCCAACCCGGCCCAGCCGCAACGGTCACCGTGCAGGAGCGGCGGGCTGGGGTGCGCGGCCCACCGGCGGGATCGGCGGGCCGGGCGGCAGGAGTTCGGCGGTCACGAACGCCACGACGGCGGCGAGGATCGCCACCGGGATCATCTCGGCGCTGCCCATGACCAGGACCACGAGCACCACGCTGCTGACCGGCAGCCGCAACGCGGTCACGGTGGCGGCGGCCATGCCGGCCGCCAGCCCGGCGCCGATGCCCAGGCCGGGCAGCGGCGAGCAGAGGACGCCTGCCGCGGCGCCGAGGAACAGCGACGGGAAGACGGGGCCGCCGCGCAGGCTGCCCAGGCACAGGGAGAAGGCGGCGCCCTTGCACAGGAGGACGGCGATCAGCGCGCCGACGCCCCAGGCCTGCGGATCTTCGGTCAGCTGACCCAGCGTGGCCTGGCCGGAGGAGGCCACGTCCGCGGGAGAGCGGCCGGTGCCCAGGGCATAGGCGGCGGCGCAGGCTCCGGCGGCGAGCGCGCAGAGCGCCGTGACGGTCAGGGGCCGTTTGGCGACGTGGACGGCGGTCAGTCGGCCGCCGTACTGGATCAGGTGCACGCCGGCGCCGAGGGCCACCGCGATGACGATCGACCAGGCCACGTCACCGATGTCCAGACGGGGGAACTGCGCGCCCGTCTTCAGCTGCAGGTCGCCGGTCCCCAGACCGGTCCAGCGGCCGAAACCGGTGAACACGAGCGAGCCGATGCCGCTCGACAGCAGCGCGGGCAGCATGACGGCGAACAGCTTGGGCCCGCCCACCCCCACGACCTCCATGAGCAGCACCGCGGCGATCAGCGGATTGCCGAAGATGGTGGCGATCGCCGCGGCGGATCCGGCCGCGCCCAGCAGCGCGGTGCTCATCGGTGTCTCCGGCGTTCCGGTGAGGTGCCGCAGCGCGATCGCGAGTCCGCCGCCCAGCGCGATGAGCGGGGCCTCGGGGCCGAGCGTGGCGCCGAGCGGCAGGCTGAACACGGCCGCGAGGATCACTCCGGGCAGGGCTGCGGCTCCGGGACCGCCCGCGTGCAGGCCGGTCGCGGGGATGTGCCCGCCCGCCCCGGGGAAACGGGTGACGATCTGCCCGACGCAGAGCCCCGATATGAGCAGGAGCGGCAGGGGCCACCACCACGGCGGAGCGTCGTGGCCGAGGGCATGCGGGAGGTCCACCCAGACCAGGCTCTCCAGTTTCCGGAGCCCGGCGAGGAACCAGAATGCGGCCAGCGAGACCGGGATGCCGACGAGTCCGCAGAACACCAGCGTCTTGCGGTATCCGGGAGTCCGGAGCAGCTCGCCGAGCCTCTGAGCCTCCGCGGGCCGCGATGGCGGCTGCGGACTCGCACTCGGCTGCGTCGGCTGCGTCATGGGGCCGTTCCTTCCCGTCCCCCGTCCCTCACCGGTGCGTCCGGTACAGGGTGCTCCGTCAGCCGAGGAGCCGACGCTTCTGCTCGGCGAATTCCGCCTCGGTCAGCACTCCCTGCTCCTTGAGGGTGCTGAGCTGCTTGAGCTGGTCGATCTTGGTGCTCATGTCGTCGGCGGCAGGAGCCGGGGGAGGGGGCGGAGGCGGGGGAGGGGGCGGCGGCGCGGCCTCGGCCTGCGGCGCCTCTTGCTGGGCCCACCGGCCTGCCTGCCGCCGGGACACCCGGTTGGACACGGCGGTGGCGGTGCCGGCGACGACGGCCGTACGGGCGACTCCGCGAAGAAGTCCGGGCATGATGCTCATCTCCAGGGGTGCGGTGAAGCAGGGCTGCGGCCGTCCTCACTCGTCGCCAGGCGGTACCTCCATGGCATCCAGCGACGCGAGCAGCGCCTGCACGGGGATCCGGCCGGCGGCCACGAGCTGTGCACCTCCGCGCCGCAGTTCACGGGCGAACGGCGCCGCCCACGTGTTCTCGTACACGATGATCCCCGCCGAGTTCCCGGGTTCCAGCGCGATGCCGGCGTCGTCGATGTCACTCTGGTCCAGCAGGCCGGACGAGGCTCCTTCGAAGACCGAAAGGTCGACCTCGCTGCCGAAGTCGTTCAGCTCCACCGCCGTCACCGAGCCGTCCAGGTCCTTGCGGACGAAGACCAGGTCGAAGATGCGGATGATGCCGCGATCGACGAGATCGACGAGCATGGGGAGTCCCTTGCCCGTCATCCGGTTGCCCGGGAACTCGATCACGACATAGTCCACGGGACCCATGTCGTCGATGTCGCCGAACCCGCCTGATTCCTCGACCTCGCTGCTCATGGCTGCTCCTGTCGCGCTGGGGGAGGGGGACGTCACGTCGGCCGCTGATCCACGGGCGGTGGGCCCGGCACGCGGTGGGCAGGAGGGACGTCGCCTAAGCCCATTCCAGCACCGCGCACGCGCCTCCGCACATCCGGAAGGCCACCGGTCGAACGAGCCGATCGGTCAGCCGGTCAGTTGGTAGATGCTCTTGCCGGTCAGCCACAGGCCGACCACCAGGCAGATGACGGCGATCGCCTGCTGCTGGTGGCCCTCCAGCCAGCCGCGCAGGCGCATCAACCGGTCGTGCGCGACCTCGGGTGCGAAAACGATGTACAGCTCGGCGGCCAGCAGGCTGGCGGTCGCGAGGAAACAGAAGCCGAACAGGGCCAGGTAGGTGGAGGTGTGCGAAGTGTTCGCCTCGAGCACGGTCGTCGCGCCCGCGGCGACCAGGCCCCACGGCTGGACGAGCACGGCAAGGCCCGCGGCCGCCCAGACCGAGCTCGAGTCCATGCGGGAGGCTGCGCTGTCGGAGGGTCCGCCTTGCACGTCGGGGCCGAGCGGGGTGGCGGAGCCGGTCGGGGCCGTGCCCGCCTTCATGAGGCGGCGGCGATGGAGCCCGTAGAACACCAGCCCGAGTCCGATGACCAACTTGGCCGCCAGGCCCGCGATGCCGGGCGGGGAGCGCGGTGACGGGGGCTGCCCGTCCGTCACTGCGAGTACGGTCGCGATCACCACGACGAGGCAGGCGAGCCAGGCCAGCAGGAAGGCGAGACCCTTCCACACACCCCTGGCGGACGACACCACGAGCACGAACGCCATGATGGGCAGCGGGTCGACGGTGATGGCCAGCGCGATGAGCAAGAGGTCGAGGACCATGGCGCCCCAATCGTGTGACGAGATACGACACTACGCACGGGTCCGGGCCCCGACACCTTTTCACGGCCGTTCGGCGGACGGGCCGAGGGCGGCCGGCCGGAGCCGTTCGAGATGCCGCTCCCGGGCGTTTCCTTCAACCTGGACGCACACGAAGGAGACCGCAATGACGACGACTTGCCCACCGGCCCTGGCGTCGGCGTCGAGCCGTTCGTCTCCCCCTGCGCCGACTCCCTCCCCGGTGCGCTGATGCCCTCCGGCCGGAGCAGGCGCGCCGTCCTGCACGCCGAGTGGTGGCGTACCCGCTCGCGGCGGACGGCGGCCTCGGCCAAGCGGCTCCAGCACCGTGCCGAAACCCGGTTTCCGGTGATCACCGACATCGCCGAGCGCATGGTGTCGGTGAACATCTTCGATTCCGCGACACGGCTCGCCGCGCAGTGTTTCCTGACCGCCGTCCCCCTGGTCTTCGTCGTCGCGTCGTTCGCCCCGGAGAGCGTACGGCAGCAGATGGCCGCATCGATTCGTGCGGTGTTCGGGCTCAACGGAGAGGCGAGCGACCAGCTGTCCGACATCTTCCGCAGCTCCGACGCGGACCTCCAGAACGCGGTGGGCGTGGTGGGCTCCCTGATGGTGCTGCTGTCCGCGACCGCCGTGAGCCGCGCCATGCAGCGGCTGTGCAAGCGCGCGTGGGAGATTCCGCGTACCGGGGCGCGGATCGCGATCTGGCGCTGGCTCGCGTGGATCGCCGTCTGGATCGCTCTGCTGGTCGTGCAGGAACCGGTGCGCAGCGGGTTCGGCGTCGGGCTCTGGCTGGGCATCCCCCTCACCTTCGTCTTCCAGACGTTGGTGTGGTGGTGGACCCAGCACCTCCTGCTGGGCCGCCTCGTCGGCTGGCTGCCCCTGCTGCCGGGAGCGGTGATCACAGCCGGCGCCATCACGGCCCTTTCGGTCACCGCGGGCTTCTACATGCCGCGCGCCCTCAACCGGGCGCTGAGCGAGTACGGTTCGGCCGGCTCGGTCTTCGTCCTGCTGTCGTGGCTGATCGTGCTGTGCGTGGCCATCGCCGGCGGCGTCACCATGGGCGCCGTCCTGGCGCAGGAGCCGTACCTCGCCAGGCGGCTGGACAGTCCGGCGCCGAGCCGGCAGCGGACGGAGCAGGGCTGAGCTCCGGCGCTCCGGCACCGTATGGCGCCGTACGGCAGCGCGGTGCCAGGGGTGCCATGCTGGGCAGCAGGGGCCCGAGTGGCCTGGAGGTCGACAGCAATGGCAAAGCGTGCAGCAATAACGGACAACGGCGTGCGCCGGCTGTCCGCGGAAGAGCGGGCCGCCCGCGGCCGCGCTGCCCGGAGCCGGGCGCCCCGCACCGGGCAGGGGGATTTCGAGCCGTCCGCGCACCGGCAGGATCCGGTGGACGTGCTCGAAGGGCAGTCGGCCGGCCGGGTGCCGGAGCTGGTGCCGATCCGCTACGGGCGGATGTCGGAGTCACCGTTCCGCTTCTACCGGGGCGCCGCCGCCGTCATGGCCGCAGACTTGGCCCACACCCCGGACTCGGGCCTTCGGGTCCAACTGTGCGGCGATGCCCACATGCTGAACTACGGGCTGCTCGGCTCCCCGGAGCGGAATCTGCTGTTCGACGTCAACGACTTCGACGAGACACTGCCCGGACCGTGGGAATGGGACGTCAAGCGGCTGGCCGTGAGCCTGGCCATCGCCGGGCGGGAGAACGGATTCAGCGACCGCGAGCGCGCTGTGATCGTCCGGTCCGTGGGCAGGTCCTACCGCGAGCAGATGCGCCGCTACGCCGCCATGCGCCACCTCGACGTCTGGTACGCGAGGATCGACGCGGAGCAGCTCCAGACGCTGGGAGCGGCCGAACTGCGCTCACGCGGCCGCAAGCAGCTGGCCGAGACACTGGCCAAAGCACGCGGGCGCGACAGCCTGCAGGCCGCCGGCAAACTCACCGAGGTGGTCGACGGGGAGCACCGGTTCAGGTCGATACCGCCCCTGGTCGTACCGCTCACGCAGCTGCTGCCGGACAACGAGCGCAGCACGCTGGAGGAGCAGATCATCGACCTGGTCGAACAGTACGGCCAGACCCTCCCTTCGGACCGGCGGCACCTGCTGCGGCAGTTCACCGTCGTCGACATGGCCCGCAAGGTGGTGGGCGTCGGCAGCGTGGGCACCCGGTGCTGGATCATTCTGCTCCTGGGCAGGGACGGTGGCGACCCGTTGATCCTCCAGGCCAAGGAGGCCGGCGAGTCGGTCCTCGCCCCGTACGTAGGCGCCGGCGAGTACTCCATGCAGGGCGAGCGGGTGGTGGCCGGGCAGCGCCTGATGCAGGCAGCCAGTGACATCTTCCTGGGCTGGCACCGGGTGAAGGGCATCGACGGCCGCCAGCGGGACTTCTACGTACGGCAGTTGCGGGACTGGAAGGGGAACATCGAACCGGAGCTCATGGCACCGCGGGGCATGCAGACGCTCGGCGACGTGTGCGGCACCACCCTGGCCCGGGCGCACGCCAGGTCCGGCGACCGGATCGGCATCGCGGCCTATCTGGGCAGCGGCGACGTGTTCGACCGGGCGCTGGTGCGGTTCGCGGAAACCTATGCCGACCGGAACGAGCGCGACCACCAGGCCCTGGTGGACGCGGTGACCTCCGGCCGGGTGGCGGCGGAGTCGGCGTGAACGCAGGCGGGCGCCCCGAGCGCCCGCCTCTGTGCCGGTCGGCTGCCCTGTGACGGCGCCGCTCTCCACCCGGCGCGTTCTCCACCCGGCGCGTCCCCCGGGGGCCGGCCCGGGGTGGTGCGCTCCTGAGCCCGGTGGCCTATCGGGGACTCGGCGGGCTGCCGCCGGTCGTCGCCGTGCTGTCGGCGACCTCGGCGTCCTCGGCGATGAAGTCCATCACGGCAAGGGCGAAGAGGAGCGCGAGGGCGAGACCCAGGATGACCCAGCCGGTCGGGTGCGGCCACAGGACGAAGGCGAGGACGGCGGCAGCCACCAGGATCCAGGTGATCCAGACGCGGTGGCGTCCGACGAACGCGCCGACCGGGCCCGTACGCAGGCCCGCCCGGTCGGCCGTGGCCCGGGTGGCCGCGATACCGGAATGCCACACCTGGCGGACCACCGTGGCACGGCGTCCCGGCCCCGAGAGCCAGGCGGCGAGCGCGAGCAATACGCCGAGGACCACGACCGCGCGGATGGTGATGCGCAGGAGGCGGATCATCGCGTCGTAGACGGCGCCCGCGGCCGGCTGGGAGACGGTGTCGGGAAGCGCGTTGAGATAGACCGTACGGAAGACCGTCAGGCCGATGCCCAGGATGAGCGCCGCGGCGGCGAAGCCGAGGGCGGCCGCGACCAGGGTACGGCGCCGGTGGGCTGACAGCAGGACTCCCACGGCCGCGAGGATGACCGCGAGGATCGGCAGCCACAGGCCGGCGAGCTCGAGCAGCCGGAAGCCCGTCTTGACCCGGCCGATGTCGTCCGACCGGAGGATGGTGAAGTCGGTGTGGATCTGAGGGATCTTGGCGGCGACGCTGAGCCCGGAGTCCACGAGCTTCGTCTTCACCTGATCGATCACCGGAGCGAGGTCGAGGGTCACGGAGTCGTTCTTGATCTGCACGGCCCCCTCGTCGTTGCCGGTCAGCGCGCGTACGAGCGAGGTGTGGATCGCACGGTTCGCGCCGGTCCAGATCGTGTCGAAGGCATTCGATGCGACGACTTCCTGCGCCTTCTCGTGCACGAAGCTCCGGACCGCGCCCTCGAGCCCGTCACCCAGTTTCCCCAGCCCCTTCGCCAGCAACGGCCGGTCGTCCGGGGCCACGCCCTCGAGCAGGGCGGGCAGGTCGAGGTGTTCCATGACCGCGCCCGTGACCCGGTTCGCGACGGCCGCCTGTACGTCGGCGTCGGAGGCGAGCGGGGCCACGGTGGCGACGTAGCGGTCGGTGTCGCCCACGATGTCCGCCGTCCAGGCGGCGACGATGCCCAGTGGGGCCAGGACGCAGCCGATGACGATCAGCAGCGCTGACAGGAACGCGCGCACCCGGTGGTGGGGCGGCGGGCGCTTCGCCGCCTCGCTCTCCAGTGTGGCGACCCGAGCCCGCAGTGCGGCGATCTCGTTCTGGCTTTCGTCGTCCGGCATGGCAGCCCTCCTAGGGGTCGTACCCCAGGCAATCCCGGCGCGCTCGATCCGGCGAGTGGAGGTGACCCGACCGGGTGAGACCCGTCGATGCGATCCGTGGCCTGCGGTGCGGCCCGGCGAGCACGGCGGCCGAGCGGTTCGGTGGGGCATGGGCGAAGGCGTACGGCTCCGCTCGACATGCGGAACGCAGGAGGCGAGCCAATACTGCTGATCGCGGGCATCGGGCCCGCCCGAAGGAGGCATCCATGGACGACTACCCGGCACTCAGCATCTTCTGGTCCATGCTCTGGTTCTTCCTGTGGATCATGTGGCTGTTCCTGCTGTTCAAGATCATCACGGACATCTTCCGTGACCACGAAATGAGCGGCTGGGGCAAGGCCGGCTGGCTGATCTTCGTCATCGTGCTGCCCTTCCTCGGCGTGCTGATCTACGTCATCGTCCGCGGCAAGGGCATGACCAAGCGGGACGTCAAGCAGGCCAAGGAGAACGAGGCGGCCTTCCAGGACTACATCCGCCAGACGGCAGGCACCGCTCCGGCCGGCGGATCGGGCGGCGCGGACGAGCTGGCCAAGCTCGCCGAGCTGAAGGCCAAGGGCGCGCTCACCGAGGAGGAGTTCCAGCAGGCCAAGACGAAGCTGCTGGCCTGAGCTGTCGGCCCGTCGGCGCCCCGGACCGGAACGCGGCGCCGCCGACACGGGTTCCCGCGGTGTCGTCTCCGCCTCAACGCGCCGCGGTCCGGTCGGTCTCCGGTCGACTCGGTCTCATGGGTGGGACAGCGGCAGCGTGAGCCGGTGGTGCGGGCTGCGGCTTTCAACGCCGTACCGGGCGCTCAGTTTCGAGATGAGCAGGCAGTAGCCGGGTGCGCACACCAGCTCGAGGACGAGTGCCTGCCACGGGGCGTCTGCTGCGGTTCCGGAATCAGCCAGTTGCCCCAGCGCGAGCGCAATGCCGTAGGACAGTACGTTGTTTGCCGTGTGGATCGCGATCACGGCCTCCAGTCCGCCCGTGCGGAGGACGAGCCAGCCCCACCACACCGCGGAGTAGAAGAGCAGCGCGAAGCCCGACCATGCACCGAACCCGTGGGCGAGGGCGAAGAGCAACGAGGCGACGACGATCCCCGGCCAGGGCGAGCGGAGAAACCCCCCGAAGAACTGGGTGAGCCAGCCTCGGAAGACGAATTCCTCGGCCGCGGCCTGGAAGGGAACCAGCACCAGGAACACCGCGAAGCCGAGCAACAGCGGGAGCCATCCGGGGAATTCGCCGGAGAGGCTCTCCGGGCCGTCCTCGACCCAGCCCCAGAGCAGGAGCACGCCCATCTGGAGCGCCATCAGGGGGAATGCCACCCCGGCACAGCGGGCGAGCCAGCGCCAGCGCAGCCACCCCAGGACGGAGATCACCGTTGCGGCGGGCCGACGGCCGCACGCACGGACCGCCAGCAGGACGACGGGAATGCCGACCGCCAGGCTCATGAGCCCCATGGCCTCGTCCGCCAGGGGGTCGGACAGCACCCGGTCACTGCCGTCGGGGGCGAGTTTCAGCCCCAGTCCGTGGCCGATGGCGACGCCGGCCACGGTGACGGCTATGAGGCCCACCGCCAGGAGGACCGTGACGAGGAGAATCTCGCCGAGACGTCCGAGTGCGCCCTGCCGCCCGTTCCTCGCCTGCTCGTGATACCTGGAGCCGGCCGGCGCGGCCACGAGCGCAGGGGGCTGAACGTACCCGGCGGGCGGAGCGGGCCAACCCTGCGGCGGGGGCCACGGGGCTGCGCCACCGGAAGGGCCGGAGCCGTCCCACACCTGGGCGTTCGGGTCGGCGGGCCTGAGCCGGCCATCCGGATGGGGAGTGTCTGACACAGGTACGGCCCGCCTTCTTCCCGTTCGACTGTCTGCGCACCTATTCGATCACGTGTACGCCGCGCCGTGTTCCCGTCCGCCCAGGCGCATGTCGGCAGGGCGGCCGCGGCGCCGCCCCGGACGGCCCTCGGTACCTGACACTTCAGGGTGACGCCGGAGCCGGCCGTCGTGATCTCTTTCTTGGAGACCGCCACGGTCAGGCCGCTACCGGGCGCCGGCGGCTCCGGGTTGCGGGAATTCTGGTCCTACCGGCAGGTATCGGACCGTGTTCCGCCCAGGTTTGATAGGAGTTGGCGTAACCGGTCGCCAGTACGTCTGAGCGGGAAGGGCACGATCATGCTGGAGTTTCCCAAGCCGCGAGCCCTGGTGTGCTCGTACTGCAAGGCCGGCCCGAAGGACGGGACGGCCCGGACCCTGTCGGCGGAGGCCGGAATGCTGACGGTCACCTGGCACACCGCCTCGTGCCCGCACTACGCGGCGGACCGCATCCTCGCCGACAAACGCATCTGACCCGCCGCCGGCCGCGATCGCCGCTCCAACCGGCGCAGCACGCCGCTCACAGCGTCGTGACGAGTCCGCCGTCGATGGTGTGGTCTGAGCCCGTGGTGTTGCCGGCCCGGTCCGAGGCCAGCAGCAGGACGAGATCGGCGACCTCCTCGGGGCGGGTGAACCGCCCGGTGACGCTCTGGGCGGCGGCACCCGCGACGATCTCGGCCGGTGTGCTCCCCGTACCGCCCGCGACGGTGGCGGCGACGCCCTGCTCCCCGAGCCAGAGAGCCGTCTCGACCGGGCCGGGGCTGATGGTGTTGACGCGTACGCCGCGCGGGCCGACCTCCTTGGAAAGCGCCTTCGAGAAGTTGGTGAGTGCGGCCTTCGCCGCGGAGTAGTCGATCACCGCCGGGTCGGGCAGGAAGGCGTTGACCGAGCCGACCGTGACGATCGATGCGGCGCCGCGCTCGATGAGGTGCGGGAGGGCGGCCCGGGTGGTGCGGACGGCCGTGAGGAAGTTGACGGTCAGGGCCCACGTCCAGTCCTCGTCGGTCAGCGACAGGAAGCCGCCCAGCCGCGGACGCACGGCGCCGACGTTGTTGACGAGGATGTCGAGCCCGCCGAACGCCGAGACCGCTTCCCGTACCGCCCGCTCCGGTCCGTCCGGTGTGGTCAGGTCGACCGCGACGGGCCGGACCCGCCCGCCGGCGGCCAGCTCCGTCAGAGGACCGCCCACCGTACGGGCGGCGGCGACCACCCGCACGCCCTCACCGGCCAGCGCCCGGGTGACCGCCAGGCCGATGCCCTTGCTCGCTCCGGTGACCACCGCCACCTTGTCCGTGAGATGCAGGTCCACGCGGTCCTCCTCGACGAGGTGCGGACCGGGTCCCGGCAGGCCGGCCCACGAGGACCGAGTGTGCACGAACGAGGGCCCGGGCCGGTCCCGACAGGGCCGCGGCGTCAGGCAGGTGGCCCTCGCATCCGCGCGTCAGGCCGTCAGCCGAGGCGCGCCGGGGACGAGGCCGCCGGGGTCAGGACGCGCGGGGCGCCCGTGCCGTCCGCCGGGACCGTCCACACATCGGTGGTGTCCGCCCGGCCCTCGGCGGGCAGGGCGTAGGCCAGAGTGCGGTCGTCGAGCCAGACGGCCTGGTCGTCCACGCTCCGCTTCTCCGCGAGCGGCGTCTCGCGCAGCGTCCCCAGGTCCAGTACGTGCTCGCGCCACAGCGACGCGCCGCGCGCGACGCGCTTCTTGTACGCGACCCGGGTCTCGTCCGGGGAGAGGGAAGGACACTCCACGTTCTGGGCGAGGGTGGTGACGCTGCGCCGCGAGACCGAGCCCTTCACCAGGTACGTCTGGGCGGCGGTGCCGAGAGTGGCGTAGAAGGTGTCGTCGTCCTTGGAGAAGGTCACGCCCCAGAAGTTCACGTCGCCCGAGGCGTACGGCCGGCCGTCCAGCTGGATGGAGAACTTCTCCAGGTCCGGTTCGATCGCCCCGGTACGGGTGTCCACGATCGCGGTGCGCGTGGAGAAGAACGCGGCGCCGTACGACTCTCCGGAGACGAACACGGTCCAGGCCGCGAAGTGGCCGCTCGGCGAGACCCGGGCCCGGGACGGGGTGCCCGCGAGCGGAAAGCTGCGCAGCGTGCGCAGATCGGAGTCGACGATCAGTGCCCGGTTGTCCTGGGCGAGCGCGCCCGGAGTGGAGTTCAGGCACAGCCCGGTTCCGGCGGCCGCGTGGAAGCGCTGGCAGGTGAGGCCCGACGCGGTGCGCTCGGCCTGGGGCGACTGTCCCGGGACCGAGACGAGGGCCCCGCGGTGCGGGCCCTGCGCGCCGTTGAGGAAGGCCAGCCGGTCCTGGCGCGCGAGCGTGACCGGGCCCTGGGCGACCGTCGGGTCCCCCTCGTGCGTCTGCCCAGCCCTGGCGGCGGCGCGCAGCACCAGCGCGGTGCCGAGGCCTCCGAGGAGCAGCACGGCCACGGCGAGTACGAGCAGTCGGCGTCGGCGGGTCATCGGGTCCCTCGGGGGTGTCGGGCCGGTTCGGGAGCGGTGTCCCGGGGCGCCGGGCGGAGTACGAAGCCGGCGACGCCCGCGCAGCAGCACAGGCCGGCCGCGGCGGCGGCGAGCGCGGGACCGGCGCCCCAGAGGGTCCAGGCGGCGCCGAAGGCGAGCGAGCAGCCGAAGCGGGCCAGCGCCTGGCCGGTGCCGACGAGGGCGATACCGGTGGCGCGCAGTTGCGCGGGGACGGTCGCGGCGACGGCGGCGGGCAGGACCCCGTCGGTCGCGGCGTAGAACAGGCCGTGCAGTACGAGGACCAGGTAGGGGAGGGCGGGCCAGTGCGGGGCCCACAGCAGCAACCCGTACCCGGCCAGCAGGAGGGCGTGCCCGGCGAGGAACACGGTGCGCCGCCCGATCCGGTCGGCCAGGGCGCCGGCCGGCACGGCCAGCAGCAGGAACACCGCGGCGGTGCCCAGGGGGAGCAGCGGGAACCACTGCTCGCGGATGCCGGAGCGGTCCTGGAGCAGCAGGTAGAGGAAGGCGTCGCTGACGGTGGTCAGGCCCAGCAGGGCGGCGCAGAGCGCGAGGGCGCGCAGCCGGGGCAGCCGCAGCAGGGCCACCGCCTCCCGCAGGTTCACCGCGGCGGGCTTCGGGGAGCCGGGCTCCCCCGTGCCGGGGTCCACCACGGTCGGCCCGGTCGGGTCCGGGCCCGCGCCCGACGGGACGAACAGCACGAGCACCACCACGCCGAGCACGGCGACGCACGCGCTGACGCCGAAGACGGCGTCGTACCCGCCCACCGCCATGTTCAGGATGAAGAAGGCGGCGAGCGGGCCGAGCAGGGCCCCGGTGGTGTCCATGGCGCGGTGGACGCCGAACGCGCGGCCCTGTAACCCGGCCGGCGTGGAAAGGGAGATCAGTGCGTCGCGCGGGGCGGTGCGCAGACCCTTGCCGGTGCGTTCCAGGGCGAGCACCACACCCACCGGGCCGAGGCTGTGGGCGAGCAGCAGCAGCGGCTTGCACAGGGCGGACAGGCCGTAGCCGATGCCTGCGATCAGCTTGTGGTTGCGGACCCGGTCGGCGAGGTGGCCGCCGGTCAGCTGTACCAGCGCGCTGACCCCGTTGTAGACGCCGTCGAGCGCGCCGAAGCCGAGCGGGCTCAGCCCCAGTCCGGCGACCAGGTACAGGGGCAGCACTGCGGTGACCATCTCGGAGGAGACGTCGGTGATCAGGCTGACCGTGCCCAGCGCGAGGACGGCCGAGGCGACTGCGGGGGCCCGGACGGGCCCGCCGTCCGGTGCGGTCTCCGGTGCGGTCTTCGCGCCGGCGGGCGCGGAGCGGTCCGCGAGGTACATGCTCTCGAGCTCCCGGTGCCGACGGTCTGAGTCACTCGTACGTGTGCGTGAAACCCTAGTGGTTGTACGGGCCAACTGGGCGGTCCACGGCCGGATTCGGCTCGGTGGGGCGGCTCAGCCCTGCCGGCTGCTCTCGTCACGCAGCCAGGTGGAGAAGTCCCCGTTCCGGATCGCCTTGCGGGCCCCCCGGCGGGCGGCGAGGGCCGCCACGACGAACACCACGATCCCGGGGAACAGGCTCGGCCGGTCCCGGAGCAGGGCGCGCAGGTCGCCCGTACCGGTGCGCGCGGACGGTGCCCGCGTACCCTCCGCGGCTCCGGACGGCACCGATGCCTGGAAGCGCTCCAGCTCGGCGGACGAGGTCGCCGCCCGGACGCGCCGCCTGATCAAGTCACCCCAGGTGCGCGGCGGATGGACCACGACCCGGGCCGCCTCGACCACGCGCCGCTCCTCCGGCGCGAACGCGAGGGACGCGGCCAGGTCGTCGGCCATCAGCGGGGGCAGGGCGGCGATCCGGGCGTGCCCCGGTTCGGTCACCGCGATGACCCCGCGCCCGAACAGCCCCTCGCGGACGGCCGGCAGCCGCTGCCAGACCCGGTAGTACGCCCGGACCGGCCAGGCACACCCGGAGAGGGGGATGTCGCGGCCGGGGGCCGCGGCGAGGAGGTCCGGACTGGCGGCAAGGGCGCCGGCCAGCGCCCGTACGCCGGCCGCCCCGAACTCCACGTCGGCGTCCACGTACATGCGGGGGAAGCCCCGTGCGTGCTCGTCGCCGACCCGAAGTGCCTTGTGCTTGGAGGGAGTCGGTATCTCCACCACCCGGACGCGGGGTCCCCGCGCACCCGCCACCGCGACGGTGTCGTCCGTACAGCCGTTGCACACCACGACGATGTCGGGCCCGGAGGCCGGGGCGTCGGCCAGGAGCGCGTCGAGGAGCCGGCCGATGACCCGGCCCTCGTTGTGGGCCGGGATCACGATGCTGGTCACCCCGGAAGTATGCACGCTCGAACAGCCGAGCCGACCGTTTCCTCCAACTCTCCCCGGGGGTAGGCCCGGTGGTCTAGATTGAGCGCAGCCGACCGGATTCGGCGTGCTTCGGCGTCGCTGAAATCCAACCGGAGCAGGGCAGTTGGGGAAATGCGGGTGCGGCGGCTTGGGGGAACAGGCTGCCTGCCCGTGGCCGGACCGGCGAGGGGTGCCGGACGGCCGGGGGGCGGAAAGTACGTCGCAGCACGTAGGGCATCGGTCGTGGGGGGCCATCACCGTCGGGCAGGTCACGCACGGGTCGCGCAGGCGCCCCGGCGCCCGCCGTCGGCGGCACCCCCTTCCTTCGCACGCGTCCCGGCCATGGGTTGTCGATACGCCCTCGGGCGTGCGCCGAAGGAAAGGGGAACGCTGTGAAGGAATCCGAGAAGGTATCCGAGAAGGAACCCGAGAGGGACACCGCGAAGGGTGCGGGACGCGAGGCCGCGATCGCAGGCGCGTGGCCGGCCAAGCCGTTAGGCGTCGCCGTCATCGGAGCGGGCTACTGGGGACCCAATCTCGTCCGCAACTTCCAGTCCAGTCCGGGGTTCCGGCTCCGCTGGCTCTGCGACCTGAACGTCGACCGTGCGCGGCAGGTGCTCGGCCACTACTCCACGGTCCAGGCGACCTCCGACTACGCGGCCGTCCTGGCGGACCCGGCCGTCGACGCGGTCGCCGTGGCCACCCCGGCCGGCACTCACCTCGACGTCGCACTGGCCGCCCTGCGCGCCGGCAAGCACGTCCTCGTGGAGAAACCCCTCGCCGCCACGTACGAGGACGGCCTGAAGCTGGTGACCGAGGCCGAGGAACGCGGCCTCACCCTCATGTGCGACCACACCTACTGCTACACCCCGGCGGTGGCCCGCATCCGCGACATGGTCCGCTCCGGCGAACTCGGTGAGATCCAGTTCGTCGACTCGGTCAGGATCAACCTGGGGCTCGTCCAGAAGGACATCGACGTCCTGTGGGACCTGGCCCCCCACGACCTGTCGGTCCTCGACTTCATCCTCCCCGAGAACATCCGGCCCGTCGCCGTCGCCGCGCACGGGGCGGACCCGATCGGCGCCGGCCAGTCCTGCGTGGCCTATCTGACGCTCACGCTCAACACCGGCGCCATCGCCCACGTGCACGTCAACTGGCTGTCCCCGGTGAAGGTCCGCACGACGATGGTCAGCGGCTCCAAGCGCACCCTGGTGTGGGACGACCTCAACCCCACGCAGCGCGTCGCGGTCTTCGACCGCGGCGTGGACATGACGGCCCCGCAGGAGATCGGCGCGGACGAGCGCCGCGACATGCTCGTCTCCTACCGGACCGGGGACATGGTGGCGCCCGCGATCGGCGAGAAGGAAGCCCTGCGCAGCATGGTCGAGGAGTTCGCCGCCGCGATCAGGACGCGGCGGCCGGCGCTGACCGACGGCTGGTCGGGCCTGCAAGTGCTCGACATCCTGGAAGCGGCCTCCCGGAGCCTGGAGTTCCGCGGCGCGGTCGTCGGACTGCGCACCGGACGCTGATCGTTGGCGCGACCCTCCACGGGACCGCCCGCGCCCACGGCCGCGCACACCGCGCGGGGCGCGCAGCAGGAAACACCATGACCGACTCAGTAGGGGCAGGGCGTTGAGCAGCGTACGAGGCAAGAGGATTCTGGTCACCGGCGGAGCGGGCACGATCGGCTCGCACGTGGTCGACCAGCTGGTGGACCACGGGGCGCGCGAGGTCGTCGTGCTCGACAACTTCGTGCGGGGGCGGGCGGCCAACCTGGCCCGCGCCGCCGAGAGCGGCGTGGTGGACGTCGTCGAGGGCGACATCCGCGACCGGGAGACCGTACGCAAGGCGACCGAGGGCGCCGACCTGGTGTTCCACCTGGCCGCCATCCGGATCACCCAGTGCGCGGAGGAGCCGCGGCTGGCGAACGAGGTGCTGGTCGACGGCACGTTCAACGTGCTGGAGGCCGCGGTCGCCGCCGGGGTGGGCAAGGTGATCGCCTCGTCGTCGGCCTCGGTATACGGGCTGGCGGAGACCTTCCCGACCACCGAGCGCCACCATCCGTACAACAACGACACCTTCTACGGGGCGGCGAAGGCCTTCAACGAGGGGGTGCTGCGCAGCTTCCACGCCATGTACGGGCTGGACTACATCGCGCTGCGCTACTTCAACGTGTACGGGCCCCGGATGGACATCCACGGCCTGTACACCGAGGTCCTGATCCGCTGGATGGAGCGGATCACCGCGGGCGAGCCGCCGCTGATCCTCGGCGACGGCACCCAGACCATGGACTTCGCCGATGTCAGGGACATCGCGCGGGCCAACCTGCTCGCCGCCGAATCGGACCTGACCGACGAGGTGTTCAACGTCGCGAGCGGGTCCGAGACCAGCCTGCGCGACCTGGCGGTCGGACTGCTGGAGGCCATGGGCGCCGAGGGGATGGTGCCGGAGCACGGCCCGGCCCGCGCCGTGAACGGGGTCACCCGGCGCCTCGCCGACACCTCGCAGGCCTCGGAACGCCTCGGCTTCACCACCGAGATCGACATGCGCCGTGGACTGCGGGACCTGGTGGACTGGTGGCGGGCCGAGCGCGCGGCGGACGCGGCCGCGCAGGCAGCAGCCGGGGAGGCCGGCCGATGAGCGTCCAGGACCCGGCCCCCGCCCGCATCCCCGTCATGGTCCCGTGGCTCGGCGAGGAGGAGGCGCAGGCCGCCGCCGACGCCGTGCTCTCCGGCTGGGTCGCCCAGGGCCCCCGGGTCGCCGAGTTCGAGCGGGCCTTCGCCGAGCGGGTGGGCGCCGAGCACGGCATCGCCGTGAGCTCGTGCACCACCGCCCTGCACCTGGCGCTGATCGCGCTGGAGCTCGGGCCGGGCGACGAGGTGGTCGTGCCCTCGCTGTCCTTCATCGCCACCGCCAACGCGGTGCGCTACGTGGGCGCCCACCCGGTGTTCGCGGACGTCGAGGAGGCAACCGGGAACCTGACGCCCGCCACCGTGGACGCCGTGCGCACCCCGCGGACCAGGGCGGTGCTCGCCGTCCACCAGGGCGGGGTGCCGGCCGACGTGCACGCCCTGCGCGCGGCCTGCGCCGACTGGGGCGTCCCGCTGGTGGAGGACGCCGCCTGTGGGATCGGCGCGACCGTGGGGGGCAAGTCGGTGGGCCACGGCGCACTCCTCGCCGCATGGTCCTTCCATCCCCGCAAGGTGATCACCACCGGCGAGGGCGGCATGGTGACCACGGACGACGCCCAGTGGGCGGAGCGGCTGCGCCGGCTGCGCGAACACGGCATGAGCGTGTCCGCGGCGCAGCGGCACGCCAGCAGCAAGCCGATCGCCGAGAGCTATCTGGAGGTCGGCTACAACTACCGGATGACCGACATCCAGGCCGCGGTCGGCCTGGTACAACTCGGCAAGCTGGACGCGATCGTGGCCCGCCGCCGCCAACTGGCCGCCAGATACGGGCAGTTGCTCGCCGGAATCCCCGGCCTGCGCCCGGTTCGGGACCCCGCTCACGGCGAGGGCAACTTCCAGTCGTACTGGGTGCTGCTGTCCGAGGACTTCCCGGTCGGCCGGGACGAGCTGCTCGCGGTGCTGGCCGGGGCCGGGGTCTCGGCCCGGCGCGGGATCATGGCCTCGCACCTGGAGCCGGCGTACGCCGGGCACGGGGCGGCGCCGATGCCGGCGACCGAGCGGATCAGCCGCGACTCGCTGATCCTGCCGCTGTTCCACACGATGACGCAGGACCAGCAGGACCGGGTGGTGGCCGTGCTGCGCGAACAGGCCGGCGGATGACCGCCACTTCGGCCCCGACCGCCCCGGCCGCCGACGCCGTGCCGACCGAGAACCTGCTGATCGTCGGCGCGGGCGGATTCGCCCGGGAGACCGCCCAGGCCGTACGCGCCGTGGTCGCCGCCGACCGGGAGCGCGGCCGCGCCCCGCGGTGGCGGCTCGCCGGGCACCTGGACGACGACCCGGCCCTGCACGGCCGGGACGTCGACGGCGTGCCGGTGCTGGGCGGCAGCGACCTGGTGCACCAGCGGCCGGAGGCCCGGGTCGTGGTGTGCGTGGGCAGCCCGCGCGACTACGCGGTACGCGCCCGCCTGGTGCGGCGCCTGGCCCTGCCCGAGAGCCGGTACGCGACCGTGGTCCACCCCACGGCCGCCGTCTCGGAGTCCTCGGTGCTCGCAGCGGGCTCGGTGCTGCTCGCCCACTGCGTGCTGACCGCGGCCGTACGGGTGGGCGCGCACGTGGCGGTGATGCCGCACGCGGTCCTCACGCACGACAACACGGTCGGGGACTTCGCGACGCTCGCCTCGGGGGTCCGCCTCGGCGGCGGGGTCCGGCTGGGGCGGGGGGCGTACCTGGGCGCGGGCGCCCTCGTACGGGAGAACACCACGGTCGGCGCCTGGTCGCTGACCGGTATGGGAAGCACGGTCCTGGCCGATGTGCCGCCCGGCGAGGTATGGGCCGGAAGCCCCGCCCGCCGACTGCGCGAGGCGGGGGGCCCGGCGCTCGACGAGCTGCGCGCCGACGGCGAGCGGGCCGGCCGGGAGCCGGGGACACGGACGAGGCCCGAGACACGCATGAGGCCGGAGACACGGATGGGGAGCACAGTCGGATGAACCAGATACCGCTCGTGGACCTGAAGGCGGCGCACGCCGAGGTCGCGCAGGAATTACGCGCAGGATTCGACCGGGTGCTGGCCGACACCGCCTTCATCGGCGGTGAGGAGGTCCGCGCCTTCGAGCGCGAGTACGCGGCCTTCGCCGGGGTCGGCCACTGCGTCGGCGTGGCCAACGGCACCGACGCGCTCGAACTCGCCCTGCGCGCCAGCGGGGTGGGGGTCGGCGACGAGGTGGTGCTGCCCGCCAACACGTTCATCGCCACCGCCGGCGCCGTCGCACGGATCGGCGCCCGGCCGGTCCTGGTGGACTGCCTGCCCGACACCCAGCTGATGGACCCGCAGGCCGCGCTGGACGCGGTTGGCAAGGCCACGCGCGCCGTGGTCCCGGTCCACTTGTACGGACAGTGCGCCCCCGCGGCGGAGCTGGCCGCGCAGCTGCCCTCGCACGCCAAGGTCGTCGAGGACGCCGCGCAGAGCCAGGGAGCCACCCGCGACGGCCGTGCTCCCGGCAGCGGCGGGATCGCCGCGACCAGCTTCTACCCGGGCAAGAACCTGGGTGCGTACGGCGATGCGGGCGCGGTGGTCACCGACGACGAGGAGACGGCCGACCTCGTACGGGCCCTGGCCAACCACGGCGGCGTCGCCAAGTACCGGCACGACGTGGCCGGGTTCAACAGCCGGCTGGACGGGCTGCAGGCCGTGGTGCTCCGGGCCAAGCTGGCCCGCCTCGCCGACGGGAACGCGGCCCGCCGCGCCGCCGCCGCCCGCTACGACGAGCTGCTGGGCGACCTGGCGGCCGCCGGACGCCTGACCCTGCCGGTCACGGCGGGCGGCAACGTCCACGTGTGGCACCTGTACGTCGTCCGGGTCAGCGGTGCGGACCGCGACGCGGTCGTCGGCAAGCTCAACGCGGAGGGCATCGGAGCCGGGGTGCACTACCCTGCCCCGGTCCATCTCACCCCGGCCTTCGGTCACCTCGGACACGGCCGCGGGGACTTCCCCCACGCCGAGCAGGCCGCGGACCGGATGCTCTCCCTCCCGCTCTTCCCGCAGATCACCGCCGCCCAACAGCAGCGGGTCGTGGACGCACTCACGAGCGCCCTGCTCTGACGCAGAACAAAGAGGTACAGATGAACAGACGGACAAGGCTGATCCGGTACGGCCTCTTCACCTTGGTCGCGGCGCTCATGACCGCGCTCTTACCGCCGGCGGTGGCGGGTGCCGCGGACCCCTGCGGCCCCGGCACCAACGCGATCGTGTGCGAGAACTCCAAACCGGGCACGCCGATGTCCGACTGGTTCGCGCCCAGCGCCTACGGCGACATCAAGGGTTTCAGCGCCCAGATGAGCGTCCAGGCCGGCGACACCGTGCAGTTCAAGGTGCAGTCGTCGACCCCGTACCACGTCTCGGTATACCGGCTGGGCTACTACGGGGGCAACGGGGCCCGCCTGCTGTCGACCGGGGCACAGGCGGCCCAGACCTACCCGGCGAACTTCCTGCCGGGCGGCAACCCCCGCAGCTGCACCACCAAGCCCGCCACCGGCCTGGTCGACTGCGGCAACTGGCCCGTCACCGCGACGTGGACCGTGCCGTCCGATGCCGTGTCCGGCCTGTACATCGCCAACTTCGACCAGGCGGACGGCAACGGGGTCATGCCGTACCCGTTCGTCGTCCGCAACGACTCCAGCCACTCGGACATCGTCGTCCAGACCAGCGACCAGACCTGGCAGGCGTACAACGACTACGGCGGCCAGGACCTCTACGGAGGTGGCGGTCCCGCCCCCGACGGCCGGGCCTACGAGGTCAGCTACAACCGGCCCATGGACATCGGCGGCGAGAACGGCATCTACGGCTCCGAGTACCAGATGCTCTCCTGGCTGGAACGCAACGGCTACGACGTCAGCTACGTCTCCGGCATCGACATGTCGACCCGAGGCGCGGCCCCGCTGCAGAACCACCGGGTCTTCCTGTCCTCCGGGCACGACGAGTACTGGACGCAGGACCAGTTCACCAACGCCCTCACCGCCCGCCGGGCCGGGGTGAACCAGACCTACTTCAGCGGCAACGAGGTCTTCTGGAAGACCCGGCTGGCCCCCAGCAACGACGGCACCAACACCGCCAACCGGACCCTGGTCTGCTACAAGGAGACCAAGCTCTCCTTCCCCCAGCCCAACGGCATCCCCGACCCGAGCGGGATCTGGACCGGCACCTTCATGGACCCGGCCAGCTCCGCCAACGGACGGCCCTACCAGCCGCAGAACCAGCTGACCGGCTCGCTGTTCAGCGTGAACGGCTACCGCAGCGACGCCATCACCGTCCCGGGCTCCTTCGCCAGGATGAGGCTGTGGCGCAACACCACCGTCGCCGCCCTCACCCCCTCCCAGACCGCCACCTTCCCCGTCGGCACCCTCGGGTACGAATGGGACAGCGACGTGGAGGACGCGGCCCGCCCGCCCGGCCAGATCCAGCTGTCGTCCACCACCGTGGACATCAACGACGGCAAACTGCGCCTCGACTACGGCAACACCTACGGCAACGGCACCGCCACCCATAGTCTGGTCGCCTTCCGCGACCAGACTTCGCACGCCCTGGTCTTCGGCGCGGGCACGGTGCAGTGGTCCTGGGGCCTGACCAACATGCCGACGGGCAACCCCGACGACGCGGTGGTCACCGAGGACAAGCGGATGCAACAGGCGACGGTGAACGTCTTCGCCGACATGGGCGTCCAGCCCAAGTCCCTGCAGAGCAACCTCGTCGCGGCGACCGCCTCCACGGACACCACCGGCCCGGCCATCACGGTGGCCAGCCCGGCGCCCAATGCCACGGTGCCCGCGCTGCGGCCGGTGACCATCACGGGGACCGCGACCGACAGCGGCGGCGTCGTCGCCCGCGTGGAGGTCTCCACCGACGGCGGCACCACCTGGAAGGCGACCACCGGGGTCGGCTCCTGGAGCTACAAGTGGACCCCGACCGCCCCCGGCGCCGTACAGCTCAAGGTCCGTGCGGTGGACGACAGCGTCAACATCGGCGCCACCACCACCGTGCCGCTCACCGTCGGCCCCCAGCAGTGCCCCTGCACCGTCTGGCCGGCCGCCGCCGTACCGGGCACGGTCAACGCCGGCGACGGCAGCGCCGTCGAACTCGGGGTGAAGATCCGCTCCTCGGCGCCCGGCTCCATCACGGGCGTCCGCTTCTACAAGTCCCCGGCCAACACCGGGACCCACACCGGCAGTCTGTGGAGCAGCACCGGCCAGCGCCTGGCCACCGGCACCTTCACCAACGAGACCGCGTCCGGCTGGCAGCAGCTGAACTTCTCCTCGCCGGTCCCGGTCAAGGCCAACACCACCTACATCGCCTCCTACTTCGCCCCCCACGGCGGGTACTCCTTCGACAACACCTTCGCCACCGCCGACGCGGGGCTCGCCCCGCTCACCGCGCTGCGCAGCGGTACCGACGGGGGCAACGGCGTGTACCGCTACAGCGCCACGGGCGGGTTCCCCTCCACGGCCGCGTCCGGCAGCAACTACTGGGTCGACGCGGTCCTGGACACCTCCACCGCGAGCACCACACCGCCCTCCGTCACCTCCACCACCCCGCAGTCCGCGGCCGTCGGCACCGCGATCACCGCGCAGCTGGGGGCCACGTTCAGCGAGGGCATCGACGCCGACACCCTCGCCTTCACCCTCAAGGACGCCGGCGGGGCCACCGTCCCCGGCAACAAGGTCCTCGGCGCATCCAACAGCGCCACCTTCACCCCGTCGACCGAACTCGGGCTGAACACCACGTACACGGCCTCCGTGCAGGCGGCCGACCTGTGGGGCAACAGCATGGCGGCACCCGTCACCTGGACTTTCACCACCAGCACCACCCCACCCACGGTCAACTGCCCCTGCACCCTGTGGGGTTCCTCCACCGTACCCAGCACCCCAAGCGTCACCGACGACACCAACTCCGTCGAGCTGGGCACCCGCTTCCAGTCCGCGGTCAGCGGCTACGTCACCGGCATCACCTTCTACAAGGGCCCCGGGAACACCGGCACGCACACCGGCAGCCTGTGGTCGTCCACCGGGACGCTCCTCGCCACCGGCACCTTCGGCAGCGAGACCCTCTCGGGCTGGCAGCAGCTCCACTTCGCCACCCCGGTACCCATCACCGCGGGCACCAGCTACGTGGCCTCCTACCACGCGCCGAACGGCAAGTACGCCGTGGACGGCGGCTACTTCGCGGCCGCGCACCGTTCCTACCCGCTGGTCGCCCCGGCCGACGGCAGCGGTGGCGCCAACGGCGTCTACAAGTACGGTGCTTCCGCCGCCTTCCCCACCAACACCTACGGTTCCGTGAACTACTGGGTCGGCCCGGTGTTCACCACCACGGCGCCGGCCGGCCTCGCGACGGACGGCTCCACGGAGGTGTCCGGCCAGTGAGCACCGTCAGCGTGGTGATCCCCTGCTACAAGTACGGCCATTTCCTGGCCGACTGCGTCAAGAGCGTCCTGGACGAGCAGCCGGGCGTCGACGTACGGGTCCTGATCATCGACGACGCCTCGCCCGACGACTCCGCGGACGTCGCGCGCGCCCTCGCGGCCGCCGACGCCCGCATCGAGGTCCGGGTCCACGAGCGCAACCAGGGCCACATCGCCACCTACAACGAGGGTCTGCTCGAGTGGGCCGACGGGGACTACGTCGCCCTGCTCTCGGCCGACGACCGGCTGGTCCCCGGGGCCCTGGCGCGCGCCGCGGCGCTGCTCGACGCCCACCCCGAAGCCGGCTTCGCCTACGGCAGGCCGCTCAGGTTCCGGCACGGCGGACCACTGCCCGCGGCCCGCACCCGGAGCACCGGTTCGGTGGTCTACCCCGGACGGTGGTGGCTGGAGCGGCGCTTCCGGGAGGGCACCGGCTGCATCACCTCGCCCGAGGTGGTCGTCCGCACCAGCCTCCAGCGCAAGGTCGGAGGCTACGACCCGGACCTCCCGCACGCCGGCGACATCGAGATGTGGATGCGGCTCGCGGCGCACGCCGACGTGGGCTACGTCCGCGGGGCCGACCAGGCCTTCTACCGCGTCCACGGCAACAACATGTCCACCACGGACTTCGGCGGACAGCTGGACGACCTGCGCCAGCGACTCGTCGCCTTCGACTCGGTGCTGGACAAGTGCGCCGGCCTGCTGCCGGAGGCCGGCCGGCTGTCCGCCCTGGCGCGGACCCGGCTCGCCCGGTACGCGCTGCGGCGCGCCTACCGCGCGTACGACCGGGGACGCACCGCGGTGGTGCCCGTCGAGGAGCTGGAGGCCTTCGCCGCCGAGTGCCTGCCGCAGTACACCTCGCTCGCCGAGTACCGGGCGCTGCGCCGGCGCCGGCGGATCGGGGCCCGCGCGATGCCGTACCTCCAGCCGCTGGTGCTCTCGGCCGTCGCCGACCGGGGGCGCGAGTGGCTCTGGTGGCAGTCCTGGAAACGCCGAGGGATTTGATGAACCAGCAGTACCGACAGCGCCGACTGCACCAACGCCCCGTCCTCGGGGCACCACCGGCCCGGCGGCCCGCTTCCTCAGCGGGCCGCCGCGGCGGCGGGCATCCGGCTCTCGGCCTCGGTCCCGGCCTCGTTCTCCGGACCGGTGTCGGCGCGTTCGCGCCGGCGCCGGTTCCGGCGCGTCATGACCTGATCGGTCCACAGGGCGGCGGTCACGGCGCAGACCCCGGCCAGCAGCACCGTCCCGGCCAGCCCGCGGCTCTTGGTCCCGGTCTGCGCCACTGCCGTGGGCGGTACGAGGAGCGTCACGCTCATCCGAGCCGGTTCCGGGATCTGCTGCTCGGCCTGCATGTCCGTGAGGTGCTTCGTATAGGCCTCGACGACCTTGAGCACGGCCAGGTTGGCGGCGGCGGGTTCCGTGTGCTCCGCCTGCACCTGGAGCGAGGGGATCAGATAGCGGGGCGTGACGCTGGTTCCGCTGTTGCGCGGGATCAGCCGGTACGTGCCCGCCACCCCCGCGGCATGCAACTCGGCCGCCCCGGCCGGAGATTCCAGCTGCTGGACCGCCGCGTACGACACTGCGGCGAGCGGCGGCTGGAGATTGGCGAGCTGGTTCGGCTGGCTGCCGGTCACCGGCGGCTTGAGCACGACGATCGCCGAGCTCACATAGGTCCGGGTGGGGCGGAGCACCTGCAGGGCCCCGGCGCCCGCGAGCACCGCCACCAGGAGCAGGACGTACCAGCGGCGGCGAAGCGTGCGGAACAACTCACCAGGCGACACAGGATTCCTTCCGTCGCGTTCGATCTTTCCAGGACGCGGGTCGGCCCGCCATCGGTTCCGGCAGGCGCAAAGGAGTGTTCGTGAGCATCGGTGAAATAGCCGCGGTGCTGCGGCGCCGCTGGTACGTGATGGTGCCCCTCACACTGATCGGACTCCTCGCGGGGCTGCACCTGTACCGGTCGGTGCCCGTGGCGTACCAGTCGCAGAGCTCGGTGGCGCTGCTCGACTCCACGGCGGTGGCCGAACTGGCCCCTGCCTTCGGCAACCCCATCTCGAACGCGGGCGGTTCCCTGGTCGTCACCGCGGACGTGCTGATCAGGACCCTGTCCGGGGCCGACGCCGCGCGCGACCTGCACGGCCTCGGCGTGACCGACCCGTACACGGTCGGCTTCGCCGCGAACACCTCGGGCCCGATGCTCAGCCTGACCGTCACGGGCACCGACCGGGCGAAGGTGCTCAAGGAGACCAGTACGCTCACCACCTTCGCCGGCGAGCAGCTCAACGCCCTCCAGGCAGCGGCCAAGGTGCAGCCCGCGTACTTCGTCCAGACGGCGCCGGTGGTGCTGCCGCAGACCCCCAAACCCCAGCTCAAGAGCCGCTACCAGCAGGTGCTGGGTGTCGTCATCGCGTCCGTCACCGCCGGCTTCACGCTCTCCTTCGTGACGGAGACCCTGCTGGTGGCCCGCCGCCGCAGGCGCCGGCGCAAGTCCGTGGCCGGGGCGGGCGGGCCCGCCGCGCGCGTGCGCCGCAGGCCCCGGGCCCGGCAGCTGGACGCCGTCGCGCTGCTCACCGGCTATCTGGCGCTGGCCGTATTCATCCCCTCGAACCTGACGCTGCCGGGGATGGGCGGGGTGGGCACCCCGGCCAACGTGTTCGCGCTGCTGGGCCTGTTCTGGTATCTGGCCGCCTGGATCACCGGCCGCATCCGGCCGGCCCCGGGCACCCGGCTGCCCCGGGTCGTGATGTGCCTGCTGGCCGTGTCGGTGCTGGCCTCGTACCTCGCGAACGCGACGCGCGGCAGTTCCCAGAAAGAGGTCCTCGCGGCGGACCGCGGCCTGATCGGGCTGCTCGTGTGGGTGTCCCTGATGGTGCTGGTCTCGGCGGGGATCCAGGACCGGGCGCGCCTGGACGTACTGCTGCGCCGGGCCGTGGTGATGGGGGCGGTGGTGGCCGCGATCGGCTACTACGACTTCTTCACCGCGACCAACATCGCCGACAAGATCAGCATCCCGGGGCTCCAGTCGGCCGTCGGCCAGATCACCACCCTGGACCGCGGCTCCTTCACCCGGCCGCGCTCCACCACGGCACAGCCCCTGGAGTTCGGCGGGATGCTCGCCATCCTGCTGCCCTTCGCCGTGCAGCAGGCCTTCGATCCGGTGCGGCGGCACCTGAGCGCCTGGCGCCGCTGGGGGCCCGTGGTGCTGATGGGGGGCGCCCTGCCGCTCACGGTGTCGCGGACCTCCATCATCGGGGTGCTCATCGTGGTCCTGGTGATGATGCTCCGCTGGAAGCCGCAGCGCAGGTGGACCGCGATCGGCCTGCTGCTGGGCTCGGTGCCCTGCTTCAAGGTGATCGTCCCGGGACTGATCGGCACCATCACCACCCTGTTCGGGTCCTTCCTGACGAACTCCGACAGCAGCACCCAGGCGCGCACCGTCAAGTACAGTGCGATCGCCCCCTACCTCGACGAACGCCCCCTGTTCGGGCGGGGCTTCGGCACCTTCCTGCCCGAGCTGTTCTTCTTCACGGACAACCAGTACATGCTGACGCTGGCCGAGATGGGCTTCCTGGGGCTGATCGCGCTCCTGGCCCTCTTCTTCACCGGCATCCACCAGGGCGGTGCCATCCGCAGGCTGGCCCGTACCGAATCCGACCGTGAGCTCGGGCAGGCCTTCTTCGCCTCGGCCCTGGTCTCCCTGGTGATCAGCGCCACCTTCGACGCCCTCAGCTTCCCGATGTTCGCCGGGATGTTCTTCCTGACGATCGCCGCCGGAGGCAGCTACCTCGGCTTCATCCGGCGCGAGGCGCCGAAGCCCCGAACCGTGGAGTCCCCGTGCCCGGTCCCGTCCGACCCGTCCGACCTGTCCGTCCCGTCAGCTCCGGCGGTCCCGTCGGCCCCCTAGACCCCGTTGCCGTTCTCGTCGTCACCTGGAACAGCGCCGGGGTGCTCCCGGAGTTCCTCGACTCGCTGCCGGAGGGCATGGCCGGGTTGGACTGGCGCCTGGTCGTCGCCGACAACGACTCGGCCGACGGCACCGTGGATCTGGTCCGTTCGCTGGCCCCGGACGCGACCGTCGTCCAGACCGGCCGCAACGCCGGATACGCGGCAGGGGTCAACGCCGCCCTCGAGGCCGCCGCCGCGTGGGACGGCGGCTTCCGCGCCGCCCTGGTGTGCAATCCGGACATCCGGATGCGGCGCGGCTGCGCCAAGGTGCTCGTGGACGCGATCGAGGCACCGCCGGCCGAGGGCGGCAGGGTCGGTATCAGCGTGCCGCTGCTGTACGAGGAGGACGGCCGCACCCTCGTACACTCGCTCCGCCGGGAGCCGAGCGTGACCCGCGCCCTCGGCGAGGCCGTCATCGGCAACCGCCGGGCCGGGCGCTTCCCCCGCCTGAGTGAACTGGTCACGGACCCCGCCGCGTACGAGCGGCCCACTCACGCGGACTGGGCGACCGGAGCCCTGATGGCTCTCTCTGCGCCCTGCCTGGCCGCCTGCGGCCCATGGGACGAGTCCTTCTTCCTCTACTCCGAGGAGACCGAATACTGCCTGCGTGCACGGGACCGGGGTTTCGGCACCCGACTCGAGCCGGCCGCCGAAGCCGTACACCTCGGCGGCGACTCCCGGATCTCCCCCCGGCTCTGGACCCTGCTCACCCTCAACCGCGTCCGTCTGTACCGGCGTCGGCACGGTGCCCTCGCCACTGCCGCCTTCCGTGCCGCCGTCCTGCTCCGGGAGACCTCGCGAGCCGTGCTCGGTCGCCCGGCCAGCCGCGCGGCCGCGGCCGCACTCGCCCGGCCGGGCGCCCTTCGCGCTACGCCGGGGCCCTGACCGTAGTCAAAGGCCGCGCGGATCGGTGCGCGGCGCGTCATCGGATCGGGTTGTTCAGCGAGCGGGCTCCGCTCGTACGGCTATGAGCGACTTTGTGGCACCGAGCACCCGCTCGCTGAGCAGCGCCGATCCGGGGAACAGATAGCGCATTTCGGTGCGGGTCAGCAGCTCGATGTTGATCACCGCGTTCATCCCCGACTCCGGGCTGTCGGGGCGGCTGTGGACCAGCGGCCAGTGCCGCACCAGACGCGCCCTGGCGGCCAGAGGCAGGAACTGGAAGCCGGGCGCCACGAAGTGCGGCTCGACCGGGAAGTAGCGGTACGGCGTCTGGATCCAGTGCAGTGGCGCCAGTTGCTCGACGGCCGAGACGAATTTCCGGCGCTGGATGTGGCCGCCCACGTGCTCGATGGTCGAGTTGGAGAACACCAGGTCGTAGCCGCCTTGGGTGCTGAGTTCGGCGGCGACCACCGGGTCGGTGACGTCGGCGATCTCCGCGGTGATCCAGTCGGGCAGTTCGGCGGGATGTTCCTCCAGATTGATCAGGTGGACGTGCTTGGCGCGCACCGGTGCGCGCAGCCACATTTCGGCCGTGCCGCCCAGGTCCACGACGCGCATGTTCTCGATGCCGGGGAAGCAGCGTCGAAACCGCTCCCAGCGGGCGGTGCGCATGCGTTCGCCCAGTGAGCCGGGCGCATCGACGAATTTGTTCCTCAGGGCTCGGGATCGGGGCATCGGATCAACCACCTGTGGTCGGAGCGGATAAGGAGCGAGCCTCAACTGGGCTGTCCCCATTGCGTGTAGAAGCTGGCCGGGTTCATCAGGTACCGCACGGTGGGGTGCGGCAGATGGAGTACCCGGTGCCGGCGGCCGTACCGGCGGATCAGCTCCCAGTCCTCGCGGGGCAGCACCTCCGGTGTCCGGCGCAGACGGCTGAAGTGCAGGGAGCGATTTCGTCGGGCGACAAAGGCGTTGGTGTCCAGGAAGGCCTCGCGGGCGGAGCGACGCCGGTCGTAGGGCACCGACAGGACGTCCCTCTCACTGCCGTCGGGAAGGACGCGGCGCAGTGCCGTGTAGACGCCGTCGGGCCCGTCGGGGGACTCCAGGGCCGCCAACGTCCGTTCCAGGTGGTCGGGTTCCCAGAGGTTGTCGTCGTCCAGGAACGCCACGTACCGCGAGCGGGTGAGACGGATGCCCACGTTGCGCACGACGCCCGCCACGCCGGTGTTGCGCTCCAGCGAGACGGCGAACAGCCGCGGGTCGTCGTGGAGTTCGGGCAGTCCGGCGCCGTCGTCGACCACGATCACGACCTGGTCGCGGACGGTCTGGTCCAGGGCCGAGCGTACCGCGGCACGCAGCGCCTCGGGACGTCGGTGGGTGGCGATCACCGTGGCGACGAGCGCGGAGGGCGGCGACGGCAGGGCGGCGGCCAGCCGTCGGGTCTCGGCGTCCTCGATCCGGCGCAGCCGCACTGCGGTTCGGGCCAGCAGGACCTTGTTCCTGGCCTCGAAGAGAACCAGCCAGCCGAACAACGCCTTGAGCAGCGTCCACGGCGCCCGTGCGACACGGCGCGTCACGACGCCGGTCACGGGGCCGGCTCCGGCTGGATCGGGCGGCCGTCGGACATCCGGTTGTTCCGCCACACGTTTTCGGCGCCGCTGTGGTTCCAGTGGGCGACCACGCCGTATCCGCCGGAGGCGGGGTGGAACTCCGTCGAGAAGACGTTGTCGGTGACCTTGATCCCGTTGGCGCCGGTACTACCGCCGTAGAGGGCGTACGCGCCGCCGGCCACCCAGTTGTTGTCCACGGTGACGTTGCGGACCACCCCGGTGTCCGCGAACAGGCCGATGCCGCCCGAGGCGCCCTGCCCCAGGCCGGTCGGGTTCAGCAGGGTGTTGTGGCGGATGATCAGGTTCCCGGTGTTGCCGCCGCCGCTGATCACCGCGTTGGTGTGCTGCCACTCGCCGCTCAGGTTGATGAACGGGACGATGTCGTGCACGTAGTTGTCGTGGATGTTGCCCTGCCCCATGGACAGGGCGTCGCCGAACACCGAGACGTCGCACCAACCGACCTCGACGGAGCTGCCCCCCATGTTCGACACCGCGTAGTCCACGCCGCCGTTGTCCGGCCCCTTGCCGGACACGGCTGTGATGGTGGAGTGCAGGACCCGCAGGCCACTGAAGCCGGGGCGCAGATTGATGCCCCACCAGTTGTCAGAAGTGATCTTGGTGTCGATGACGGTGACGTCGTTCGCGTAGATGTCGAGCGAGCCGGTGATGTCCCACCCCTGGATGACGAGACCGTCGGTACGGACGGCCATGTTCCCGGTCTTGTGGGGCGTGAGGGGGATCCGCGGACCGGTGGTGCCGGCGTCGGGGAAGCCGCAGGCGCCGGGAGAGGCGCAAGCGGCCTTGGCCGCGGGTGTGTCGGACGCACTGCCGGCGCCCCCGGTCGCGGTGGGCTTCCCCGGCGGGGACGGAGAGGCGGCGGGGCGACCGGACGCCTGGCCGGCTGCGGTCGACGCACCGGCGCTCGGTGGTGCCGAGGACCCGCTCGCAGGGCAGGACGGCGCGTCGTCCGGGCAGTCCGGCAGCGCGGACCGGTCCGATCCGGAGCAGGCCACGCCCAGGAGTGTCAGTAAGGCCGCGAGCAGCATTCCCGCGAACGAGTTTCGGCTGATGCGCCGTGACATCAGGCTCACCTCAGGTCCTGTTGGGTGGGTCGAACAGGTGCGGACGACCGGTGCCGGCCGCGGTGGTGCCGGTCGCCGCGTCCGACGCCGCGCAGGAAGTCGCGGCTGGGCAGTACGCACACCGTGTAGCCGGCCAGGGCGATCGTGCCGATGGCCAGGAGCGCCAGCCGGCCGTCACCGAACCTGTGCTCCAGGCCCAGGACGATCGCGGCCATCACCGCCCCGCCGAGGAAGGGCCACGCGCAGGCCCTGGCGATCGAGCCGACACCGATGCCCCCACGGCTGAGGGCGTACAGGAACACGGGCACCACCATGCCGCCGGCGACCAGGACATGGGCCTGTGAGACTCCGACAATGCCGTTCAGGCGGGCGGCGACGAGGAGCACCGGTACCAGGGCTGCCAGCCACAGGCCCTGTACCAGGAAGAGGGAACGGCGCTGTCCGATCGCGACCAGACAATCGTAGGAGAGCTCGCAGCCGATGCGGATCAGGCCGAGGGCCATCAGCCAGGGCAGTGCCGCGGCGGCGGGACCCCACTGGCTCCCGTAGACCAATTGGATGACCGGCCCCGCCAGGCAGGCCAGCAGGACGCACAGCGGGACGGTGCCGGTGATCAGTACGCCCAGAGCACGGCTGTAGCCCTGCGCGAGCGCCTGCGGCGAGTCGGCCAGGCGGGAGAAGCCGGCGAAGGAGACCCGGCGGGCAGCCTCGGAGATGATCCTCACGGGCCAGCCGGAGATGTTGAAGGCGAGCACGTAGAAGCCCAGAGACACGTTGCCCAGCGTCGCGCCCACCACCATGGTGTCGACGTTGACCACCGCGAGGGCCAGCATGCTCGCCCCCGCCAGCGGAAGCCCGAATCTGAGCAGCGCCCGCGCCTGCCCGGGGTCCCAGCCGAACTTCAGGGTGCCCGGTGCAGCCAGCCAGCAGCCGAACAGCGTCACGACGTTCCCCGCCACGGCTCCCCAGGCGAAGCTCATCGCGCCCCAGCCCTCGAAGGCCAGCAGCAGCGTCACCGAGGTACTCAGCACGAAGTTGAGCGCGTCGATGATCATCCGCTTGCCCTGGGCGAACTCACGGGTCAGGAAGCCGCCGGGCACCTGTGCCACCCCGTCGATCACCACGCACAGGCACATCACCCGCAGTACGCCCGCGGCGTCCGGCGAGCCGAGCAGGCCGGCCACCGTCGGTGCCGCCGCGAACAGCGCCACGTACAGCAGACCGCTCGAGAGGGTGCTGAGGGTCAGTACGGTCGGCGCGAACCGCCGTGCGTCCCCTTCCCAGCGCACGATGGCCAGGCCCACGCCCAGCTCGTTCGCGGACAGCAGGACCAGCAGTACGGTCTGGGCGATCCCGTACACGCCCCATTCCGCGGGGCCCAGGGCGAAGCGTGCCAGCACGATGCCGGTCGCGAAGTTGCCCAGGCGCATGACGACGGTATTGATCAGGCTCCAGCGGGCAGCCGAACGGACCTTCCGGCCGAGGGAAGGAGGAGCGGGGAGCGCGGGCGCGGGAGGAGCGGGGGCGTCGCTCGGCTCACCGGTCTCACTGTCCGGTGCGCGGGCGGTGTCCATGTGTCGACTCCTCGTCGAGCGGCTCGGCGGCGGGCGCCACGGGCATGACGGGCATGACGGGCTGTGGTGCCTCGGGATCTGCGGCCGGCCCGTCCTCACCGGACCGCGACCAGCTGGGCGGCCGCCGGAAGGCGAGCGTCCCTTCCGCGGCCGGTTCCCCTGGCGCGGGGATGGAGGCGGTCGTCACCTCCTCCGGCGCGGAGCCCTGGGCCTCCGGCCGGGGCGCCGGCCGGGGCTCGGGCTTGTGCGACCTCTTGCGCGCCTCCACGTAAAAGGCGGCGACCATGCTGAGCACCAAGCCCAGGCCCCCGGCCATGACGAGGTACTGAAGCCTGGTCTTGGTCTCGGCCACCGGCTCCTGCGGCGGCACGATGGTCGCCATGCGGATCATGGCGTCCGGGGCGACCTTCTGCTTCGCCTGGAACTCGGTCAGCTGCTTCTCGGCGTAGGCGGTGAGCTTCCGGTCCGACTCCAGGACGCGGTCCGGGTCGCTTCCGCTGACGGTGAGCCACATGAACGGGCCCAGGGCATTGTCGGCGATCTTCGCCTCGGGGGTTCCGGTGACGCCCTGGGCCTTGAGGTCGGCCCGGGAGTCGTCGGAGTTGAGGTTGCGCGCCAGGCCGTCGGCCATGCCGGTCAGCGAGGCCTGGGTGCTCAGGAAGGGGTTGCCGTCGAAGGCCACCGTGGCCTTCTTCGAGTTCAGGAGCGTCACCGTGCTCTGTGACCGGTACTCCACCGGGACCAGCACGTACACGCCTGCGATGAGCGCGGCCGTGAGCAGCAGCCCGGGCAGCAGCACGTACCAGCGCCTGCACATGACCCGCCAGATCTCCGCGAGATCCATGGTCTTCCCCCTCGCGGCGGCGCCGTGTCCTCCACGCGCCGCCGCTCATTCATTTCGGTGATTACGGTTCTTGCGTTCTTGCGTTGTTGCGTTCTTACGGTGTTGCCCGGTGGCTCTGCTTCGGACCGGCGCCCGCGCTACCGGGCCAGGTCGGTGGGCCGCAGCCGGGTCCTCACGGTTCCGCCGTCCAGCAGGACCCCGGCGATGCGCTCGCTCGCGCGGCCGTCCCAGAGCCCGGGGCACCGCGCCGCGGGCGGATCGTCGAGCACCCGGTGCACCGTCGCCGTGATGCGGTCCGGGTCGGTGCCCGCCAGTACGTTGGTGCCCTCCTCGACGGTGATCGGCCGCTCGGTGTTCTCCCGCAGCGTCACGCAGGGCACCCCGAGGGCGGTCGTCTCCTCCTGGACGCCCCCGGAGTCGGTCAGCACCACCCGGGCGGCGTCCTGCAGGGCGATGAAGTCCAGGTATCCGGCGGCCGGGACCATCCGGATCCCGCCGGGGACTCCGATCCCGGCCAGCCGCTCCGCCGCCCGCGGGTGCACGGGCAGCAGCAGCGGGCAGCGGTCGGCGATCTCTCCCAGCGCCTTCAGCAGGCCGCGCAGCGCCCCGGGGTCGTCCACGTTGGCCGGCCGGTGCAGGGTGACCAGGCCGTACCCGCCCCGGGTGAGTCCGTACCGGTCCAGGACGTCCGAGGCGCGGGCCCGGTCCAGGTTGGCGAAGAGGGTGTCGATCATGACGTTGCCGACGACGTGGATCTGGTCCTCCCGGTACCCCTCCGACCGCAGGTTCGCGGCCGCATCGGGAGAAGGAGCCAGCAGGTAGTCACTGACGCGGTCGGTGGCGACCCGGTTGACCTCCTCCGGCATGCCCCAGTCCCGGCTGCGAAGTCCGGCCTCCACATGGGCCAGCAGCGGGCCGGCCTTCGCGGTGACCAGGGCGCAGGCCAGTGTGGAGTTGATGTCGCCGACCACCACCACGACGTCCGGGGCCAGTTCGTCGACCAGCGGCTCGAAGGCCGCCATCACCCGGCCGGTCTGCTGGGCGTGGGTACCGGACCCGGCGCCCAGGTACCGGTCGGGGGGACGGATGCCGAGGTCGCGGAAGAACACGTCGTTCATGGACTCGTCGTAGTGCTGGCCGGTGTGGACGAGGATCACCTCGGCGCCGCGGCGCTCCAGTGCGTCCATCACCGGTTTGATCTTCATGTAGTTGGGCCGTGCTCCGGCCACGCAGATGATCCTGGGCATGGTGTCAGAGCACCTCCACGGCGGGACCGGAGAGCCGGTTGCGGCAGTCGAGTACGAAGGAGGCGTGCTCGGTGATCATCGGGTAGTCGAAGGAGTCGTGGTCGGTGAGCAGGACGACCACGTCGGCGGCGGCCAGCTCCTTGCGGGTCGGCTCGACCCGCACGAGGCGGGCGTCGACCTTGAGGCCCTCCACGACATGGGGGTCGGCCGCGCGCACCTTGGCGCCCATGTCCAGCAGCAGCTGGGAGATGCGTACCGCCGGCGACTCCCGGGCGTCTCCGGTGTTCTTCTTGTACGCCAGCCCCAGCAGCAGGATCCGGGAGCCGTTGACCGAGCGGCGCTTCGCGTTGAGTGCGTCGATGACGCGGCGCGCGACGTACTCGGGCATGTGGCCGTTGATGTCGTTGGCCAGCTCGACGAAGCGGAAGTTCTGGCCGAGTTCGCGCTGGACCCGCCAGGACAGGTACGACGGGTCGATCGGCAGGCAGTGTCCGCCGACCCCGGGGCCCGGGGTGAACTTCATGAAGCCGAACGGCTTGCTGGACGCCGCCTCGATGGCCTGCCACACGTCGATGTCGAGGTGGCGGGCGAACATGGCTATCTCGTTGACCAGGGCGATGTTCACGTGCCGGAAGGTGTTCTCCAGCAGCTTCGCCAGCTCGGCCTCCTTGGGCGAGCGCACCGGCACCGTCTTGTCGACGAGGCCTCCGTAGAAGGCCTCCACGGCCTTGAGCGAGGCGGCGTCCACGCCGGAGACGACCTTGGGCGTCTGCTGGAAGCCCCAGACGGTGTTGCCGGGGTCGATCCGCTCCGGGCTGTAGCCGAGGTGGAAGTCGGCTCCGGCGGTGAGGCCGGAGCCGTCCTCCAGGATCGGGCCGAACAGTTCCTCGGTGGTGCCCGGGTAGGTGGTGGACTCCAGGACCACGGTCGCGCCGGGCCGCAGGAAGCGGGCCAGCGTGTGCGCAGACTCCTCGATGTAGCGCAGGTCGGGGGCACCGTCCTGTAACGGGGTCGGGACCGTGACGACCGCGATGTCGAAGCCGCCGCAGTCGCGCGCGAGTTCACTGGGCTGGTAGGAGCCGCGCTCCAGCGCCCGGGTCAGCCGTTCGGAGGAGACGTCCTCCACGTACGACTCGCCGGCGGCGAGGCTCTTGACCCGCCGGGCGTCCACGTCGTACCCGACCACTTGGTGTCCGACCTCGGCGGCCCTGATGGCCAGCGGGAGGCCGACGTATCCCTGTCCCACCACGACGACGCGCATCAGTGACTCCTGTTCGCGGAACCGGCAGACGGTATGGCAGACGGTGTGCGGCGGATGAGTTCCCGGACCGTCATGAGGAGGAAGGCGGTGTTGGTGGTGAGGTAGCGCTTCCCGAGGCGGCGCGGCTCCTGCAGGGCCCGGTAGAACCATTCGAGGCCCATGCGCTGCCAGACCACGGGGGCCCGTTTGGTGATGCCGGCCAGGATGTCGAAGGAGCCGCCGACGCCGTGCACCACGTGGGCGCCGGTGCGCTTGCCGTAGCCGGCGGTGAAGATCTCCTTCTTGGGCGAGGTCATGCCGAGGAACAGCAGCCGGGCGCCGCTCTCCGCGACGGCGTCGGCGACCGCCGCCTGGTCGGCGTCGTCGAAGTAGCCGTTCCGGCTGCCGGCCACGCGCAGGGCCGGGAAGCGCTCGGCGATCCGGCCGAGCATCAGCTCCAGTACGTCCGGCCGGGCTCCGAGCAGGTAGACGGGGACGTCCGCCGTCTCGGCGGCGGCCAGCAGCCGCATGAACAGGTCGATCCCCGCCACCCGTTCGGGCAGCCGGACGCCGAGGACGCGGCCGGCCCACACCACGGCCTGGCCGTCGGCCAGGACGAGGTCGCAGCCGGATACCGCCGCCGCGAGACGGGGGTCGCGCCGCATGTTGACCAGCTTGGCGGCGTTGACCATGCCGATCTCGATCTGTTCTCCGCGCCGTACCGCATCGAGGCAGCGCTGCACGGTCTCGTCCATGGTCAGCGCGTCGAGCGTGACCCCGAACAGGGTCTGGCGGGATGGCCGGGACTGTCGGTGGGTCATCTCCCGGGACCCCCGAGCCAGGCGTGGAGCAGCCAGCCGAACTCGTACGGCCTGCACTCGCGGTCGATCACGACGGGGCGGAAGATCCGGTCGAGCGGCGCCAGTCGCGCCTGCGGGGCCACCTTGGTGGTGACTCCGCGGGCGGCGCGGACGGCCTTGGCCGGGTCGCCGCGGTAGACCTTGCGCCAGGTGACCCCGTACCGGTCGAGGATCATGGGCTCGCGTGGGGTGCCGTCGGGCCCGCTGATCTCGGGCACGTCCGTCATCCAGCGCAGCCCCCGGCGGATGGCGGCGCCGAAGTCGGAGCCGCCCGCGTCGGCCAGGTCGAAGAGGGCGGTCGGGGCCATGGCGTGCTGGTGCACGCTGTAGACGGGGTAGCCCTCCACCACGCCGCCCGTGCGGGCGTCGTAGTGCCACCACCACTGTCCGCCGTCCCCCTGGAGTTCGCAGATCCGGGCGGCGCAGGCGTCGGCCGCCGCGAGGGCCTCCGGGTCCGGCCCGCTCGTGTGCAGCCGGGCCAGCGCCTGGAGCGGATAGGTCTGGTCGGCGAAGCAGGCCACGTGGGAGCGGTACCCGGGGACCAGGCCCGGCCCTGTGGCGTGCGGGAACAGCGGGCTGCCGGCGGCCCTGGCCGCCAGCAGGCGGTCGCGGGCGGCCGCCAGACGGTGCTCCACGTCCGCCGAGGTACGGGCCGCGGCGAGGGCGGATAGCACCCAGGACGCCTCGACGGTGTACTGCGGACGTCCGGGGACGTCCAGCGCGGCCACCCGCGCGAGGGCGTCCGCCAGCTTCGGGTGCCCGGTCTCGGCGGCGGCCCAGGCGATGAGCGCCGCGTCGCCGAGGTTCGTCACCACGGGCAGCCGTTCCACCAGCAACCCCGTGTACTCCTCGACGCTGTGTCCGCCGAACAGGGCGCGCTGCCGCTCCTCGGGCAGGAACCGCGCCCCCAGCGCCGTGATGGCCGCGTACCGGGTGCTGGTTCCGCGCCCCTCCACCCGGCGGATGCCGTCGGAGGTGACCGTCCCCACCCGGGTGAACACGAAGGTGTCGGAGCCCGGCAGGTACATGTCTGGCAGTCCCGCCTCGGCCAGCGCGAGCAGCCGCTCGGCGAGCGCGTGCAGCGACGGGTCCTCGTGGGCCAGTGCTTCTAATCGTGCGGCGGTCACCGGGTCCCCACCCCGGTTCCCTGTGTGCTGCGCGCACCTCGTATGCCCGAGCTGTACGGCTCCAACACACCTACCCCCTCTGATCGCTCCTCGGACAGACCTGGCGGTCGTCGTTCCGCGGAGGGGACTGCGCATGACGGCGCACGTGCCGGCGGTGTGATCCCCCCGATGGCACGAACCGTCCAGGGCCGCCCACTGGTATCCCCCCAGCGATGCCCCGGACCGGAGCAGGCGCGAACGGCAGCGTCGGGCGGGCGCGATGATGCGCCGTCCGTCACCTGGTCCGCGATGCCCTCGTCGTGTACAACCCCCCACTGAACAAAGCCTGTTGCCTGCTCAGATCCCGTGTACAGGGACAAGGTATGCCCAAGGATGTTCGTTGATTGTGGTTTTGAGGAAATGCCGCTGACCCAAATTGCCGACGTACCGTCAGGTCCGCTCGAGCAGGGTTCCGTCCTTCTCCTCGTGCAGCGCACCGGTGCGCGGACACTCCCACACGCCCGGCTCGCCCTCGCGCTCCACCAGGCGGACCCCGGCCCGGCCCACCCAGCCGATGCGGCGGGCCGGTACCCCTGCGACCAGTGCGAAGTCCGGTACGTCCCGGGACACCACCGCACCGGCCGCGACCAGCGCCCACCGCCCGATGCGTACCCCGGCCACACACACCGAACGGGCCCCCAGCGAGGCCCCCTCGGCCACCACGACACCGGCGGCCTCCCAGTCGCCGCCGCGCTTCTGCCGGCCGTCGGGGTCGACGGCCCGCGGATAGAAATCATTGGTGAGCACGGCGGCCGGGCCGATGAAAACCCCGTCGCCGAGTTCGGCGGGCTCGTAGACGAGTGCGTAGTTCTGCAGCTTCACGTTGTCGCCGATCCGTACGCCGGGCCCGACGTACGCCCCCCGCCCCACGATGCAGTCGCGCCCGAGCCGCGCGTCCTCCCGTACCTGCGCCAGATCCCAGATCGTGGTCCCGTCCCCGAGTTCGGCCGTCTCGTCGACCTGGGAGGAGGGTTGAATGCGGACACTCACGCGGCGGTCCCCTTAAGGCTGGAGGTACAGACGTAAGGGGGGAGCATATGTGCCGCCGGGTCGGCCCACGGGGAGATCAACCGACTGTTCACGCAGCGGACTTGGGGTCCCGGACGGGGCGGTGGACGACGAGGGTGCCGTACGCCGAGAGGGCAGTGGCCGGATCGCCGGGGGTGCCGCGCAGGGTGCTGTCGAGGAAGGCGAGGCTCGCGGCGGCAGTGATGCGTGGGCCCGCCGCGTGGTCCAGGGAGCCGGCGAGCGAGGGGAGGGGCGGCAGGTACAGGGGGGCGTCGGTGAACGTGAGGTGCGCCGCTCCGGGGACGGTGAGGCGGTAGCTCGTCGCGCTGCCGAGGCCCAGGACGCGGGTGAGGCGTGGGATGTACTACGGGTCGGTATCCGGGCCGATGGCCTGGGTGAGTGCGAGCACCGGCTGGGGGAAGGGCTGCGGCGCCGGGTCGTGGGGAGCGCCGTCCAGGTCGATGACGGCGGCGAACCGGGGGTCCTGGCGGGCTGCCTGCAGGGCCGCGGCGCCGCCGAGGGCCGACCGCGACGACGCGGCCGGTGTCGAGGTGCCCGGTGAGCGGGCCGGCGATCTCGCCGCTGTGGATGCGGGCCAGCTGGGTCCGTACGAAGCCGAGATCCGCGGCGCGGACCGCCGTCCAGCCGGCCGCCCGCTTCTCGTCCCCGGCGTCATCGCCCGTCGCCCGTCGCCGAGACCTTCGTACGGATCGTGAGGCCGTCGGCGAGCACGCCGAGCACCGCCCCGGCCGCCACGACGACCGCCGGCGCGGCGAGGCTGACCTGCCCCCGCAGCCGGAGCGGAAGCCACCGCGCCAGGACCAGCGCGACTGCTCCCAGCACCAGGAGGACCTCCCACGGGGACATCTGCACATGTTCGCTCATCGTCTTCACGTCGCCATCGTCGACCGGCGTCCGGGCCGGCATGGGTGCGGCACATCCGAAATTCTTCTTGTCATATGCCTGTCGCGTTGCGCGTATCCGTGCATATGGTGTGGCTCCGGACCATCCCGGGCACACGGCCCTCCCGCACTCCCCACGGGAGGGCCGTCGTGCTGTCTGCGGCCTCCGGGAGCGGTTCGGTCCACCAGCCGCAGGGCTCCGACGGTGGTCGCGCCACGCAGTCATGCCGCGCCCGGGCATCATCCCCACCGAGCGGACTTCGTCGACAACCGACGCAACGAGGGGCGAGCGGCACCTCGGGCTCCGGGCGCAGGTGCCGGGGTGCCGTGTGCTCGCCCACCGAGGAGGTACCGACCGTGGAACGGACCACCCGCAGCGATCACGACGCGGCGTTGAACGCCCGGACATGGGACGTCATCGTCAGCAGCCGCAACCCGACGGCCCGGCCCTTGGACTGGCTGTTCCGTCCGGCCCCGGGACCGGGGCCCGAACTGCTGGGTGACGTACGAGGCGCCACGGTCGCCGAACTCGGCTGCGGGCAGGGCCAGCACCTGGCGGGCCTGGCCGAGTACGGGATCGACCGGGGCATCGGCATCGACGTGTCGCCGGTCCGCCTCGGTGACGCAGCGTTCACGTTCGCCGACGTGGACCAGGTCGAGTGGTGGCTCGGCGACGCCGTCACCGCGGCCGCGCACCTACCCGACCTCGACGTCGCGTTCTCCGTCTTCGGGGCCATGTGGTTCGCCGATCCGCAAGACCTGCTGCCCGTCCTCGCCCGACGCGTCCGAATCGGCGGCCGCCTCGTGTTCTCATGCCTCACCCGGTCGCCGGGGATGCCCGAGGGGCGCCGCCGGTTGCTGGTGCGCACCGGTCCCGCCCGGTCCATGTGGACCGTCCGGCACATGTACTCCGTATCCGGCTGGGTGCGCCTCCTGGCCGAGCACGGCTTCACCACGGACCGGGTCATCAGGCCCACGGATCCGGTGAACTCCTTCTGGGGCACCTGCGTCTTCGCGGCACACCGGTCCCGCTGAGGGCCTGCCGTCAGACGAGGTGCTGCACGCCGTCCACGGTGGTGGGGCGTGTTCGGTTGTGGACGCCGCCGTGGCGAGCGTTCGCGAGCGGTGGTCCCGGCGGCTTCATATGAGGAAGTCGAGCAGGATCTGGCGGCTGGTCTGGGAGGTGAGGCTGCCGTAGGCGTCGTCGAAGGCGTGCTCGGCGAAGGGGAGTATCTTCACCTGGGCGTCCACGCCCTGGGCGCGCAGTGCGTGGGCGAAGTCGGTGACGGTCTCCGGGCGGGTGCTGCGGTCGCGGTCGCCGACCACCAGCAGGGTGCGCGGCAGGCCGGAGCGTATGTCCGTGGTGGGGGAGACCTCGCGGTAGCGCTCGGGGTATTGCTGCGGCGTGCCGCCGGTGAAGAGTTCGGCCGCCTCGCGGGTCCCGGCCGTGTCGTCCTGCCACATCCGGGTGACATCGGTGCCGGGGTAGAAGCCGACGACGGAGGCCGGGGGCCTGGGCATGGCGCCGGCGCTGGGCGTGATGGTGCCTGCCCGGAGCCGGTAGGCGGCGTTCATCGCGAGAGTGCCGCCGGCGGACATGCCGCCGAGGGAGATCCGGGAGGCGTCGATGCCGTACTGCTCGGCGTTCTGCTGGACCCAGCCGAGGGCGCTGACCAGGTCCTGCGGGGCCTCGTTCCAGGCCGGGTGGCCAGGTGCGGCCAGGCGGTAGTCGACGGCGACGACGACGACACCGTGGTCGGCGAGCCAGCGGCCGGTGCCCCGCAGGTCGCTCTTGTCGAAGGTGTGGAACCCGCCGGCGTGCGCGAGCACGATGGCCGGCGCTTTCCCGGCCGGATTTCCGGTGCTCTGTCTCGGGAGGTAGAGGTCTGCCTTCAGGGGTCTGCCGTCAGGGCCTGCGTACGTGGTCGTCGTATCCGGTGCGGTGTCGGGGTACCCGAGCCCGCTGAAGATCTGGCCGAAGGAAACCTCCGTGCCGGCCTGCCGGGCGGCGGCGAACTGGATGCCGCCCATGGTCAGCGCGCCGGCGCTCGACAATGCGGTGATCACGGTCACCGTGCGGCCCCAGCGGACCAGACCGCTGCGCCGGGCCAGGACGCCAAGACCGAGACCGAGCAGGGCGATGACCGCTATGTGGAAGGGGTATTGCCCGCCGAGCACCGGGCCGATCACACCCGCCTTCGGGATCGCCAGCAGGTACGCCCCGAGCACGATCGCCGCAACCAGGAAGGCCAGGAGCGAAGCGATCAGGGCGACGGCCACGCGGCCGACCCGCTTGAGCGGGCCGGGTGCGGGGCTGCCAGGTGTGGAGCTGGCGGGGGCGGCCCCTGTTGTCGGTGTCGGGATACTGCGTAGGGACATGGCGGTGCTCCTGCGAAGTGCGAGGCGTGTGGGTCAGGAGGCGATTGCGGCCTCCTTCTGCTGCCTCACCAATGTCGCTTCCGGGGGCCGTCCCGTGCGTCCCCCGGCGGAGCCAACGTCCCGCGTAGCTCTTGAGAGGGACGCTGCTGAGTACGGGTGCGTCACAGGCTGCTGGTGCCCGGAGTGACCAGCCCGTTCTCCCACGCGAGGACGGCGGCTTGAGTGCGGTCGCGCAGCTGCAGCTTGTGCAGGATGCGGCCCACGTGGGTCTTGACGGTCTCCTCGGCGACGGCCAGCCTCCCGGCGATCTCCGCATTGGACAGCCCCTGGGCGATCTGCGTGAGCACCTCGTTCTCGCGGTCCGTCAGTGTGCCGATCCGTACCCCGGTCGGAGCCTTCGGGGTACCGCTCGTGCGGGCGAACTCCGCGATGAGCCGCTTCGTGAGGCCGGGAGACAGCAATGCCTCGCCGCGGGCCACCACCCTGACGGCCTCGGCGAGTTCCAGCCCCGAGGCGTCCTTGAGGAGGAATCCGCCGGCCCCGGCGCGCAGCGCCGCGTACACGTACTCGTCGAGGTTGAACGTGGTCAGGACCAGGATCTTCGTGTCCGATCCCGGGCGGGAGGCGATCCGGCGGGTCGCCTCGATGCCGTCGAGGCCGGGCATGCGGATGTCCATCACGATGACGTCGGGCAGCAGGGCGTCGGCCTTGGCCACGGCGTCGATGCCGTCCTGGGCCGTCGCGACGACCTCGATGTCGCTCTGGGCGCCGAGCAGGATGGAGAACGCTTCGCGGACCATGGCCTGGTCGTCGGCGATCATCACGCGGATCGTCACAGGGAGGCTTCCTTGTCGCGGCTACGGGAGGGGGCGGGCAGGCTCGCCGCCACGGCGTAACCGCCGTCGGGAGTGGGGCCGGCGGTGAAGGCCCCGCCGAGTATCGCAGTGCGCTCCCGCATGCCGGTCAGTCCGTGTCCGGCGCCGGCGGACGGCGTAGCGGCGTGCGTCGCAGGCGAGTTGACCACCCGCAGGCTCAGCCCGGCGCGGGTGAACAAGAGCTCGACCGCGGCCTCGGCGCCGGGCGCATGCCGCAGCGTGTTGCTCAGCGCCTCCTGCACGATGCGGTACGCCGACAACTCCACGCCCGGCGGCAGCGGCCGGCGGGCGCCTTGAACCCGCGCGGTCACCGGAACGCCGGCGCTGCGCACATTGGCCAGCAGTGCGTCCAACTGCGCCAGCGAGGGCTGCGGGGTGGTGCCCTCCGGGCTCTCGCCGGTGGTGTCGGACCGCAACAGGCCCAGCATGCGGCGCAGTTCGGCCAGGCCCTCCTGCGCGTTCGCACGTATCGCCGCAAGCTCCTTGACCAGCTCCTGGGGAGGATCCTGAACCCGGTACGGAGCCGCGTCCGCCTGGATCGAGATGACCGACATGTGGTGGGCGACCACGTCGTGCAGCTCGCGTGCGATGCGGGCTCGCTCCTCCAGCACCGTACGCAGCGCCCGTTCGTGTGCCGTGACGGCGATCTGCTCGATGAGCCGCGCCCGGTCCTCGCGGCGGCCACGTGCGAACGAGCCGACGAGCACGGCCAGCGAGAACAGCGCGCAGACACCGGCGAGGAACGTGAAGGACCCGACGGTGTAGCCCGCCGCCTTCAGCCAGAACGCCGGCACGGCACTCAGCAGAGCGGCCACGGCCGCCGAGGACACCGGTATGCGCAGGGAGAGAAGGAAGAGAGCTCCGGCGTGCACGGTCCACGACCACAACTGATTGTCGTAGGTGGGGGGATGGCCGATGGCTATGCCCGCGGTGAACGCCAGCGACAGCCACCACGCCGGCACCGGCCGGCGCAGCCCCACCACCAGCATCGCCGCATGCGCACAGGCCAGGACCCTGGCGGTGAGATCCGCGCCGGTGGCCGAAAGGGCCCCGGCGCCGAGGACGACCAGGACCTGCGGCAGCCACCGCAGCCACTGCGGCCAGGAGACGGGCGGCATGGGCTGGGCGCGGGCGGTCCACAGGTCCGCCCGCAGGCCACGGAGCGTGAACCGGCCTGCCGCAGCCGCGGCATCGGGCCCGGACATCAGATCACTCCTGGTCACGGCGTGCTTCCTTCGCCGTGCCACAGTGGTTCCTCGGGGCGTGCGCAGTTCACAGGAGTTCCTTCCAGCCGTTCATCCGCACACGAGGTTACGGAGCCAAACCGCTGCCGGCGTCCCGCCACGGAGCCGCATCGGCGCGTAGCTCTCCAGAGCTACGAGGGTGTGCCTCCTGCTCGCCAAGCCGCTAAGCCGCCAAGCCGCCAAGCGGTACGGCACTGACAAAAACATCTGGCAGACCGGGGAGAGGGCCCGTATGGTCATCGCGATGATGACTCACACCGCTCACAGAATGGGGGTCCCGTCCGCGCAAGGTGAGTGCTGATGGCCACTCACACCGCGAACGAGGAACTCCCTCTTTCCCTCCGGCACCTTTCCCTCTGGCTGCGCGTGCGCGAGTTCGCCGTGCCGCCGTCCATGATCGAGACTGCGACCGCCCGTCGCCTTGCCGGTGACTGGGCCGGGGCGTGTGCCGCCGCAGGCATAGACGTCGATCTCAGTCTGCGTGCCGCGGCGCGTACCCACGGGCGTGAACTCGCGGCCCGGATCCGGTCCGATCTCCGCCACCTGGCTCCCGACCTGCTGCGCTGGCACATGCCCAGGATCGCTCCTGACGGACTGCTACGCCCGGGCCTGACCATCTCCCTGGCCCGGTACGGCAACCCCGGGCCCGGCGCCGTACGCCCGGTGCACCTCGTGGCGCGGACGCTGCCGGCGTGGGCGGACGCCGGTCAGCGGATCAGCCTCGCGCTCTGGGACGGATCCCACGACGATGCCGGCGCCCGCCGTCATCCGCATCCGCACCCCAACCCCCGGTTCCGCCTCGACCTGCACCGCCACCTGTGGGACGCGCGCAGGACCGATGAACTCCGGATCCGGTCCGGGGCCGAGCCACTGCCCGGCGACGGCGCCCCCGTACCGGACCCGGCAGTGCTCGGGCTCGTGCCACAGGGGCGTCGCTGCGCCGTCGACCGTTGGGCGGCCGAGGCGGGGATCCTGCTCGGGACCGACGGGTGTTCCACCCGCACCTTCACCGTACGGCTCGGGTCCCGCAAACGACTGGACCTGGACCTCGTCGCGGGCGGGGACGGTAGCGGCGGCACGGACACGGAGGAGAGCGGGGGCGCCAACGAGCCGCCCGTACCGAGGATCTCGGCGGCGTCCACGCATCCCGGCGCCTGCCCGCCCCCGGTCCTGCCCGACGCGGCGACCTGGCTGCTGCCCGACCTGGAACTGCTCCGCACCGGTTCCATCGACGCCGGTCGGCTGCACCCGCTGGTCGCGTCGGCACTCGTACCCGATCGTGCGCCGAACGCCCCGTCCCGGATTCCGGACCGGGCCGCCCAGCCGCATCTCGTCGAGTGCCGGGGAGCCCGGCACCGGATCGGCCTCGTCGACGGCGTACTGGCCCCGCTCGACCACGACCCGGCCGAGATCCGCCGGGAGGAACTGCTGGTTGCCCTGACCGGCACACCGCTGCCCTGCCTGCAGGCGATCGACGAGGCGCACCGTCGTCCGGACTGCCTCACCGGCGTACGCGAACGCCTGGACCACGGCGACACCGCCGGTGCGCTGGCCGTCGTCGAGAGCCTGCTGGGCCCCGACGCGCTGCTGCGCGACGGCGCCCTCCGGGACGAACTGGAGGCGGCCGCGCGGCAGCGGATCACGTACGGGCTGTTCAGGGCCGGCCTGACCGGCCCCGGACCCGACCGCATCCGCCCGGGCCCCCGCCGCCCCCGCGGGCACCGCTCGCATCCACGTCATACGGCAGGGCGCTGACCCGCGGACCGCACTCCGTACCCGCCCTTCCCGCCACGCACGACAAACCCACAAAAGGTGATCGAACATGCCCGCATACGCCCCATTCGCCGTACGCAGCACCCCCGCCGGCCCGGCCGACGACGCCTCCCAGCTCGACGTCGCCGGCGACCTGCTGGCCCTGCTCCGCGACACGACCACCGAACCGCGCCCCGACACGCAACTCGAGGCCCTGACCCTCGCCGTGGCCGCCGACCTGCCCGTCCTGCTGTGGGGCGAGCCCGGGATCGGCAAGACCGCGGCCCTGACCCAGCTCGCCGCGTCGCTCGGCCTTCCCCTGACCACCGTGATCGCCAGCGTCCACGAGCCGTCCGACTTCTCGGGCCTGCCCATCATCGGGGACGACCCCGCGGAACAGGGCGTTCCGATGGCCCCGCCGGACTGGGCCGTGCGGCTCGTACGAGCCGGCCGGGGGCTGCTGTTCCTGGACGAGCTGTCCACCGCGCCGCCGGCCGTTCAAGCCGCCCTGCTCCGTCTCGTACTCGAGCGGCGGATCGGCGCCCTCCAACTGCCGCCCGGGGTCCGGATCGTGGCCGCGGCCAATCCGCGGTCCTCGGCGGCCGACGGTTGGGAACTGAGCCCGCCGCTGGCCAACCGTTTCGTCCACCTCCAGTGGACCCACGACCACGACGTCGTCGTACGCGGCCTCGGCGGGACGTGGCCCCGGGCCACCCTGCCGCGGCTCGACCCTTCGACGCTGCCGCAGGCCGTGGACTTCGCCCGCCGCGCGGTGTGCGGGCTCCTCGCCGCCCGCCCCGGGCTCGTACACCGGCTGCCGAGCGGTGAAACCCGCCGCGGCGGCCCCTGGCCGTCACCTCGGAGCTGGGAGATGACCCTGAGCCTGATCGCCTTCGCGACCGCCGCCGGCTCCTCCCGGGACGTGCTGTCCCTCCTGGTCAGGAGCACGGTGGGAGACGGCCCCGGACTGGAACTGCTGGCGAGCCTGGACCGGATGGACCTCCCGGACCCCGAGGTGCTGCTCGCCGATCCGGCGGGCGCGGTTCTGCCCGAGCGGGGCGATCTGCGCCAAGCCGTGCTCGACGGCGTGGTGGAAGCGGTCCGCAAGCGCCCCGACCAGGCGCGCTGGGACGCGGCATGGGCGCTCCTGGTCCGGGCGCTGGAGACGGGAGCCCCGGACCTGGTGGTCGTCCCCGCGTCCACCCTCGCCTCGCTGCGACGCGAGGAGTGGGACGTGCCGGCCGCGATCGAGCGGCTCGCCGGTGCGGTGTCCCTCTCCCGGCGGGCGGACCACGCGGCCGCCCGGGCCGCGGCCGACGCGTCGGGCCGGCGATGACGGGGGAGACACCGCGGGCACTGGACCGCGGCAAGCTCTTCGCCGCCCGACTGCACGCAGCCCGGGCCCGGCCGTACTTGGCGACCGCGCTGTTCGCCCTGCACACCGTGGAGTCGCGGCGGGTACCGACGATGGCCGTCGACCGGCACTGGCGGTGCTACGTCTCACCGGCGTTCGTGGACCGCATGCCGGTGGAGGAACTCGCCGGGGTGTGGGTGCACGAGGTGTCCCACCTGCTGCGCGACCACCACGGCCGCGGTGACCGGGTCGCACGGGAGCGCGGACTGCACGGCCCGGGGGAGCGGCTGCGGATGAACATCGCCGCGGACTGCGAGATCAACGACGACGTCTTCGGCGACGGGCTGGTGCGGCCCGAAGACGTGGTCGATCCGCTGTCCTTGGGGCTGTCCGAGGGGCAGCTCATGGAGGACTACCTGCGCCAGTTCACGCTCGGGCCCCGTACGCAGCACATGGCCTGGCTGGACTGCGGCAGCGGCGCCGACGGTCTGGAACGGGAATGGGACCTCGGGGAGGACGGCGCGCACGGACTCAGTGAACAGGAACGCGACGCGGTCAGGTTCCGGGTGGCGCAGGGCATCAGGGGCCGTCCGGGGACTGCCTCGAAGGGGTGGAAGCGGTGGGCGGAGGAGGCCTTCCACCCGCCGCAGCCGTGGCGGGAGTTGCTGGGAGCGGCGGTCCGTTCGGCAGCCTCCGGTTCCGGCGCGGGCGAGGACTACTCGTACGGCCGCCCGTCGCGGCGCTCGGCCGGGCTGCCCGGCGCCGTTCTGCCGAGCCTGCGGCGCAGGCCGCCCCGGGTCTGCGTGGTCATCGACACCTCCGCTTCGGTCAGCGACGCCGAGCTGGGCAGCGCGCTCCTGGAGGTCGCCGCGATCACCCGTGCCGTGGGCGGCCGTCGGGACCTGGTCACCGTGGTGGCGTGCGACGCGGCGGCCCGGATCGCCCACCCACTGTGCCGTGCCGGGGGAATCGCACTGGTGGGGGGTGGGGGTACGGATCTGCGCACGGGTTTCGCGAAGGCACTCCGGGCGGGCGCCCGGCCGGACGTCATCGTGGTCCTGACCGACGGGCAGACCCCCTGGCCCAGCACACGACCGCCGTGCCGGACGGTGGTCGGCCTCTTTCCCCGACCTCAGTCGTGGGACGAGGACGATCCCGACTACGTGCCGGACTCGCCGCCCGCGTGGGCCCGCGTGGTCGCCATCGGATAGGCCTCCTGCCCATCGAGCGTCTCGGGACGGCTCCGGATCCGACACGGAGCCCGCCCGGCCGGTACAGGGGAGCGACACGGGGCTCGCTGCTCTTCCGGCGCTGGAGCCCTGACCTCGCGTACGGTCGGGGGACGCCCCGCCTTGGGCCGTGCCGTCAAAGCAGCGTCCGCCGAGGGAACGTGCTGCGCACCTCGGTCGTCTACAGTTCCGTGGACGTTTCCGGGGCTGCACTCGGCAGCCGGTCGGGAACCGTCCTGGGCCCTCACCCCTTCACCGCACGGGAGTTGTTCCCCATGGCAGCCTCTCCCCCGGGCGCCAGGCCGCCGCGGCCGCCCCGGATCGCCCCGCGATGAAGACCGGCCAGGCACCGTCGCCCACCCGCCGGGCCTTGGCCGCGGTGCTGTGCGCCGCACTGTTCGTACTGCTGACCGCCCTGGTCGTGGCCCGGCACGGCACCCCGTACCCCCTCGACGAGAGCTGGCACCGGTGGTCGGTGCAGCACCGCCCCGCGGTCGCGGTGGCGTTTGCGCGCGGCATCACGGCGACCGGCAGCGGCCCCGTCCCGTACGCGTGCGCCGTCGCCGCCGGGCTCATCGCGGGCCGGGGTACCCGCGGCCGGGTGCTGACCGCCGCGGGCGCACTCGGCATCCTGGTGCTCGTCCAGGCCGTGCGCCACGCCGTCCTGTACGGCGTGGCGCGGCCCCGTCCGCCCGTTGCCGACTGGGCCGCGCTCGCCACGGGGTTCGCCTTCCCCTCCGGACACGCCACCACCTCGGCGATCGTGGCCGGGCTGCTGGCCTGGGCCGCATGGCGTACGGCGGCTGCGGCCACCGCCCGGTTCTACTGGGCCCTGGCGGCCTGCTGGGCGATCGCCGTCGGCCTGAGCAGGATCTACCTCGGCGTGCACTGGCCCACGGACGTCCTCGGGGGCTGGCTCTACGCCCTGACCTGGCTGACCGCCGCCGGGGCCGTGGTCGCGGCGAAGCGTGTGTGATGTGACATCAGGCCGTTGTCGCCGCCGCAGGCGCCCCGGTAAACGGCCATATCGTCCGCCATCGCCTACAGTTCCGTAGACAGAAGGGCAGCCTTGCCTTACCGCGGTCTGTCGCGGCCTTGCCGTCTTGCCGCCATGCCATCCCCGGGAGCATCCGTGTCCCCACCTTCCCGCCCGGCGCTCGCCGGGACGCTCGCCACCCGGTCCGCCCCGCGGAACACCCCGTACGAAGGCGGGCCCCCCGAAGCGCAGGCGCCTCGGGGACGGCCCCGGCCCGCCGACCGAGCCGCCGACCGAGCGCGCAGCGGCGGCCTCGCAGCCCGGGCACGGGTCCGGGCAGCGGACCGGCAACAGGCAGGAGAGCGCTGATGCCCGAAGCGGGCCCGGAGCCCGGCCGGAGGGGGAGCGGCGCGAGTACGGACGCACCCGAGGGCGGGACCTCGCGGCGGGCTTTGCTCGGCTGGGGCGGCGCCGGTCTGGCGCTGGGCGCCGCCGTGGCCGGCGGCGCCGTCGCGGTCTTCCACGGCAAGTCCGCCCCCGGTGACCCCGGCACGGGCGGTGCTGCCGTGCCCTTCCACGGCGAGCACCAGGCCGGTATCGCCTCCGCCGTCCAGGACCGGCTGCACTTCGCCGCGTTCGACGTGAAGACGAAGGACCGCGCGGAGCTCGTCCGGCTCCTCGAGGACTGGACACGGGCGGCCGAGCGGATGACCGCCGGGCTTCCCGTCGGCGAGGGCGCGGTCGGCGGCCTGCCGCAGGCCCCGCCGGACGACACGGGCGAGGCGCTCGGCCTCAAGCCCTCCCGTCTCACCCTCACCATCGGTTTCGGCCCGGGCCTCTTCGCCAAGGACCGCTTCGGTCTGGAGGGCAGGCGCCCCGAGGCCCTGGTAGACCTGGAGCAGTTCCCCGGCGACAGCCTGGACCCGGCCAGGAGCGGCGGCGACCTGTGCATCCAGGCCTGCGCCGACGACCCCCAGGTCGCCGTGCACGCCGTCCGCAACCTGGCCCGGATCGGCTTCGGCAAGACGGCGGTGCGCTGGTCGCAGCTCGGCTTCGGCAAGACCTCGTCCACCACCCCGGACGAGCAGACCCCGCGCAACATGATGGGCTTCAAGGACGGCACCCGGAACATCTCCGGCACCGATCAGAAGTCCCTCGACCGGTACGTGTGGGTAGGCGCCGGCGACGGAGCCGACTGGCTGGCCGGCGGCTCCTACCTGGTGGCCCGCCGCATCCGGATGCGCATCGAGATCTGGGACCGGACCTCCCTGCAGGAGCAGGAGGACATCATCGGCCGGGACAAGGGCGAAGGCGCCCCCGCAGGCAGGTCGAAGGAGCGCGACGAGCCGTTCCTGAAGGCGATGAAGCCGGAGGCGCACGTCCGCCTAGCCCACCCGGACAGCAACAGCGGGGCCACGATCCTGCGCCGCGGTTACTCGTTCACCGACGGCACCGACGGCCTCGGCCGCCTCGACGCCGGTCTCTTCTTCCTCGCCTACCAGCGCGACGTCCGCAGGGGCTTCGTCCCGATCCAGCGCAGCCTGGCCAAGAGCGACGTGCTCAACGAGTACATCCAGCACGTGGGCTCGGCCGTCTTCGCCGTTCCGCCGGGCGTGCGAGACACGGACGACTGGTGGGGCCGGTCCCTGCTCAGCTGACCCCACCGGAAGGAACCCCGCACCGTGTTCGGGAACTATCTGATCGGCCTGCGCGAAGGACTCGAGGCCAGCCTCATCGTCTGCATCCTGATCGCCTACCTGGTCAAGACCGGCCGCCAGGACAGACTGACGCCCGTGTGGCTCGGCGTCGGCCTGGCCGTCACCCTGTCGCTGGGTTTCGGTGCCGCCCTCCAGTTCGGCTCCTCCACCCTTGCCTTCCGGACCCAGGAGGCCCTCGGCGGCTTCCTGTCCGTCCTGTCGGTGGGCCTGGTCACCTGGATGGTCTTCTGGATGCGGCGCACCGCGCGGCACCTGAAGAGCGACCTGCAGGGCAAGCTCGACGCCGCCCTCGCCATGGGCGCCGGCGCCCTGGTCCTCACCGCGTTCATCGCGGTCGGCAGGGAGGGGCTGGAGACCTCCCTCTTCATCTGGACGGCCGTCGAGGCCACCGGTGACGGCATCCGCCCCCTGATCGGCGCGCTGCTCGGACTCCTGACCTCCGTCGTGCTGGGCTGGCTGTTCTACCGCGGTGCGCTGAAGATCAATCTGGCCAAGTTCTTCACCTGGACCGGAGCCATGCTGATCGTCGTCGCGGCGGGCGTCCTCGCGTACGGGTTCCACGACCTCCAGGAGGCCGGCTTCCTCCCCGGCCTGCACACCCTCGCCTTCGACATCAGCGACACCGTCCCGGCCGACAGCTGGTACGGGACCCTCCTCAAGGGCGTGTTCAACTTCCAGCCCGACCCGACCGTCCTCCAGCTGGCCGTGTGGGGCCTCTACCTCGTCCCGACGATGGTCCTGTTCCTGGCACCCCAGCGCCGTAGCACCCCGGCGGACAGCCCGGCCCGCTCCACCACGGCCGGCTGAACCGGCACAAACTGATGTGCGGATCCGGCGTCGGGTTGACAGGCTGAGATCATGAACGAGCTGACCACCACACCCATCACCGCGGAACTCCTGCGCGGCGCCCTCGACCTGGAGCGCACCGAGCACGGTGTGCTCCCGCACCGGCTGCCGGCCAGGGCCCGCGCCCAGTGCACCGACGGGCAGCTGGCGATGGCGGAGGCCCAGCCCTCCGGCGTACGGCTGGTGTTCCGCACCCGGGCCACCGTCGTCGAGCTGGACACGCTCCGCACCAAGATGGCCTACGTGGGCGCACCGCCCCGCCCCGACGGCGTGTACGACCTCCTGGTCGACGGCCGCGTGGCCGGGCGGTCCGGTGTGACCGGCGGCCGCGTCCTCTTGGTCGACATGAGCACCGGATCCGCGGAGACCCGCCCCGGCCCGGTCGGCACCGTCCGGTTCGCCGGTCTGCCCGACCGGCCGAAGGACGTCGAGATCTGGCTGCCGTACAACGAGATCACCGAGCTCGTCGCGCTGCGCACGGACGCCCCCGTCGAGCCGGTACCGCAGGGGAGCCGCAGGGTGTGGCTGCACCACGGCAGTTCGATCAGCCACGGCTCGGACGCGGCGAGCCCCTCCACGACCTGGCCGGCGCTGGCCGCTTCCCTCGGCGACGTGGAGCTGGTCAACCTGGGTCTGGGCGGCAGCGCCCTGCTGGATCCGTTCACCGCCCGGGCCATGCGGGACACCCCCGCGGACCTGATCAGCGTCAAGATCGGCGTCAACCTGGTCAACACGGACCTGATGCGTCTGCGCGCCTTCACCCCGGCGGTGCACGGGTTCCTCGACACCCTTCGCGAGGGGCATCCCACCACGCCCCTGCTGGTCGTCTCGCCCATCCTGTGCCCCATCCACGAGGACACTCCCGGCCCCACCGCCCCGGACTTCTGCACCCTCGGCGCCGGGAGGCTGCAATTCCGGGCCGCGGGCGATCCCGCGGAGCGCGCAGCCGGGAAGCTGACGCTCAACGTCATCCGCGAGGAGCTGGCCCGCATCGTGGAACAGCGGGCGGCCGACGACCCCCACCTGCACTACGCCGACGGCCGCGAGCTCTACGGCGAGGCGGACTTCGCCGACCTCCCGCTCCCGGACCAGCTCCACCCGGACGCCGCCACCCACCGCCGCATGGCCGACCGCTTCGCCGAACTGGCCTTCGGCACCGCCGGCCCCTTCACCGCCCGCTGACACGTACGGCGCGGCCGCGCCGCTCCGGTCCTCTCCGCGCCCCTGCGCCGAGAGGACCGAGCGCGTCAGGACGACGGGGTGACCTGGATGGTGGTCAGGGCGCCGCCGGAGGCCTCCTTCACGACCGTGATGCGTGTGCCGGTGTCCGGTACCTTCACGCCCACCTGCGGCAGGTCGGCGTTCCAGTAGCCGGCACGCCGGTCGTCGAAGACCGGGACACCCGGCCGCGCCGGGATCAGCACCGGTACGCCCGCCTTGTGCAGCACGATCTCGTCGCTCGGGCGCGTGGAGAACGTCGCGTCGAAGGTCTGGGCCCGTGCGTTGAGCAGGGTCCCGTCGGCGTTGCGCAGCGGCTCCGGCCGCGCGTCGACGGGCAGCAGCATCCCCGCGCCCGGGTGCGCCTTCGTGGTGTTGTCGCTGTACGCCGTGTCCCAGAGCCAGATGAGCACGCCCTGCTGGTACGGGTAGAACTCGACCGTGTCGTTCCCGGCGCCGAAGTTGTACGGGCCGCTCTTGAGGTAGGCCCCGTAGCCGGTGTAGCGCCGGTTCTCGACCAGGTACGCGCGGGGGTGCTCCGCGGTGCCCGTACGGCCCTGTGTACGCGACCACTTCAGCGCGTTCCAGCCGTTCGCGCCCTGCTCGGCCCCGTCGCGCAGCAGCTCCCGATCACCCGCCGTGATCCGGATGTCGTCGAAGGTGACGCCCTTGCCGTGCGTGTTGCCGTCCGAGGTCACCCGGAGCCGCAGCTGGATGCTGCGGCCGGCCAACCCGTCCAGCGGCACGGCGAGTTCGGCTCAGCCGCCCGAGGTGCCGGAGATCCCCTTCGCCGGGATCGGGGCGCCGCCCACCGTGCCCGGCAGGGGGGACCACGTGGTGCCGCCGTCCGTCGAGGCCTCCACGGTCAGGAAGTCGAAGTCCTGCTCGATGTCGTACCAGACACGGGCGTCGAGCCGGGCCGCCTGCCCCGCGCCGGAGAGGTCGACCGTCCGGGTCAGGGTGTTGTCCATGAAGTCGCCGGTGCCGCTCCACCACTGGCCGGCGCCCTCGTACGGGTCGGTCAGATCGGTGCGGGTCACCGACGGCGGCAGATGCACCAACAACGCCTGTGGATCCTCGGTGTTGTAGCCGGAGACCCCGAGCACGGCGCGCGTCCTGCGGCCCGCGTCGGCCTCGGTGTACTCCAGCCAGCCCAGTTGCAGCTTGCTCCAGGGGTCGAGGTCGCCGGGGTAGTCGCCGGTGGTGTTCCGGCCCTTGCCGAGGTAGGACGCCGAGGACATCAGCGACCAGAAGTTGACGCTGTTGTCCCCGTCGGAGCTGTACAGGTCGGGCAGTCCGAGGTCGTGCCCGAACTCGTGGGCGAACAGTCCGACCCCGCTGTTCTCGCCGCCGGTCAGATAGTCGCCGGCCCAGATGCCGGAGTCGCCGACCGGGGTGCCGCCCGCCTTGTTGCCGGCCGGCCCCGCGCTGCCGGCCTGGTCCCAGTACGCGAACCAGCGGTGCGCCCACACGGCGTCCTTGCCCTGGTCGCCGCCGCCCCAGGTCTGGTCCTTGCCCCCGTGGACGACGACGAGGTGGTCGAGATAGCCGTCCGGCTCGTCGAAGTTGCCGTCGTGGTCGGCGTCGTAGCGGTCCCATACGTCGTACTCGGCCAGCTGGGCCTTGATCTGCTCCGGGGTACGGCCCTTGGCGCGCTCGGTGTGGTACCAGGCGTTGGTGGCATCGCGTACGAGGTCCCAGTTGGTGCGGCACTGGCCGGGCTCGGAGCAGTTGTCGGTCCCGTACCGGGCTTCGTTCCACGGCAGCCGTACCCAGTCGCTGACCTGGCCGTCCATGTCGTAGCGGCCGGAGGACTGCAACCGGTAGTAGTTGCGGAGCGTGACGGCGCCGGGGTCGGTTCCGAAGAACTGCTGCTGGTAGTACGCCTGGCTGAAGTCCTTGCGCCACAGGGTGTGGTTGTCGCTCTTCGAGGGCTTGCCGATGGTGTTGTGGCGGGGGCCGGGCGTGCCGCCGAAGCGCGGTTTGCCCTCGAACTCGGTGGTCGTGTCCACCTGGTCGCCGAACTCGGCGAGTATCACGAAGACCTTGTCCTTGCGCTCCTGGGCGAGTTCGACGTACCGCTTGCCGACCGCGGCCCGGCGGGGGAGCGTGCCGTCCGCCTCGGCCGCGGTGGCGCCGGAGGCGACGCCCTCGAGCGCCTGGCGGCGCAGGCTCTGGCGCTGGAGCTCCAGCGGTGCGGGCGGTGGGGCCGGGGAGAGTTCGGGGGCCGGCCGCGCCGCGGGGGGCGGCGGGGCGGGCGCGGCGAGCGCGGGGGTGGCGAGGAGGGCGAGGGATATCGCCGCTACCACCGCGGGGAGTCTGCGCAACGTGGCTGACCTTTCGTGAGTTCGGTCGAAGCGCAGGTAATATTTCACATGTCACAGGTGACGGCTAGAGTGCTGGAGACGTCACAAGTTCGCCGCGGGCGGGACGCCGGGAGGCGCCCGCCCGCGGCGAGCCGTGCGAGGAGGCCGACGTCAGGTCAGCCGTCGATGCGGTGCTGCGTCCAGAACGAGGTCAGGTCCGTGGTCGTGGCTGCCTGGGCGGCCGCCTTGAACTCGGCGGTGGTCGAGACGCCGTACCAGTGTGAAGTGGCGTAGTCCTTCAGCAGCTTGGCCATCACGCTGTCGCCGAGGACGCGCCGCAGGTCGTGCAGGGCGCACTTGCCGTAGCCGTAGATGACGGTGGAGTACCGGGACGAGTGGGCGTCCCAGTAGGCCATCGAGTTGGTGATCTTCTCTGCCGATCCGGCCCACGAGACGCCGTTCCAGCAGTTGGCACCGGTCTTGTTCAGCGCCAGGTCGGTGGAGTAGTCGGTGAACGCCTCGTCGAGCCAGGGGCTGGTGTACTGGTCGTCGCCGACGATGCCGTACCACCACTGGTGGCCGATCTCGTGGGTGAGTGCGGTGGTGCTGACCAGGTCGAGGACGAACCCGGGGTACTCCATGCCGCCGAACCAGAAGTTGTTGTCGATCACGGCGTCCAGCTCGCCGTACGGGTAGGCGCCGAACCGGGCCGCGTGGGCGTCCACGGCGGACTTGGCGGTGGTGAGCATCGACTGCGCGTCGGCCGAGCCGATGCCCGAGACGGAGTAGACGTTGACCGGGGTGCCGGCGGCCGAGGTGCCGGAGATCTTGCTGAACGGGCCGGCCGCCCAGGCGAAGTCGCGGACCTTGGTGGCGGTTGCCGTGGTGACCGTACGTCCGCTCGATCCCGGGGTGTCGACCGAGCCGCCGGTCGCGGGCACCAGGAGGGTGTTCGGGTGGTCGAGGGCCACGCGGAAGTCGGCGGCCAGCGAGTAGAACGATTCGCCGTTGTTGGTGTACGGGTCCAGGTGCCAGCCCGCCGCGTCCCTGACCGCGAGCACGGGCAGGGCGTTGCCGATGAAGCTGAAGGCGCCGTCGTAGCCGAAGCGGTCGGCGCCGCTGGGCACGGTGATGCCCAGGTCGAAGCCGATCGTGGCGGTCTGTCCCTGCGTCAGCGGCGCGGGCAGGCCGATCTTCAGGGCCGTGCAGCCGACCGAGAGGGCGCCCGCCGTGCCGCCGGTGACGTTGCCGACGGTGATCGGCATGGCGGAGCAGGTGCCGTGGTAGTTGTCCCACAGCCGCAGGTACACCTCGCTGAGCGGGGTGGCGGAGGCGTTGGTGAAGGTCGCGCTCTCGTGGCCGGTCCAGACGGTGCCGCTCGTGTTGCTGCTGAGACTGACGGTGTACGAGGGTGCGGCCGGCGTACGCGTGGAGTCGGCGGGCGGGACCGTGCCACCGGAGGTGGCGAGGGCCACGTCGTCGACGACGAAGCTCGTCTGGAGGCTGGAGTCCTCCGTTCCGGTGAAGGCGACGCTCACGGTCTGGCCCGCGAAGGCCGACACGTCGAACGACTTCTGCACGTAGCCGGTGTTCTTGTCGAGGTTCGAGTACGTCGCCAGCGTCGTGGCGCCGATCTTCGCCGTGAGCTTGTCGTACTTGGTCGACGTGGTCGTCTCGGCGGTGTCGATGTGCAACCAGAACGTGAGGCTGGCCGTGCTGCATCCGGAGGGGATCGTGACGCTCTGGGAGAGCGTGTCGGTGTGCGTCCGGCCGACACCGTTCAGCCAGGCGAACGTGGTGCCGCCGTGGGCGGCCTGGCCGGCGCGGTTGGTGATGAGGCCGGTCTGTGACTGGGTCCAGGGCGAGGTGCCGCTCTCGAAGTCGCCGTTGGCGACCACCTGGGCCGGAGTGCAGGCGGCTGCGAGAGGCGCCTCGGGCGGCGCGGCGGCCGCGGGGGTGGCGGAGAGTGCGGCGGCTGCCAGCGCGGCGAGGGCGAACGCGCCCGCGGCGAGGGCCTTGTGGGGGGTCGGTCTCACACGAAACTCCTTTGAGGCGGCCGGGGTTCCGGCCTGCTCGGTGGCCGCCCGGTCGGCTCGGGTGCGCCGGAGGGCGGCCGCGGGCTGTGCGCATCGTCTGCACGAGCGCTGAGTGAGATCTGCTGTGCCACGTCCCCCTGGGGTCAGGGCGACGACTGCCGGAAGAGCCTGGCAGATTTGACCGGGCCATGCCATGAAGGGCGGGTAAAGTGTTCGTTCGCGTCAGGGGCCGCCGATCGACTCGGCGGCGGCAGTGCCCGGCCGCTGATTGCATGACAAACGGGTCCCGCTGCCGGGCGGCGGCCGACCCGCCGGCCGCGGGTGAGCCGCGTCTCACCCGGGCGCAGCGGCTTGTCTATGCAACGAGTTGCATAGAAAGATCAGGGGCATGGCGCTCGAACACGCGATCCTCGTCTCGCTGCTGGAGAAGCCGGGTTCAGGCTACGAGCTGGCCCGGCGCTTCGACCGGTCCATCGGCTATTTCTGGACCGCCACCCATCAGCAGATCTACCGCGTCCTCAAGCGCATGGAGAGCGACGGCATGCTCGCCGTCCGCGAGGTGGTGCAGCAGGGCCGGCCGGACAAGAAGGAGTACTCCGTCGCCGGCCCCGGCCGCACCGCCCTCTCCCGGTGGCTGCACGAGCCGATCGAACCCGAGAGCCTCCGGCACGACCTCGCCGTGAAGATCCGCGGCGCGGCCTTCGACGACCCGGCCGCACTCGTCCAGGAGGTCGAGCGGCACCGCCAGGTGCACCGGGACCGGCTCGCCCACTACCTCGCCGGGGAACTGCGCGACTTCACCGGGCCCGAGGCGCCCGCAACGCCAGACGCCGGTCAGGAACTGCAGCACGTCGTGCTGCGCGGCGGCATCGCGTACGAACGGATGACGATCGCCTGGCTCGACGACGTGCTCGCCACCGTCCACCGGCTCGCAGCGCCCCGCCCGCGCAGCTGAACCGCCCCCCCCGCATCCGGAACCAGCACCCTTCACCCCTCGACCCAACCCCTCGGAAGGCGGACCTCCATGGCCGACGCCCTGCTGTTCAACCCGCGCACCTACGACCCGCAGCACTTCGACCCCGAGACCCGCAGGCTGCTGCGCGCCACCGTCGACTGGTTCGAGGAGCGCGGCAAGCGCCGGCTGATCGAGGACTACCGGTCCCGCGCCTGGCTGGCGGACTTCCTCGCCTTCTCCGCGAAGGAGGGCCTGTTCGCCACGTTCCTCACCCCGGCCTCCGCCGCCGACGGCCACGCCGACAAGCGCTGGGACACCGCCCGCATCGCCGCCCTCAATGAGATCTTCGGCTTCTACGGCCTCGACTACTGGTACGCCTGGCAGGTGACCATCCTCGGCCTCGGCCCCGTCTGGCAGAGCGACAACGCCGCCGCCCGCACCCGCGCGGCCGAACTCCTCTCCCAGGGCGAGGTGTTCGCCTTCGGCCTGTCCGAGAAGGCGCACGGCGCCGACATCTACTCCACCGACATGCTGCTGGAGCCCGACGGCAACGGCGGATTCCGGGCCACCGGCTCCAAGTACTACATCGGCAACGGCAACGCAGCCGCTCTGGTCTCCGTCTTCGGCCGCCGCACCGACATCGAGGGTCCGGACGGGTACGTCTTCTTCGCCGCCGACAGCCGCCACCCGGCCTACCGCCTGGTGAAGAACGTCGTCGACTCCTCCAAGTACGTCAGCGAGTTCCGCCTCGAGGACTACCCGGTCGGCCCGGACGACGTCCTGCACACCGGTCGCGCCGCCTTCGACGCCGCCCTCAACACCGTCAACGTCGGCAAGTTCAACCTCTGCACCGCCTCGATCGGCATCTGCGAGCACGCGATGTACGAGGCCGTCACGCACGCGCAGAACCGCATCCTGTACGGCCGCCCCGTCACCGCCTTCCCGCACGTGCGGCGCGAGCTGACCGACGCGTACGTCCGTCTCGTCGGGATGAAGCTGTTCAGCGACCGAGCCGTCGACTACTTCCGCACCGCGGGCCCCGACGACCGCCGCTACCTCCTCTTCAACCCGATGACGAAGATGAAGGTGACCACGGAGGGCGAGAAGGTCATCGACCTGATGTGGGACGTCATCGCCGCCAAGGGCTTCGAGAAGGACAACTACTTCGCCCAGGCCGCCGTCGAGATCCGCGGGCTGCCGAAGCTCGAGGGCACGGTCCACGTCAACCTCGCGCTGATCCTCAAGTTCATGCGCAACCACCTGCTGGACCCGGCGCAGTACGCGCCCGTCCCGACCCGCCTCGATGCGGCGGACGACGAGTTCCTCTTCCGGCAGGGCCCGGCCCGCGGCCTGGGCTCCGTACGCTTCCACGACTGGCGCCCCGCCTTCGACGCGTACGCCGCCCTGCCCAACGTCGCCCGCTTCCGCGAGCAGGCGGACGCGCTGTGCACGTTCGTGACCACCGCCGCCCCCGACGAGCAGCAGAGCCGCGACCTGGACCTCCTGCTCGCCGTCGGCCAGCTCTTCGCGCTCGTCGTCCACGGTCAGCTGATCCTGGAGCAGGCGCAGCTGACCGGCCTGGACGAGGACGTCCTGGACGAGCTGTTCGCCGTCCTCGTACGCGACTTCTCCGCGCACGCCGTCGAGCTGCACGGAAAGGACTCCGCCACCGAGGAGCAGCAGAGCTGGGCCATGGGTGCGGTCCGGCGTCCGGTCATCGATGCAGCCCGCTCGGCGCGGGTCTGGGACCGTGTCGAGGCACTGTCCGGGGCGTACGAGATGGCGCCGTAACGACGGCAGCGCAGCAGCCGCTCCGGCCCGCCACCGCGTTCGCCCGCGCGGTGGCGGGCCGTGCTGCTCGCTCCCGGTGGCGGACCCGGCCCGGGAAGGAAGCCCGGCCCGTAGCGTGGTGGTATGACTACGAAGCCGACCGGTGCGAGCGGACCGAAGGTGCCGCCCTCCTACCCGCCCAGGACGCCTCCGCCGCAGAAGAAGCCCGTGGAAGCCCCACGCCCCCGGCCCGCCACGAAGCCGGCGGCCCGGACGCCCGCGCACGGAGCCCGGATACGGGGTCGGGCCGCGACCTCGTAGGGTGGCGGGATGGCGATCACACCAGCGGAGCAGGACGGCACCCGGCTGCTGTACGGATGCATGGCGCTCGGCGGCAGCTGGGACACCGATACGTACGGCCCCGCGGACATCGATGCGGCCGAGGCGGCGATCGCGGCGGCGCTGGACAGTGGAATCGACACCTTCGACCATGCTGACATCTACCGGCGCGGCAAGGCGGAAGCCGTCTTCGGAGAGGTCCTGGCCCGCACTCCGGGCCTGCGCGAGCGGATCGTGCTGCAGACGAAGTGCGGGATCCGGCTGGCCGACGGCGACCTCCCCGGCATGTACGACCTGCGCGGCCCGTCCATCGTGCGGCGCGTCGAGGAGAGCCTCGGCCGCCTTCGCACCGACGTCGTCGACGTCCTGCTCCTGCACCGGCCCGACCCGCTGGCCGACCCGGGGGACATCGCGGCGGCCCTCACCTCGCTGCGTGAGCAGGGACTGGTCCGCCGGTTCGGCGTCTCGAACATGAACGCCGCGCAGATCGCCGCCCTCCAGCGGCATCTGGAGTTCCCGCTGGTCGCCAACCAGCTGGAGATGAGCCTGGACCGGCGGGACTGGCTCGAGGACGGCGTCCTCGTCAACACGGCCGCGGCAGCGGGGAACGGCTTCCCGGCCGGGACGCTCGAGTACTGCGTGGAGAACGGAGTCCGCCTCCAGGCCTGGGGCGCGCTGGCGCAGGGCCGGTTCACCGGCCGGCAGGAGAGCCCCGAGGAGCACGCAACGGCCGGCCTCGTGCGGTCGCTGGCCGAAGCGAAGGGCACCACGCCGGAGACGGTACTGCTGTGGTGGCTGCAGCGGCATCCCGCCCGCGTCGCCCCCGTCGTGGGCAGCGGCCGCCCCGAGCGCATCCGGGCCTGCCGCGACGCCGCGCTGCGCGAACCCGATCTCACGCACGAGGAGTGGTACGAGCTGTGGATCGCCGCCCGCGGAGCCCCGCTGCCGTAGCGGGGCGGGCGGGTCGGCGGTCCGGCGGGTCCGGCGGTGTCAGGGTGTGGCGGTCAGATGCTCCACGACCAGGTCTGGTCCGCGCTGACCACCCAGGCGAGGACGACGAGGTCGGCGACGCCCAGGGCGAGGCCGAGCCGGGCGCGTCCGGGACGGCCCGTGCCGCGGTGCAGGGCGAGGGCGGCGAGGACGATCGCGGTCGGCCCGAGGAACAGGTTCATCGCGAGGAGGCCGATCAGGCCGAACACGAACGAGGCCACCGCCATCCCGTCGGCCTGACGGACGACGGGAGCGGGGAGCGCGGTACCGGGGGTATTCATGATCATCCTTCCTGTCGGCCGGCCGGTCGGTGGCGCCTGGCGGTCCGCTCGCGCACCGCGAAGACCAGCAACCAGCAGGAGATCGCGGCGGTGGCGGCGAGGGATATGTCGACGGGCACATGGGCCACGGTTCCCAGGGCGACCCCCATCAGCATGAGGGCCGCTATCAGGAAGAGCATCGTGCTTCCTCCATCGTGCTCACTCCAAAGAATAGGAGACAGTTGTGCACTGACTGCTCAGTCTAAATGCAAGCGCGCGGATTCAGGGAATCGGGGGTTGACTTTTCGTCATGAGTGAGACCATCGGGGCGCGCCAGGCCCAACGGAACAAAACTCGCAGGGCCTTGCTGGACGCAGCCCTGTCACTGCTGGAGGAGCAGGGCCTGGGCAGCCTCGGCCTGCGGGAGGTGACCCGCGTCGCGGGGGTCACGCCGACGGCCTTCTACCGGCACTTCCGCGACACCGAAGAGCTGGGCATCGCGCTGGTGGACGAGGCGCTGCAGAGCTTGCACGGCACCGTCCGCTCGACCCTCACCGCCTCCGGCGACGCGGAGCAGCGGATCGACACGACGGTGGGCCTGATGGCCGGACTCGTACGGGAGTACCCGGGGCACATCCGTTTCATCGTGCGGGAACGGCACGGCGGCGTGCGCAGGGTACGCGAGGCGGTGGCGGGCCAGCTCGACGCGTTCGCCGACGAGGTGGCCGAGCGCCTCGGCGCCGATCCGCTGAGTGCGGGCTGGAGCGCGGACGACCTGCTCATGCTGGCGCGGCTGTACGTCGACCACATGGTGATGACCGTTTCCGCCTACCTGGCCGCCGGCCCGGAGGACGAGGAGTGGGCAGCGGTCACCCGGACCGCCCGCCGCCAACTCCGGCTGATCCACACGGGACGGCTGAACTGGACCCCCGAAAGGCTTCGGTAGCATCGGCCTCTCCGGCCGGACGGGGGAGGCAGGCACATGGTCGCGAGGTACGTCGTCTCGCCGAAGGGCGGCCGCCGCGCCCACCCCGACATCACGTCCGCTCTGCGCGCCGCAGCCGCGCGGGGCCGCCCAGCGGTGATCGAGATCGCGGCCGGCCGCTACGACGAGGCGCTCAGCGTCCACGGCGAGGTCCGGTTGACCGCCATCGACGGCCCGGGCTCCGTGGTCGTGAACCGGCCGCGCGGCGCCGTGCTCGACACCTTCGGATCGGTCCGTGTCCACGGCCTCGTACTGACCGGCCGCGACGCGGACGTCGTCGCCTGCCATGCGGGAACGCTCACGCTCGAGCACACGCAGATCCGGGCGGACCACGGCGTCGGCGTACACGCGAAACCGAACACCTCCGTGACCCTGCGGGACAGCGTGGTCCTGCACGGCCGGACCCTCTTCGCCGGGTCGGCCGGACTCGTCGAACGGTGCCGGTTCACCGACGCCGCCGACAATGCCGTCGCGGTGATCGAGGGCGCCGACGTCTCGGTCCGCGACAGCTGGATCGGTGGCAGCCGGATCCACGGCGTACGGGTCAGCGAGGCGCGGGCCGAGGTCGTCCGGTGCGAGCTGACCGGCACCGGAAAGGCGGCCGTCATCGCGGACACGCGCGCGGAACTCGCCGTCACCGGCTGCACGATCACCGCCACGCACGCCGAGGGCGTCATGTTCATCGAACAGTCCCGGGGCTCCGTGGACGACACCCGCGTGACCGATGCGGAACACGGGATCGCAGTGGCGAGTGGTGCCGACCCGGTGGTGCGCGGCTGCATCCTGACCGGCTGCCGCGATACCGGCATCAACGTCCAGACCTCCGGCCGCGGCAGGTTCGAGAACTGCGAGGTCCACGACGCGGGCAACGTCGCGGTGCTGTCCACCACGGGCGGCGCCCCCGAGGTCCACGGCTGCCGCATCTCCGGCGGCAACGTCGGCATCGCCGTCACCGAAGCCGCCCGGGGCCGCTTCACCCGGGTCGGGATCGCGGACCTGACGGGCCTCGGCCTGCGGGTCTGGGACGGCTCCGGGGCCGTGTTCGAGCAAGTCCGCGTGGAGCGCTGTCCGTTGGGCCTGGATTCCCGGGGCGACGGCGGCACGAAGACCACCGTCTCCGACACCGACTTCCGTGACTTCGACCTGGGCGCGGTATCCGTCCTCGGCCAGTCCCGCGTTACGCTCAAGGGCGTGACGGCTGAGCGCGGGGTGCTGGGCTTCGGCGTCGGCGAGGACGCCCAGCTGCTCGTCGACGACTGCCGGGTCGGGGCGGTGAGCGCCGGCGGGGCCATCGCCTTCGGCAACGGGAGACTCGTCGCGCGGAGCCTCACCGTGACGGGCTCCGGCGCATTCGGGCTCTGCGGTACGGACTCCGCCTATCTGGAGGTCGCGAACAGCGAGTTCACCGACTGTTCGGCCGCGGGCGCCCGATTCGCCGACGAGTGCGGGGGCCGGCTGGTGGACTGCTCGGTGAACGGCACGCAGGGTGCGGCCGTGCAGGACAACGGCCGCGTCGAACTGGTCTCGCTGCGTACGTCGCTGCCCGTCGTCCAGCAGACCGCACCGCCGGTCGAGCGTCCGCCGACGATCGTCAACAACTTCTACGGCCCGGTCTTCAACGCCGCGGTCCACGGTGCTCAGCTCGCGTGGAACAACGGCAACGTGATCCAGCAGACCAACGAGGACGGTTCCAGCCCATGAACGAACCGCAGAACGTCAACAACTACGACGGGCCGGTGTTCAACGCCCCCGTGTCGGGCGCACAGTTCGCCTGGAACAACGACACGGTCACCCAGAACCAGCAGAACAACGGCACCGTCGCCCCGGGCTTCGCCGAGCTCGCCGCGCTCGTCACCGACCTGCTCCGGCAACTGCCCCGGGCGGGCCTCGCCGATCGGGACCGGGAGGACGCCGAGTCCGCGGCCAGGGAGGTCCTCGCGGAGATCAGCCGCCCGGAACCTCCTGAGGAAGGCCGGCTCCGCCGCGCGCTCGCCCTGCTCAAGGGAACGCTGGCCCCGATCGCCACCGGCGTCGTGGCCGGTACGACGGTGGGGGCGCAGGAATGGGCCCGGACCGCGATCGAAGGGCTGACGAGCATCGTCTGATCACGATCGATCACGATGCCCGAGGGTGACGTGGAAGCTCGCGAGTGCCCAAGTATCCTCTGCCAGACGGACTTTGGCTGACCACCAGCGAACCGGGACGGCGAGGGGCAGATATGTGGGGGCGGGGGACGGTCCTCGGGGACCGGTACACACTGGCCGAGCGGATCGGCGGCGGTGGCATGGGCGAGGTCTGGCGCGCCGACGACGACGTGCTCAGACGTCAGGTCGCCGTGAAGGTGCTGCTTCCCGCGCTGCTCGACGACGTCTCGTTCGCGGCGCGGTTCCGCCGCGAGGCCACGGTCCTCGCCTCGCTCAGTCACCCGGGCATCGTCGACGTGCACGACTACGGCGAGAGCCGGATCGAATCCGGTGAGCAGGTCGCGTACATCGTCATGGACCTCGTCGAGGGGCGGACGCTGAACGAGGTCCGCGCACAGTCCGGACCCCTCCCCGTCGAGCAGGCACTCGACATCGCCGGGCAGGCCCTCGACGCACTGCACGCCGCGCACCTGCAGGGTGTCACGCACCGCGACATCAAGCCGTCGAACCTGATGCTGGGCGAGGACGGCCGGGTGACGGTCACCGACTTCGGCATCGCCCGTTCCAGCGCGGCCAGCACCGGGATCACCGACTCGCACGCGGTTCTCGGGACCGCGCTGTACATGGCTCCCGAGCAGGCGGAGGGGCTCGGCGCCATCGCCGCGTCCGACCTGTACTCCATGGGCGTGGTCTGCTTCGAACTGCTCACCGGAGAACCACCGTTCACCGGCGAATCGGTCGTCGAGATCGCGCTCAAGCACATCAGGGAGCCGGTCCCGGACCTTCCGGCCGAGTTCCCCGGGCCGGTACGCGCTTTCGTCGCCAGAGCGCTGGCCAAGCGGCCCGAGGAGCGGTACGCCGACGCCTCGGTGATGGCTGCGGCGGCGCGGCGCGCGGCAGCCGGACGGCCGCTCGGCGAGCTCGACGCGCCCGCGGTACCGGTCGTCGCGGCGGCGGCCACCCCGGCTGCGGGGGCCGGCGCCGAGCTGCGGCGGTCGTGGCGGGATCGGCTGCGCATCCCCGGGTCCGTCTCCGCGCCGCTCGCGATCGGGTTCAGCGTGACGATCACGGTCTCGGTGGCCGTCACCGTCTTCTACATCGACCCCGGGGCTCGGCGGACCGATGCGAACGGGCCGGGGCAGCACCCCTCCGCGTCCGCGTCCGCGCCGGCATCCGGCAGCGGGAGCCAGAGTCCCGGTGTGTCCCCCTCGGGGAGCGCGGCAGCCGGTACGCCCGATACCCCGCCTCCGCCGCCGGGCGAGAACCCGGGCGCGCAGGGCGGTGGCGGGGCCGCCGCGGGCGGCGTCGGCGGCGCGGCGCCGGCCCCGGACCCCCAGCCGGCCGCAGGCGGTTCCGGCAACGGCGGGAGCCAGCCCGGCTCGGGGCCGAGCGGTGGCGGCGCCGGGGGCGGGACCACGCCCGGGGGCGGCGGCTCGACCCCCGGAGGATCGGGCAACGGAGGGTCCAACCCGCCGCAGGGCTGCGGCGGAGCCGGCTGGGGCGCCATCACCAACGTCGGCGACGGGCTCAAGATCGGCTTCAGCGGCGCCGCCCCGCAGGGGAACGCCAAGGTGATCATGGGCGGCACCACCGCATTCGGCTGGCTCCACGAGAAGAACAACTACGACAGCTTCAAGACGTGCGGCTCGTCAGGCATCTCGATGACGCGGGCGTTGACGCAGTTCAACGACACCGTGCGCGTCGAGCTCGCCGGCCCGTTCGCCGGAGACGGGTGGTGGAACCTGGAGAAGGCCCCCACGGCGGGCGCCTACTACATCAAGGACATCGCGTTCCAGGGCGGCTGCCTGACGGACAACGGCGCCGGCAACCAGCTGACGGTGGTCGCCTGCTCCGGGAGCAGAGCCCAGCAGTGGCGGATTCCGTAGCGGCGGCTGCCCGGGCGGCCCCGGTATCGCGAAGGACTCCCCGCCTCGTACGCGGCGGCACACCGAGACGGGGAGCCCATAGCCGGGATCAGCCTTTCGGCGCCGCCACCGGAACGGGCCGGCGGGCGGACCGTGTCATTCCGCCGTCCACGTGGTTCGCCCTGAGCGCTGCGTACGCGCTGGACAGCGCCTGCCTGCGGACCGGGCGCCGGTCGGCGAAAGCGGTCAGATCGCCTGCGCACTGCAGCTCCCAGCGCGGGAAGCGGCGCCGGGACGTGGCCACGGACGCGCTGGGGGCGAAATACAGCATGGTGGTGTTCTCGTGGGGGTTGTGCGCCGAACCCTCGTACACCATTCGGCCGGTGGTCTCGAGGCGGTCCGCCAGGCGGGCCAGCGCGCTCGCGTCGGGCCTGTCCATGAACAGACCGACGTGGTTCTCGAAACCGTGGACGCGCTCCTGCGCCCCCACGTCGTCCGTGTAGCCGGGGCTGCACCGCGGGAAGAGGAAGACCTCGACCTCCGGCGCCAGGCCGCTCGTGACGCGCAGCCGCGTCACCCGTATGTCCGCATCGTCCGGGAGCCAGTGACGCTCCACCAGACGGCGCTTCACCAGCACGCTCGGTATGGTGGTCGATGCGGGCCAGCCGTTCTCCTCGAAGTACTCGAGAGCGGATTCCACTGTTTCCGGGAACAGTAGCGTTGCACAATGCGACACAACGCATCCGCTCTTGATTTCCCGTTTGAGATCACCCGGTATCCAGGGTGGCAAGAGGGCGTCCAGTGATTTTTTGGAGGCGTGGAGGGCGTAGTCAACAGCATGCTGGAGGCGCTGGACGTCGCACGGTTCGAACGTCACTTGATGCATGTCGCAGCCTTTCTGTTGCCGACACCTGATTAAAGCCATGTCACCCATCAGGCGGCACTTGGCCGTAGCCTGATCGGGTGAACGGAGATGCCTGACCTGCGCATCTTGACCCCTTGCAACCGTGGTTGTACTCATCGGTGAAGTACCGCACTTTCAACGGAAGGCGTCTTTCCCAGGAGGTAGAGGGCATGTCTCCGTACGGCCGGAAGAATTCTCCGCGCATCGTGATCGCCGGTGCCGGAATTGGCGGACTGACAACGGCCTTGAGCCTTCATGCGGCAGGCTTGGACGAAGTTCTCGTCCTGGAAGCGTGTCCGAACCTGCGCCCGGTCGGTGCGGGAATCAATCTGCAGCCCGCCGCCGTGCGCGAGCTGACCGAACTCGGTCTGGCGAAGGCGCTCGACGACGTCGCGGTGGCGACCGCCCGGCTGGAGTACCACCACCGCTACGGCGGCCTGATCTGGTCGGAGCCGCGCGGGCGCGCCGCCGGCTACCACTGGCCGCAGTACTCGGTCCACCGGGCGGACCTGCAGGACATCCTGCTGTCGGCGGTCCGGGACCGCCTCGGCCCCGGGGCACTGGTCACCGGAGAGCGCCTCGTACGGTACGAGCAGGGCCGGGAGCACGGGCGGCCCACCGTACGGGCGTACGCGGCGGGCCGGCCGGGCCCGTTCTGCTGCGACCTGCTCATCGGCGCGGACGGGATCAACTCCGCCGTGCGCGCGACCATGTATCCGGACGAAGGGCCGCCGCTCGGCAACGGGATATCCATGTGGCGCGGGGTGACCGAAGGCCCGCCCTTCCTCGACGGGCGCACGATGGTCATCGTCGGCTGCAACGCGCGGGTGAAGGCCGTGGCCTATCCCGTCTCCCGGCCCGACGGGAGCGGGCGGTGCCTGCTCAACTGGGTGGTGGAGAGCCGCACCGCCGACGGCCTGGGCGACGAGGAGGCACGGGCCGGCGCCGACTGGGACCGTGCGGTACCGCCGGAGGAGGTGCTCGCGCACGTCGAAGGCTGGCGCAGCGACTTCCTCGACCTCCACGGCATCATCGCCGGGGCGCCCCGCATCGGCCGGTACCCGATGATCGACCGCGACCCGCTGCCGGCCTGGACGGACGGCCGTGTCGTCCTGCTCGGCGACGCCGCCCACCCCTTGTACCCGACCGGCTCCAACGGCGCCTCGCAGGCCATCGTCGACGCCCGCGTACTGGCCTACGCGCTCGCCCACCACGACGTGGACGAGGCCCTGGCGCGGTACGTGGCGGACCGCCGCCCGCAGACCACCCTCCTCCTCGCGGCGCACCGCCGGCTGGAACCCGACCCGGTCCTCCGCCAGGTGGAGGCCCTTGCCCCGCACGGCTTCCTCGACATTCGCCACGTCCTGCCGGAGGACAGGCTGGACGGCATCAAGTCCTGTACGCGCCAGGTCACCGGCGTGGACGCCACCGCGCTCAATGCGCGTTCCTCCTGGAGCGTCGCCGTATGAACAGCTCCCGTCTGCGCTCCACCTCCGCCGCCGCGCTCGCCTCCGCCGTTCTGCTGGCGGCGCTCCTGGCCGCCACCGGGCAGCCCGCGGCCCCGCTGCCCTCCGGCTCCGCCGCGCGCATGCCCGACTGCGGTGACCACGCCGGCGGCGCGGTGTGCTCCACGTACGGTCCCGCCGCCCGCCTGGGCCGCGGCACGGTCCGCACGTACGGCGAGTACCAGGGCGGGGTCCCCAGAACGCTGGGCGTCTCCCTGACCGCCCCGGCGGTCACCGCCCTGCCCACCACCCCCACCGACGGCAAGCACTGCTACGACGCGGACGCCGACGGGAGCGTCGACGCCGCCCACGAGTGCGTCGGCGGCCACAGCCTGGAACTCGCGCTGCCACCCGCCCCGCCCGCCCCGGCCGGCCTGCCCTTCCAGTGGGTGCTGTTCAACTGGAACCCGTACGGCCACAACCCGCACGGCCGCTACGACGTCGCCCACTTCGACGTGCACTTCTACCTCGTCCCCCGCGAGGTCCGGTCGGCCATCCAGACCGGCGGCTGCGCCCTGCTGATCGCCTGCAGCCAACTGGCCACGGCCGGAAAGCCCGTCCCGGCCGCGTACCTGCCGGCGGGCTACCCCGCGAGCAGCCCGCAGACCGCGGAAGGCGCCATGGGCGCGCACCTGGACAGCCGCCCCCCGTCCACCGGCACGCTCAGCGGCCAGACCTTCATCTACGGGGCGTACGCGGGCGACCTGATCTTCATGGAGCCCATGCTCACCAGGGACTTCCTCCAACGGCACCGCACCTCGGCCGGCCACCGCACCTGCGAGGCCGTTCCCCAGCCGGCCGCCTGGCGGATCCCGGGCTGGTACCCCACGCGGTACTGCACCGCCTACCGCCCCGACGAGGGCGACTACACCGTCTCCCTCACGGACTTCGTCCACTCGGCCGGGGCACACCGCCTCGTCACGGCGGGCAGGTGAGCCTCTGCCGCGTGGCGCAGCGGGCGCGTCCGGCAGGGAGCCGTCACAATCGGGGCTGTCCGCCATGCCGCTTAATCACCCATTTGGGGGCCAGTTCATGTACGCAGCCGTGGTCCACGCCCTGGGGCAGCCGCCCCGGTACGAGTCCGTGCCCGAGCCCACTCCCGCGGCCGGCGAGGTGGTCGTCGAGGTGCTGGCGGCCGCGCTGTACCCGCTGGTGCGCTCGTTCGCCTCGGGCGGACACTACACGGGCGGCGATGCGCTGCCGCTGATCCCCGGGTTCGACGGGGTGGGCCGGACCGCGGCCGGTGAACTCGTCTACATCTCGGGGCTGGAGCCCCCGCACGGGACGATGGCCGAACGCGTCTCCGTACCGGCCACCGCGCTCATGCCCGTACCGGAGGGGCTCGATCCGGTCACCGTCGCCGCCGTCATGAACCCCGCATCCTCCGCATGGATCGCGCTGCGTGAGCGCAGCCGGCTGCGCAGGGGCGATTCGGTACTCGTACTCGGTGCCACGGGCAACGCCGGGCGGGCCGCGATCCAGCTGGCCCTCGACCAAGGCGCGGGCTCCGTCGTGGCGGCCGGGCGCGATCCGCTGGCACTGGAGGCCGCGGCCGCCCTGGGCGCCCACCGTACGGTGACCCTCCAGGGCTCCGACGAGGATGTCGCGGCCGCCTTCGGCGCGGCGGCCGCCGATGTGGACATCGTGCTCGACTATCTGTGGGAGCGGCCTGCCGAGCTGGCCCTCGACGGAATCCTGCGCCACCGCTCCGATCTCACCCGAACCCTGCGGTGGGTACAGGTCGGCTCCGCGGCCGGGGCCGACATGACCGTGCCGTCCGCGTGGCTGCGCAAGGGGGACGTGAGCGTCTGCGGGAGCGGACTCGGCTCGATCTCGGGTGCCCGCCGCGATGCCGCCCTGCGCGAGCTGCTCGACCGCCTGCCCGACCTGGTGCCGACCACCGAGGCGGTCGCCGTGCCGATGGCCGGGGTGGAAGCCGCCTGGGAATCCCCGCTGCGGTCCGGCACCCGGCTCGTGTTCGTCCCCGCCGGCGGAGACGAACGGGCCTCCGGAGCCTCGGAAGCCGTCAAGGACAGGCAAACGGTCTGACTGCCGTTCTCACCCCTCAGGGTGCCCCGTCGTACGGTGGCGGCGGCGGGCTGGGCGCCAAGCGGATGCCCAGCGCGCCCCCGACCTCGGGGGTGAGGGGACCGGGCGGGTCCATGCCGAGGAGGCCGGCGAGGTCACGGGCGTGCAGACGCGTGGCGGCTTCGAGCAGGGTGGCGTAGCCGTCGGCAGCGGTACGGGTGCGCTGCCGGGCCGTGACGGCGAGAGCGGCCGCGATCGCGGCCGCGGGCCACCACCACAGGGCGAGGGGCAGGTAGAGCAGGGCCCAGGCGGACAGCGTGGTGGCACGGGTCAGGGCCTGGCGGGCGGCGGTGACCTCGGTCCGGGTGGTGTCCGGCAGGACCAGCCACAAGTGCGGCCACAGGGTGGCCAGATCGAGGTGGTAGTCGCGGTCCACGCGCACGGACGCGGCATGGATGCGGTCGCCGCTCCACGTGGGGCGGTCCGGACGCTCGGGGGATATCCGCAGCATCGCCGCCCGGGCGGAACGCCGTCCGGCGGGGTCCACGCGTTCGCCGCGGGTGCGGGCGGCTGCGGCTTCCTGCCGGTGCCGGTGCCAGGCTTCGGCCGCCGTCCGCCAGCTTCGCCGACGGCGGACGGTGATCCGGTGCGCGAGCCCGCGGGCCGGAGCCGGCCAGGTGTACCAGTCCGTGGCGAGGTGGAGCCGTTCGGCGGCGGAGCCCAGAGCCTGTGCGAGGACCCCGACGGCCGCAGCGCCGCCCAGTACCGCCGCCAGCACCACCACCTGCCCCCCGACCGTGCGCGCGGCCGGAGCGCCGGCCCACGCGCTGATCTGGCCGGTGAGGCGGTCCACGGCGAAGGGATGGGCCTGGCCGAGCGTCCGGGCCAGGGCCGCGACCGCCAGGTAGAGGGCGCCGGGCAGCACCAGCAGGGACAGCCACCGCTCGGCAAGCTTCTTGCCGAGTTCTCCCAGCAGGGTCCCCACCGTTACAGCCGGTCCAGGCGCAGCGGGTCGCCGCTGATCGCGCAGACCGGCGCCGGTCCGTGGCCCGGCCACCCGTAGCGCGCACACCGGTTGGCGGGGCACAGGTACACCGGCTCGCCGCAGCGGTCGCGGTGCACACCCGCGGCATGGACCCCGCGCTCCGCCGTGCCCCCGGCCCCTCCGTATGCGTACAGGCCCTGGTTGTCGCCCAGGGACTGCAGGACCGCATGCAGGTCGTCGACCGGGCGGGCCGTCTCCCGTCCGTCCCGCACCGCGGTGAGCACCTCTTGCAGGACGGCGTCGTTTCCGGTCGGCCCGCGGCGCAGACGCCCGCGGATGCGGTCCGCGTTCGCGCATACGATCCCCAGTCGGCGTGCCGTCTCGTCGGCCTCGCTCATGGCTCTCCCCCCGGCTCGGCGTCCCACTGTCGCGGAGCGTATCCGAGGAACTACCAGCCGCTCCACGGGTCGTGGGACTAGCATCACCGGGCATGAGCGATCCGGGGGGCCCTGAGCGCGCCGTACGACTGGCTGCAATGGAGGTGCGTCTCCGGCGGGTTGTGGAATCGCGGGACCTGGCACCGGTGCTGGAGCCCGGCGCTCTCCGGGAAGCCCAGCGGCTTGCGGAGCTGCTGCCGGGCGAGGACGGCCTCCCCGCCCACCATCTGCTCGGCTGGTTCCACTGGTTCCGCCACCAGGCCGTACCCGTACCGGCCGACCAGGACCAACCGGACCTGCGCGATGCCGTGACGTCGTTCACCGTGTGCTTCCTGGCCGGCGTCCGCGAACTGCCGGAGCCGTTGGTGCCCCTGCTCGCGGAGAACGCGGCCGGGTACGCAATGCCACTGCTCTCGGACGCATGGAAGTCGGACGACCCGGCACGGCTCTCCGGCCTGGTGAGACTGTGGCAACGCATCGTGGAGGCCATCCCCGTCGGACATCCCCACCGTGCCATCCACCTGACCGCCCTGGGGAACGCGCTGCGCCTCGTGGTCCGGCAGGGTGGCACCCCGGCAGACCTGGACGCCGCGATCGACCGGTTCCGGGAGGCGCTGTCGTCCGCCTCCGAGGACCGCAGCCGCGCCATGTACCTCTTCAACCTCGCAGACGCATTGAGCGCCCGGTACGAACGAGCCGGAGCGGTCGCGGATCTCGAGAGCGCCATCGCCCTGCTCCGGGAGGCGTTGCAGGGCGCTTCGGACGGCCGCCTCTACCGCACGACGATGCTGACCGGGCTCGGGAACCTGCTGCACGCCCGGTTCGTCCGGGCCCGAGCGGTCGCGGACCTGGACAGCGCCGTCGCCCTGCACCGGGAAGCGGTGCACGTGATGCCCGCCGACCATCCCGACCGCGCCGACGTCCTGTCCGGCCTCGGGAACGTGCTGCGGGCGAAGTTCGAGCAGGCCGGCGACACCGGGGACCTGGAGGCCGCCATCGAAGCCGGGTGGCAGTCGGTCGAGGCGGCCACCGTCGGCGGTCGCGAGCCACTGGCCGTGGCGCTGTGCAACCTCGGCAACGCACTGAGGCTCCGCTACGAGCGGACCGGCGCCATCGGGGACCTGGAGGCCGCCGTCAAAGCGGGATGGGAGGCACTGGACGCACTGCCTGCCGGCCACCGTGGACGACTGATGATCCTGTCGAACCTCGGGACCTCGCTGCAGGACCGGTTCGCGCGGATCGGCGCGCTCGCGGACTTGAACGCCGCGATCGACCGCCTCCGGGAGGCGGTCGAGGCCGTGCCCGCCGGCCATCCCGAGCGCGTACGGTACCTGTCCAACCTCGGGAACATGCTGCGGGCCAGGTTCGCGCGGACCCGCGACATCGGGGACCTGGACGCCGCCATCGAGATGGGCCGCCGGGCGGTGGACGCGGCACCTGCGAGTCATCACCACCGCGCGATGTTCCTGTCGAATCTCGGGGCAGCACTGCAGGTCCGGTTCGCACGGACCGGCGCCGTCGCGGACCTGGACGCCGCCATCGTCCGCCACCGGGAGGCGGTCGAGGCGGTTCCGGCCGACCACCCCCACCGTGCGCGGTACCTGTCCAACCTCGGCCCCGCGCTCAGGACCCGCTTCAGCCGGACCGGCGACCGGTCTGACCTGGACGCCGCGATCGACGTGGGACGGCAGGCGGTGCGGACCGCTCCCGCAGACCACCCCGAGCGCGCCGTACACCTGAACAACCTCGGAGACGCGCTGCTGGCCCGGTTTGAGCAGGACGGGGATGCGGCGGACCGGGAGGCGGCGGCGGCCGCCTGGTCGGCGGCGTCGGCAACGGCATCGGCCACCGTGTCCGTCCGGGTCGACGCAGGGCTGTCCGCGGCTCGGCTCCTGGCGCAGTCCGGTGATGCGGAGCGAGCGGCCGACACGGCGGACGCGGCCGTGCGCCTGATGTCCCGGCTGGCCCCGCGCCGGCTGGAGCGCCAGGACCAGCAGCATGTCATCGGCAATACGGCGGGTATGACCGCCACGGCCGCCGCGCTCGTGCTCGCGGCTCCGGGCGGGACCGCGGACGGGCGGGCGGAGCGTGCCTTGGGGCTGCTGGAGGTGGGCCGCGCCGTACTGCTCGGCCAGGCACTGGAGATCCGCAGCGATCTGACCGACCTGCGCGAGCGCCATCCCGGACTGGCGCAGAGGTTCGCCGAGTTGCGCGACCGAATGGACCAGCCGGCGGACATGCAGGTCGCCGACGACGACGGGGCACGCCACCGGCTGCGCCAGGACCTCGCCGTGCAGAACAGGCACCGACTGGCAGAGGAGTTCACCGCCGTCCTGGCGGAGATCCGCACCCTGGAGGGCTTCGGCTCCTTCGCCCTCCCGCCCACCATCGACGAACTCAGGGCCGAGGCGTCCCATGGGCCGATCGTCGTGTTCAACCTCAGCAGGGACCGCAGCGACGCACTGCTGCTCACGGCCGAGAGCATCACCAGCCTCCCCTTGCCCGAGCTCGAGTACACCACCGTGATCGATCGGGTCGACGCCTTCCGGCAGGCACAGCACACGGCGTTGGCAGGAGCGGACCCGGAGGAGCGGGAAGCGGCGCAGTCCGTGCTCGTCGACGTCCTCGAATGGCTCTGGAACGCCGCCGCCGGCCCCGTGCTGGACGCCCTGGGACACAAAGGTCCCCCTCCCGCGAACGAACGGGACAGTGACGCCATGCCACGCGTGTGGTGGGTGCCGGGCGGACTGCTCGGACTCCTGCCCCTCCACGCCGCCGGCCATCACACCGACGCGCCGGACGACCCGCACCGTCGCACCGTGATGGACCGGGTCGTCTCCTCCTACACCCCGACCGTGCGCGCACTGCGCTACGCCCGCGAACGCAGCCGGCGCGCGGGGAACGACCCCAGCGCGGCCGGCCGGGCGCTGGTCGTCGCCATGCCGACCACGCCCGGACTGCCCGACCAGGGCCGGTTGCGGTTCGTGGACGCCGAAGTCGCCATGCTGCAGGCCCGCTTTCCCGATCCCGTCGTCCTCAGAGAGACGGACCACGGCGGGGGACGGGCGGACCCGGCACCCTCCACCACCCCGACGAAGGCCCGCGTACTGGCGCGCCTGCCCCGCTGTGCGATCGCCCACTTCGCGTGCCATGGAAGCAGCGATCCCGCCGATCCCTCACAGAGCCGGCTGCTGCTCCACGACCACCAGGACGACCCGCTCACCGTCAAGAGCCTGGCCCCCGTCGCCCTCGACCGGGTCAGGCTGGCCTACCTCTCCGCCTGCCGTACCGCGGCCATCGACACCGTCGATCTGCTCGACGAGGTCATCCACCTCACGTCGGCCTTCCAACTCGCCGGATTCCCCCACGTCATCGGCACTCTGTGGGAGATCGACGACCAGACCGCCGTCCGTGTCGCCCGGTCCTTCTACGACGGCCTGCGGACCGACTCGGCAGCCGTCGACCCGGACCGGGCCGCCCGCGCACTGCACGGGGCCGTGCGACAACTACGGGACGGTGACGACCTGCCGCCCGGCTATGACCGGAGGAGCACCCCTCTGCTGTGGGCCGCCCACCTGCACGCCGGGGCGTGACTGGAACGGCTCCGGTCGCGCCCGGCCCCGGTCGCCCCTAACCGCCGTTGAAGCCGCTGCACTCGGTGCGCTCGTTGCCCTGCGAGACGGTGTACTGGGCGTTCTCCACGTTCAGCATCTGGAAGCCGCCGTCGGCTCCGATGGTGAAGGACCCGCCTGCGGCGGTCGGTGAGGACAGGAACGCGGGACCCGGTGTGAAGCCGCCGCCGGACAGGTGCACCTTGCCGTTGTCGAAGACGCCGGAGATGGAGCAGGTGGCCGTGGGGGCGGCGGCCGCTGCGCTCCACGCGAGGGCGGCAGGGGCGGCGATGAACGCGCCGGCCACCACGGGGGTGAGCACCAGCAGACGTATGCGTCGGTTCAACATGCTTCCTCCCGAGAAAGCCGAGGGAAAAGCGGTGTGTCCGTCCCTTTCATCGTCCCCCGCCCGGCCCGGCGTGTCGATCGGGGGCGATGGGGCCCGTGCCGCGCCGATGGTGCGGGTGGGTGGGACGCTGGGAGGAGGCCGGCCCGAACTGTGGACCGTGCCGTGGAAGCGTGGAGGACAACCCATGAAATGCACAAGGCGAAGTGGCGCGATCAAGGTCTCGTCCGTGCTGCTCGTGGCGGGCGCCATGGCCGGAGGCATCTTGGCAGGTGCAGGTTCCGGCACGGCGACAGCCGCGGACGCCCAACGACTCGCCCCGGCGGCCCCGTGCACGAGCAGCCAGATCGTTGCGGACGGCGCGCAGCGGACCGACTCCACCCACGTACTGATCACCGTGACCAACCAGGGTTCGAAGCCGTGCGTACTGAACGGCTTCCCCACCGTGGCCCTCGCGGGGCAGGGTTCGCCGGACAAGAACAGGCCCCTTCAGGTCAACCGCCAGGGGAGGGCGCGGCCGGTGCAGCTGGCAGCGGGAGGCCAGGCCTCGGCGCGGCTCACGTTCACACCGGTTCTCGGTGAGGCGGACGGCTATTGCGATTCCGGCGCCGATCCCACCGTCGCACCGTCGATGGTGGTGGGTGTCGCGGGCGGGAGGTACCAGCTGGGGCCGGACGACGGCGGCGAGTTCGCGCTGTGCGACAACAGCGTCCGTGCCACGGCCTTCCGCGCGGCGGGTTCCTGACACCGCCGTTGCCGTGGGCGCAATGCGGCTGGTGACGGCAGGTTGATATAGCGTGCGCACGTCAAAATACGTACGATGCACACGCTCACGGGGGATTCCCACATGACCTATCCGCCTCAGCAGGGCCCCGGCCCGTACGGCCAGCCTGTCCCGAACGGGCAGCAGCCGCAGGGGTACCCGCCCCAGCCGGGATACGGATACCCGCAGCAGCAGGCCCAGCCCCCTTACGGCGCGGCGCCCCAGCAGTACCCGCACCCGCAGCAGTACCCGCACCCGCAGCAGTTCGCGGCCCCGCCGGCGCCGCCCGCCCGCCGCGGAGGCATGGGGGTCATGAAGATCCTCAAGATCATCGCCGGTGTGGTCGTCGTCATCATGGTTGCGGTCGGCTACTTCGCGAGCCGCGACGACGCGGACAAGGCGAAGGTCGGGGACTGCCTGACGAACAAGGGGAACACGGTGACCCCTGACCTCCAGGTGGTGAAGTGCGGCGGCGCCGACGCCGAGTTCAAGGTGGTCAAGGTGATACCCGACAGCCTCGACACGAACCAGTGCCAGGGCAAGTCGGACATCGGCTACCAGGAGCAGATGAGGGGCTCCCGCCGCAGCTCGGGCAAGCAGTTCGTGCTCTGCATCGACGAGATCAAGAAGAGCTGACCGAGCCGCCCCGGCCGTCCTCCACGCAGCCGCCCCGGAACCGGCAGGTTCCGCGGCGGCTGTGGCTGCTCGGGGGCTGCGCGGGTCAGGAGGCCGTGGCGCTCGTCGCGAGGGGCGTCGGGCGGGCCGGGACGGGCGGGGGCGTGCGGCGGGCCGGGCGGAAGCCGAGCACCAGGACCACCACGCCGATCAGGGCGAATCCCGCCGTCCACAGGGCGCCGACGTGCATCGCGTGTATGAACGCGGCGTCCGCTGCCCTGGCGAGGGCGGGGTCGTGCGTGGCGGCCGCCGCGTGCCTGGCCAGCTCGGCCGAGACCCGGGCCTGTTGCCGGACCGGATCCGGAAGGCCGGCCAGCGAGCCCTCGATCGAGTGCCGGTACGCGATCGAGGTGATCGTTCCGCCCGCTGCGATGCCCAGTACGCTGCCCGTCTGGCGCAGGGTGCTGTTGACCGCGCTGCCCGCGCCGGCCCGCTCCAGCGGCAGGGACCCCAGAACCGCGCCCGTGACAGGAGCGATCACCATGCCGATCGCGGTGCCCTGGACCAGCATGACCACCGGGTACCACGCGATCGGTGTGGTCGCGTCGAACAGGGCCAACGACCCCATCGCCAGACTTGCGACGGTCAGCGCGATCGCGCCGACGAGCCGCACCGACGTCAGCCGGGTCAGCCGGACGGCGACGGGCGAGCCGACGACCACGCCGAGCGCTGCCGGGAGTCCGAGGAGCGAGGCGTCCCACGCCGAGTACTGGCGCGCGCCCTGCAGATAGAACGCGAGGTAGAACGAGCCCGCGGTCATCGCCAGGAAGACCAACATCAAGGTGACGTTCCCCGCGGCGAAGCGGCGCTGCATCAGCAGCCGGGGATCGAAACTGGGGTGTGCGATCCGCAGCTCGGTGACGACGAATGCCGCGATCAGAGCGATGCCCGCGGCGGTACTTCCCCAGACGCGCGGCTCCGTGAAGGACGCGTCCTGGCCTGCGCGGATCAGACCGTACGCGAGCAGGCCCAGGCCGCCGGTCGACAGCAGCAGTCCGGCCGGGTCGAGGCGGCGGACCTGCGGGCTACGGGAGTTCGGCACGTACCGTGCGATGAAACCGAGCCCGAGGAGGACCACCGGCACGTTGACGAGGAACACCGAGCCCCACCAGAACTTCGCGAGCAGCCCCCCGGCCAGGATCGGCCCCGCGGCGATCCCTACCCCGGCGAAGGACGACAGCGTGCCGTAGGCGGCCGGCCGCTGCCGGGGCTCGAAGGTCCAGCTGACGACCGCCATGGTGGCCGGGACGAGTAACGCGGCCCCGGCGCCCATCACGGCCCGGGCGGCGACGAGTTGGCCGGGCGTGGCGGCGTACGCGGCGAAGGCCGAGGCGGCGCCGAACACGGCCATGCCCGCCAGCAGGGTGTTGCGGTGCCCGAACCGGTCTCCGAGCGCACCCCCGGTGAACATCAGGCAGGCGAAGGCCAGGGTGTACGCGCCGGTGGCCCACTGGAGTTGGCCGGGCGTGGCACCCAGGCCGCGGACGGGGTCCGTCAGCGTCTCGAAGGCGGTGGACAGGATGGTGCCGTCGAGCCAGATGAGGACCTGCGCGAAGACGAGAACGCCCAGGATGAGTCGTTGGCGGCTGCGGGGTGGCGTGGACGGCGTCGGTGGCGTGGCGGATGACATACGTGACTACCTTCGGATCAAGAGGGTTCCGGACCTGCCGTGCGCGGCTAGAATCGACAGGTACTTGACGGTCTGGTCATCGTGGCAAACTCGTCAAGTCCCTGTCAATCAACAATTTTTGGAGGTCATCTCGTGGGCGAGAAGAGCCACGACCGAGTGCTGAGTTTCCTGGTCCGCCACACCTGGCTCGGCATGCGGGCGGCCATCGGGGCCGAGCTGGAGGAATTCGGCCTCACCGTGCCGCAGTTCGCGACCCTGATGATGGTCAGGGAGTCGCCGGGCATGTCGGTGGCCCAGCTGGCCCGCTCGGTCGGCAGCACCCGCCAGGCCGCCAACGAGATGCTCACGGCGCTGGAACGCGACGGCCTGATCACCCGCTCTCCCCACCCCACCGACCGCAGGACGCACCAGCTGCACCTCACCGATCGCGGCGGGACCCGCTACGAGGACGCGCTGCCGGCCGTCCAGCGACGGGAGGCCGCGCTCGAGGCGGGACTGACGCCGCAGCAGCGCGAGGCGGCCGTCGCCTGGATGTCGGCGATCGCCGTTGCGTGCCATGAGCCCTGGGCGAAGTGACCGCGAACTGACCGCGAAGTGACCGAGGGCCGACCGCTGTCCGGCGCCGCCCACTGAGCCGGTCGGGGGAGGGGGAGTCACGGCGGGGGCGGCCTGTCGTTTCCCGGATATGACTGATCTCATGGTCCAGATCCCGGCCGACTGGCTGGCCCGGGTGTTCCTTTCGCTCCGCCGCAGCGCGTCGGAGGACGCCCACGTATCGGCTGCGGAGCTGCAGCCGTTCACCGAGAAGCCCGGTCAGCGGATCCCCGTACCGCGGGCGACGGTCCTGCGCACCGAACTGGCCCTGCGGGGAGAACTCGAGCGTGCCCGGGAAGAGGAGCGGCGGGCACGGCTGTTAGAAGAGGCCGACTACCTGATCAGCGCCCGCCTCGGCGGATAGCGTCCCGCCGGTGCCGTGGCACGGCCCGCTGCACCGCTGCCCGTTCAGTACACGAGCTTGTACGTGACGTCCTTGGGGACCGGGGATGGCGCGGTGTCGGGGTAGAAGAGCCGGATGGTCGTGAAGCGCTGGACGTCGGGGTGTCCGGGCCAGGGCTCCGGCTTGCTCAGGGTCACCGTGACCGGGTACGCGTGGAAACGGCCGGCCGCGCAATAGGGCTTGCAGTCGTTCACCATGTCGGTGCCGGTGGCCGTCGCCTTCCGCGGACCCCAGGTGTCCCAGTTCAGCCGGACGAGGCGGTTGTTCCCGTCGCCGCAGGCCAGCAGGTACTCCTCGGGGCGTACCTGGGCCTCGTCGAAGCAGTCCACGACCACGATCGGTTCGGGATCCGGTTCCGGGGCGGCCCGGGTCTGCGCGGAGGCCGGCACGACGCCCGCCACGAGGGCCGCAGCCGCGCACAGCAGGGTGGCGGTCCGCACCCTGGCTCGGGGTGCAGGAGCGCGCCCGCCGTCTCCTGAAACGTCCACGGGACCTCCTCGGGTCATCCGTCCGCCGTAGGGTGCTGCACCCGTCCCCAGCTTCCCCCATCCGGGCCTGCCCCGCACCCGCTGCGGCGTGGGGCGCCGTCTGCCGGCCCTCCGGCCCGGCCCGGAGGGCCGGGGGCCGGGCGGAAGGCAGGTCCCGGTTCAGGAAATCCCGTACCACTGGCTGGCCCAGCCGGTGTTGATCGTGCTCGTGGACTGCTCGGCGAGATTCAGCGTGGCCGGCAGGGAGGTCTGGCCGGTCAGGACGGTGCTGTAGCGGAGGTTCGGCGGGGTCAGGCCTGCGTTGACCGAGATCCCGGCGCCCGTGGCCTTGAGGGTGAGGGCGTTGGTGGCCCAGTTGCCGTTGAGCAGGAGGGCGACGAAGTACGTACCGGGGGCGGCGGTGAACGGCTTGGCCAGCGGCAGCGGTTTGGCTATCGCGTCGGTCATCAGCTGCGGCGAGATGTCCGCGGTGGACGCGCGCAGGGCGCCGGTGGCGTCGTAGACGCCGAGGTAGGACTGGGAGAGCTGGGCGTTCGGGTCGACGCCGGCCAGCCCCAGCCAGATGTTGGACCAGGTGATCTGCTCGCGCAGCACGATCCGTACGAGGGTGACCCGTCCGCCCACCCCGGCGGCGGACTGGGCGGTGACGTGCCCCGCGTCGTTGGGGTCGCCGGTCCAGGCCAGGAGGTTCTGGTCCTGGGGCCGCGGGCCCTCGTACCCGGAGCCGTTGCCCGGCAGGGCCGGAGCAGGAGAGACCCCGCTGCCCGGCTTCTCCTTCGGGCTCCCACCGGACGAGGTGCAGCCGGCCAGGACGAGCAACGCCGCGAGTGCGGCGGCGATGCCGGTCGAGACGCTGGTGGTACGGGTGCGCATGGTCCCCCCATGAGGTGCGGATGTGCCAAAGGGGCCATGGTCACACGGGACCTCGCCCGCTCCCCGCGAGCCCCCGCGGTGTTCCCGCCATCGTAGGAGCGCCGTACCCGCCACGCGGCCTGGGCCGGAGCTAGCTCCGCTGCCAGTGGCTGCAGGAGTGCGCGGTGGGGGCCGCCTCGCCGCTCCGGGTGGTGGGGCACGGGACCGGCGGGTCACTCGGTGACGGGGCGCGTTCCCACCGCTGCGGCTCCGGTGTGGCGCTGGTCGAGTCATCGAGGTACAGCGTGTACGCGCCGCCGCACAGTACGACGGCGACCCAGCCCGCCACCACCCAGCGCCAGACCCTTCGCGGCACGGCTGCTCCCCCCTTGTCGCGGACAGGAGTTCCGTTACGGCGCGATCGGCAGCTGGCGCTTGTGGTCCGTCTGGCGGTAGCGGCGGACGATCGTGTCGAAGGCGCGCTCGTCGACCGGCTTGCCCTCCAGGAAGTCGTCGATGTCGTCGTACGTGACACCCAGGGCGTCCTCGTCGGCCTTGCCCGGGTCCAGGGTCTCCAGGTCCGCCGTCGGGGTCTTCCAGACCAGCTCCGCAGGCGCGCCCAGCGCATCGGCCACCGCGCGTACCCGACGCTTCGTCAGGCCGGTCAGGGGGACCAGGTCGGCCGCGCCGTCGCCGAACTTGGTGAAGAAGCCGGAGACGGCCTCCGCCGCGTGGTCGGTGCCGACGACCAGGCCGTCGTGGGCCCCGGCCACCGCGTACTGGGCGATCATGCGCTGGCGGGCCTTGATGTTGCCCTGCACGAAGTCCTGGTGGTGGGCGTCCCGGAAGACGGTGCCACCGGCGAGCGCGGCCTCCAGCGCGGCGTCGCTGGCGGGCTTGACGTCCACCGTCAGCACCCGGTCCGCCTCGATGAAGCCGAGCGCGAGCTGCGCGTCCTGCTCGTCTGCCTGAACCCCGTAAGGCAGCCGCATCGCGTAGAACGTCGCCTCGTGGCCGCTCTCCCGGGCCCGCTCCACGGCGAGCTGGCAGAGCCGTCCGGCCGTGGTGGAGTCCACGCCGCCGCTGATCCCGAGCACCAGGGAGCGCAGGCCGGTGGAGGTGAGCCGGTCCGCCAGGAAGGCCACCCGGCGCTCGATCTCCCGGTGTGCGTCGAAAGTCTCCGACACCTGGAGCTCCCGGGCGATCTCCTGCTGCAGAACGGTGGACGCCGGCCGGCTCACGGCTGCTCCTCGTGGTCGATGGTTGATCGTGGTGCGCTGTTCCGCCGACCCTAGTCGAAGCGTCCGGCCCGCCGTCAGTCGGCTGCCGCCTCGGCCTGCGAAACCCGCAGAGCGATCGGCAAGGAGGAGGGCGACCCCGTCAGGGTTCGACTGCTGGAGCGGATCAGGGCCTGATCATTCGCTGCTCACCGAACTCTTGAGGCATCCTGGGAGCATGAACGCATTGCATGCCGGGACACCGGCGGACGGGGTCGCCCCGGCGGCGCGCCTTGCCGCCTTCGCCGCAGCCTTGGCCGACGAAACCCGGGCCGCCATTTGCATGACGCTGCTCGAGGGGCGTGCCTGGACCGCGGGTGAGCTGGCCCGGATCACTGCCGTCGCACCGTCGACCGTCAGCGGCCATCTGACGCGCCTGCTCGATGCGGGTATCTGCGTCACCGAGCGGCAGGGCCGCCACAGCTACGTGCGGATCGCCGACGCCGCGACGGCCCGCCTCGTCGACGAACTGGCCTCGTACGCGATCCCGGACCGGGACGCGGCGCACGCAGTGCCCGTGGTGGCCGCGCCTGACCCGCTCGCCCGCGCCCGCACGTGCTACGACCATTTCGCGGGGCGGCTCGGGATGGCGGTGACCGACGCCATGGAGCGGCGCGGGCTGCTCCGGACGGACGGGGTCTTCGAGCTGACGGAGGCCGGGCGCGAGTGGTGTGCCGGGGCCGGCGTCGGCCTCGTCCACGAGGGGCGCAGGCCGCTGGCGAGCTCCTGCCTGGACTGGACCGAGCGGCGCCGCCACCTGGGGGGCCTGGCCGGGGCGCGGCTGTGCGCGAGGGCGCTCGGCGAGGAGTGGGTGGTGCGGCCCGCGGCCGGCGGGCGGGGGCTGGAGGTGACCGAGGCCGGCGAACGGGCTTTCGGCGACCTCTTGGGGATCGGCCCGGAGGCCTGGAGCTGAGCCGAAGTATTTCGCTCAATATTTCGGTGGACGCCGAAGTGTTGGCCTCGTAGGGTGGGTCTCATGACGTTCCGCCTGCGCTCGATTCCGCCCGCCGTCCTCACGGTCGCCGCCATCTCGTTCACCGTGTTCGCCTGGGCGTCTGCCTTCGTGTCCATCCGCAGCGCGGGCGACGCGTACTCGCCCGGGGCCCTGGCCCTCGGCAGGCTGCTGGCCGCCTCGGTGGTGCTCGCCGCCCTGCTCCTGATCCGCCGCCAAGGCCTGCCGCCGCGCGGAGCCCGGCGCGGAATCCTGATCTCCGGGCTGGTGTGGTTCTGCGGCTACACGGTCGCGCTGAACTGGGGCGAACGGCTCGTCGACGCGGGTACGGCCGCCCTGCTCGTGAACACCGGGCCCATCCTCATGGCCCTGCTCGCGGCCCGCCTGCTCGGCGAGGCGCTGCCACCACGGCTGCTGGCGGGCATGGCCGTCTCCTTCGTCGGGGCGGTGGTCGTCGGCCTGTCCATGTCGTCCGGCGGTGACGGCTCGACCTCGGTGCTCGGGGTCGTCCTGTGCCTGCTCGCGGCGGTGGCCTACGCGAGCGGCGTCATCGCGCAGAAGCCCGCGCTGTCCTTCGGGACGCCCCTGCAGATCACGGCCTACAGCTGCCTGACCGGAACCGTGGCCTGCCTGCCCTTCACGGGGCAGCTGGTCGCGGAACTGCCGAGGGCGCCGGTGTCCGCCACGCTCAACATGGTCTACCTGGGCGTCGTGCCGACCGCCCTCGCCTTCACCACGTGGACCTACGCCCTGGCGCGCATGCCCGCCGGGAAACTGGGCGCGACGACCTATGCCGTCCCGGCCATCGTCGTGCTGCTGAGCTGGGCCCTCCTGGGCGAGGTCCCCGCCTGGCTGACCCTGCTCGGCGGGGCGCTGTGCCTGGCCGGCGTGGCGGTGTCCCGCCACCGGCCGCCCACCCCGACGGAAGCCGTTGCCGGTGCGCAGGCTTCCGGCACCCGGTGACGCACGAGACGGCGACGGACCACGCGCGACGCAGACCGTCTAGCCGGCGGGGGTGTTCTCCTCCAGGGGGACCGTCAGGCCTATGCCTTCGGCCGCCACGGCGATGGCGAAGTCGAAGTAGGCGGACTCGTCCCGGACGCTGTCGTGGGTACGGCTGAAGACCTGGAACACCAGGAGCCCGATCAGGTTGCTCCACAGCACGATGCCGCGCTCGATGAGGTCCGAGAACGGGGCCTCGGGCGCACCGCCGAAGAGCTCCACGGCCTCCGGCCGGAGCAGTGGCGGCCCCGGCACCGTCCGCCGGGGCGGGGTGAGTTCACCGGCCGTCAGCGCGGAACGTACGATGCCGGCCAGTACGGCGGGGGTGCGCGAGGCGGCCGGGACGGTGTCCTGCGGGGCGTGGTAGCCGGGGACGGGGGAGCCGTAGATCAGTGTGAATTCGGCGGAGTGGTCGAAGGACCACTTCCGCAGTGCGCGGGTCACCGCGAGGAGCCGCGCGCCGGCCGTCGCCCCGGCGGCGCCTGCAGCCCGGTCGGCCTCCTCCATCGCGGCGGCGGAGTCGTTGTAGGCGTCGATGACCAGTGCGGTCAGCAGGTCGTCCCGATGCGGGAACACGCCTGCCACGTCGCTGACGGCAAGACAGCCGTCCTCGGCAACGGCATCCAGGGACAGCCCTGAGGCGCCCAGTTTCACCAGCAGTTGGCGCGCGGTGGCCTTGATGACCGCCGACTGCGGGGAGTTCTCATCGGTAGCGCTCGTGGAAAGATCCATGGCCAAACCGTACCCGTCGGTGACCGCGCTACTGCTCCAGGCGGGACACGTCGGGTGCGCGGGCACCTGCGGCCTCCGGGATCGTCTCGCCGATCAAGTCCAGCTGCGCGGGGGAGAGGCGGACCGCCAAGGCCCCGAGATTCTCCTTGAGATGGGAGCGGCGGCGCATGCCGGGGAGGGGGATGACGGTGTCCGGCTGGGCCAGCATCCATGCGAGCGCCAGCTGCGCCGGAGTACAGCCCATACCGGTGGCGAGAGCCCTCAGACGGTGCACCAGATGCAGGTTGGCGGCGAGGTTCTCCCCCTGGAAGCGGGGCTGGTCGCGGCGGACGTCATCCGCAGCCAGTGCCCCCCACGGAGTTCAGGGCTCCGGACAGCAGGCCGCGGCCCAGCGGCGCGTACGCCACCAGCGCGACGCCGAGCTCCCGCGCCGCTGGCAGGATCTCCCGGTCCAGGCCGCGCGTCCACAGGGAGTACTCGCTCTGCAGCGCGGCGATCGGGGCGGTCGCATGCGCCCTGCGCAGGGTGTCGGCGCTCACCTCCGACAGACCGATGTGGCGTATCTTCCCCTCGCAGACCAGCCGGCTCAGGGCGCCGACGGTGTCTTCGACGGGGACGTCGGGATTGCGGCGGTGGAGGTAGTAGAGATCGATGTGGTCGACGTTCAGGCGTCGCAGTGATGCTTCGCAGGCACGTTTGGCGTAGGCCGGGCTCGAGTCGACCCGTCGCGCCCGCGGATCCTCGCCGCGCACCACGCCGAACTTGGTCGCGAGGAACACCCGGTCGCGGCGGCCCGCGATGGCCCGGCCCACCAGCTCTTCGTTGGTGTGAGGGCCGTAGATGTCGGCCGTGTCGAGGAGGGTGACACCCCGCTCGAGCGCCTCGTGGACCGTCGCGACCGACTCCGCCTCGTCGGCGGACCCGTAGAAGTCGGACATGCCCATGCAGCCCAGGCCCATTGCCGATACGAGCGGGCCGTCGTGGCCCAGGCGCTTCTGCATCCGTTCCTCCGCTCCCCGGTCTCCCCACCCCGTCTCCGGCAACGCCGTGCGGAAGGCGGTCTTCCCGGTGATTGTCCCCGACTCCTAAGCTCCGCGTGCGAGTTGGCTCAGCCGGCAGGAGGACGGTGCTCATGTCCCGAGGTGTCACGGACGGCTGGGTGCGGGAGAGCTTCGCCTCCTCCCGGGAGTTCCGTCTCCCCTACGTACGCGACCACGAGGTGCTCGCCCGCGGGGTGCGTGACGCGCTGCTCGACGGTCGCGGCTTCGCCCTGGTCACGGGCACGCCCCTCACCACGATGAGCACGGGACAAGCCCAGGAGTTCGGCGTTTCGATGCTCCGGCACCTCGGGGAGCCGCTCCCGCAGGGCCGGGGCGCGGACACGGCCCTCGGGTGGCTGGTCAGGGACGGGGGCGTGTCGGCCTGTCACGCCCCCGGGGGAGTCGCCCGTGGTGTGGGCGCCGGTGTTCGAGCAGGCGGACGGCCGGATCCGGGTCCGGTGCAACGTCAAGCGGCTCGAGACCGGCGCGGAGCTGGCCGGGGAGCCTCTTGCGCCCGACAGGCGTGCCGCCCTTGACGCCCTGGGCCAGGTGCTGGCCCGCCCGGAGCTCCGGATCACCGCGCTGCTCGAGGACGGCGACTGCCTCGTGATCGACGACCGGCGCGTCCTGCACGGCCGTACGTCCTACGAGGACCACGCCGACCCCGCCCGCCGGCGGTGCCTCGCACGCGTCATGCTCGGGCTGAATCCCTCCGGGCACACCGCCTGAGCACCGCGCGACGAGCGGGCCGGCTCGCGGCGGCCGGCTACGTACCGACCGCCTGGGCGTAGTGGAACAGCCCGCTGGGGTCGTACCGGCGCTTGACCTCGAGCAGGCGCGCGTAGTTGTCGCCGTAGTACGCCGACTGCCAGTCGCGCAGGTCCGGGTCGGGGAAGTTGACGTACGCGGCGCGGGTCTCCAGGTCGCGGGAGAGCGTACGGTGCAGGGCGCGGGTCCGCGCCAGCTGCTGCCGGACGCCGTCCTGGGGGGTGTCCGGCCTCCAGTGGGTGCCGATGTCGATGACGAACGTGGCGCCGCGGTGCGGGTAGGCGGTCTCGCCCGGCTCCGGGAGGCCGCTGGCGCCACCCATCGCGAAGAGGGTGACGTAGCCGGCGTTGCCCGGCGCGCCCGGCTGCCAGTCGCGCACCCATTGGACCACCGACTCGACCGTCCCCGGGCCGAGCCACCGGTCCGGCACCAGGGACTTGGACGCGTAGTCGTCCGGCGCCCCGGGCTTCTCCAGCAGGTAGTCCTGCGCCGCCCAGAACCGGCGCTGCTCGATGAACGCACGCGCAGGCCGCAGTTCCAGTACCGGGGCGAAGATCCTCCGCAGCGTCGCTTCGTCGCCCAGCAACTGGCCGAGCAGGGCGACGGAGGCGGCCTGTCCGTCGCCGGCGTTCTTGAAGCCGATGCGCACGTCGAAGTCGCCCGCGTCGTCGTCGGCGAGGATCTCCTGCACCGCCGCGACCAGCCTGACCCCGGCCTCCGGATCGAAGGAGAGGTCGAAGACCGTGGCGATCCGGTCACCGACGTCGGTGGCATCGAAGACGAAGCCGGTGTTGATGCCGAAGTTGCCCCCGGCCCCGCCGCGACAGGCCCAGTACAGGTCCGCGTTCTCGTCGTCCGCGGCGCGCACCAGGGTGCCGTCGGCCAGCACCACGCGGGTCTCCGCCAGCCGGTCGCAGGTCATGCCCCACTTGCGGTCGTTGAAGCCGAGGCCGCCTCCCAGGGCCAGTCCGGCAAGGCCCACTCCGCCGCACCGGCCACCGGGGAAGTACAGGTTCGCCGACCTGGCCGCGTACACGTCCGAGTTGGTGGCGCCTGCGCCGAGCAGCAGCCGGGTGCCGCGGACGCCCACGCCGTTCATCCGGCGCAGGCTGATGAGCAGGCCCCGGGTGGTGGAGTACCCGGCGTAGTTGTGGCCGCCCGAGCGCGGCGCCAGGGGTACGCCGTGCGCCGCCGCCCAGCGGACGGCCGCCTGTACGTCGCCCGCCGTCGCGCAGGCCACGATGCCGGCCGGCCGCACGTGGGCGTAGCGCAGGTTGTCCGGAGCCGCCAGCAGGCCGAAGCCTGCACTGCCCGGCTGGTACAGACCGGCCGCCGGGCTGAGGCTGCGGCGCAGCTGCCGCCAGGCCCCCGGCTCCGGCGGGGACCCGTCGGCGACCCCGCCGGGCCGGCGGTGCAAGGGCGTGACGGCAGCCGATGCGGCACCGTACCCGCCGGTCAGACCGCCGGCCAGGGCGCCCGCCGTGCTCACCGCAGCCCCGGCTCCCCACCGCAGAACATCCCGGCGTCCCGCCATCGTGCAGTTCCTCTCCTCGTACAGGAGCAGACGTGGCCCCCGTCCGGCCTCCGCCGTGCTCGCGATCTCGTGGCGATCATGCTCACGGTCCGCCCGTCGCATGGCCTGCGCCGCTCCGGTGGACCGGGAGGGCAACCCGCACGAAGGAGCCGGAGCCCGGGCCGGATGGCCGATCGGCGGGCAGAGGGGCAGGGAGTATTTGCATAGCCATGCGGTTAAGTGCATACTCTTCCCATGTCTAAGGTTCTCACCTCACTGCCCACCGGCGAGCGCGTCGGCATCGCCTTCTCGGGCGGCCTCGACACCTCCGTCGCGGTCGCGTGGATGCGCGACAAGGGTGCCGTCCCGTGCACCTACACCGCCGACATCGGCCAGTACGACGAGCCCGACATCGCGTCGGTGCCCGGCCGTGCGAAGACGTACGGGGCCGAGATCGCGCGCCTGGTCGACTGCCGGGCGGCGCTGGTCGAGGAGGGCCTGGCCGCGCTCGCGTGCGGCGCGTTCCACATCCGCTCGGGCGGCCGTGCCTACTTCAACACCACGCCGCTGGGCCGCGCCGTCACCGGAACCCTGCTGGTCCGGGCGATGCTCGAGGACGACGTCCAGATCTGGGGCGACGGCTCGACCTTCAAGGGCAACGACATCGAGCGGTTCTACCGCTACGGCCTGCTCGCCAACCCCCACCTGCGCATCTACAAGCCGTGGCTCGACGCCGACTTCGTCACCGAGCTCGGCGGCCGCAAGGAGATGTCGGAGTGGCTGGTCGCCCACGGTCTGCCGTACCGCGACAGCACCGAGAAGGCGTACTCGACCGACGCCAACATCTGGGGCGCCACCCACGAGGCCAAGACGCTGGAGCACCTCGACACCGGCGTGGAGACCGTGCAGCCGATCATGGGCGTGCGGTTCTGGGACCCGTCGGTCGAGATCGCCGCCGAGGACGTGACGATCGGCTTCGACCAGGGCCGCCCGGTGGCGATCAACGGCAAGGAGTTCCACTCCCCGGTCGACCTGGTGATGGAGGCGAACGCCATCGGCGGCCGCCACGGCATGGGCATGTCGGACCAGATCGAGAACCGGATCATCGAGGCGAAGAGCCGCGGCATCTACGAGGCGCCCGGCATGGCGCTCCTGCACGCCGCGTACGAGCGCCTCGTCAACGCGATCCACAACGAGGACACCCTCGCCCACTACCACAACGAGGGACGGCGCCTCGGCCGGCTGATGTACGAGGGCCGCTGGCTGGACCCGCAGGCGCTGATGGTCCGGGAGTCGCTGCAGCGCTGGGTCGGCTCGGCGGTCACCGGCGAGGTGACGTTGCGGCTGCGGCGCGGTGAGGACTACTCGATCCTGAACACCACCGGCCCCGCCTTCAGCTACCACCCGGACAAGCTGTCGATGGAGCGTACCGAGGACTCGGCGTTCGGCCCGGTGGACCGGATCGGCCAGCTCACCATGCGCAACCTCGACATCGCCGACTCGCGCGCCCGGCTCGAGCAGTACGCCGGCCTCGGCATCGTCGGTACCGCCCACCCCGAGCTGGTCGGAGCCGCGCAGGCGGCGGCGACCGGGCTGATCGGTGCCATGCCCGAGGGTGGCGCCGAGGCCATCGCCTCCCGCGGCGAGGTCTCCGCCGAGGACGAGCTGCTGGACCGCGCCGCGATGGAGTCCGGCACCGACTGACGGACTGACCGGCCGGCCGAGTGGCCGGCTGACCGGTCGTGCCGAACGAGCCGCCCCCGACGCCGCGTCGGGGGCGGCTCGTTCGGCGTGGGACGCCTAGGATGCGTCGCATGCCGGACGTCGCTCCCCGCCCCGAGCCGTTCACCCCGAAGACCGCCCCCGCGGCGCTCGAGGATCTCCGCGCGCGACTGCGCGCGACGCGCTGGCCGGACATGCCCGAGGACGCCGGCTGGTCGTTCGGAACCGACCTCGGCTACCTGCGCGAGCTCGTCGCCTACTGGGCGGACGGCTTCGACTGGCCGGCGCAGGAGGCGGCGCTGGCCCGCTTCCCCCGCTTCCGCGTCCCGCTCGGCGGCCTCGGGATCCACTTCGTGCACGTCCGGGCCGTCGCGCCGGCCGGCCCCGTGCTGCCGCTCGTACTCAGCCACGGCTGGCCGGACTCGTTCTGGCGCTACGCGAAGGTCATCCCGCTCCTCACCGACCCCGGCGCCCACGGCGCCGATCCCGCCGACGCGTTCGACGTGGTCGTGCCCGACATGCCGGGCTACGGGTACTCCGACCGCCCCACCGGCCCGCCCCCGGACTCCATCGCCGTCGCCGGCCTGTGGGCCGAGCTCATGGGCGTCCTCGGCTACGCGCGGTTCGGCGCGGCGGGCGGGGACGTCGGCAGCCACGTGAGCCGCTACCTCGGGCTCGACCACCCCGACCGGGTCGTGGCCGTCCACCGCACCGACGCGGGCCTGCCCGTCTTCACCGGCGACCCGGCGGACCTGGCGCCCGAGGAGCGCGCCTGGCTCGAGGGCGCCGCAGCCTGGGGCGCGACCGAGGGCGCCTACGCCGCCTTGCAGCGTACGAAGCCCCAGACCGCCGCGTTCGGGCTCACCGACTCGCCGGCCGGGCTCGCCGCGTGGATCGTCGAGAAGCTCCGGGCGTGGAGCGACTGCGACGGCGACATCGAGCGGAGCTTCACGAAGGACGAGATCCTCACGAACGTCACGCTCTACTGGCTGACGGGGACGATCGGCTCGTCGATGCGCATGTACCGGGCGAACGCCGCGATCCCGCCCGAGCAGCACGCCCGCCGGGTAGAGGTGCCGTCCGGCTTCTCGCTCTTCCACGGCGACGTCGTCCGCCCGCCGCGCGCATGGCTGGAGCGCACGGCGAACGTCGTGCGCGTGACCGAGCCCGCACGCGGCGGGCACTTCGCACCGTTCGAGGAGCCCGAGCTCTACGCAGCGGAACTGCGTGAGTTCTTCCGCCCGTATCAGGCGGCAACCCGCTGAAGGCGCCGGCGCCTTGGCGTGATCCCGTTCGTGACCAAAGGGTGCCCCTCCGTACAACTCGCATGTCATGATGCTGAGTCGTGGCTGAGGGGGAGGCTATGGCGAATACGGCTATCCGCGTGCGCCTGACACAGGGTGCCAGCGAGAGCGACATCGGGGCGCTGAAGGCGTGGCTCGAGCGGGAGCAGAAGCTCGAAACGCACAGGAACGACGGCGTGCTGGAGATCCACGTGCGCGCCGGGACGGAGGGCGGGCCCGGCAGCCCGATGGGAGCCGGGATGGAGATCACGCTGGTGCTGATCGGAGCAGCCGCCTCCAAATTATTCGACGAAGTGTTCGAGCAGGTGAAGAGCGGGGTCCGCGCGTGGCGGGAGAACCGCCGGTCCGTGGAACGCGGCGAACCCCCGGAGGTCGAGGTCGCGCCGGAGAGCGACGGGAGATAGCCCGGTGGCGCGCTTCGACCCGCGAGGGAAAGTGAACCGGGCGCTGCTCGTCGGAGTCCCCGAGTACGACTTCAAGCAGCCCGAGCACCCCTTCGGGGTGTCGGGCGACCTCGGCGCGGTCGAGCACAACCTCGCCGGACTGGAACAGGCTCTCCGCGAGGGCGGTGTGTTCGCCGAGGACGGGATCACCGTCACCCGGCCGCACACCGTGGACGAGTTCGACCAGCAGCTGGACGCCGCGGTCGACGCGGCCGAGGGGCTGCTCCTGCTCTACTTCTCCGGCCACGGCGCCGTGCCCAGTACGGGGGACGAGCTCTGGCTGCTGATGCGGCGGGCGACGATCGTCCCGGGCGACGAGTCCGTGTTCCGCGGCGCCACGCCCTGGAAGGGCGTTCTCACCGTGCTGTCCCGCGCCCGGGCGGAGCAGGTGGTCGTCATCCTCGACTGCTGCTACGCGGGTAACGCCTCGGCGGCATGGAACGCGCTCGGCACGGCCCAGCGGCAGCGGACCTCGCTGCTGATGAGCGTCCAGGCCAACAACCGCATCGACGCGGGCGACGGTGGCTCGCCGACGCCGTACACCGCCCAACTCGTGAGCTTCTTGCACGAGGGCCTTTCCGGGCGGGGCGGCGAAGTCGGCTTCGTGGAACTGGCCCAAAAGCTGTGGGCCCACATGTCCGAGCACCACACGACGCTGCGCGAGCCCGCCGAGCCGTGGGAGCCGCAGAGCCGCGCTGCCGCCTCGGGCGCCGACGTGCTGCTCGCAGCCCCTTCCGTCCGCTCGCCGGACGCGTCGCCGTCGCAGGAACTCGACTCGGCCCCGGGCGGGTCCGGCGGCGGGCCGACTTCGCCGCAATCGCCCGGCCCCGGCCCCGGCCCCGGCGGAAGACCAGACAGGCTCGGCAGGCTCCGCCCCCTCACCGGCCGCAGACTCGCGGCCGCCATCGGCGTGCCCGCGGTGATCGCCGGACTCGTCGCCACCGGCATCGCCGCACTCGACGGAGGGGACGGCGCCCCCTGCAAGCCGCCGCTCGAACTCCGGCTGCTCACCGACCCCGACCTCGAGCCCACCGTCCGCAAGGCCGCGGAGGCGTACCTGACGTCGGCGGAGAACACGTCGGAGGGCGGGTGCAGGCGCGTCGGCATCACCGTCTACAGCGCCGGAGCCGCCGCGGCGGTCGCCGCGTTCAACCGGCAGTCCGACCCGTGGCAGCGGCCGGTGGCCGACGACACCAACCCGCAGCGCGACATCGGCCCGCAGCCGGACATCTGGATCCCGGGTTCGTCCGCGAGCGTCGAACGGGCCCGTACCGCGTCCAGCGAGCGGACCTATGTCGCGCTGGAGGCGGATCCCGAGCCCTTCGCGTACTCGCCGGTCGTGCTCGCCGTACCGCAGGACCCGGCGGCGGAGCCGGTCGCCGAGCGGGTGGGTGCTCTCGCGGCCTTGACGGACGCGCTCAGGAAGCGTCAGCCGACGTCCGAAATACGGCGTACGGACCCGGAGAACACCGACGCCGGACTGCTCGCGACCGTCGGCCTCTACGGCGCGGGAGCGCCGGACCCGGCCGCCGCAGAACAGGGCGTGGCCCAGCCGGGACCGCCCGCGCGCACCGGCGGGGACCTCCTGTGCACGCTGCCCGACGACGACACCGCGGACAAGCGCACCACCGTTCTGGTACCGGAGTTCCTGCTCAGGACCGGAGTGGGCTGCGACAGTAGGACCCGGGTCCGCCGGATGGCCGAGTACCCCCTCGACGTCCCGGGCCTCACCCCGACGTTCGTGCGCGTGCGCTGGCTGGGCCCCGAACGGGACAAGGCCGCGCGGGACAGCGCCGCGGAGCGCTTCCACGCGTGGCTGACCGGCAAGGGGACGGCCGCGAAGAACGGGGCGAACGACGACGCGTCCGCCGTCCGGGGCGGACTCGCCGTGTTCGGGAACGACGGCTTCCGCAGTGCATCGGGTCCTCGCAAGCCCCTCGGCAACGGCACCGGACCGTCCGCCGACACCGGTGTCGTCTTCAGCGACTTCGGGGCCCTGGACGACCCCGGCCTGCTCGGCGGCCCCGCCCCTCCGGCCGCGATGGCGGCGGCGCTGAAGGGGTATCGGGAGGCCAACGGGCCGGGCCGGGTGCTCTTCCTGCTCGACTCGTCCGGGTCCATGGGCAGCCTGTGGGAGGGCCCCGGCGGTGCGCCCGGCATCATCTCCCAGTCCCTGGCCGGGCTCGGCGAGCGGGACGAGTACGGGGTCTGGGCGGTTGCCACCGAGCCGGACGGCTCCCGCGCGTACAGCGAAGTGCTGCCGTTCGGCAAGTACCAGCGCAAGGAGGCGCAGAGCGCCATCGCCGCCAAGGCCCAGGTCAAGGACCTGGAAGCCGATCCCGACAGGGCGCTGGTCGCGGCCCTGGACTACATGAGGCAGCGCGCTACCGACGCCCGTGGCCCGCAGCTGATCGTCTACATCACGGATGACGAGGACAACAACCGGCTGGCCGAAGGCGGCCGGCTCGGCGCTCTGCTCCAGTCCGTGCGGACGGGGCGCAGGATCCCGGTGGTCATGGCCTCCCTGGACAGCGCCGGCTGCGACAAGGGCAAACCGGATGCCGCCGTCTCCGAGGCGAGCGGCGGCCGCTGCCTGGACACCAAGAGCGATCTCGTTGCGCGGCTGCGCGCCGAGGTCGCGAGGACCGGAACGGGGGATCAGGGATGAGGAACGGGCCCGCAGCGCGCGCCGCGTCCGCAGTGCTCCTCGCCGTGCTGCTCGCCGCAGGCTGCGACGCAGGCGCCGGAGCCGGCGGCGGGCAGAGCGGCGCCGCGGCCGCCGCCGACCAGCCCGGCGACATCGTGCTGGCAAGCGGCCGGGACGTGACCGGCAAGGGCGGCATCCGCCAGCAGCTGATAGACGAGTGGAACCGGGAGCAGGAGGGCAAGGGCTCCGGCCACCGGGCCCGCCTGGTCGAGCTGCCCGGCTCGGCGGACCAGCAGCGCAGCCAGCTGCTCGGCGCACTGCAGTCCGGCAGCGCCGAGTACGACGTGGTCAACCTCGACGTGACCTGGGTGCCGGAGTTCGCCGCGGCGGGTCTCGTCCAGCAGCTCTCCGACAAGCTGGTCGACTCCGACGTCATCAAGTCGGTCGCCGCCACGGCCCGCTGGGGGGACAAGCTGTACGCGGTGCCGTTCAACAGTGACGTGGGGCTGCTGTTCTACCGCCGCGACTACCTGGAGAGCGCGGGCGTCACGGAGACCGACCTGAGCAAGGGCACCGGCGGCTGGCCCGTCGTCCAGCAGCTGATCCGCGCCCTCGACGCGGCGCGCAAGAGGCTGCCGGAGGCCTACGAGAAGGGCTGGACCTCGCAGCTCGACGCGTCGTACGAAGGGCTCACCGTCAACGGCATCGAGGCCTTCGCCTCCGCTTCGGGCTCCGACGGATTCACCCTCACCGACAAGGAGGGCCGCTACGCCGGTTCCGTGGACGAGCTGAAGGAGGGGCTGGACGAGCTGCGCAACCGCACCGAGGCGGCCTACACCCTGCCGGCCGCCACCCAGTCCGACGAGGCGGACACGCTCACCGACTTCGCGGCCGGCCGCACCGGCTTCCTCCGCCACTGGCCGTACGCCTACCGCACGCTCCACCAGTCCCTGCCCGAAGAGAAGCTCGGTGTGGCCCCACTGCCCGGCCGGGCGGTGCTGGGAGGCCAGAACCTGGCCGTGGCCACGGGCTCGCAGCGGAGCACCGCCGCCAAGCAGCTCGTCGAGTTCCTCACCAACAGGGAGAACGAACGCTGCCTGCTCGACGCGGGGTTCGCGGCCACCCGGATCTCCGCGTACGTGGACGACAAGCTGCGGTGCAAGGCGGCGAAGCCACCCGGCCAGGCCACCGCGGCCCCGACGGCAGAGCGCACCGACCACATGCCGCGGGACGGGAACGGCCGCCCCGGGTACGCGCGCGGCACCCTGCTGCCCGCCCTGGAGAACGCCGTCCAGCGGCCGCGCACCCCGCTCTACGGCGCCTTCAGCCAGACGTTCACCGCCGAACTGGCCCGGCTCCAGGGCGACAAGCCGCCCTCCCCCGCGCAACTCGCCAAAGCCCTGGACGAAGATCTGAAGAAGGCACTGCCCCGGGGGTGACCACGTCCGGTCAGCCGGCGCGGTCCGGACGAGTGCTGCGGAAGGTGCGTCGGTAGGTGTCCGGGGGCACGCCGACCGTGCGGTTGAAGTGGCGCCGCAGGGTGGCGTCAGTACCCATGCCCGTGGCTGCGGCGATCGCGCCGATGGTGTCGTCGGTGGTTTCGAGGAGTCCCTGGGCGCGGTGGATGCGTTGCGTCAGCAGCCAGCGCAGGGGAGTGGTGCCGGTGACGTCCGTGAAGACCCGGGCCAGGTGGCGTGAGCTCATGTTCGCCCGGCGCGCCAGGTCCTCCACGGTGAGCGGCTGGTCGAGGCGCTCCATCGCCCATGCCAGCAGTGCGCCGAGCGGGTGGTCGCGGCGTTCGGGCAGCGGGGTGGTGACGAACTGGGCCTGGCCCCCGGCCCGATGGGGCGGCACGACGAGGCGGCGCGCGACCTCGTTGGCGACGGCGGAGCCGTGGTCGCGGCGGACCAGATGCAGACACAGGTCCATCGCGGCGGCCTTGCCGGCCGAGGTCAATACGGTCCCGTGGTCGACGTAGAGCACGTCCGGATCGACCTCGACCTCGGGGTGTCTCTCGGCCAGCGCCGCGGCGTGCAGCCAGTGCGTGGTCGCCCGGCGCCCGTCCAGCAGACCCGCGGCGGCCAGTACGAACGCGCCCGTGCACAGGGAGGCCACCCGGGCACCCGCCTCGTGTGCCGCGCGCACGGCATCGACCAGTTCGGCGGGCGGGTCCGCGTCCAGGTCGGCGCACGCCGGGACGATCACGGTGTCCGCATGCACGAGCCGGTCGAGTCCGGCGTCGGGCTCGAGCCGGAAGCGGTCGCCGACCGGAACGGTGCCCGGGGCGCACACGATGAACTCGTACCAGGGATCGACGAGGTCCGACCGGTCGACACCGAACACATCGCAGGCGGCGGCGAGTTCGAAGTGCGGTACCCCGGGTGTGACGGCCAGTGCGACAAGGCTCATGTCCGAAAGTGTACGGGGCGTGGCGTTGCTGCCACTCCCGGCCGCAGGCCGCCGGAGGCACGATGGCATCCGGTGATCATTCGCGTACGAGCACGAGAAGCGCGAGCGCACGAGACGGGGGAACCTCATGGGAACGAGTCAAGCGGCGGCGGTAACGGTGTTCGGCGCCTACGGGCACACCGGACGCTTCGTCGTGTCCGAACTGCTGGAGCGGGGGCTGACCCCGATCCTGTCCGGCCGCGACCCCGACAAGCTCCGGGCCCTGGCCGACGCCTTTCCCGGACTCGAGGTCCGGCCGGCCTCGGCCGACGATCCGGCCTCGCTCGACCGTGCACTGGACGGCGCGGCAGCCGTGATCAACTGCGCCGGTCCGTTCGCCGTGACGGCCGCACCGGTCATCGAGGCGGCGCTGCGCGCACGGATCGCCTACCTGGACGTCGCGGGAGAGGTGGAAGCGGTCGCCGATACGTTCGCGCACTTCGCGGACCGGGCCCGCGACGCCGGAATCGTGGTCGTTCCCGCGATGGCGTTCTACGGGGGTCTCGGCGACCTGCTCGCCACCGCCGCACTGGGTGACGCCCCGGAGGCCGACGAGGTGCACCTCGCGTTCGCCCTGAGCAGCTGGCAGCCCACGGCCGGGACGCGCGGGTCCAGTCAGGTCTCCCGGCGCCGTCGCGAGGGCCGGCGGCTCGTCTACGCGAAGGGCCGCCTGGAGCTGCGCACCGACGAGGCACCCACGGGCCGGTGGACGTTTCCCGCTCCGGTCGGGGACCGGCCCGTGATCGGCGAATTCACCACCACGGACAGCGTGACCATCGCCCATCACCTGTCCGCCCCCGACATCCACACCTGTATGACGCTCGAGGCCGTCAAGGACGTGCTGGCCCCGGACGCCGAACCTCCGAAGCCGGTCGACGAGCGAGGGCGGTCGGCGCAGACCTTCCTCGTCGACGTCGTCGTCCGCGCGGGCGGCACCAGGCGCCGTGCGGTGGCCCGCGGACAGGACATCTACGCCGTCAGCGCGCCTCTCGTCGTGGAAGCGGTCGGCCGAATCCTCGCGGGACAGGCCGGGACGGCCGGGGTGGTCGCGCCCGGCGAGATCTTCGACGCGCACGCGTTCCTGCGCTCACTGGCTCCGCGGCACCTCTCGTACGAGCTCGGCCAGGCCGACTGACCACTGGTCAGCCGGGGTCCTGGTGTGGTGTCTCACGGACTGCGCCAGGACCCCGGGGGACGATCAGACTCGCGGACCGGGGTGCTGTTGGCGGTGGTGGCCGGGAATCCGGTCACGGCCAACAGCGGCCCGAAGGGGTTGGATCAGGCAGCTCAGCCGTGCCATTGCCGATCGTGCAGCTGGTGGGCCTCGGTCAGCCCGTCGCGGAAGAACCGCTCGTAGTAGGCGGTTTCGACGTGGTGGGCCTGCAGCCAGACCCCCGGGACGTGGATCGTGTCGCAGTGTGCGGGGAACCGTCCGTGGGTCTCGTAGATGTACGTGCAGATGTCGCGCGTGCAGGCGATGACGTCGGCCGAGTAGTCGCTGGCCTCACGCAGGTACCGGGCGCCGAACTCGCCCCGGTAGATGCGCTCGAACAGGCCCTCGTCGGTGTAGATGCCCCGCGGCCCGAACTTGTCCGCCACGACTGCGTCGACCGCGTCGTTCATGGTGGCGTAGTTCGGCGGGCACATCGCCTTGATCAGGTGCTCCCCGTTGTGGCGCAGGCCGACGGTGGTCGCCCGCAGCGTGGAGTAGCGCGGCAGCGGCACCTGCCAGCGCAGCAGGTCGGCCGGCCGCCACCGGGGCGTGGTCCAGTCGAAGCCGAGCATCGGACCGTACGCGGGGCGGAACTTCGGGTCGCCCAGCATGATCGGCGGGGCGAGCGAGGCATGGATCCATGCCCCGAGTCCCATGGCGTCGGCGGTGAGCATGATGTTCTGCAGCAGCAGGTCGGCCTCGATCTGCGTGCGCATCGCCCAGATGGCGCCCAGCGGAAGCTTGATGTCCTTGTTCAGGAACCCCGACTTGACCCACTTGCCCACGCCCGCCGAGCGGTAGAGGTTCCGGTCGTCGACGATGGCCGGCCGTGCGCCCTCGGGCTGCGTGAGCAGGTACATCATGCCGTTGATGTACTGCCGCGACAGGTCCACCACCGGGAACAGGACGGTGGTGCCGGGCAGGTTCGAGAGGAACCGGTTGGAGTCGAGGTAGGCGGGGAAGTCGCGCTTCCCGTCCGGTACGTCGATGCGGTGGTCGAGCAGCTGCACCTTCGCCTCGGCGGCGCGTGAGCACAGGGTCTCCGCGTCGAAGGCCGCCTGCGAGCCGTCGGCCGGGGGAGGCAGCTTGCGCAGGAAGTAGGTGCCGGTGTCGTTGATCAGGAAGAAGTGGGTGCCCTGGGCGTTGTCGGGGCTGCCCGCCGTCCGTCCGGCCATGTTGAGGTTCGGCTTGGCCATGATCGGCTTGCCGTTGCGGGGATCGGCGAAGGGGCGGTCCGGCATGGTGAGGCCGGTGCACCCCGTCATGGAGATGAGCACCGCTTCCTCGAGCTCCGTCAGCGGTGCACGTGCCTCGGTGGAGGACCAGCTCATCGAGCCGGCTTCCACGGAGCTTCCGCGGCTGACCCGGTGGGTGCGGCGGTGCCAGATCGACGTGATCAGCGGGCGGTTCATGAGGGCGTCGAGCCCGGTGTGGCGGTGCGTGTTCGTCGGGTCTGTCATGCTCCTGCCCCTTCTCGGTGCAGCCGAGCCGGCCGGCGGTCAGTCGCGCAGACGTGCTTCGAGGGTCTCGACGAGACCGGCGATGACGCCGTCGGGTGAGGGGCTGTAGTGCGGGACGGCCCACCGCGTGATGCTGGCGTCGATGACGGTGGGCCGGCCGGAGGCCAGCGCCGCACGGAACGCCTTCTCGAACTCCTCCAGCGTCTCGACGCGGTAGCCGTCGGCGCCGCACGCCTGCGCATAGGCGGCGAAGTCCGGGTTCTGGAACTCGACCAGCCCCGTCTCTCCGTAGGTGGTGAGCTGGAAGAGTTTGATGAGCTTGAACTCCCGGTCGTCGAAGATGACCCAGATGACGGGGATCTCGTTCTCGACGGCGGTCATCAGCTCGAACCCGGACAGCGAGTAACATCCGTCGCCGCAGCCGACGACGACCGTCCGCTCCGGGTGTGCGACCTTCAGGCCGATGGCGCCGTTGACATGGCCGGCCATCGGTCCGAACGAACCGGCCTTGCGGAAGTGCTGCCCCTCCTCGAGCTCCACGTAGTAGCCGAGCCAGGCCAGGTGGGCGCCCGCATCGGCGAGCAGCACAGCGTGTGGGGGCAGCATCCGGCCGATCGCCTGGGCGAGCTCTCCGGGGTGGATGTGCCCCGTCAGGTGGGTGATGTGCCGGGCCTCGTAGTCCCGGCCGTCGACGTCGGCCCTCGGGACCTCGCCGACCTTCCTCTCCAGGGCCTCGACGAGCGCCGCCACGGCCAGGCGAGCGTCGGACAGCAGCGCGTGGTCGGGTCGGTAGGCCTTGTGGAACTCGGCCTCGGAGATGTTCACATGGATGAGCAGCTTGTTCTCGAAGAGGTCTTCGCGGTAGTTGAACGTGGCGTGCTGGTTGAGGGAGTTGCCGATGCACAGCACGACGTCAGCCTCGCGGAAGGCCTTCCACGCACTCGAGTGGCCGCTGTCGGCGAAGACGCCCACCGAGAGCGGGTGCCCCTCGGAGACGATGCCCTTGCCGTCCAGCGTGGTCAGCAGCGGAATCTGGAACCGTTCGATCAGCCGCTTGACCTCCGCTCCCGCTCCGCTGCGGACGGCGCCGAAGCCGACGAGCGCCACGATCCGCTTCCGCCGGGTGAGGGCGTCCGCCAGCACCGAGGCGATCTCCTCCACGCGTGCCGGATCGGGCGCGATCGGCTTGACGTCGAGCCGGATGTGCCGGAAGTCCGTGACCTCGATGCCGCGTTCGGTGAGGTTCTCGGGTACGTGGATGTGTACCGGTCCGGGTCGCCCTTCGAACGCGGTGTTGACCGCCTCCTCGAGGACGTCGCACGTGTCGGCGGCATCCGTGAGCAGGAAGGACTTCTTCGTCGTGGCCGCGAACATGGCCCGGGAGTCGGGCGTGCGGTTCAGGCCCGAGGTCTCGTTGAGCGAACCCCATCCCTGCCATTTCATCGACGCGTATCCCGAGACGGCGAGGACGGGGTAGGAGTCGGACATCGCCACGGCCAGCCCGGAGAAGAGGTTGAAGGCACCGGGCCCGGCCGTGGCGAAGCAGAAGCCCAGCCGGTTCGTGTACATCGCGTAGCCGCAGGCCATGAAGGACGCGGCCTGCTCGTGCCGTGTGATGACCGGGCGGATCTGCCGGGAATGCTTCAGCGCCAGCATCAGGCCTGCGGCGTTCTCGCCGGCCCCGCCGAATGCGGCCTGGACCCCGATGCCTTCCAGCCCCTTGACGATGGCCTCGTAGACTCTCATCGGCACTCCCTCTTCCGTGCCCTGCCGCATCGGGCGAGGACGACGATCCGATGCAGTGCTGCGCCGTCATCCTGCGTATCAGTCTCCCCGCGCAGACCCGGTCGGGCTGATCGCACGGGTCCATTCGGGTGAAGGGGCCCGTGCGCGGGCACGCAGCGCGACGGGCCGGTCGCGACCCCGGTGTACCCGTCTGCATTGCTCCGCGCGACGTAGCCCCGCGCGTGGGTCAAAGTTGCTGCGTGTGACGAAGATGCCCGCAGCCACCGTCACGGGCAGCCGTTCGACGTCGCCTCGTCATCGTCGGCGCCCCCGCGTCCGGACGACGAGGCCGGCGCCTCCGGGAAGGGGCACAGATGCACGAGATCGGGCAGTACGAGCGCTACGTGGGCGGCGACCCCCAAGCGGAACGGCTCGTCTTCGAGCGGCTCGCGCGTGAGCTCATGCGGGTCCAGCTCAAGGCGAGGAAGCGCAGCGGCGCGGCGGGCATCGAGCGGGCGTTCCACGCGAAGGCCGTCCTCGGCGTGGAGAACGCCCGACTGGCGTTCGTCCAGGACCTGCCCCAGGACCTGCGGACCGGCTTCGCGAGTCCCGCGGCCGAATACCCGGTCACCGTCCGGCTGTCCAATGCGAACGGCGCCCGCATGCCCGACCACGCCCCGGACCTGCGGGGCGCGGCACTGCGCATCGAGGTGGGGCCGGACGAGGCCCACGACCTCCTCATGACGAGCTTCCCGGTCTCGCATGCGCGCAACGCACGCGAGTTCGTCGAATTCGCGAAGGCCATGGCGGGTGCCGACACGACCCTCCGCAAGGCATCCGCGCTGTTCCTCACCCTGCCCCTCGCGGTCGGCTGGTCCACGGCCGCGCGCATGCGACGCAACGTACGCGCCGGAACGAGCCGCACCGTACACAGCCTGGCGCTGGAGACGTACTGGAGCCGCGGCGCCATCCTGTGGGGCGATCAGGGACCCGTGCGCTATCAGCTGCGCCCCGCCGCGAACGCGTCACCGGCCCCGAGCCCCTCCCGTACCGACCCCGACCACCTGCACCACGAGCTCGCACAGCGCCTGAAGAAGGCGGACGTCGTCTTCGAGCTGTACGTCCAGCGCTACGTGGACGCGCGCCGGACGCCCATCGAGGACGGAGCGAGCGAGTGGACGGAGGCGGACGCGCCCGTCGTCCGGGTGGCGACGCTGACGATCCCGCGCCAGGACATCGACAGCGCCCAGGCGCGGGCCGCCGCGGTGCGGGTCGACCAGCTGGTCTTCAACCCGTGGAACACGACGGAGGAGTTCCGGCCGCTGGGCAACCTCAACCGTGCCCGCAAGGTGGCCTACGAGGCCAGCAGCGCCCACCGGCTGGGCCACCGCTTCGTCACCACCGAACCGCACCGCAACGCCGTGCTGGGCGTGCCGCTCGACGCCGCGTTCGAGGCCCTCAACCGTTTCGTCCCCTGGCACCGGCTGCCCACCCGGCTCGGCCTGCTCAACCTCGTGACGCTGCGGCAGGCGCTGCGCCGGCACAACCTCATCGACACCGAGATCCGCGAGGCTCCGCCGAAGGCCCAGCCGGTGCCGGCACCCGTCGACGAGCAGATGCGGGTCGCGCGGAGCTACGACGGCACCTACAACGACCTGTCCGCGCCGAAGATGGGGGCTGTCGGATCGACCTTCGGCCGCAACCTCCCGCCCGTCTACCGGCCCGACCTGTTCGACACTCCCAACCCGGTCACCGTCAGCAGAGAGCTGCTGCAGCGAGACGCGTTCATCCCCGCACGGTCGCTGAACATCCTGGCCGCCGCGTGGATCCAGTTCCAGGTGCACGACTGGGTCAACCACAAGCGCTACCCGGCCGGTACGAAGAGCGTCGAGGTACCGCTCCCGCCGGGTCTCACCTGGAGCAACACCCCTGGCGGACGCCCCGAGACGGTGATGCGCTTCGCCGAGAACGAGGGCCTCGGCGCCGCCGACGGCGAAGCGCCGCCCATCCTGTTCGGCAACTCGGCCTCGCACTGGTGGGACGGCTCGGAGGTCTACGGCGGGACCAAGGACGCCGGAACGGCCCTGCGCGAGCCGGACGGCGGCGCCGCGCTGCGCCTGGAGGACGGGCACCTGCCCTTCAGCCCGAACGGCTTCCCCCTCACCGGCTTTGCGGAGAGCTGGTGGCTCGGCCTCAGCGCCATGCACACCCTCTTCGCCCGGGAGCACAACGCCGTGTGCGCGGCGCTGCGGCAGGAGTACCCGCGGCTGGACGAGGACCGCATCTACCACACGGCGCGGCTCGTCGTCTCCGCTCTCATCGCCAAGATCCACACGGTCGAGTGGACGCCCGCGATCCTCGCCACCGAGACGATCGACATCGGGCTGAAGACCAACTGGCAGGGGCCGCCCAAGAACTGGCTCACGCAGCTGGGCCTGTGGCTGTTCGAGGCGCACTCGCTGACCGGCATCCCGAAGACCCTGCCGGACCACCACGCCGCGCCGTACTCCCTCACCGAGGACTTCGTCACCGTCTACCGCATGCACCCGCTGCTGCCGGACGACTTCGAGATCGTCGACCACCGGCTCGGGCGACGACTCGACACCCTCGGGTTCAACGACCTGCAGGGCACGGCGGCAGAGCCGCTCATCCGCAAGACCGGTCTGGCCAACTCGCTGTACTCGCTCGGCATCGCCCACCCCGGCGCGATCACCCTGCACAACTACCCCCGTGCCCTCCAGGCGTTCGAGCGGGACGGGGAGGTGATCGACCTGTCCGTGGTCGACCTGGTGCGCACCCGGCGCCGCGGTGTGCCGCGGTACAACGACTTCCGGGCCGGTCTGCACAAGCCGCGCCTGCGCCGCTTCGAGGACCTCTCCTCCGATCCGGACACGGTCGGCCGCTTGAAGGAGGTCTACCGTGACGTGGACCAGATCGACACCATGGTCGGGCTGTTCGCCGAGAATCCGCCCCAGGGCTTCGGCTTCAGCGACACGGCCTTCCGCATCTTCATCCTGATGGCCAGCCGGCGGCTGCAGAGCGACCGCTTCCTCACGGTCGACTTCAGGCCCGAGGTCTACACACCGCTGGGCATGGACTGGATCGAACGCAACGGCATGACGAGCATCGTCCTACGGCACTGTCCCGAGCTGGCGAGCCTGCTGCCGCGCACGGCGAGCGCATTCGCACCCTGGCGCCCGGCCCCGGTGCGCGGCCCCTCCGACGGAGGCCGCGGCTGATCAGCGCACTGATGGAGGTGGCTCCCACACCACGGACCGCCGTGGTGTGGCTGCCCCCGGCCGGATTGTGGCCCGTCATCCAGAGCATCCGTACGGTGCACGACCCCCAGATCCGCCGCTGGCCGCCCCATGTGAACCTGGTCTTCGGATTCGTGCCGGAGGCCGACTTTCCGGCGGCGGCCCCACTGCTGGCCGCTGCCCTCGCGGGAACGGAGCCCTTCGCGGTCCGGCTGAGCGGGGTGCGTACCTTCCGGCACCGCGCCTACGCCACCGTGTGGCTCGACCCGGCCGCCGCCGGCCTCGCCCCCTGGACGGCGCTCCAGAGCGCCCTGACGGAGCCGTTCCCGCTCTGCGGCGGGCGATTCCCGACCTTCACACCGCACCTGTCACTGGGCCGCACCCACGAGCCGCGGCCGCTGGCCGAGGAGTGCGCTGCCCGGCTGGGCAGCATGTCGGCCCGGGTCGAGGAGATCGTGCTGCTGTCCCGCCGCGGCGACGAGCCCATGCGGCCCCGTGTCACGATCGCCCTGGGTACGGGCGCAGTCCACTGGCGCTCCGAGCCCGACCCCTCGGAGTAGCCCGATCCCGCGGTGCGGACTCCCCGGCCCGGTGACCGAACGTCCCGGTGAGCAGGCCGGTCACTTCGTCGAGGACGGGCCCTTGCTCTGCCACTGGACCGTCACCTTCAAGTGGCAGTTGGCTCCGGTCCTGGCGATCACCGCCCCGGCTTTGACCGCGAGGTCGACGCCGAACTCGACGGTGATCGCGTCGGGGCGGGCCTTGCGCAGCTGCTCCAGGGTGGCGCGCGCCGCCTCCGTGATCGGCTCCAGCGCCTGCTGCAGACTGCCCGGCAGGTCGTGAATGGCATCACCGAGGAGACCGGCCTTCACCGGGCCCGCCAAGTCGGCCGGGGCCTCGACCAGAAGGCTGCCCCCGCCGTCCAACGGAATCCGAGCCAGAGATGCCATGACTCCTCCTCCGCCTGCGGCGCGGCTGGGGACTGCCTGCTGTGGGGTCTCGGCCAGCATGGCCAGGTGTCGGCACGTGCCGCATCCGGGGTGGACCGTACGCATGAGACGCACTGCGGCCTGCGCCCCGTACGGGATGGGGCGGGGGCGGAACCGCCGCATCGACGGGACGACTCAAGTGGCCCCGCACTTGTTGCGGGCGCGGTCCCACGGCTGCTCCCTGGAAGGTGACGTGTTCGACGACGGAACGGTGGATGCCATGTCTGAGCTGCCGGGGACGGACGAGGCACGCGAGGCCCTCGAACGGCAGCAGGCCGCGGCGAGCCGGCGCTATCGCGACGCGAGCGGCACTCGCCGTACCGTGGAAGAGCGTCAGGCCGAGGGGACGCGGTTCCCGGACTCGGCCGAGTACATGGCCGCCCGGGCCGGCAGGCTCATCGACAGGGGCGGCGTCCCGGCCTCGGCGCTGGTGGACGGCGTTCGCGCGACGGCACTCACCGAGGCGGACGCCAACGAGCGCATCATCAACATCGCCAACGAGTCCCAGCCGTGGAGCTTCCTGCCGCGGGGCTCCCGCGCAGCCGCCACCGTAGCCCGGATCTCCATCCGCACGGAGGGCCGCGAGCAGCCGCACGGCACCGGCTTCATGGTCTCGCCCCGGCTGCTGATGACCAACCAGCACGTCCTGCTGGACGAGGCGTTCAGCCAGCGCTGCTTCATCGAGTTCAACGTCCAGAACACCATCGACAACACCCCCGACGCGGCCGTCCGCTTCGCACTCGATCCTGCGGCCTTCTTCGTCATGGACAAGCACCTCGACTTCGCGCTGGTGGCGGTCGCCCCGGCAGCCGACGGGCGTCTCCCGGGTGAGATCTTCGGCTGGAACCGGCTGAGCATCCAGCAGGGCAAGGTGCTTCTGGGTGAACGGGTGAACGTCATCGGCCACCCGGGGGGCCGGTTCAAGGAGGTCGCCTTCAGGGACAACACCGTCCAGGACCGCCTGCCCGAGTTCCTGCACTACACGACCGACACCGAGCGCGGAAACTCCGGATCTCCGGTCTTCAACGACCAGTGGGAGGTCGTGGCCCTCCATCACAGCGGCGTGGCGAGGGAGGACGCCCAAGGCAACAGGCTGCTCAAGAACGGCGACATCGCGCGCCCCGGCGCCCCCGACGACGCCATCGACTACATCGCGAACGAGGGTGCGCGCGTCAGCTCGATCCTCAAGCATCTCGCCGCGCTGCAGCCGGAACCCGAGCAGTGTGCGCTGCTGGCGGAGATGGGGCCGGAGTCCGGCCTCCAGCAAGGGCCCGCCGTCGCCGCTCCCGTTCCCGTGCCCGTCGTCCCGCCCGTGTCCGCTCCGGTTCCTTCTCCGGTCTCCGCCCCGGTCCCGGCCCCGGTGGTGGAGGCCCCGTCCCCGCTCGCCGCCGCGGGCTCACCGCACGAGGCGGCCGGCCCGAGCGGCACCGCAGTGGTCCGCAGCGGTCTGCCCGCCCGCGGCGCTCCCTCCCCCGGCGGCCGGCACCTGGTCTTCCTCCACGGCCGCAGCCAGCACGAGCACGAACCCGAGGAGCTCCGCCGCGGCTGGACGGCAGGGCTCAACCACGGACTCACCCGCGCCGGTCTCCCCACCGTCGACCCGGCGGACGTGTGGTTCCCCTTCTACGCGGACCGGATCATCGAGGCCATCAGGCTAAGGGAGAGCGCCGGAGGCCACGAGGCCGTCTCCGCCTCCGGCACGTTCGACGAGCTGAACGGCCACTCGGCAGCGGAGGCCTTCGCCGCCGAGTCGACGACCGGCTCGTACGAGCAGCTCCTCCTGCAGGCGGCGGCGAAAGCCGGGATGCCACAGGACGGCGGCACGGCCGAAGAGAGCATCGGGAGCCTGCTGGCCGGACGTCTGCGCCGGGCGGTGAGCTGGCTGGCCGCCACGACGGACATGGACGCGCTGGCCATCGCCACCCGGTTCCGTGACGTCGACGCGTACCTGGACGACGGGGCCGTCCGTGAGGCCGTCCTGACCAGCGTGCTCGACACCTTGCCGTCCTCCGGTGAAATCGTCCTGGTCACCCACAGCCTCGGCACGGTCGTCGGGATGGACCTCGTCCACCGGCTCCCGGAGCGGCTGGACGTGTCACTGCTCGTCAGCACCGGCAGCCCGCTGGGGCTGGACACGGTGTACAGCCGGCTGTCGCCCCCCGGCCCCGGCCTTTCGGCCCGAGTGCGTCGTTGGGTCAATGCCTGGTGTCCCACCGACACGGTAGCCCTGGGCTGTCCGCTGGGGGAGACCTGGGGCAAGCTCACCGACATCGCCGTGGAGAACGCGAACGGCCGGGCTCACAGCATCGAGGAGTACCTCGCCCACGCCGAGGTCGCCGCGGAGATCGGGCACGGGATCAGCCGTACGTGAGGAGGTGGCGTTGGAGGCGTGCATGGCGGAACTGGTAGACGGCGCCGACCTGGCGCAGCACGCCGCGTTGGTAGGCGTCGTCGAGGAACGCGACCGTGGCCCAGGGGAGGCGGCCGGTCAGCGGCAGCCAGATGCGGGTGAGGAGTACCCACTGGCCCCAGGCGGTGAACGCCAGGGCGTAGGAGAGCGCGCCGGCCAGCCCGCCGACCGCGCCGAGCGCGAGCCCGTCGGCCATGGGCCACAGGAGCGGGCCGGCCAGATCCTGGAGGAGCGAGGTGATCAGCCGCCCGCCGAGGGCGATCATCACAGTGAGCATGGGGACGAGGAACAGGGTCTGGCGCACCACGATGCTGCGGTTGATGGCCAGGAGGTCCGTCGGGGTGGCGGCTGAGCCGAGGTCGATCGGGGTCTCCAGGGTGGCCGCGAGCCCGAGCACCAGGCCTCCCGCCAAGCCGAACGTGAGCCCGTACACGAGCGAGTTGACGACCGTCGCCTCGATCACAGCCGGGTTGACCACCAGGTGGCCGTTGATGAGTTGCGGTACCACGGTGAAGCCGAGCCCGCACCCGAGGCCCATCACGAAGCCGCCCAGCAGCCCGGCCGAGAACAGGGTGGCGAATCTGCGGGCGGAGGGGCCGCCGGCCCGCCGGCCGCGGCCGGGCAGCCGCATTCTCACCCGTGACGGCTCGAACGCCTTGATCCGGAACGCGGTCATGAGCCCGTAGACCAGCCCGAAGGCGAGACCGACCGCGGGGCCGAACAGCAGCGCGTCCAGCAGGCCGGCGCCCAGTGCGAACGCGGGGCTGCGGCCGGCGGCGAGGTTCTTGGCCGGGAAGACCAGCCAGTCGGCGACGGCGGTGACCAGCGAGCAGGCGAGTACGACGGCCAGGATGCGGGAGGACGGCCGCAGGGAGTCCCGCAGCTGCCACCACGCCAGGTCCTGGCGTTCGTGCTGCTCGGGCCGGTCCAGGTGTTCGGCGAGGTAACCCAGGTAGTGCCGGGCGCGTTGCGGGTCCCAGGTGCGGGGCCGGCGCAGATGGTGCGCACCGGCCGCGGTGGTGGGGCGGCGGCGGTAGACGGTCGGGACGAAGTCGGCCAGGAGGTGCTCCTCGATGGCCTCCGGGGTCGGGAAGCGGGTGGTGTCCAGCAGTACGGCCGGGTCCTGGGCCGGGGTGTCGCTGTAGACGGTCCGGGCGAGCAGGACCATCAGCGGAGTGCTCAGCACCTTCGCGAGGTTGGCGCCGGCCCGGCTGCCCGGGTCCGCGGAGAGCCCCTCCAGGACGGGATCCCACACGGTGGCGGCTCTTCCGTCCCGTCCGCTCCGTGCGTTCCGGTCGGTGGGTGCGGTCGGGCGGGCGGTGCGGGGCAGGTAGTGGACCAGGTCATCGGTGTTCAGGTCCATCAGTTCGATGCCGGCGGTCTTGCGGAGCACCTCGACCGTGACGGCTTCGGCGAACTGCTCGGTACGGCTGGTCAGGAGCAGCGGCAGCGAGCTCGTGTTGAGCTCCTGCAGGGCACGGCCGAGCAGCCCGGTGGCGATCTCGTCGAACCCGTCGAGCACCGGCAGGATCCATCCGGCGTCCACCAGGGCGGCGGCCAGGGTCGAGCCGCCCGGAGCGCGCGCGTCGAGGTTCGGGTGGTCGCGCAGCAGGCGGGCGATCAGCCAGTCGCGCAGCGCGGTGGCGGTCGGGTCCCAGGATCCGATGCTGAAGACCACCGGCACGGGCTCGCCGTCGGAGCGCTTGCGCAGGTAGTCGAGGACGAACCGCAGGATCAGAACGGTCTTGCCGGAGCCGGCCCGGCCGAGCACCACCAGCCGTCCGGACCGGACGCGCCGGTAGACGTCGGCGATATCGCCGAGGCCGCCGTCCAGGGACAGCGGGGTGGAGACGGCCCCGGGGGGAGTGCCGCGGATGTTGTCCCAGTGGTCCAGCAGCTCTTCGGGCGCCGACCGCCACCGTACGGGCAGCGGGAACGGGTCGTGGATCCGGCGCTGCTCCTCCTCGCGGACGCAGCGGCTGTACACGTCGAGGGCGAGCGACTCGGCGACCTCGGCCAGGGCTCCCCGGGACGGCGACAGCGTGGCGCGTGGCGCCGGCTGGGCCTGCTGCACTGGCTCGGGGGGTCCGGGAGGCTCGGGTACGGGAGCGCGCGTGGCGGAGACGCCCTCGGCGGCGGCTCTGTGACCGCGCTGGGCGGCCAGCAGCTCCGTCCAGACCTCGTCGCGGTCGCGCCGTAACGCGTCGGCCAGGGCGTGCGCGACCTGCTTCACCGTTCCCATTCGGGCATCGGTGGGTTTGCCGGTCTCCAGCCGGTGGATGGTACGCACCCCCAGCCGGGAGCGCTCGGCCAGCTGCTCCTGCGTCATCCCCGCTTCGAGCCGTAGCCCGCGGAGCAGCGCGCCGAACTGGTTGGTCACTCAGCCGCCCCTCGCACCGGCCATGCTCCGGCCTGCCATCCGTGTCGGATTCCCCGTCAGATCCCTGTCAGATCCCTGTGGGAACACTGTACTTGGGCGACCGGCCATATATGGCCGGTCGTTGGCATGGTCCGCTGACCAGCGCGAACGGCACGATGGGCACCGGTCGCCGCACCCGACGCGGCGCTCACCCCGACCCAAGGGAGTTGACCGGTATGTCCAGCAAGAAGCCGAGCAGGCTCGCCCGACGACTCAAGTCCGTCCTCGCGTCGACGGCCCTCGTGCTCGCCGGCGCCGCCGCCGTGCCGCCCGCCGCGCACGCCGCCCCGGTGAACCACTACTACATCGAGATCGGCGGAACCGGCGCGGCTGCCGAAGCCCCCGACTGCACCACGAGCTTCGCGGCCGCGAACCTGCATCTGAACGGCGGCATCGCGGTTCCGGTCTGCTACGTAGCCAGCGGTGGCCCGTTCGTCGGCAGCCACAACGAGATGCCGGCGCCGTTCGCGCCGAGCTTCGGCGACAGCGTGAACCAGGGCTACTGGAACGCCCTGGCCGCCCTGGAGAGCACGTACCGCGCCGATCCCACGGCGCACTTCACGATCGCGGGCTACTCCCAGGGTGCCTGGGTGGGCGACCTGCTGCTCCAGACGATCGCCGACAACGGTACGGAGGTGCCCCGTTCGCAGGTCGACGGCATGCTCTACGCCGACCCGATGCAGCCCGGCACCGGCTTCTGGCACTTAGTCCCCGAGGGGGTCCTCATCCCGTTCGTGGCGTACTCGCCCGGCACCGGGCCGGAGGAGTTCCCCGGTGTCCCGGTGCAGCGCCACTGCATCCAGACGGACGGCGTCTGTGACGCCACCTCCCTGGACTCGTTCGCCGGCTTCCTGCAGCAGCACCCGCGCTACTTCGCGGAGGGGAGCATCATCGAGGCCACCCTCACCCAGCACGGCGGCAACGGGACCGTCTGGTACCCGGCCGCCTGACCCGGCGGTGAGCTGAAGCGAGGCGTCGCGGCCCGGCGGGGGACGGGCCGCGGCGCCATGTCCGGAAAGGGTCAGCGTCCGAGGATCCGCCGCAGCCAGCGGGAACGGGCGTCGCGGGCCTCCTGGCTGAGGGCCGCCCGTGGTGCGAGTGTGTCGGAGCCGTGGAACGCGCCGGGCCACACATGGAGTTCGGCCTCGCCGCCGGCCTGCCAGATCGCATCGGCATAGGCCACGGCCTCGTCCCGGAAGGTCTCGGCCGACCCGACGTCGATGTAGGCGAAGGGCAGCTCGGACAGATCCGTTGCCCGAGCAGGGGCCGCGTAGGGCGCAAGGCCGGCGGCGCCGTACCGGTCGCCCAGCAGCGCTTGCCACGCGGTCGCGTTGGAGGTCCGGTCCCAGGGGTCGAGGCCGGCCATCTGATGGCCGGAGAACGTGTTGGTGCGGTCGTCGAGCATCGGGCTCAGGAGCAGTTGACCGATGGGAGCAGGCCCGCCCCGGTCGCGGGTCAGCAGGGCGAGTGCTGCGGCGAGTCCGCCACCGGCGCTCTTGCCCCCGACGATGATGCGGTCCGGGTCGAGGCCCAGCCCGGCCGCGTGATCAGCCGCCCAGACGAGTCCGGCATGACAGTCCTCCACGGGTTCGAGGTACTGCGCCTGCGGCGCCAGCCGGTACTCGACGGATATGACCGCGAGCTGCAGCGGCAGGGCCCACTCGCGCAGCAGCCGCGGAAGGACGGACCATGCATTGCCCATGATCATTCCGCCGCCGTGCATGTAGTACAGGAGCGGCAGCGGCCCGGTGATCCCGGCGGGCCGTGCGCTGACGAGCGTGACCTCCCTCCCGTCCCGAGGTCCCGGCGCCCGCAGCTCCTCCACCTCGAACCGGCCGCCGGCCCGGAGCTCCCGAACCGTCGGCCTGGGCCGTGCCGCAGCATCGCGCTCCTGCCTGGCTGCAAGGCCTTCCGGGGTGACCGGCTCCTTCGCCCCCTCGCCCTTGGCGGCCAGCGCGGCACCCAGCTCCGGGTCGAAGGGAGGCGCGTGCCGAGCCGTTGAGGCAGGGCCGTGTTCCCGCGGCACTCCACCGACGCCCACGCAAGGACCTCCCCTCGGCTCCGGGATGCCCGGTGGCATCCCGACCGGGCCAGCTTGCCAGGTCACATCCCCGTCGCGCCGTCGATGCTTTCGCGGAGGATGTCCGCATGGCCGTTGTGCCGGGCGTACTCCGCGATCATGTCGACCATGATCCTGCGCAGTGAGACCGGCTCGCCGGTCCTCTTGCGGATCCCCGTCTCGTCCAGCGAGGCTGCGGCGGCAGTGATCTGCCGGGATCGTCCGCATTCCGCCCGCCACACGGCGAAGGCCTCCTCGACGTCACCGTCCAGGCTGTCGAAGTCCTGGTCGGGGTCGTCGTCGGAGTAGTGGAGCAGCGGGACGTCCTCGTGGGCGAACTGGATGCGGAACCACCAGCGCTCGACGCCGGCCAGGTGCCGGACCAGGCCGTGCAGGGACAGCGCGGACGCCGGCACGGCCTTCTCGGACAGCTGCTCCGGGGACAGACCGGCGCACTTGAGCTCGAAGGTGGCCCGCTGCCAGTCCAGGACCGCGCTCAGCGTTTCCCGCTCGCTGCCCACGGCAGGCGGAGCCTCGCGGGTGTCGCCGTTCCAGCGGGGTGCGTAGTGCTTGGGCGCGGGTGCCTCGGTCATCGTCTGCCTTCCTGATCGGGGACGAGGCGAGTCTGGCAGGCGCCACTGACATCGGGCCGTCTCCAGGGGCGGGCGCTGGGGGCGGGCCGTCGCTCCGTCGGCCACCGCGGTCCCTGCTCCGGCTCCCGGTCAGGTGGCACGGGTGTAGCGGACGCTTCCGCTCCAGATGCGCTCGAGCCGGACGCGCGTGCCCGGTCGTGGGGCGTGCCAGATCTTGTCATGACCGGCGTAGATTCCCACATGTCCTATGGTCGCGCCTGCGGGGAAGAAGACGAGATCGCCCGGCACGCGCTGAACGCGTGGGATGTGGCGCGTACGTTCATATTGTTCGTCGGCCGTCCGGGGAAGCTTCCGGCCGGCCTTGGTAAAGGCGTAGAGCGTGAGGCCCGAGCAATCGAATTCCCTCGGCCCCGTCGCTCCGTAGACGTACGGTGCGCCCCGCTTGGAGGCGGCAATTGCGACGGCCCTGGCGCCGTACGGTGAGGCCGCCTGGGCTTGGGCGGCGGGACCGGTGAAACTGGCCAGCGAGATTATGAGGAAGAACGTGAACGCCGCGGCGATGCGACGGTTCGGCAGATGGCCGTTTGCAGGTTTTCGGTTGTCCGCCCTGGTGCAGCTCAATCGTGATACCTCCGCATTGCTTTGCTGAAAAAGTTTCGGGTGACGTTCTGCGTCGGTGACATGCGTATCGGCTCTCGGCGGCGGACCAGTTTTCTCCGACAGACCGGGAGTTGCGACCACCGGACACACCTTCAAGCATCTCGGTTGGGTAAAATAATCCAAGTTTGTACTTATGGATGATGTTCCGGAGAAGCACCTCGGAGGAGTGGTCCACCGGCTCGCGCCGGGCGGGAGTGACCTATCGATCACCAGAGCCGTTGCCATCACATCGTGATCCTTTCGACGTGATGGAGTCCCCTGTGCAGTTCCACCGGCTCGCTGTCGCCGCATCGGCCGTGGGTCTCGCCGCGGTCACTCTCGCCGTGCCCCTGACGGCCGCCCCCGCCCGAGCGGCCGACGCCGCACCCCGCACGGGGTTCGAGGCCACGTACGGGGCGCGCTGGACCACGGAATCCGAGGAGCAGGCCCTGCTGGGCGCCGTCGACCGGCACGGCGGGCACGCCGCCCTGCGGCGTATCGGCACCACCCCGCGCGGTCGCCCGCTGTGGCTCGTGAGCCTGGGCAGCACCCGTGCCGCGGTCACCGTCCTCCTGGTGTGCAGCCAGCACGGCGATGAGCCGGCGGGACGCGAGGCCTGTCTGACCACCGTCCGCGACCTCGCGTACGCCCGCGACCCGGCGACCCGGCGCCTCCTGGCGCACACCACGGTCCTCGTCGTCCCCACCGCCAACCCGGACGGCCGGGCCGCCGCCACCCGGGTCAACGCGGACGGCACCGACATCAACCGCGATCACATCGCCCTGACTTCGCCCGAGGCACGCGCGGTCGCCGCCGTACTGCGCGACCGGCGCCCCGACGTCGTCTACGACCTGCACGAGTACCGGGCGACGCCCCGCACCTACGACAAGGACCTCTTCGACCTCTGGCCGCGCAACCTCAACACCGACCCCGGGGTGTACGCGCAGGCCCGCGCGCTGTCCGGGGCCTTCGTACGGAAGGCGGCGCACGCCGCCGGGTACTCCACCGGCACGTACGGCATCCGGACCGACCCCGTGACCGGCGCCCCCGCCAAGCAGACCGCAGGCGACGAACAGGAGCGGATCCTGCGCAACACGGCCGGCATCAAACACGCCGTCACGCTGCTGGTCGAAAGCCGCATCGACGCGGCCGGCGCCGTGGAAAGGGCCGACCCGGCCCTGAACCACCGGCGCCGGGTGAGCTCCCAGCTCACCGGCCTTCGAGGTCTGTTCACCTACCTCTCCGGGCGCGCGGGCACGCCGGCGGAGGTGACGGCATCCGCCCGCCTGGCCGGATACCGGGACGAGAGCCCGATCCTGCTGGGCGGTACCGACGACCGCCCGGCGACGGAGGCCGAGACCCTGGCCGATCCCCCCTGTGGCTACCGCCTCACGGCCACCCAGTACACCGAGGTCGGAGACCGGCTCGCCCTCCACGGCGTACGCGTCGTACGCTCCGCCGCCGACGGTGGTGCGTTCGTCGCGCTGCGCCAGCCCCTGCGGGCCCTCGTGCCCCTGCTCCTCGACGGCCGGGCCCGGTATCGGCTCACGGCCGGAGAGCCGGTGCAGCGGTGCGCGGCATCCGCAAACGGTTAGCGCCGCTCGTCCTCGGCTGACCCGCCCACCGGGGCGGCCGCCGCCGGGCCTCAGCTGCCACTGCCTTGCTCGGCACCGCCTTCCGCACCGCCGCGGACCCGCTCCCAGGCCGCCGTGAACATCTCGTGCAGCGGGGCCGTCGGCAGGACCCGCCCGAACGGGCTGTGGATCTGGTTGCGCCACAGCGGCCGTACCGCGTGCGCCGCCAGCTTCACGGTCTCCAAGGGCACGTGCGGGGCCTTCAGCTCGGTCCACCCCCCGGGCAGGAACAGGGTCCGGCCCGCCCGCGCCCGCTTGGCCTCCACCACCGCGCCCGTGCCGAGGAGTTCCGTCCGGGCCTGCGCATGCTGCTTGGCCGACCAGCAGTTCCACCGCCGTACGTTCCGGTCGGTGGGTGCGGCCAGCGTGGCCAGCTGGAGGTACAGCGCCGCCGCGTCCGGGCCGATGCCCAGCTGCTGCGCCGCCCGCGCGACCAGCTCCGGGCAGGACTGCCGTGGATCCGCCTCGTACGCCCCGGCCGGCACCGCCCCCGATCGGGCCCGGAGCATCATCCGCTCCAGCCCGCCGCCGGTCAGCAGCGGTGCCACCCGGTCCAGCTCCTCGGCCAGGTCGGTGACCTCTCGGACCCGCTGCCACACCGCCGGGTCGGCCACCGCCGCGGGCCGCAGGAAGGAGGCACCGCCGGGCGCGCACACCACCAGCGGCCCGGAGTCGTACGCGGTCACCGGAACCGGCCCCTCCTCCTTGCGCCCGTCCATCGCCACCGGCAGCCGCCCGGGCCCGAACCGCTCCGCGATCCGCGCCGAGGTGTCCTGGACCCGCCCACCGGGCAGCGCCACCAGCAGCTCCGGGCGATCCAGTTCGGCGCGCAGCCGCTCGTACAGGGCCATCGCGCCGGCCACCGCCGGATCGCCTACGGGCCGGTCCGTCCACGCCCACACGAGCGCGCTCGCGATCTGCGGGCGCGAGAGGCCCACCGGGGTGCGGTAGGGCAGCTCGGGCCCGGCCGGCGGCACGGCCCGGACCTCGGCCCCGATGCCGTACGGGGTTGCCGCCAGCTCCCAGCCGGCCGCCTCCACGGTCGCGTCCGCGGCAGCCTCGTACCCGCCCGCCAGCCGCCGGGCCCACACGTCGGGGAGTTCGAGCTCGGCCTCCAGGGTGTCGGCCGCCTCGTCGTGCACGGCGGGCTGCGTCCCGATGCGCTCCCGCCACACCTCGGCCATCCGCTCCACGGCCGCCTCGACCCCTCCGGGCCGCCACAGCCCGGCCGGATCCTCGGGCAGGGCCGCCGCCAGGACGGCCCGCCGGCCCGTGCCACCGAGCCGCGCGCGCAGCCGGTCGTAGGACTCGGCCGTCATCGGCGTGGCCTTGTACGGGGCCTTGCGGACCAGGGCGCGGTCTTCGTCGCGGTCGGGCCGGCCGACCAGACCTGACACCACCAGCCGGGCCACCGCCCGTCGTACGCCGGTCAGTTCGGCGAAGCGCGCGGCCGCCGACTCCGGCACCGGGACCGGTCCGTGCGCCTCGACCGCCGCGACCAGGGCCCGCAGCCGGGCGGCGTCGTCCCGCTCCACGCGGACGCAGCGCGCCTGCGGCGCCGCAGCCGGGACCGGGTCGCCCGTCGGGTCCTCGGCGGCGGCCGCCACGAACCAGCACTCCGGCCCGCCGGCCCGCACCGCGCAGGACGCCACCGCGATCCCGTCCGCGCGCAGCCCGTCCAGCAGCCCGGCGGACGCGCGGCCCACCCACCACCGGGTTCCCGCGCGGGCGAACGGCTGGTCGGCCCAGGTGTCCAGCAGCGCGAGCAGGGCGGCCCGGGCCCCGTCCGGGGTCGGTGCCACGGCAGCCCGCCAGGCGGCGGCGTCGATCGCGCCCATCAGCTGCGACCAGTCGTGCGGCGGCGCCGGCGGCGAGAGCCGGCGCACCTCCTCCACGAGGGTCCCGGCCAAGCAGGCACCGTCGGAGGCCAACGCGGTCAGCGTCGCCGCCAGGGGCACGACCGGGCTCCGTCGCCACGGGTCCCGCTCCCCGTCCGAGACCAGCCCGAACAGGGCGGGCAGCAGCTCGGTGTCCGGCACGGACCGGCCCGGCAGGGCCGACGGCGCCCCGGCGAGCAGGGTGACCCGCCGGTGCAGGGCGAGCCTGCGCTCCTCCACCCGGGCGGCCCGGGCGGCCACCGCCACCACCGCCTCGACCAGCACCGGGTCGGTCACGTCGGGCAACTCCCGGGCCACGGCTGCGCGGAGCACCTCCGCACCGGCGTCGGCGGCCGCCAGCAGTGCGTCCGCCGTCTCCCGGCCCACGGCCCGCAGCGCCCGGGAACCGGCGGCGTCCCGGGTCCGCAGCAGGTACCAGAACGCGGGTGGCAGGGCCACACCGCCCGAGGCGGTGGCCCGCCGGACCGGCCTCACCCGCGGATGCCGGGGCGAGTGGTACCCGTCCAGCTCCCACAGCAGGGCGCCGTCGGCGGCGTACGCGCGCACGCCCGTCCGCGTCTGCGCCTCGGCGAGGACCACGTCCTCCACCGGGCCCTCCGGCGGTGCCCACAGGGCCCACGGCTCCTGCCCCGGCCGGTCGATGTCGAAGCGGGCCGTGCGCCCGTCCACGCTCTCCACCAGGAAGTGGTCGGGCGCGTGATCGCGGTGCCGGGTGCGGAACAGCACCCGGGTCCCGACCAGCCCGTCCCGGCTGCCCAGCGGGGAGCCGGCCAGACCGGCGGGCAGCGGTGCCAGCTGCAGGGCCTCCGCGGCCAGGGTCATGCCGGCCTCGGAGGGCTCGGCGGCGGGGTCGGGGCTCGCGGGGCGGCCCGGGAAGTCCGGCAGTGCGACCGCGCCCTGCGGCTCCCCGGTGACCGGGTCCACCACCTCCCAAGGCCGGCGCCCGAACACGGCGTTGGTCCAGATCCGCGTACCGTCGCCGAGTTGCAGTTCGTCCCGGTCGATGCCCTCCGTGCCGCCCGGACGCAGCACCCGCCGACCGCCGTGCCGCCCGCCCCCGTCGGAGGTCTCGAACTGGAATCCGTACGCCCCGTCCAGGCTGCCGCCGAAGGGCACGAGACCGCCCAACTCGTCCGGAGTGAACGCCTCCGTGGGGCGGTCGGCCCAGACGGCGGTGTCGCAGTGGTACGGGCTCGGCTTGACCGTCCAGCTCACCAGGAAGGAGCCGCCCACGTAGTGGACCGCGTACATGGTCGCGTCGTCGGGCACCGTGAACCGGCAGGATCCCCGCACGCCGTCGGGGTCGACGGCGACCGCCCGGTCCCGCCCGAACACCGTCAGCACCGGCCAGGTGGTGGTCACCCCCGCCACCCCCGGCAGCACCCCGTCCGCTTCCTCGGGGTCGGCGCCCGCCGCGAACTCCGCGTACACCGACTCCAGGGCCGGCCACGCCAGTTCCTCCGGCAGACCGGCCGCCAGCGATCGCCGCAGCGCCCCCGCCGCTCCCGCCTCGGCGAGGGCGTCGCAGATCCCGTCGAGCGCCGATGCCGTCGGCCGGTCCAGCAGCGTCTCCAGCTCGGCCACCGCCTCCTCGGCTCCGGCCATGCCGCCGCCCGCGACGGTGTCGACGAGCTTGCCCACGCGCCCCGCGACCTCGTGGGCGATGCCCTCGTTGCCCGGCAGCAGCGTGACCGCCGACCCGGCTCGACGCCGCCGTTCCGGCGCCCACCGCGGCAGCAGGTCCGCGTGTACGGTCCCCTCCAGACGCGGGCCGAACACCGGGTCGGCGGCCAGCGCGGACAGGTCCCGCCGGGAGCGCTCGGCCCAGAAGCGCATCCGCATCTCCGGGCCCGGGTCCACGACCGCCGCCCCGGCCGCCAGACAGGCGTCCAACACGTCCGCGTCGAAACCCTGGTAGTGGTGCCGGGTGGTGTGCACCGTCACCGCAGTGCCTTCCGACCGCAGTCGCGGCCCCAACCGGCCGACCAGGTCGAGGAATTCCACCGGCAGCTGCTGACGCGCGACGCCGCCGCCGGACTGCGCCGCGTACTGGTACATGTGCACGAAGTGCCCGACCCAGTGGTGCAGTCCGCCCTCCGGTACCACCCGACCGGCCGCCATGGCCTCGGCCGCGCCGCAGCCGATCAGCATCCGCAGCCATGCCCCGCCGTCGGTGACCCCGTCCGGGAACACCTCGACCAGCCCCGCCGCGATCGCGTCCGCCGGCGGATGGGCGGCCAGGACCGGGCCTGCGGCATCCAGCAGCGCCTCCGGCACGGACTTCTTCCGCGTGCCCGACAGGATCGCGCCCACCATCCGCGCGATCTCGCCGTCCCCGTGCCCGGCAGCCTTGGCGGAGGCCCGCACCCGGCGCACCAGATCCGCCGGCAGGTCCGCCGCCGATCCCGCCCACGCGGTCAGGAACGCCTCGAGCGCAGTGTGCGCGGCGGTGGGGTCCAGCGTCTCGGCGAGGAACCGCTGATGGGCCCCGAACTCCTTGGCCGGCATGGCCCCGCCCGCTGCGAACAGCAGTGCATTGGCCCTGCGGTATCCGGGATCCACCGGGAGTCCGTGCTCGGCCTCGGCTGCCCGCGCCGCGGCGTACGCCCGCCCGCCGGGCCGGCTCCCGTAGCCGATCAACCGGTGGCCCACGGTGTCCCAGAACCACGGCAGATGCGCCGGCGGCAGCCGCCGCGCCCGCGCCGCCATCGTGTCCACGAACCGGCCGGGCTTGGCCCGGGACCGGCCGAGTTCGGTGCGCATGCCCTCCATCACGTCACGCGCTATGCCGGCCGCGTCCGGGTCGTGCGCCGCGACCCAGTCGGCGTACGTGGTCGAAGCGTGCGAGCCGGTGGTGGGAAGCAGGGGCTCCAGCGAGACGATCATGCTTGGGATCGTCGCACGCCCGGCTGACAACGAAGCCTTCGCGTCAGTGCATGAAGGCGCTCGCGTCTCCCGGCTCGGTCTCCAGCGCCTCGCGGTCGAGTTTCAGCATGACGAGGAAGAACAGCCCGCCCACGAGGAGCAGCCCGACCACGATCACGACGGAGACGAACGCCTCCCTGGGTGCCACCAGCACGAACAGAGCGCCGACCGTCCACACCAGCGCGCAGATCGCGACCGGCAGCTCGAAGCGCCCGAGGTCGAACGCGCCCTTCTTGCGGGCCAGTCGCCCGCGCACCGACAGGTAGAGGACGATGATCGAGCCGTAGGTGACCGCGGGGAGGATCGTCGACGCCGTGATCAGCTCCAGCAGTGCGGCGCCCGGCAGCGCGACCATCAGGACGACGCCCAGGGCGAAGATCAGGACCGTCGCCGGGATCGGCGTCTGTGTCCGGGGGTTGACCCGGCGCATCAAGCGGTGCGCGGGGAAGCGCGAGTCGCGCGACATCGCGTAGACGAGTCGTGAGCAGGCGACCATCACCACGATCCCGGCGCCGAAGAACGCGAACGTGATCGCGACCAGCAGGCTCTTCTCCATCGCCGGACCGAAATTCTCCCGCATGATCGCCGCGACCGGCGAGCCGTCGGCGGTGATCCGGGGGATGTCCTCGATCGCGACGGTGAGGGTGATCAGGAACAGCATGCCCAGGATTCCGGCCGCCACGACCGATCCCACGATCGCGCGCGGGACGGTGCGATAGGGGTCCTTGGCCTCCTCGGCCAGGTTCGCCGCGGAGTCGAAGCCGACGAGGGTGGCGAGGCCCATGATCATCGCGACCATCAGCCCGCCGCCGACGGCGAAGTAGTCGGGGGCGTTCTCGGCGACACCGCGCGAGGTGAGGTTGCCGGCGGAGCCGTTCCCCGAGACCGCAACGGCAACGATGAGCGCGATCGCCACCACCACGACGAGCGCCAGTTCCAGTCCCACCGCGACCGAGTTGACCAGGCTGACGAGGCGGGTCGAGGCCACTGCGAGCACGGCCTGGACGAACAGCACCACGAGCGTGATCAGGCGTGCGACGTCCTCGTCCGGCGCGATGCCGGCGAGCGGCATGAACGCCTGGCTCGCCAGCGCGTTGTCGACCGCCACCACGCCGATCGCCAGATAGCAGAAGGTCAGCCAGCCGAACCACCAGCCGGTCTTCGGGCTGGCCAGCCGCGAGGCCCATTGGTAGGAGGAGCCGCTGAGCGGGATGCGGGCGGCGAACTGCGCGACCACCAGTGCCACGAGCGTCTGCCCCACCGCCGCGACCACCCAGAGCCAGATCCCGACCGGCCCCGCGTTCACCAGCACGTCGTCGAACGTCGCGAAGATGCCGACCGCCACCGAGATGAACGCGAACGAGATCGCGAACACCTGGAAGGAGCCGAGCGTCCGTTTGAGCTCCTGCCGGTAGCCTCCGAGTTCGACGGAACCGCCGTCGTCCTGGGCGTCCCTCGAAGACTCCGCCACCTCGGCCACCTCACCCTTCCTCGACCCCTCGGTCCCGCACGCAGCGGTAGGGGCCTGACCAGTCCGCTACTCCTATCGCCCGTGTCGCGTTTGCGGCGGTCGACGCGCCTGGCCGGGCCCCCGATCGGGTGTCGCCCATGGGCCGGCCGATCGCATCGGGTGCGCCCCCGGCAACGGCGGCTCCGGGCCGGCGGCTCGGGACGGGTCCGGAAGGCGGTCACCGTCAAGTGGTGTCGCTCACAGGGGGCGTTGACGGATTCAAGGCGTATCGGGGTTGTGCCTTCGATCCGCAGAGCGGTTCCCGTTCTCGCCATGGATCCCGCAGGATGCGCCGGTTCGGCGGCCTACGGGGCCTCGGTATTCACCTGCGGCTGTCGGAGCCGGGTGGCACCATCTGGCCCGGTGGTTTGACCAGCTACAGGGGGTAGGCATGGCGAGCACGTACGACTGGCCGCGCGGAGCGCAGAGTGCGGACAGCGAGGCGCTGGAGCGCTGGCTGGATGCGCGGGGGTGGGAGGTCGACCCGACCGTCTTCATGGCCGGCGTGCTCGGCCCGGCGGTCCAGGTCCGCCGCATGGGCCGCGCCTGTCAGGAGGGCGAATCCGGCCTGCTGATCCTGCCGGGCGAGACGGTGGCGTTCGACGGAGACCGCATGCGGATCATGCCCCGGTCGCCGGCCACTGCGTAAGGGCCGGTGACCGGGGACGACTGGATCCTTCTCGCCGGTTACTTCACCGAGCCGGCCATCACGCCCTGGACGAAGTGCCGCTGGAAGGCGAAGAAGACGACGAGGGGGACCACCAGCGACAGGAACGCACCCGGCGCGAGGACGCCGATGTTGCTTCCGAACTGCCGCATCTGGGACTGCAGTGCGACCGTGAGCGGCTGGGACTCGCTGTCCGCGAAGAGCAGCGCCACGAGCATGTCGTTCCAGACCCAGAGGAACTGGAAGATGGCCAGGCTCGCGATGGCCGGCCGGCCCAGCGGCAGCACGAGCCGGGAGAAGATCCGCCACTCGCTGCCGCCGTCCATCCGGGCGGCTTCCAGCATCTCGCGCGGTATCTCGGCGAAGTAGTTGCGCAGCAGGAAGACCGCGAACGGCAGCCCGTAGGCGACGTGGAAGAGGACGACTCCGGCGATCGTGCCGAACAGTCCCACCGCGCCGAAGAGTTTGGCCACGGGCAGCAGCCCGATCTGCACGGGCACGACCAGCAGACCGACGACCACCAAGAAGATGCCGTCCCGGCCGGGGAAGTCCAGCCACGCGAAGGCATATCCCGCGAGTGCCGCGATGCCGACCACCAGGACGGTGGTGGGGACCGAGATCAGGACGGTGTTCCCGAAGGCCGCCGCGATGCCGGAGTCCTTCAGCAGGGCGCTGTAGTTGTCCAGGGACAGCTGGGACGGGTCGGTCAGCGCGGTCCACCAGCCGTCGGAGGCGTTGTCCCGCTCGGACCGCATCGAGGACAGGAACAGGCCCGCCAGCGGGGTGATCCACACGAGGGCGACCAGGATCAGCAGGCCCTGGACGACCGAGCTGCTCAGCCAGCGCGGCAGCCGGCTCCTGCGACGTGGTCCCTGCGCGGACGGGGCCCGGACGGGCCTCACCTTCGGTGTCGCCCGCCGGGAGGGCCGGCGTTCGATGGTGCTGTGGCTGCTCATGCTCCGCTCCTTCGGAAACGCCGGATGTTGAAGACCATCGCCGGGACGACCAGCAGCAGGAGCACCACGCTCAGCGCGCTCCCGAGCCCCTGGTCGTTGCCGCCGCCGAAGGAGACCAGCCACATCCGCGTGGCCAGTACGTTCGCTTCCTCCTGGACCGGTCCCGGCGCGATGATGTAGACGAGGTCGAAGACCTTCATCACGTTGATCACCAGGGTCACGAACACCACGGTGAGCACCGGCGCGAGCAGCGGCACGGTGATCCTGCGGAAGATCTGGCCCTCGCTGGCGCCGTCCATCCGTGCGGCCTCCAGCGCATCGCGCGGGATCGCCGCGAGCCCGGCGCCGATCAGGACCATCGCGAAGCCGGTCCAGACCCACAGGTACGCACCGATGATGGCCGGCGTCACCAGCGCCGGGCCGAGCCAGTTCACGCCCTGGTACGGCGCCGTGAAGTTGGCCGCGGGCAGCCGTACGGTGTACGCGCCGTCGGCCAGTCCGGTGAAGCGGAACGACCCGTCGGCGGAGGCGGTCGTGGTCGCGGCCACCCGGCCGTCGTCCCGTACGGCCTCGACCGTCATGCCGGGCAGGCCCTTCTCGCCCGGGTCGACCTTGCCCGGTGTGCCGGCGCCGCCGGGGGCGAAGTCGAGGTAGACCACGCCCCCGATTCCGTCCGCGCCGGGTGTCGCGGTGGCGGCGGCCTTCGCGTCGGCGGGTATCGCGTCGGGTGCCACCCCGACGAAGCCGAGGCCGACCGTACCGCCGGGACGCACGGTCTGCCGGGTGCTGTACGGGCCGCCCGCCCTGCCGGTCAGGCCCTGGCCCTCACGGGCACGGGCCGTCGGATAGGCGGCGGTGTCGTCGAAGGTGTCGTGCACGCCGACGACGACCGCGTTGAGCACGCCCCGGTTCGGGTCCTGCTCGTATGCGAGCCGGAAGACGATGCCCGCGGCGAGGAACGACACGGCCATCGGCAGGAAGAGCACCAGCTTGAACGCGGTCGCCCAGCGCACCTTCTCGGTGAGCACGGCCAGCATCAGTCCGAGCCCGGTCAGCAGGAGAGGGGCGACGACGACCCAGATGGTGCTGTTGCGGATCGCCTTGAGGGTGGCCGGGTCGTCGATGATCGCCGCGTAGTTCCCGGCGCCGACGAATCGGTCGCCGCTGGCGTCGAAGAGACTGCGGCCGAAGGAGAAGACGACCGGGTAGACGACCAGCGCGCCGAGCAGGAGCAGGGCGGGCAGTACGAAGGCGATCGCCAGGCGGCGTTTCCTTCGCTGGGCCCGGCGCCGCGGGTTCGCCGCGGCGCGGGCGGTCGGGGTGCGGGCGGTCAGGGTGTCAGCCATGGCGGGCCGCCTCAGTTCCCGTACGCCTTGGCGGCAGCGGCCTCGAGCTCCGCGGCCGTGCCCTGCGGGTTCGACGGGTCGCGCAGGAAGTCCTGGAGGAGCTTCCACTCGCCCGCGCCCTTGGTGCCGCCGAACGCGGCCGGGGCCTGGTCCGACATGTCGAAGCGGACCGAGTTGCCCGCCGCGACCAGCGACTTGGCGGTGCTTCGCGTGGTGTCGTCGCCGTACGCGGCGAGGTCGACCCGGGTGTTCGGGGACAGGAAGCCGCCCGCGCCGGCCCAGACCTCGGCCGCCTCGGGCCCGGCCAGGAATTCGAGCAGCTTCATGCCGGCCTTGCCGTTCTTGGCGTCCTTGAGGACGACGGCCGCGTCACCGCCGCTGACCACCGGCGTCGTGCCGCCGTCGACCGCGGGGAAGGGGAAGAACTTGGCGTCCTCCCCGAGCTTCTTGCCGAACTGGTCCTTGGCGACCCCGCCGACGAAGTCGCCCTCGTAGACCATGCCCGCCTTGGGCTCGGGGCCGAAGACCTGCTCGACCGACGAGGGGAAGTCGGTGCCCAGCGCCGTCTGGGCGCCGCCGGCGACGAGCTGCTTGTCCTTGAACAGTTCGCCGAGGGTGGTCAGTGCCTTGACGACGCTGTCGTCGGTCCACTTGATCTTGTGCTGGGCGAGCTGGTCGTACTTCTCCGGCCCGGCCTGCGAGAGGTAGATGTTCTCGAACCAGTCGGTGAGGGTCCAGCCGTCCTCGCCGGCCACGGCGAAGGCCGGGCGGCCGGAATCGGCGAGGGTGCGGCCGGCCTTCAGCAGGTCGGCGTAGCTCTTGGGCTCGCTGACACCGGCCTGGGCGAAGGCGTCGGGTGCGTACCAGACGGTCGACTTGTGGGCGGCCTTGAAGTACAGGCCGTAGTACTGGCCGTCCACGGTGCCGTAGTCCTTCCACACCGGGGCGAGTGAGGAGCCGGCCGTCTTGGCGGCCTGGCCGGACAGGGGGAGGAGCCAGCCCTCCTTGGCGAACTGCCGAAGCACGCCCACCTGGGGCACCATCACCACGTCGGGCGCGTTGCCGCCCTCGATCTTGCTTCCGACGAAGGTGGAGACGTTGTCGCCGGAGGGGACGAAGACCGTCTTGGCGCCGGTCTTCTCGGTGAAGGCGTCCAGGACCTTCTTGAAGTTCTTCTGCTCGCTGCCGGTCCAGACACCGGCCACGGTCACGGTCTGGCCGCTCAGTTCACCGCCGCTCGCGGGTCCGGTGGTGCCGCCGCAGGCGGTGGCACCGAGGGCGAGAGCGAGGGCCGCCGATGCGGTGGCAGCGGTGCGCAGGGTCGTCTTGCCGGGTCGTCGCATGATGAGGTCCATTTCCGGAGGTCGGCAGGTGGGGAGGTCGGCACGTGGGAGGCCGGCGGGTGGGGAAGTCGGCAGGTGGGGTCAGGGGGTCGGGCACTCGGCCGTCCACCAGGCGGCGGTCGCCGCGGGGAGCACGCCGTCGGGGCAGGGTCCGCTGGCGAGCAGCGGGATCCCGGCGACCGGCGCGGGCACCGGCTCCGTGCCGAAGTTGACCGCGCAGATCAGGCCGTCGCCGCGGGCGACCGCCAGGACCTGCGGGGGTGCGTCCAGCCAGCGCAGAGCGCCCTCGCCGAGCTGCGGCAGGCTGCGCCGCAGCTGGAGGCCTTCGCGGTAGAGGTGCCAGAAGGAACGGGTGTCGGCCAGGGCGCGGTCGGTGGCGTGCTCGGCGAACCACTCGGGCTGTGGCAGCCACGGCTTGGCGCCGGCCGCTTCCTGGGTGAAGCCGAACGGTGAGGCGTGCCCGGACCAGGGAAGCGGTACGCGGCAGCCGTCCCGGACGTGCTTGCGGCTGCCCGTGCGGTGGAAGATCGGGTCGGTGAGGACCTCGTCGGGCAGGTCGAGGACCTCGGGGAGGCCGAGCTCCTCGCCCTGGTAGACGTACGCGGCGCCGGGCAGTGCGAGCATCAGCAGGGCGGCGGCGCGGGCCCGGGCGGCTCCCAGTCCGCTGCCCCCCACCCCCGGCTCGCCGGCGTACCGGGTGACCGTACGGACCTGATCGTGGTTGTTGAGCACCCAGGTGACGGTGGAGCCGGTGCCGGCGATGTCGCGTATCGCCTCGGTGATGGTCGACCGGAAGGCCTCGGCGTCCCAGGGCGCGCTGAGCAGGTCGAAGAAGAACGCCTGGTGCAGCTCGTCGGGGCGGACGTACGCGGCGTGTTCGCGCGCGGTGGGCACGGACACCTCGCCGACCAGCAGCCGCTCGTGGCCGTCCCGGGCGGTGTACTCCTCGCACACCGAGCGCCAGCGGCGCCACACGTCGTGCACCTCGGGCTGGTTCCAGGCCAGCTGGTTGACGGCGTCGCGGGCGCGCTCGTCCGCTCCGGGGTCGTCCGAATCGGGCAGCTCGGGGTGCTTGAACAGTCCGGCGGCGACGTCGATACGGAAGCCGTCGACACCGCGGTCCAGCCAGAAGCGCAGCACCTGCTCGAAGTCGTCGCCCACGGCCGGGTCGCGCCAGTTCAGGTCGGGCTGCTCGGGCGTGAAGAGGTGCAGGTACCACTCGCCGGGGGTGCCGTCGGGCCGGGTGGTCCGGCTCCAGGCGGGACCGCCGAACATGGCGCGCCAGTTGTTGGGCGGCTCGGCACCGTCCGGGCCGCGGCCGGGCGCGAAGTGGAAACGGGAGCGAGCGGCGCTGCCCGGCGCTGCGGCGAGCGCGTCCAGGAACCACGGGTGCTCGCTCGAACAGTGGTTGGGGACGATGTCGAGCAGCAGCTTGAGCCCGAGGCGGCGGGCGTCGGCCACCAACCGGTCGAACTCGGCGAGGTCGCCGTAGACGGGGTCGACGCCGCAGTAGTCGGCGACGTCGTAGCCGTGGTCGTGCTGCGGCGACGGGTAGAAGGGGCTGAGCCAGATGCCGTCGACACCGAGCTTGCGCAGGTAGGGGAGCCCGGACCGGACGCCTGCCAGGTCGCCGATGCCGTCCCCGGTGCTGTCGAGGAAGCTGCGGACGTAGACCTGGTAGATCACCGCGTCGCGCCACCAGGGGGCAGATGCGGCGGTGGTGCGGGAGGGGTGGCCGGTGTCGGCCGGAAGGGTGCTGAGCATCTCGCGTCGACCTGTTCTGCTGAATGCGAGAGCGCCCCGGATCGGTGCGCTGTTATGCATGCATGTTAAGTAGCAGCGACTGGAAGGTGTCAACGATGTGTCCAGAAACAGCGAAAAGCTGGGGTGATTTGTGCCGAAATACCCACGCGCAAGACGAAGGGCCTCTACTTAACATGTAAGTAGAGGCCCTCGGGGGAGTGAGAGGAGCGGAGGAAGCGGAGTGGTGCGATCAGTCCTTGCGGGACAGCGGCCCGAGCTCGCGCGCAAGCCGCGCCGTCGCCTGCTCGGGCGTCTGGCGCTGTGCCATCACGTCCTGCGCCACGGCCTGCACGGCGAGGCTCACCTGGTCGTAGCGCGGGCTCTTCGGGCGGGGCACCGCCGACAGCACGCTCTGGCGGAGCGTGGGCAGGTACGGATACGCGCGGATCAGCTCGGGATCCTCGTACAGCGCGGCGCGCACCGGTGGCAGCGAGCCCTCGGTGAGCACCTGCCGCTGGACCCGTTCGCTGGTGAGGTAGGAGATCAGATCGGCCGCCGACGCCGGATGCCGCGCATGGCTGCTCACCGCCAGGTTGGAGCCGCCCAGCACACTGGTGCCGGGCCCGTCGGGTCCGGGCAGCGGCACGGCGCCGAACCTGCCCGCGACCTTAGACCCGGCCGCCCCGGCGTCCGCGTACACGTACGGCCAGTTCCGCAGGAAGAGCAGCCGGCCGTCCTGGAACGCCTGCCTGGACTCCTCTTCCTTGTAGCCGAGCGCCTCGCGCGAGATCCAGCCGTCCCGCACCCCGTCCGCGAGGAACCGCAGTCCGGCGCGCGCCGCGTCGGAGTCCACCGTCACGCGTGCGCCGTCGTCGCGCAGGATCGAACCACCCGCCGACTGCACGGCCTCGGTGACGTTGACGGTGAGCCCTTCGTACGGCAGGAACTGGCCGGCGTAGCCGTCCAGTCCGTACTTCGGGGCGATCGTGCGCGCCTGGCGGGCCAGCTCGGCCCAGGTGCGCGGCGGTTGCTCGCCTTCCTGCTCCAGGATGTCCTTCCGGTAGTAGAGCAGTCCCGCGTTCGTGACGTACGGGACCGCGTACAGCCGGCCGTCGAAGGTCGCGGTGTCGACGACCGGACGCAGGAAGGCGTCCAAGGGGAAGCGGTCGCGCTCGAGCGGGGAGATCCACCCGGCCGCCGCGAACTCGGACGTCCAGGCGACGTCGATGTTCAGCACGTCGAACCGGTCGCGGCCCGAGCGCAGTTCGCTGATCATCTGGGCCCGGGTCTCGTCCGCCGCATCGGGCAGTTCGACGAGCGTGACGCGCTCGTCGGGATGGCCGTCGTTCCAGTCGTCGAGGAGCGGGGAGAGGTAGTCGGTCAGATCGCCCGCCGTCACGAGCGTCAGGGGTCCGCGGCCCTCCGCGGCCAGGCTCGCATCGGCGTGCACACCGAAACCGGCGTACCCCGCGAGCACCACCGCCCCGACCAGGAGAGCTCTACCCGCGGCACGCATCCACCGCATAGATTCCTCCCAGTGCACGATCCGGCTGCGCTGCCGACCATCGTGGCCTATATATACCCGTTAGGCATGGGCGATACTAGACGTCCAGGCAGACGAGACGTACGGCGGCTGCACCCGGTCCGCTGCCGAGTGAACCGTTGACTACGGAGCGGGAAGGAGGGGGAGCGAGTGCGGCTGGCGCTCCTTGCGCTCCTCACCCGTAGCCCTGCGCACGGTTACGAGCTGAAGCAGGACCTTGAGAAGCTCCTGGGCGCCGCGTACCCTCAGCCCAACGTCGGCCAGATCTACGTCACCCTCGGCAGGCTGGAGAAGAGCGGCCTCATCGAGGGCGAGGACGTCGAGCAGTCGGGCCGGCCCAACAAGCGCACGTACAGGCTGACGGACGCCGGGCGCGAAGCCGTGCTGGCCTGGTTCGAGGAAACCGCCGAGGAGCCCCGGGTACGGGACGAGTTCTTCATGAAGCTCGCACTCGCACCGCAGTCGGGTCTGGCCGACCCGATCGCGCTGATCAACAAGCAGCGGCGGCAGTACCTCAACACCATGCGGGACCTGTCCAAGCTGGCGGCGGCCGAGGACCGCGACAACAAGATCTCCCAACTGCTGATCGAGGGCGCCATGCTGCACCTGCAGGCCGACCTCGACTGGCTGGAACGCTGTCAGGAGGAGCTGGAATGAGCGACGACGCCACCACCGACGCCGCCACCGCTCCTGCCGTGCCCGCCCGGCCCATCGTGCGCGCCGAGGGCCTGACCAAGACGCACCACGGCGAGGGCGCGGCGGTGCATGCCGTGCGCGGGGTGGACCTGTCCGTCCAGCCGGGCGAGTTCGTCGCCGTCACCGGGCCGTCGGGGGCTGGCAAGTCCACGCTGCTGCATCTGATCGGCGGCCTCCAGCGGCCCGACGGCGGGAAGCTGTGGCTCGGCGGAGAGCGGGTCGACGAGTACCGCGAGGCCCGCTGGGCGGTCCTCAGGCGCCGCAGCATCGGCGTCGTCTTCCAGTTCTTCAACCTCGTCTCCAACCTCACCGTGGCCGACAACGTCGAACTGCCCGCCCTGCTCGCCGGAGCCTCCCCGAAGGCGGCCCGCGCATCCCGAGCCGAACTGCTCGCCGAACTCGGTCTCGAAGGCCGCGAGCGTTCGATGCCCGGCGAGCTGTCCGGCGGCGAACAGCAGCGGGTCGCGCTCGCCCGCGCCCTGGTCAACCACCCCACGCTGCTGCTCGCCGACGAACCGGCCGGCAGCCTCGACAGCAAGGGCACCCGCGAGGTGCTGCGGCTGCTCTCCCGGTTCCACCAGCGTGGCCAGACGATCATGATGGTCACCCACGACGCCCGGATGGCCAGTGCCGCCGACCGCGTCATCAGCTTCTTCGACGGGCGCATAGCCGACGATGCGCAGCTGGACGGCGGCGGGCGGAGCCGGCCCGCCCGCGGTGTGTCCGGCGTACTGGACCTGGACCCGGAACCGAAGCGGTGACCGTGCGGGCCACGCTGCGCTGGGCGCACGCAGACTTCCGGGCACACCGCGGCGAAGCCCTCTTCGTCGTGCTGGCCAGCGCCGGGATCATCGCCTCGCTCCTGCTCGCCGGCGCACTGTTCAGCTACGCCGCGAACCCCTGGCAGCGGATCTTCAACCAGTCCCACGGCGCGCACATCTGGCTGCAGACCCGCGCCGGGACGGACATGGACGCCCTGTCCGGCGTGGACGGGGTCGCAGCCCTCGCAGGTCCCTACCGCACCGCGGCGACGACGGTCGAGTCGCGCGGCGCGCGGGTCGGCGTGACGCTGCGCGCGGCCCCGGCGGCGCCCCCGGAGACGGGCCGGCCGCTCGTCACCGCCGGCAGCTGGCTCGCCCGGCCGGACGACGGCGAACGCGACGACGGCGGCACCGCGGCCGGCACCGGCACCGGCACCGGCACCGGCACCGGCGCCGTCGTGCTGGAGGCCTCGGTCGCGCGGGCGCTCTGGGCCGAGCCCGGCGACACCGTACGGGTCACCGGGCCGGACGGCGCCCCGCACGTACTGAGCGTGAGCGGGATCGCCGAGGTGGCCGAGCCCCGCTACCACCCGGGCGGCGGGCCCGGCATCGGCTGGGTGCTCTCCGGCACCCTCGACGGGATCGCACACGGAGACACCGGGCAGAGCGTGGGCCTGCGCCTGGAGGATCCGGACGACACCGACTTCATCGTCCAGCGCGCCGTCACCGTCCTCGGCGCCGACCGGGTGGCCCAGGTCACCAAATGGCAGCAGGCCCGGGCCGAGGCGGGCGGCGACGACCGGCTCCTCGGCCAGATGTTCGCCGTCTTCGGCCTCGGAGCGCTGCTCGCGGCGGCGCTCGCCGCAGCCGGTGCGATCGGTGCCCGGGTACGCGGCCAGCTGAGGGACATCGCCGTCCTCAAGGCGGTCGGCTTCACCCCCGGCCAGGTGACGCGCGGCTTCCTCGTCCAGCATCTGGCCTTCGCGCTCCTCGGCGTGGCCCTCGGCACGGCGGCGATCGCCCTGCTCGGAGCCCGGATACCCGGCCGGATCGGGGAGGCGGCAGCGGTCTGGCAGGACCTGCCCGGCCACACCGTGCTCATGATCGGCGTCCCCTGCGGGGCGGTGCTGCTGATCGCGGCCGCCACCGGGCTGTCGGCCTGGCGGGCCGGACGGGTGCCACCGGTGCCGGTGGCCCGTGCGGCGCTGCCGTCCGCCGCGCCGATGACCGCGCTCGGCCGGCGGGCCCTCGGGATGCGGGTGCCTCCCGCGCTGGTCCTGGGGTGGCGGGCGGCGTTCCCGCGCCGCGGTCGCACGCTCGTAGCGGTGGCCCGGCTCGCCCTGCCGATGGTCCTCATCACGGTCGCGCTCGTCGCCTGGTCGACGCTGGACCAGTTCCGCAGCCGGCCCGCGCAGATGGGACTGCCCGCGGCGCTGACCGTACGGGCCGAGCAGCCTGCAAGGTCGTCCGACGCGGAACTGGAGAAGACCCTCGCGGCGGTCCCCGACATCGCCACGGTCCATCCGGGCGCCGAGATGGCAGCGCTCGTACCGGGGCAGACCGGCACCATCACGCTCCGCGGGCTGGGCACGGCCCGGGACCCCTACCCCTCCAAGGTGGTGGAAGGCCGCGCGGCCGGCGGGCCGGACGAGGCAGTGGCCGGGCAGGGACTGCTCGACCTCCTCGGGGTGCGGGTCGGTGCGTGGGTGCGGATGACCGTCGAGGGACGGCCGCAGATCCTGCACCTCGTCGGCCGCACCATCGAACCCGAATCCGGGGGCCGGGTGATCACCACGACCCTCGACGCACTGCGGGAGCGCGATCCGGGGCTGCGGCCCGGCTTCCACGCCCTGGTGCTGCGCAAGGGTGCGGACCCGCGGGCGGTGAGCGCCGCGCTCGCCGTGGCGGCGGGCGGAACGCTGGAGGTCAGGGAGACGCCCAATCCGGTGGACCGGCTGGAACCGGCGCGCGCAGTGATCGCCGCCCTGATCGCGGTACTCGCGCTGATCGGGCTGACCGAACTGCTGACGCTGATCAGCACGGGGGTACGCGACCGGGGGCGGGACCTGCTCGCGCTGAAGGCGATCGGGCTGACGCCCCGGCAGATCGGCGCGATGATCGTGACCGCCGCCGGACTGACCGCGCTGGCATCCGCCGTGCTGGGGACGACGGTGGGGGCGCTGTCCGGCAGCTGGCTGGTGGACACCCAGGGCGCGTCGAGCGGGATCGGCGCGGGCATCGCCCAACTGCCTCCGCTGCCCGTGCTGTTGACGGTGGTCACGGGGGCGGTCCTGGGTGCGGTGGCGGCGGCGCTGGTACCGGCGACACGGACGGCGCGGCGCAGGCTGGCGGACTCGCTGAGCGAGACGCTATGAGTCCCGGGTAGCGGCGCCCGGCCCGGGGGTGAGTGTCAGAGCCCGCGACTAGTCTTCGGGCCATGATCGAGTCTTCCGAGGGCCTGCCCTGCGACGTGGATGAGCTGTTCGCGGATCCGGGACGTCTCGTCTCCGCCGAACCCGAGCGGGTCCTGGGGCTGTTGGACCGGGCGTGCGGTTCGCGTGCCCGGTCCGTGGCTGCGGTGTACCGGGCTTCGGCAGACGTGCACCGGCACTTCGACGCCGCCCGCCGCCGGCAGGTACTGGCTCTGGACGCGGCCCGGCTGGGTGACCGCGACGTGGCCTCCTGGCTGGCCGCTGCCGAAGTGACCGGGGAACCCCCTGCGCAGTGGGCGGTGGACTGGGCCGGCGGCCCTCCGGCGGACCACCGGCTCCTGCGCACCCTGACCGGCCACAGCGGCCCGGTGCGGGCCGTCGCGACGGCAGTGCTCGAGGGCCGGCCCGTCGCCGTCACGGGCAGCCGGGACAACACCGTGCGCATGTGGGACCTGGCCACGGGCCGCCAACTCCACGAGCCGGTGACCGGCCGCACCGACCCGGTGTCCTCCACGACGGCAGAGGTCATATCCGTGGCCACGGCCGTGGCGGGCCGGCAACCCGTGGCCGTCACGCTGAACACCGACACGTCGGTGCTCCTGTTCGACCTGGCGACCGGCCGCCAGGCCGGGGAGTTCGTCCGGGTGCTGGAGAGCACGACGGTGGACGGTCGCAGCGCCGTTCTCACGATCGGGGTGGACCGGACCGCGCACCTGTGGGACATGACAACGGGCCGCCAGGTCGGCGCATTCGCGCACGTGACGGACACGGCGGTGCTGGACGGGCGCCGCGTGGTGCTCACTTCCGCAGCGGACGGGGCCATCCGCGTGTGGGACGTGGTCACCGGCCGCCAGGTGGGGGAGTCCCTGGACGTGGTGAGCGCAGCATCGCTCGACGGGCGCTCTCTCGCACTCACCGAGGGGGTGGACCGGACGCCGCGGCTGTGGGACCTGACCACCGGCGACTCCGTCGACGACCCCCGGACCGCCCCTGCGGACCTGCAGGGTCCGGACGCCGAGGACATGCCGCACGTATCCGCGGTGACGGTGCTGAACGGGCGGGTCTTCGCGGTCACGGTCGACACCGGAGAGGGGATGCTCCTCGAGGACGTGGCGACCGGTCGCGGGATCGGCGCGGCCGCGAGCGGGGTGGAGACCGCCGTGATCGGAGGCCGGCGCGTCGCGCTCGTGGCCGGTGCCGACGGGACCCTGCGCATCTGGGACCTGGCCACCTGTTGTCGAGGGGCGGACGGCGTACGGGTCGTGGAGACCCTTGAACCGAGCGGCCGGAACCTCGCCCCCGCCGTCGGGGCCGACCGGGAAGCACGCGTCTGGGAGCTGATCACCGGCCAGCGCGACAGCCGGTCGCACCTGGGCAGCAGCACCGGCGCAGCCGGCTCGACCGGTGCGGCGGAGAGCATGGTGCTCGACGGGCAGCCGGTCACCCTCACCGCTGAGGACGACGGGCTGGTACAGGTACGGGACGCGGCCACCGGGCAGCCCGTGGGCCGACCGCTCACCGGCCACACCGATCGCGTCTGGGCCGTCACCGCCGCGAACGCCGATCAGCGCAATCTCGCCGTCACCGCAGGCCTGGACCGGACGGTACGGGTGTGGGACATGACGACCCGGCAGCAGGAGGGAGCACCGCTCGGCGGCCACACGGGCCAGGTCTGGGACGTTGCCACCGCAGTCGTGGACGGACGACCCGTAGCCGTCACCGCAGGCGCGGACCACACGGTGAAGACCTGGGATCTCACCCGCACCCTGCAGGGCGGCCAACCCCTGTCAGGGAACACCGGCTCGGTCCTGGCGGTCGCCACCGCGGTTCTCGAAGGACGGCCCGCCGCCGTGACGGCAGGCGCCGACCAGGCCGTGCGGGCCTGGGACCTGGCCACCGGGCGGCAGGCCGCCGAGGCCCTCACCGGCTTCGAGGGCGAGGTGTCCGCCCTCGCCACCGCAGTGGTGGACGGCCGGGCCGTCGTCGTCACCGCGGCGCCGGACGCCAGGGTACACGTCCGGGAACTGCTGGGCGGCCGGTACCTCCACGAGCCGTTTCCCAGCCACCACGGCAGGGTGCTGGCCCTGGCCACCGCAGTGCTCGACGGCCGGCCCGTCGCCGTCACCGCAGGCTCCGACCGGAGCGTGGGCATCTGGGACCTCGCCACCGGCCGCCAGGTCGGCGAACCCCTCCTCGGACACTCCAGCAGGATCCTGGCCGTGGCCACCGCCGAGCTGGCGGGACGGCCCGTCGCGGTCACGGGGAGCTGGGACCGGACGGTCCGCGTGTGGGACCTCGCCACTGGACGGCAGGCCGGCGAACCCCTGACCGGACACACCGACTGGGTGACCTCGGTGGCGACCGCGGTGGTGGACGGGCAGCCCGTCGCGGTCACCAGGGGCCGGGACGACACCGTGCGCCTGTGGGACCTGGCCGCCGGGCGGCAGATCGGCAGCGCCCCGGCACGCCACACGGGCTCGGGCCGGGCCATGGCCGTCACCGGCACCGCGGGGCGGGCCGTGGTGGCCGTCGGCCAGGAGCGGACGGTGCAGTTCTGGGATCTCGCGACCGGCTGCGAGGTGGGGACCGAGTACGTGTTCCCGCTGCCGGTCGGAGCGCTCGTCGCCGCGCCGGGCGGAGCGCTGGTGGTCGCCTTCGGGCCGGAGGCCGCGGTGCTCAGCCGGCGGTCGGCTCACCCCGGCCCCCTTGCCCAGGCGCTCGGGGAGGAAAATCCCCCGGCGCGCGACCGGCCTGCTTAGCATCGGCCCGTGCACACCGAACCCCGCCCCTGGTCCCCGTATCCGAAGATCCCCGCCGGCCGCCGGCTGGGCGAGACCGGCGGGCGGGAGTGGGTCGCCCAGGAGAAGATCCACGGCGCCAACTTCGCCGTCGTCTGCGACGACACCGGCCCGCGCCCGGCCAAACGCCGTGAACTCCTCGCGGACGGCGGCCTGGACGACTTCTTCGGCGTCGGCCGGATCTGGCCTGCCCTGGCGGTCGCCGCGAGCCGGTGCGCCGAGCTGCTGAGGGAGCGGTACGAGGCTGCGGCCTCGGCCTCCGTGACCGTCTACGGTGAACTCGCGGGCGGCCGCTATCCGCACCCCGACACACCCCCCGCGCCGGGAGCCGAGCCCGTGCAGACCGGCGTCTGGTACGCACCGGAGCTGCTGTGGCTGCCGTTCGACGCGACCGTCGCCACCGACGACGGCCCGTGCTGGGTCTCCGACCAGGTGCTGCGGGCCGCGGCGGACGCGGCCGGTCTGCACTGCGCGCCCCTGCTGGCGCGTGGCACCCTCGCCCGGGTCGGGCAACTGCCGGTGGTCTTCCCGACCCGGCTGCCCGCGCTCCTGGGGCTGCCCGCCCTGCCGGACAATCTCGCCGAGGGCATCGTCGTCAAACCCGCCGGGGAGTCATGGACGGCCGCCCCGCCGATGGCCAAGCTCAAGCAGCCCGCCTTCGCCGAGGACGAGCGCTTCGCCGGGTCCCGCCCCTACCGGGCGCCCGCCGGGGGCGCGGCCGGCGTACCCGGCTGGCTGCTGGCCCACGCCACCGGACTCCTCACGCCGGCCCGGGCCGCGTCGGCGGTGAGCAAGCTGGGGCCTCGTACCCCGGAACGGGAGGTGGCCGCGGAGATCGCCCGGGACGCCGCGGACGAGACCGAGGAGGCGCTGGGCGGGCTGGAGCGGGCCACACGGCGCGCGCTGGAGGGCGCCCTGCACGCCGGAGCCCTGTCCCTGACCCGCTTCGACGCGGCCGACCGCCGTACCGGATCCGCACGGTGACACGCGCCTGCGGCCCGTCCTTCCGGTTCACGGTTCACGGCTCACGGCTCACGGCACAGTGGAGCCATGAGCGCAGACGACAGCAACATCCTTGCCCGGGCACGCGTGTCGACCAGGCTTCCGGCCCAGGACCTGGACCGGGCGCGGCGTTTCTACGCCGAGCAGCTGGGTCTGGAGCCCGTCGACGAACGGCCCGGCGGGCTGCTGTACCGGTGCGCGGGCACGGAGTTCGTCCTGTTCGAGTCGACGGGCGCCTCGCCCGGCACCTTCACCCAGATGGCGTTGGAGGTCGAAGACATCGAGACCGCGGTGTCAGAACTGGGACAGCGCGGAGTGGTCTTCGAAGAGATCGACGTGCCGGGGTTCCGGACCAAGGACGGGATCGCCGAGATCGAGGGGAACTACCCGAGCAAGGGCGCACGGGGAGAGCGCGCCGCCTGGTTCCGCGACAGCGAGGGAAACCTGCTGGGCATGGGCGAGCCGGTCGTCTGAGTCCGCTCGCCCCACCGGGCGCGGCACGCCGCCGGGCCCGGCACGAGCCGCTCACTCCCCGAACGCGCCGTGCCGCCCCGCGCCCGAGGCGAACCGGCCCGCTCCCGCCCGGGTCTCGCCCGCGGCCAGCGGCACCAGACCGTGCCGGTACTCTCCGGCCAGCGCCTCCGCCTCGCCCAGCCCGTGCTGTTCCAGGACGGACAGCCGGTCGTGGCGCAGGCACAGTTGGGGAAACGCGGCGATCTCGCGGGCCAGCGCCTCCGCGGCCTCCCGGGACTGCCCCGTGGGCACCACACGGTTGGCGAGCCCGATCCCGTGCGCCTCGGCGGCGGTGACCGGGCGTCCCGTCAGGATCAGGTCCATGGCGCGGCTCTCGCCGATCAGGCGGGGCAGCCGTACCGTACCGCCGTCGATGAGCGGTACGCCCCAGCGGCGGCAGAACACCCCGAAGACCGCGTCCTCCTCCGCCACCCGCAGATCGCACCAGAGCGCCAGCTCCAGGCCCCCGGCCACCGCGTGCCCCGCGACCGCCGCGATCACCGGCTTGCCGAGCCGCATCCGGGTCGGCCCCATGGGCCCGTCCCCCGACGCGAGCACCTGATTGCCGCGTTCGGTGCCGATGGCCTTGAGGTCGGCGCCCGCGCAGAAGGTGCCACCCTCGCCCCACAGCACGGCGACGGCGGCGTCCTCGTCGGCATCGAAGCGGCGGAAGGCATCGGCGAGCTGTGCCGCCGTCGGACCGTCCACGGCGTTGCGGACCCCCGGCCTGCTCAGGATCACCGTGAACACCGGGCCGTCCCGCTCCACCCGTACCGAGGCCTGCTCGTCCACCATGCCGCGCCCTCCCGCTCGCCGGCCTCCATTGTGCGGGAGGGCGGCTCCGGGAGCGGTGTGATGTCCGATGCAGGGTTTCCGCTGACGGGTTTCAGCGGCCGGTGAATTCCCAGGCCTGGATGTCGCGGTAGTGGATCGGGCCGGGGCCGCGGCCTATGTTGCTGCCGACCAGGTGGAGGCGTTCGGCCTGCCACGGGCGGCCGGTGAACTCGTCGAGCGTGGCGGCGATTTCCACCGTGCTGGAGGCGTCGCTGCGGCGGGAGCGGGCCAGCGTCAGGTGCGGGCGCAGCGGCCGGTCCTCGAAGGCGATCCCGCATTCCCTGACGACGGTACGCACCTGCGCGGTGAGCAGGTGCAGTCCGTCGAGTTCCCCGTCGATCCCGCTCCAGAGCACCCGGTGGTCGAAGTGACCGCTGCCGCGCAGCGCCAGCTCCAGGGGCCGGTGCGCTGCGGCGAGGGCGGCCAGCGGCGGCTGCAGCAGCGGGACCGCGGCGATCGGGAGTTCACCGAGGAAGGCCAGGGTGATGTGCCAGTCCTCGATGCGGTTCCACCGCATGCCCGGGTAGGCGTGGTAGGCGGGCCGCAGTTCCCGGGCCAGTTCCTCCTTGGCGTCGTCGGGCGGGGCGAGGGCGATGAACACACGGACGGTCGCGGGCTGGATCTCTTCGTTCACGTGGGACTTCGTACCGCACCCCGGATGATCCCGTCATCTTCCGTCGGGCCGGGACGGCAACGACCACTGGTGACCCGCACGGCGCTGACAACGGGGGATCCCGGGGGGAGGTCCGGGGTCCCCCGCTGTCCGCCAGGGGTGTCTCACCTCGCGCTCGCCGGCCTCGCGCCCTGCCGGCCCGACTACGCGGTGCCCGTCATGCTGGCGAACACGACCACATTGCTGTCGTAGTAGTGCTTCTTCGGGTCGAAGTCTCCGCCGCAGGTGACCAGGCGAAGGCCCGCGTGGTCGAGGTTCTTGTAGACCTCGAGCGTCGGGAACTCGGCCTTCGGGTACTCGGCGACCCGGTCCACCTTGAACGTGGCCGTCTTGTTGTCCCGCCGGGTCACCTTGATCGTGTCACCGGCCTTCATCGTCTTCAGCTTCTCGAACACGGCCGCCGCGCCGTTCCACGTGACGTGGCCGGCGATCACGGCGGGCCCCTGCGAGCCGGGTGTCGGCCCCGGCTCGTACCAGCCCGCGAGACCGGGGTCCTTGGGGGTCTGCATCGTTCCGTCCGCGTTCTGCCGCAGAGTCTCCAGGGAACTGGAGACGCCGAGGGACGGGATCGAGATGCTCTGCGGCTCCGACCGGGCGAGGGCGGGCTTGGCCTGGCCCGCACCGGAACCGTGCTGCGCCCCGCCCTCCGGCGACGAGTTGTGGCCGCCGGCGGATGCCTGCCCGGTGGGCGTGCCTCCGGCGCTGCCGCTCACCGGCGCCCCGCCCTGCGGGGCCTGACCCTGAGCGGGCGCCGCCGGATCCTGGCCCCCGCAGCCCGCGAGAAGCAGCGTGGCGAGGGTGGCGGCGGCCAAGGCGCCCGCGGCCCGGCGGCGGCCCGGTCGCACGGTGGATGCGGCGGGTGCGCGAAGCACGGTCGATGCGGAGGTCTCGCCGGCCCTCACGCGGCGGCCGCCGTGGTCTGCGTACGGACGCGGACCGAGGCGGCCCGCCTCCGCGCGACGAACAACGCACCGGCCGCAGCACCCGCCACCGCCGCGGACACGGCGAGTGCCGCCCCGCTGGTCACCGTCGCCGGCGCCGCCGCACTCTGCGGAGCGCCGCCGCCGGTCTCGACGCCGCCGACCGGAAGGGATCCCACGGACGCGCCCATCACCATGCCGCAGTTGGTCGGAGCAGTGGCCTCCTGGGGCAGCTTCGGGTCGAGCTCGCTCTTGCCGGCCCCCTCGAAGTCGTACTTGCCGTTCTTGTTGCGGTCGATGCCGTGCTGCACGATGTGCAGGTCCTTGATGTGGTCGACCACGGCCTGCGAGACGGTGATCGTCCGCTTGTACGAGACCTTGCCCTGCTTGTTCGCGACGGGCATGCGCTCCACGGCGAGGCCGCTGGCTGCCTGTGTGTCCCCGGAGGTGGTGAGCGAGATGTTGATGTCGCCGTAGTCGACGGTGGCCTCGGTGTTGCTGAGGATCCCGTCGCCGTTGGTGTCGTCACTGGCGTCCGGGCACTGGAAGTCGTGCCCGTTGGTCGAGCCGTGCAGGTGCTGGGCCGACGGCGACCCGGGCACCATGCCCTCGGACTCGATCTGCACGGTCAGCTGAGTGCCCTTGAGGCTGAGCATCGCCGTGCCCCGGGAACCGGAGTTGTTGAGCTGCGCCAGATCGATCTGGTACGCCTTCCCGCCTTCCGCGAGAGCCGGGCCGGAGAGCCCTACGGTCAGGAACACGGCGGCGGCGGGCACGGCGGCGAGCACCACGAGGCGACCAGTGCGCTTGGCTATCACATTCGCTCCTGTTCCGCGCTTCCCGTCGGGGGGAAGCGCAGATCGTACGGGTTTGACGTGAGCTCCCGGTGAGGGTCTCGTCGCTACTTCGGAGCGCCACCGCCCCCGGATTGGTACTTCTTCGAGAAACTTTTCGGTGGCCGGCCGTCGCCGCCCTGACCAGCGGAAGCCGCGAGAAACTCACAGGCCCGTCATGCGACCGGCCTCGTCGCAGCCGGCAGCGGTCCACCGGTCATCCGATGCGGTTTCGCGCCAACTCTCCTCCATTTCAGGCGGGTTGTGGCTGTGTGGACCTATGTTCCATGGGGTTCACCGGTTCGCCCCAGGAGGTCAGATTGCAGAACAGGCGACGCTTCCTCGCCTCTTTCCGCGTGTTACGCCGTTCCCACCTGCTCATCGCCCTCGGTCTCGGCTCACTGCTGGTCGGTCTGATGCCGTGGCTCGGGGTCGAGGGCCCGGCGGCAGCCGGCCGCGCCCCGGTACCCCGACCCGCACCCGTTCCGTTCGACCAGCAGACGGCGAAGCAGTCACCGCACCACGGCATCGCACCGGCGAACGCCATGGAACCCACGGCTCCCCTCCTCGACCGGACCGGCTGGACGGCCACGGCGAGCGACGAGGAGACCGGCGGCGAGAACGGCCGCGCCGCCAACGTGCTCGACGGCAACGACAGCACCATCTGGCACAGCAAGTGGGCCGGAACCCCCGCCCCCCTGCCGCACAGCATCACCATCGACATGCACCGCACGGCCGTCGTCTCCGCCCTCCTCTACCGCCCCCGCGCCGACGGGGCCAACGGGCGCGTCGGCGAGTACGGCATCAGTGTCAGTACGGACGGACAGGCCTGGGCGAGCCCGGTCGCCTCCGGCACGCTGGCCGACGACGGCAGTGCCAAGACACTCGGGTTCGCCCCGCAGGGGGCCCGTTTCGTACGGCTGACGGCGCTCACCGAGGCCGGCGGCCGCGGGCCCTGGACCTCCGCCGCCGAGATCAACCTGCTGGGCGACCCCGGCACCCCCGCAGCCACCGTCGACCTGTCCCGGACCGGCTGGACGGCCACGGCGAGCGACGAGGAGACCGGCGGCGAGAGCGGCCGGGCCGCCAACGTGCTCGACGGCAACGACAGCACCATCTGGCACAGCAAGTGGGCCGGCACCCCCGCCCCCCTGCCGCACAGCATCACCATCGACATGCACCGCACGGCGGCCGTCTCCGCCCTCGTGTACCACCCCCGCCCGGACGGACCCAACGGCCGGGCAGGCGCGTACACCGTCACCACCAGTACCGACGGCACGGCCTTCGCCGCACCGGTCGCCGCGGGCACCTGGCGCGACGACGACACCGTCAAGACCGCCACCTTCACCCGCACCGAGACCGCCCGCTACATACGTCTGACCGTGACCACCGAGGCCGGCGGCCGCGGCCCGTGGACCTCGGCCGGGGAGATACGCCTGAGCGGACCGGCCAGCCCGGCCGCCCACGGAGCCTGGGACCGGATCACCGGCTTCCCCCTGGTACCCGTGGCCACCGCCGCCCTGCCCGGCGACAAGCTGCTCGCCTGGTCCGCGTACGCCGTCGACCGCTTCGGCGGCAGCAACGGCTACACCCAGACCGCGATCCTGGACCTGAAGACCGGCAAGGTCACGCAGCGCCGCATCGACAACACCGGCCACGACATGTTCTGTCCCGGCATCGCCATGCTGGCCGACGGCCGGGTACTGGTCACCGGCGGCAGCAACGCGGAGAAGGCGAGCATCTACGACCCGGCCACCGATGCCTGGTCCGCCACCACCAGCATGAACATCGCCCGTGGCTACCAGGCCATGACGCTGCTCTCCACCGGCGAGGCCTTCGTCCTGGGCGGATCCTGGAGCGGCGCCACCGGAGACAAGGCCGGTGAGGCCTGGTCGCCGGACACCCGTACGTGGCGGAGGCTCCCCGGGGTCTCGGCCGTTCCGGCGCTGACCGCCGACCCGGCCGGACCGTACCGGGCCGACAACCACATGTGGCTGTACGCCACTTCGGGGGGCAAGGTACTGCAGCTGGGCCCGAGCAGGCAGATGAACTGGATCTCGACCAGCGGCCCGGGCAGCATCACCGGCGCCGGCACCCGGGCCGACAGCCAGGACGCCATGACCGGCAACGCCGTCGCGTACGACATCGGCAAACTGCTCACCCTGGGCGGTTCGCCCGCCTACGAGAAGACCCCGGCCACGCGACGCGCCTACACCGTGAGCATCTCGGGCGGCCAGGAGGTGCAGGCCGCCCGTACGGGCGACATGGAGCACGCCCGCGCCTTCAGCAACAGCGTCGTCCTGCCCGACGGCAAGGTGGCCGTCTTCGGCGGACAGGCCTATCCGGTGCCCTTCAGCGACGCGACCTCGGTGCTGGCCCCGGAGCTCTGGGACCCGTCGACCGGTAGCTTCACCCCGCTCGCCACCATGGCCATCCCGCGCAACTACCACAGCGTGGCCAACCTGTTGCCGGACGGGCGGATCTTCTCCGGCGGCGGTGGCCTGTGCGGGGACTGCGCGACCAACCACGCCGACGGGGCCGTCTTCACACCGCCGTACCTGCTCAACGCGGACGGATCGCCGAAGCCGCGTCCCGTCATCACCGCAGGCGTGCCCTCCCGGGCGGCCCCCGGCGCGTCGCTCACGGTGAGCACCGGGGCCCCGGTGGCGTCCTTCGTCCTGATGCGGGCCGCGGCGGCGACCCACTCCACCGACAACGACCAGCGGCGGGTCCCCCTCGTGTCCACGGCCAAGGGAACCGGCGCGTACACGGTGTCCATCCCCGCCGACACCGGTGTGGTCCTGCCGGGGAACTACATGCTCTTCGCCCTCGACGCCCAGGGGGTACCGAGCATCGCGAAGTTCGTCACCATCTCCTGACCCCACGCGCGGTGTCCGGCCGTCGAGCCGGCCGGACACCGCCTCCGGTGACCCTCCGATCCATGAGATCGTCCGATAAATTGGCCCACCGGACGGTCCGTTCACCACGGGTCGGCGAACGGCCATGGGGACGGGGGAGTCGGTGGAGTCTTTGCGGCCCGGTGACCTGCCGGAGATCGGCGGCTACCGCCTGCTGGCGCGGCTCGGCGAGGGAGGAATGGGCGAGGTGTTCCTGGCCCGGACACCGTCGGGCCGGCCGCTGGCCCTGAAGACGGTGCACCGGGAACTGAGTCTGGAGCCGGACTTCGCCGAACGGTTCGCCCGGGAGATCCGCACCAACGACCGTGTGCGCAGCGCATGGACGGTCTCGGTGGTGGACTTCAGCCCGCCCGGCGCATCGCCGCAATGGCTGGCGACGGAGTACATCGCCGCGCCGTCGCTGGGCGACTGGGTGCACCGGCACGGGCCGCTGGCGGAGCCGGCCGTGTGGTGCCTGGCCCGGGAGCTGTCCTGCGCGCTCGTCGCCGTACGAGCGGCAGGGGTCGTCCACCGCGACATCAAGCCGGCGAACGTGCTGCTCGGCCCGGAGCGGCCCTTCCTGATCGACTTCGGCATCGCCCGCACCGTGCGCGACCCGCGCCACACCCAGACGGGCGCGGTCATCGGCACGCCCGGCTTCCTCGCGCCGGAGCAGGCGACCGGCGCCGTGGCCGGGGCGCCGGCCGACGTGTTCTCCCTCGCCGCGGTCCTCGTGTACGCGGCGACGGGCCGCAGCCCCTTCCTGGCCCGCGGCGAGGAGCTGCAACTGCCGGGCCTCCTGTACCGGATCGTCCACGACGAGCCCCTGCTCGACGGCGTGCCCGAAGCACTCCTCCCACTGGTGCGGGAGTGCCTGGCCAAGGACCCCGACCGGCGCCCGACCGCCGAGGACGTACGGGCGCGGCTCGGCGCCGCAGAGGAGGAGGCCTGGAGCAGGGAGGTGCCCCCGGCCCTCGTCGCCGACGTCGGCCGCCGGGCGGCCGAACTCACGCGTCTGCTCACCGCACCGCAGCCGCCCGCCCACGCCCCTGCGGGGCCCGGCACTCGGCCGGTTCCGCCGCCGCAGTCGCCGGCCCCGCCCCCTGCCGCCGCGCCGGTGCCGCCGGCCACGGCTCCCGGTACTCCGTTTTCGTCCCGGCGGCCCCTGGTGATCGGCGCGGCCATCGGCGCCGTCACGCTCGCGACGGTCGTCACGCTCGCGATCGGGCTTCCCGGGAGCGGCGGCGACGGTGGCAGGGCCGCGCCCCCCACCGCCTCACCGACACCGTCCGTACCGCCCTCCTCCGCAGCGGCGTTGCCGGCGTCCTGGGTCGGCACCTGGTCCGGCATCGGGCCCGGCACGCCGGACGCGGACGGCATCACCCGGGCGCGGACGGGTGAGTTCGCCGTCACGGTCACGCTGCAGGCCGGAGCTGCGGGCGAGATCGTGGGCCGCCAGGTCAGCGACGTCAAGGAGGTCTCCAGCGGGCGCAACCTGGGGTGCACGGAGGCCCTCGAGCTGCGGCAGATCAAGGGGAACACCGCGGTCCTGGCAGCAGCGACCAGCCATCCGACCGACCGCGCGGCCTCCTTCGACTGCCCCCGGGGCAACCTCTACGTACTGACCCTGGACGAACCGGACCGGCTGACGCTCCAGTCGGAAGGCGCACAGTCGGCCGGAGCCCCCGCCGCCCTGACCCGCAACCACTGACCCCGCGGGCCCGAGAGCGCCGTACGTGTCCCCATTCGGCCGGAGCCCGAGCCGGAGCCGGTAGCCCACCGGGTGGTGACCTGGGCGGCTTCTCCGGCGCGGCTGCTTGCCCCGATGCGGATGCCGGGCGTGTCATGTGTGAGGTCCGTGTCATGTGCCCGGTCCTGTGAACGCCCGGCCGCGTGAGGGAATCCTCGTGAAACTTCCTGCTCGCCGTTCCCTGCTCGCGGCCGGAGCCGGCGGAACGTTCGCGGCCGCATCCGCGGCCTTCCTGCTGCGGCGGGTCTCCGGGGCGCCGGGACCGGAGCCGTCCGCCACCTCGCCCGCTCCGTCCGCCTCCGGGGGCGGCTCGCTGCGCACCGACCCGACCCTGCGCAGCCGGCTGCTCGGCCGGGACGTCCCGTACAGCCTCTACCTGCCGGCCGGGGTGAGCTCCGCGACCCCGGGCGGCGGGCCCGACGGCGGGATCCCGGTCCTCTTCCTGCTGCACGGAGCGAGCGGGAAGCACACCGACTGGGTCGTGAAGGGCGGCATTGTGCCCACCCTGGAACGGGCCGTCGCGGCGGGCCGGATCCCGGCGTGCGCCCTCGTCATGCCCGACGCCCGGCGGGACCCCGGCACGCCCGGGGGAGGCCAGGACGAGACGTTCTACATCAACGACGCCGGATCCGGCGCCGACGCCCTGCGCTACGAGGACATGTTCATCGAGGAGTTCGTCCCGGCCGTGGAACAGGCCCACGGGCTGGGCGGCCGGGCGGAGAGGAGGGCCGTCGCCGGGCTCTCCATGGGCGGCTACGGCGCGCTGATGTACGCCCTGCGGTACCCGGGCCTGTTCGGCGCCGCCGCCGGGCTGAGCACGGCACACTTCACCGACGAGGGCTATCGCGCGATGCCGATGGGGGAGTGGAACCGCTTCTACGGCCATGCCTTCGGCCGGGACCTGGCCGGATCCGCCCGGCTGACGGACCGCGCCCGGGAGTACGACCTGGCCGACATCATCCGGCGCACCGCCCCCGACCGGCTCCGGCGCACCCGCTACCACCTCGGCTGCGGAACCGAGGACACCAACTACCTGCCGGGCACCGAAGATCTGCGCACCGTGTTCGCGGCCCGCGGCGTGGACGCCGAGGTGGTCCTGGAACCGGGCGGCCACGGCTGGCCCTACTGGACCGTCGCGGCGGAGCGGATGCTGGACTTCCTGGGCCGCCAGCTCGGCTGACCCCGGTCAGCGAGCTGACCCGGTGCCGCGGCCGGAGCCGGGCATGAAGACCCGCTGCCGCGGCGGGCTCAGCTGTTGACGAAGGTGAGGCTGGTCGCGTCGTAGCGGGTGCCCGCGATCTCCGAGGGCGGGGCCGCGGCCTCGATGGCGGCGAGGTCCTCGGGGGACAGTTCGACGGCCAGGGCCGCGAGGTTCTCCTCCAGGTACCGCTGCCGCCGCGTGCCGGGGATCGGCACCACGTCGTCCCCCCGGTGCTGCACCCAGGCCAGGGCGAGCTGGCCGGCGGTGACTCCCTTCGCCGCCGCCAGCTCGTTCAGCTTCGCGACGATCGCCAGGTTCCGTTCGAGGTTGCCGTCGGCGAACCGCGGCTGAGTGCGCCGTACGTCGTTCTCGGCCAGCCCCTCGACCGAGCTGTACCGGCCGGTCAGAAATCCGCGCCCGAGCGGGGAGAACGGGACCAGGCCGATGCCGAGCTCGCGGCAGACCGGGGCGATCTCCGCCTCCAGGTCGCGGGTCCACAGGGACCACTCGCTCTGCAGCGCGGCGATCGGGTGCACCGCGTGCGCCCGCCGGACGGTGCCCGCGCCGGCCTCGGACAGCCCGAGGTGACGGACCTTGCCGGCCTGCACCAGCTCGGCCATGGCGCCGACGGTCTCCTCGATCGGGACCTGCGGATCGACCCGGTGCTGGTAGTAGAGGTCGATGTGGTCGACCCCGAGCCGGCGCAGCGACGCCTCGCACGCCTGCCGTACGTAGGCGGCGTCCCCGCGGACCAGGGTCGGCTCGCCGAGGCGGTTGGCGAAGCCGAACTTGGTGGCCAGCACCACCTCGTCGCGGCGTCCGGCGACGGCCCGTCCGATCAGCTCCTCGTTGTGCCCGGCGCCGTAGAAGTCGGCGGTGTCCAGGAAGGTCACCCCGAGGTCGAGGGCGTGGTGCAGGGTCGCGATCGACCGGGTGTCGTCCGAGGCGCCGTAGCCGTGGCTCATGCCCATGCACCCCAGGCCTTGTGCAGAGACCGCCAGGTCGCCCAGGTGCCGGGTGAGGACGTCGGTCATGGTGCTGCCTCCTGATGTCGGGATCATCTGCCCAGGACGCTAGGTGTTGGAGTGCGCTCCATGTCAACCAACGGCCCCGGGCGCCGCTGCCGGGGCGGGTTTTGTATCTGCGGCGTATCAGGCAGCGCTTGGTTGCCCATCGAAACGGCGCGCAGGCCCTGAGCGATGAAGGGCCCACAGAGCACCGGACGGCCCTGGATCCGCCGTCCGCCCGATCCCCGAAACCCCATCTGACCTGCATGTTCTCTGATGCGGGAGGCTCCCGGGAGGGCGATGTGTGTCCGGCGCGCGACGCGGTCCGCGCGCCCGGTGTCTGCCGTATCGTTCCTTTCAGGTCGCCGGCCGTGCGTGAGCGCACACGGGACCGATACCTCACCCGGCCCGCCCGAACAGGAGTCGTCCCGTGTCCTCGCCCACCCCTGCTCCGGCCTCGCCGCGCCCCGTTCGCGTGTTGCTGGTGGAGGACGACGAGCTGATGCGCCGGTCCTTCGCCGTCGCCCTCGAGCGCTACGGCTACGAGGTGAAGGCGGCGGCCGACGGGCTCGCGGGGCTGGAGTCCTTCCGCGACGACAGCTTCGACCTGCTGATCCTGGACGTGATGCTGCCCGGTCTGGACGGGATCGGCCTGTGCCGCAGAGTCCGGGAAACCAGCCTGGTGCCGATCTTGATGATGTCCGCTCGCGGCGACGGGCTCGACGTCGTCGCCGGCCTGGAGGCCGGCGCGGACGACTACGTGGTCAAGCCCGTGGACACCTACGTACTCGTGGCACGCATCCGCTCGCTGCTGCGGCGGGCCACCTACGCGCCTGCCTCCGGAACCGGGCGCGCTGCGGGCGAGGAGGCACCGTCGTACGGGGGAGACCGGCTGGTCTTCGGGGACCTGGCCATCGACACCGGCGGCCTGGAAGTGTTCGTGTCCGGCAGCCCGGTGGCGCTCACCCCGACCGAGCTGAAGCTGCTGCTGGAGTTCGCCGCCCACCCGGGCGTCGTGCTCGAGCGGCACACCCTGCTGCGCAACGTCTGGGAGTACGGCTGGGACGGCGACAGCCGGGTCGTGGACCTGTGCGTGCAGCGGCTGCGCAGGAAACTGGGCCGGGACCGGATCGAGACGGTCCGCGGCTTCGGCTACAAGTTCAGGCGCTGAGGCCGGTGCGCACGTTCCACCGGCTGCGACCGGCCCGCGCGTCCCTGCGCCGGAAGATCGCCGCACTGGCCGCGGCCACCGCCTGCCTGGTCGCGGCGGCGGTGGGCGTTCTGGTCCATCTGTGGACCGCGAGCGACATCCGCAGCCGGGCCGAACGGGACGCGTTCAACACCGTCTACTCGGCCATGGACACCTACCGGCGCACCGGAACGCTGGCGGACGGTGCCGAACTCGATCCCGCCGGCCTGCCCGACGTACTGCGCCACCCGGCCGACGGCAACCGGCGTACTGCCTACGACGGATACGTCAGCGGCAATCTGGGGCCGAGCGTCTGGGGCGCCCAGCGGGTCGGCGGCCCGGGCAGCCCGGTGCTCGCCGTCCGGTTCAACATGAACTCGGACCTCCACGGGCTGCGCCGCCTCGACGTGAGCATGGCGGTGGCCTCCCTGGTCTCGCTCGCTGCGGCCGTACCCCTGGCGGTCTACGGGGCCGGGCTGCTCGGCCGCAGGCTGCGCCGGGTCTCCGAGACGGCGGTCCGGATCTCCGCCGGGGACCTCGATGCCCGTACCGGGCCGATCAAGGGCGGCGACGAGGTGGCCGACATCGCCGCCACCGTCGACCACATGGCCGACAGTCTCGGCCGACGGCTGCGCGCCGAGCGCCAGTTCACCGCGGACGTGGCCCACGAGCTGCGCACCCCGGTCGGCGGCCTGCTGGTCACCACCGACCTGCTGCCGCCCGGCGAGACCGAGGATCTGCTCCGGGGCCGCGTACGGGACCTGCGCGGCCTGGTCGAGGACCTGCTGGAGATCTCCCGGCTGGACGCGGGCGCGGAGCAGCCGGTCCGCGCCCGTGTGCCGCTCGGCGCAGTCGTCCGCGAGGCCGTGGCCCGGACCGGACTCGATGCGCAGGTCGTCGTCGCCGATGCGCCGGGCGGGGAGTCCGCCGAGGCGGTGGAGACCGACCCGCGCCGCCTCGAACGGATCGTCGGCAACCTCGTCGTCAACGCGCACCGGCACGGCGCGACCCCAGTCGAGGTCACAGTCGAGGTCACCGTCGGGGGCCGTGCGGTCGTCGTACGCGACCACGGCCCGGGATTCCCCCCGGACCTGCTGCGCGACGGTCCGCGCCGCTTCCACACGGGAGCGGCGGAGCGCGGCTCGGGTCACGGCCTGGGCCTGACCATCGCGTTGGGCCAGGCCCGGGTCCTCGGCGCCGAGCTGCGCCTGGACAACGCCCCGGACGGCGGCGCCGTCGCCACGCTGCGCCTGCCGACCTGACCACCCGGCCCGGCGGCCCCGCCCCTACAGAACCGATACGAAGCGACGCGGACGCCGATACACGGCCGCCCCGGCTCCCGATACACGCCCCGGACACCCTTCGAAGTGCACCCATTGGCACCCGAAGAGGAGTCCCCCGTGACCGCCGCACCGTTTGACGCCCTCGCGCCGTATCCGACGACCGCCGGGATCGCGGCCGCCACCAGCGACCTGTCGAAGGTCTACGGCAGCGGCGACACCCGTGTCGTCGCCCTGGACCAGGTCAGCATCGCCTTCCGGGAAGGCGAGTTCACGGCGATCATGGGCCCCTCCGGCTGCGGCAAGTCCACCCTGATGCACTGCGCCGCCGGGCTCGACGCGGTCAGCTCCGGCTCCGTCCGCATCGGCACCACCGAACTGAGCACGCTGAACGACCGGCAGCTCACCGAGCTGCGCCGCGACCGGGTCGGGTTCATCTTCCAGGCGTTCAACCTGCTGCCGACGCTGACCGCGCTGGAGAACATCACGCTGCCGCTGACCATCGCCGGACGCCGCCCCGACCGGCAGTGGCTGGACCGCGTGGTCGCCATGGTCGGCCTCTCCCAGCGCCTCGGCCACCGGCCCGGACAGCTGTCCGGCGGGCAGCAGCAGCGCGTCGCCGTGGCCCGGGCCCTGGTCTCCCGCCCCGCGATCATCTTCGGCGACGAGCCCACCGGCAACCTCGACTCCCGCGCCGGGACCGAGGTCCTCGGCTTCCTGCGCGACTCGGTGCGCGAGCTCGGCCAGACCGTGGTCATGGTCACCCACGACCCCGTCGCCGCCGGCTACGCCGACCGCGTGGTCTTCCTCTCCGACGGCCGTCTGGAAGACGAGATGGCCCACCCCACCCCGGACCGGGTCCTGGACCGGATGAAGGCGTTCGCCGCACGCTCCCGCACCAGCTGACCCGGCCTCACCCCGGCGCCCGCGTCCCACATTCCCGTACCCCCACGTCCCTGAAAGCTGCCCATGCTGAGAACAGCCCTGCGCAACGTCCTGGCGTACAAGGCCCGTCTGGTCATGACCGTCCTCGCGGTCTGCCTGGGTGTCGCGTTCGTCTGCGGCACCCTCGTCTTCGCGGAGTCCTCCGCCGCGGCCTACCGCGCCGCCGCGTCGAAGAACTTCGCGGACATCGCGGTCACCGTGACCCCGAAGGACTCCCCGCCCGGGGCCGCGGACGACGAGCCCGGAGCACTCGACGACGCGCTCGTACGGAAACTGGCCGACGTACCCGGTGTCGCCGCCGCGCGGCCCGCGGCCGACGGCTCGGCAACCCTGAACGGCGCGGACGGCGCTCCGCTGCGCGCCGGCAAGGCGTGGGCGAACCTGGCCGGCGCCTACGTACCGGGCAAGGGCGGCAAGGACAGCCGCCATCCGCTGGTCAAGGGCCACGCCCCCCGCAACGGCGACGAACTCGCCGTGGACAGCGGCACGGCCGCCGCAGGCGGGTTCGGCATCGGCGACACGGTCACGCTGGCCACCGACGGCCCGGTCATGAAGAAGCGGCTGGTGGGAATCGTCACCACCCAGGACACGCGGGTGACCGCGGGCGGCACCCTCGCCCTGTTCGACAAGGCGACCGCCCAGCAGCTGTTCGCGTCCCCCGGCCGGTACACCTCGATCGACCTGTCCGCGACGCCCGGCACCGACCGGTTCACGCTCTCCGAGCGGGTCACCGCCCTGCTCCCGGCCGACCGGGCCGAGGCCGTCAGCGGCGCCGCCCAGGCCGCCCAGCAGGCCACGTACCTCGACACGCTGACCCGGGGCTACCAGAAGATGCCGATGATCTTCGCCGGGGTCTCGCTGTTCATCGGCTCGTTCCTCATCGTCAACACCTTCACCATGCTCGTCTCCCGGCGTACCCGGGAGATCGCACTGCTGAGGGCGATCGGCTGCTCGCGCCGCCAGGTGGTCCGCTCCATCCTCTGGGAAGCCATCCTGGTCGGCCTCGCCGCGTCGGCGGCAGGCTTCCTGCTCGGCCTGGGCATCGCCTCCGTACTGCCCGACATCCTGAGCACCTCGCAGGACACACTGCCCCGCGGCCCCCTGGTGATCGGTCCGCTCCCCGTCGTGGCTGCGCTCGGCGTGGGCGTCGGCGTCACGGTGCTCGCCGCGTGGCTGCCGTCCCGCAAGGCGGCGAAGGTCGCACCCATCGAGGCGCTGCGCTCGGCGGAGCAGCCGCCCACCGCCACCGCATCCCGGGTCCGCGGTGCGGTGGGGCTGGCCCTGCTCGCCGTCGGCGCCGGGCTGCTGGTATCGCTCATGGGGGCGAAGGACGCCTCGGAGGAGAACCTGCAGAACGCGATGTTCGGCTGCGCCCTCTTCGTCGTCGCCATGATCGTGCTGGCGCCGCTTCTCGCCGCCCCCATGATCCGGCTGAGCGGACGACTGACCGGCCGCTTCGGGATCACCGGGCACCTCGCCCGCGAGAACGCGCTGCGCGACCCGCGGCGCACCGCGGCCACCGCCTCCGCCCTGATGATCAGTACGGCCCTGGTCGCCGGGCTCGCCGTCATCGGCAACTCCAGCGGGCAGGCACTCGACCGGCAGGCCGCGGCCGGCCTCGGCGCCGACTACGTGATCGGCAGCCGTACGACGATGACCTCCATCGACCCGGCCGCCGAGAAGCGGGTGGCCGACACCCCGGGGGTGAAAACGGCGGCCGCCGTCGCGGACTCCGTCGTGTTCACCCCCGGCGGGGGTGTCCAGGGGATCGCCGGCGTCGACCCCGGCGCCGTAAACGCCGTCATGAAGCTCGACTTCGTCAGCGGCTCCCTGAAAGACCTCGGACCGGGCCGGATCGCCGTCTCCGTCACCACCGCCCGCGAACAGCACCTGAGCACCGGCAGCCGGCTCGGCGCCCGCATCGGCCGCAGCCAGGAGCTCGAGCAGTACACCGTCGTCGGCGTCTACGAGGACAACCCCACCGCCGGGGAGGTACTGGGCGACCGCACCGAGGTGCAGCAGCACAGCTTCAAGACCGGCACCATCCAGCGGATCCTGGTCCGCACCGACCGCGGCGCGGTCTCCGCGGCCACCGAGGACCGGCTGCGCACCGCCGTGGGCAACAGCCCGCTGGCGCAGGTGAAGGAGCGGAAGGAACTCGTCCAGGAGGCCGCCGGCTCGCTGGGCAACCTGCTGACCCTGATGTACGGACTGCTCGCCATCGGCGCCGTGATCTCCGCACTCGGCATCGTCAACACGCTGGCCATGTCGGTCTCGGAACGCACCCGAGAGATCGGCGTACTGCGCGCCATCGGCATGGACCGCAGCGGCATCCGGCGGATGATCCGCCTGGAGTCGGTGACCGTCGCCGCCTTCGGCACACTCCTGGGCCTGGCAGGAGGGCTGTTCGGAGCCTGGACGGTCGGTGCTCTGGCCAACGGCGCGATGACGCAGTACTCCCTGGCTCTGCCCTGGGGGACGCTGCTCCTCGTGTGCCTGCTGTCCCTCACGATCGGCGCGATCGCGGCAGCCGTCCCGGCCCGCCGGGCAGCCGCCCTGAGCCCGCTGGAGGCCGTCGCGGAAATGTGACGCAGCAGAGTACCGAGGGCCGGGCCCCACCGGCCCGGCCCTCGGCTCCAGCGACCTCCGACACGGCGGGGCCGGGGGCCGCAGCCCGCTGTTCAGCAGGCTGCGGCTTCTCGCGGGCCGCCGGGAAAGCCTCAGGCGTCGGCCGGGTGGCGCGGCGCGCGGCGCATCGGCCACAGGGTCGGTCCGCCGCCCGGGAGCTGGAACTCGCCGAGCACCGTGAAGCCGAAGTGCTCGTAGACCGGGAGGTTGGACGGCTTGGAGGATTCCAGGTACGTCGGCAGGCCGGCCGCGTCGGCCTTGGCGAGGCCCGAGCGGAGGAGGGCGGCTCCGTGTCCCTGACCCTGCGCGGCCGGGTCCGCACCGACCACGGCCAGGTACCAGTGCGGCTCCTGGGGTCCGTGCCCGGCGGCCGCCGCCACGGCTTCGCGGAACAGCGGAGCCCGGTCGCCCAGGATCTCCTCGAGTTCCCGGATGGTCTCCGCGTCGGGAACGGCCTTGTCCTGTGCGCCCGGCGGCACCCAGAAAGCTGCCGCCGCCCCGGTGCGTTCGCATACGCCGTGCCGGCCGTACTGGCGCGTGAAGATCGTGCTGAAGTAGCGGCCCAGCCCCGCCTCGCGTGTGGCGGCGTCGGGGAAGAACCAGCGCATCATCGGGTCGTCGTCGAAAGCGCGGGCCAGGGTGTGGCCGATCGGTGAAGCGTCGTCGATCGATGCCGTCTTGGGGGTGTTTGTTATCGACATACCGGCCATTCTGCACCCGATGATCTTCGACGGATCGAGCGGGTCCCGGCTTCGGCCGGGGCCCGCTCGATGAAGGACCGGATGGCGGGGCGCGGAGCCGCCGGTACTGGGAGCGGTCAGGGGATCATCACGCAGTGGTTCTCGATCACCCTGCCACTGCGGTCCAGGCCGCCGCAGACGGCCAACCGCGGATACGCCCTGAACTCCCGGTTGATGACGAACCGGGCCCGCGACACGCCGGCCTTGCTCCCCCGGTAGTCGCCCACGAAGGCGCGCAGCGTCCCCGGCAGTCCGTCCCTGGTGGTGACCGTGATGTCCTGGACGTAGTCGCGCCCCTGATAGGCGGTGGCCACGCAGATGTAGGTCCCGCACGTGGACTTGACCTCGGCGCTCGCCGGTACTGCGGTCACCAAGGCCGAAGCACAGGCGGCTGCGAGGGCCGCTGAGACCGTCGCCAATCGGCGGCGCGTGGGTGTCACCGACCGGACCCTCTTCTGGCGTGCGTACATCACGGGATGCCCTCCAAGCTGTGATGGCCGACTGCAAGACGTGTCCACCGTGTCACGTTCGGTTCCGCTCAGGCATGCTGCGTCGCGGATCGGTGGGGCCTGGGGGCGGATTTTCACACGGCCTCTACAGGCCGACCCCGACGTTCAAGCGTCGACGGGTAGTCAGAGTCCGGGTGGTCTATTCAAAAGTTGAACTGCTATCGGGGAGTCAATCGTGCTGAAAAGGCGTAGTAATCCCTGGATTGTGTGGATGCGGAGCGTGATGGCAACGTTGCCATCTCGTTAATAGTTCACTTCTTGACGGTGGTGTCGGCGCCGAGTTGACTGCGTCTACCTCGGCCGCCAGTACAGGGCCTCGTCAGGGAGGTTTACATCGTGAACACATATCTGGGTCGAGTCGCCGTTGCGGTCGTTGCTTCCGCGGTCACCGTTTCGCTCAGTGCCTGCGGCAGTACGGATGAGGACTCCGGCGCGAGACCCGGGGCCTCGGCCACGGGTGACGCGGTCAAGGTCGGCCTCCTGCTTCCGGAGGACCAGACGGCGCGCTACGAGAAGTTCGACAAGCCGCTGATCGAGAAGGAAGTCGCCAAATTCACGCGAGGCAAGGGCAAAGTGGTTTATGCCAACGCCAAACAGGACGCGGCCGCCCAGAACTCCCAGGTCGAAGCGATGATTGCCAACAAGGTGCACGTCCTCGTCATCGACGCGGTGGACGCCAAGGCCATCGCCGGCTCGGTCAAGAAAGCCAAGGACGCCGGTATTCCGGTCATCGCCTACGACCGCCTGGCGGAAGGCCCGATCGACGCCTACACCTCCTTCGACAACGAAGACGTGGGTAAGGTCCAGGGCAAGGCACTGCTGGAGGCGCTGGGCGACAAGGCCAAGGACGGCCAGATCGTCATGATGAACGGCTCGGTCACGGACCCGAACGCCAAAATGTTCAAGTCCGGTGCGCACTCCGTCCTCGACGACAAGGTGAATGTCGGCAAGGAGTACGACACCGTCGACTGGAAGCCGGAGAACGCCAACACGAACATGTCGGCCGCGCTCACGGCGCTGGGCAAGGGAAAGATCGTCGGCGTCTACTCCGCCAACGACGGGATGGCCGGCGGCATCATCAACGCCCTCAAGACAGCCGGAATCTCCAACCTGCCCCCGGTCACGGGCCAGGACGCCGAACTGGCCGGTGTGCAGCGGATCGTCGCGGGCGAGCAATACATGACCGTCTACAAGCGGTACGCGCCGGAGGCCGCCGCCGCCGCGGAGATGGCCGTTGCCCTCGCCAAGGGCGAGAAGATCGACGGAATCATCAACCAGATCGTCAACAGCCCGACCACCAAGGGCGTGCCCTCGGTCCTCGTTCCGGGCGTTGCGCTGACCAGGAGCAATGTGAAGTCCACCGTGGTCGACGACGGCGTCTACACGGTCGACGAGATCTGCACCGGGAGGTTCAAGCCCGCGTGTGAAGAGATCGGCCTGAAGTAGCAGGACCCGGGGCCGGCCGCCAAGCGCGCAAACCCCGGATTCCGCCCGGGCGCGCGGCGCTCACCTCGAGTCGGCCGGTGGAGTCCAGGCGGGCCACACCGGCGTGGGGTTCCGGGGTGCGCGCCGCCTTCGTGCCCGCGGGCGTCGCGGACGCCCGCGGGCCGGGCCGCATCGGCCGACGGCGGCTTTTACCAAGATCGGTTCCAGGGGTCAAGCCACGTATTCGAGTGGCGTGACGCACGTGCCCCTGCAGGGTTTATTTGGAGTACGCCCTCACCGGGGAACTCCCGGAGAACACGAGGCCGGAACATTATCCCCGGCCTTTTCTGCGGGGCGGAATGCAAACCCTTTTGGAACCGAATGGAGAATCATCATGTCTGAGCGTTTTTGGACCCGTCGTATCGTCCTGGCCGGAGCTTCCGTTGCGCTGGTCGGTGGGGGCATCGCCCTGCCGGCGACCGCGATGGCCGCACCGACCGCCGCCCCGCAGCAGGCCGTCAACCTCCTCCAGGACGACAGCGCCGACGGCATCGGTACCGGCGGCGACGCCAACGCCGAGAACACCACCGTCGGCGGTACCGCCAAGGGCGGCAATGCCTCCAGCGGCGTCGGCAACTGCAAGGGCAAGTGTGTGATCACCACCGGTAACGCCACCGGCGGCAACGCCAGTGCCGATGCTGTCAACACCGGCGATGCGACCGCCGTGGGTGGCGACGGCACGGGCAAGGGCGGCCAGGTGAACAAGCAGAACATCAAGCTGCAGGTCAAGGAGAACCTGAAGCAGAAGCTCGGCCAGTGAGGCCTGGCAGCCCACACTCGGAACCACCCCACACAGCAGTAGCCGGAGAGGCCCGTCGCCTCTCCGGCTACTGCTGTGTGGGGGTGGCGGTACAGCACGCCCGCAGAGCAAGCGTCGGCTGCACGACTCGTGCAGCCGACGCGGCACGTTCCAGGGCCGCCCGCGCGTCCCCCGCCCGCATGGCGAAACCCGCTCCCCCCGTCATGTCCCAGGCGCTGGAGTGGGCAAGAGCGGCCGCGTCCGCCACCGGGGACCGCTATCGCCATTCGTCAAGTCACGAAAACCCGGAACGTGACGCGACCCGAAGTAGAGGGCTTACTCAAGGCATGGGCTCACGCGCACCCGCTGGCCCTTCCCGCGTCAACACGTGGAAGAGACGGGCCCGTCCGGGCGCCTCTTCACCTTTTTTCGCGGGAGCGAAATTTTCAATATTCACGCCTCCAGGACTCGGAGGTCATACTGACGATTAGGAGCGAGCACATGCGAATGACCATTGTTTTCCCGATGTCCCTCGTCGGGGGGAGTGTGTCGTGAGTTCCCTACCTCCTTCGTCCGAGCGCCCCACCGGGCCCCCGTCCGGTCCGCTGTCCGGTCGGCCGACAGACGAGCAGGCTCCGCCGCCGGGGCCTCCGCCGCCTCCTGGTCCTCCTGGGCCCCCTGGTCCTCCTGGGCCGCCGACCGTCAGTGGCGAGCCGGGTGAGCCCGGCCGGCGCCGCGGGGGGTCGGCTCACGGGTGGCGGTCGCGCAGAACGCTGCTGAGCGCCGGCACCGCCGTGGCCATGGCAACGGCGGTGGTCCTCGCCTTCACCGTCATGGGCGGAAACAAGGCAGTCGGCGGAGAGGTCTTCCTGCAGGCCGCCTCGGCGGCCGGCCCCGACCCGTTCACCCCCTCGACGGCCGCGGAATCCGCGGACACCGGAGTCGTTCCTGTGGCTGCTGCTCGGCCGAAAGACGGCACGGCCGGTGCGCGCACCCTCGAGGTCAACGGTGCGTACCCGGGGCTCTACGGGGGCACGCGGAACCTCGCGAGCTGCGACGTCGAGAAGCAGATCCAGTTCCTCTCGCAGCACAAGGACAAGGGGAAGGCCTTCGCCGCCCCCCTGAGCATCGAGCAGCCCGACATCCCCTCGTATCTACGGTCGCTGACTCCCGTCCGGCTCGGCTGGGACACCCGGGTCACCAACCACGGGTACAAGAACGCCGCGCCCACCAGCTATCAGGCCGTCCTGCAGGCCGGTACGCCCGTCCTGGTCGACAACCGCGGCGTACCTCGCGTCCGCTGCGCCTGCGGCAACCCCCTGGCCCCGCCTGTCGCCGTCAAGGGCAAGCAGACGTACAGCGGCAAGGAGTGGTCGTCGTTCCGGTCCTCCGACCTGGTTGCGGTCAAGCCCGCCGAGAGGCCGGTGAAGACGGTCACGATGTTCGACCACGACCGCAAGGGCTGGTACGAGCGGGCGAGCGGCGACGTACAGGGCAAGCACGACCACGCGGTCCCGCCCCCGAAGGGCCAAACCCCCGACTCGCCGTACCCGGTCCTGCCCCCGACCGATTCGCGACCGGTGGACAAGCTCCCCGAGAAGGACAAGGGCAGGGAGCAGGAAAGGGAAACAGACAAGGGGACCCAGACGGGCCAGAACCCCGAGAAGGGGACGGACAAGGTCCCGGGTGAGGTGACGAAGGAGGTTCCGGGCAAGGACACGGAGAAGGTTCCGGGTGAGGTGACGAAGGAGGTTCCGGGCAAGGACACGGAGAAGGTTCCGGGTGAGGTGACGAAGGAGGTTCCGGGCAAGGACACGGAGAAGGTTCCGGGTGAGGTGACGAAGGAGGTTCCGGGCAAGGACACGGAGAAGGTTCCGGGTGAGGTGACGAAGGAGGTTCCGGGCAAGGAC